>NZ_JBYOKN010000011.1:0-89215 GCF_057799285.1 Comamonas sp. 14P8.1.4
GGTCGCTGTCCGCTGCACACCTGAAACCCGTCATTGGGCTGTCCCTCGCGTCAATGCTCGGATGGCCGGTATGGGACGGTGACCGTTAGGCCGCGTTGCGGCTACGAGCAGCCGCAACCGCTGCAAAGCAGAAGTAGCTCGGCGAAAGCAGTTGGAGCCCAGCCACCGCCCATCCGCACGAAGACACCCAACACACCGCACACTCTGACGGAGACCCGGCTGCGCACCAGCTTCGCCGCTGTCCCATAAAATTGACGCAGTTGCCACCTGCGCAGGTCTGCCGTGCACTGGGGATGGGGCGCTTTCTCCATCCTGCAGACAGGGTGCCTGCGGTGGCGGGTTTCCATTGCCAGTGGTCTGCCGTTTCTGCTGCACCGGGTGTGCTGGAGCGCACGTTCGGCGCCCCCTCGTGTGTTCACACACCGCGCGCGCAGACGGCCTGTACACCCTGGAAGGGCGGGCAAGCCACCCGCATCCATCGATATCTAGATTGACACCGTGTCCGATATTCTCAATATTTCCTGCTACAAGTTCACGCCCCTGCCGGATGCTGATGCGCTGCGCGTCACCTTGGCGGAGCGTGCCAATGCGCTGGCCCTCAAGGGCACGGTGCTGCTGGCCGAAGAAGGCATCAACTTCTTTTTAGCCGGCCCCGCTGCCGCTGTGCATGCTTTTGTCGATGCCTTGCGTGAAGACCCCCGCTTTGCCGATCTGGCGCCCAAGGAAAGCTGGTCCGACACCGTGCCGTTTCGCAAGATGCTGGTCAAGGTCAAGCGCGAAATCATTCGCATGGACCACCCCACGATTCGCCCTGCGGCAGGGCGTGCGCCGTCGGTGGCGCCCGCTACCTTGCGCCGTTGGCTGGAGCAAGGCCACGACGATGACGGCCGCGAAGTGATCACGCTGGACACCCGCAACGACTACGAAGTGGATGAGGGCACCTTCCGCAATACCGTGGATTGGCGCTTGACAAAGTTCACCGAATTTCCTCCTGCCCTGCGTGCCCACAAGGGCAGCTTGGCCGACAAGACGGTGGTGAGCTTTTGCACCGGCGGCATCCGCTGCGAAAAAGCCGCCATCCTGATGCGCGATGAGGGGCTGGAACATGTCTACCAGCTGGAAGGCGGCATCCTCAAGTACTTTGAAGAAACCGATGGCGCTTTCTACGACGGTGGTTGCTTTGTGTTTGACGAGCGACGCGCTGTGGGGGCCGACCTGGCCATCACGCCGCTGCAGGCCGATGGCGGTGACACGCCGGAGCAAGCGGTCTGAATGCTGAGTGGCAAGGTGCGGTTGCAGTATCCAATTGGCATCTAGCCCTTATGCAGCCTACGCAGGCAGCTAGCAAAATAAAAAAGGCTTCCAGTTGGAAGCCTTTTTTGATGCTGCAGGAGAAATCACTCCCCCAGATAGGCTGCACGCACTTTGGGGTCGTGCAGCAGGGCGTGGCCGGGGCCTTGCAGCGTCAGCTCGCCGGACTCCAGCACATAGCCGCGCTGGCTCACTTCCAGCGCCAGGCGGGCGTTTTGCTCAATCAGCAAGATGGTGACGCCTTGCCGGGAGATGTCTTCGATCACCTCGAAGATTTTGTCCACCATGATGGGTGCCAGGCCCATGGTGGGCTCATCGAGCAGCAGCAGCTTGGGTTTGGAGAGGATGGCACGGCCCATGGCCAGCATTTGCTGCTCGCCGCCCGAGAGCGTGCCCGCGGTTTGCTTGCGCCGCTCGGCCAGGCGCGGAAAGCGCTGGTAGACCTGTTCCTCTTCTTGCGCAAGAGTGGCCCTGTCGCTGCGGCTGTAGGCGCCCATGTGCAGGTTTTCTTCAATGGTCAGCTGCGGGAAGATGCCGCGCCCTTCGGGCACCATCACCAGGCCTTGGCGCACCATGGCATGTACGGGCTGGCCTGCCAGATTCTGGCCCTGGTAGTGAATGCTGCCGGCCGCCAGCGGCACCAGACCGCAGATGGCACGCAGCGTGGTGCTTTTGCCAGCACCGTTGGCACCGATCAGGGCCACCAGTTCACCGGGGTTGACGTGCAGGTCCAGCTGGCGCACGGCACGGATGCCGCCATAGGCAACATCCACACCACGCAGATCGAGCAGGGGGGTAGAAGCGTTCGCGGCTTCAGTCATGGCGAGGCTCCTCCGGGTTGGGGGTGGCAAGTTCAGGGTGCAGGTGCGGGTCTTGGGCGGCGCCTTTGCCCAGATAGGCTTCGATGACGCGCGGATCGCGCTGCACTTCGTGCGGCAGGCCATAGGACAGCACCTGGCCGTATTCCAGCACCAGCACGCGGTCACACATGTTCATGACCAGCTTCATGTCGTGCTCGATCAGCAGCACGGTGATGCCGTCGTTGCGGATTTTCTCGATCAGTGCGCGCAGCACCACGGTCTCGGACGGGTTCATGCCTGCGGCAGGTTCGTCCAGGGCCAGCAGCGCGGGGCCGGTGGCCAGAGCGCGGGCAATTTCCAGGCGGCGCTGGTCGCCGTAAGACAGCGAAGACGCGACTTCATTGGCAACGTGGCCAATGCCGACGTAGTCCAGCAACTCCAGCGCCCGCGCTTCGGTGCGGGCTTCTTCCTCGCGTGTGGCCTTGTTGCGCACCACGGCGCCCCACAGCCCGGCCTTGGTGCGCAGGTGCTGGCCGATCATCACGTTTTCTAGCGCGGTGAGCGAGGCAAACAAGCGAATGTTCTGGAAGGTGCGTGCCAGGCCTTGTTCGGCGATCTGGTGCGGTTTGAGCCGAGTCAGCTCCACCCCCTGGAAGTTGCAGCTGCCCGACTCCGGGATGTACAGCGCGGTCATCACGTTGAACAGCGTGGTTTTGCCGGCGCCGTTGGGGCCAATCAGGCCAAAGATCTCGCCTTTGCGGATTTCAAAGTTCACGTCTTTGAGGGCCTGCAGGCCGCCAAAGCGCTTGCTCAGGCCTTGTGCAACCAGCAAGGGCTCGCGGACTGGCGTGGGGGATGTGGTGGGCGGCACGGCGTTCATGCTTGCGTCTCCTTGCCACGGTTGAGTTCACGTTTGCGCACGCTGGATGGCCACAGCCCTTCGGGGCGGAAGATCATCACGGCCACCAGCGCCACACCAAACAGCAGCATGCGGATAGCGTCTGGATCGACCAGCACATCCCCAAACAGGGTTTGCTGAATGGGCACCACCACGTTGCGCAGCACTTCCGGGAAGATGGATAGCAGCAGCGCACCCGCCACCACGCCGGGCACATGGCCCATGCCGCCCAGCACCACCATGCACAAGATGGCAATGGACTCGCTCAGGCCAAAGCTCTCGGGGCTGACAAAGCCCTGCATGGAGGCAAACAGGCAACCGGCCACACCGCCAAAGCTGGCACCCATGCCAAAGGCCATGAGCTTGATGTTGCGGGTGTTGATGCCCATGGCCTTGGCGGCCACTTCGTCTTCGCGCACGGCTTCCCAGGCACGGCCTACGCGCGAGTTCTGCAGGCGGATACAGATGAAGATGATGAGGATGACCAGCGCCATCAACAGGTAGTAGTACTTTTCTGGCCCGGTGATGCGAAAGCCCAGAATGTTTTCGGGGCGGCCCAGCGCCCAGTCACCAATCTTGAAGGTGTCGATGCGGTTGATGCCTTGCGGGCCGTTGGTGATGTTCACCGGCGCATCCAGGTTGTTCATGAAGATGCGGATGATTTCGCCAAAGCCCAGCGTCACGATGGCCAGGTAGTCACCGCGCAGCTTCAGCACCGGAAAGCCCAGTGCTATGCCCGCCATAGCAGCCAGCGCAACACCAATGGGTAGTACCACCCAAAAAGGCAGATGCAGATCAAAGTGCGGTGAGGCCAGCAATGCCCAGGCATAGGCCCCGACGGCATAGAAGGCGATGTAGCCCAGGTCGAGCAGACCGGCAAAGCCCACCACGATGTTCAGGCCTAGCGCCAGCATCACATACAGCAGGGCAAAGTTGAGAATGCGGATCCAGCCCTGGCCGGTGGTGGCGTTGAGCAGGAAAGGCAGCGCCAGCAGCACGGCACCGATGGCAAATGCACCCAGCCACACTTTGGCGGGCGTGCGGACTTTGGAGGGGGTGAGTGTCTGGCTCATGCGCGGTCTCCCGAACGTTCGCCCAGCAGGCCGGAGGGGCGGAAGATCAGCACAACCACCAGCACGATGAAGCTGAACACATCTTGGTAGTGGCTGCCGAAGACGCCGTTGGTCAGGCTGCCCACGTAGCCGGAGCCCAGTGCCTCGATCAGGCCCAGCAGCAGGCCGCCGAGCATGGCGCCGCCGAGGTTGCCAATGCCGCCCAGCACCGCAGCGGTAAAGGCCTTGAGGCCCAGCATGAAGCCCATGGTGTACTGGGCCACGCCGTAGTAGCTGGTGATCATCACGCCCGCTATCGCGGCCAGGGCCGAACCAATCAGGAAGGCTGCAGAGATGACGGTGTTGATGTTCACCCCCATCAGACCGGCCACTTCGCGGTTCTGGGCGGTGGCGCGCATGGCCATGCCCAGGCGGGTTTTGTGCACCAGCAGCAGCAGGGCCACCATGATCAGGGCGGAGCCCAGCATGATGGCAATTTGCAGCATGCTCAGGCGCGCGTCACCCAGCTGGAACACGGTGGGTTCGATGATGTGCGGGAAATTCAGGTAGTTGCGGCCCCAGACCATCATCGCCACGTTCTGGATGATGATAGACACGCCAATGGCCGTAATCAGTGCGGCCAGGCGCGGGGCGCGGCGCAGCGGGCGGTAAGCAATGCGCTCGGCCGTCCAGCCCAGCGCCATGCACACGGGAATGGACACGAGCAGGGCAGCCCCAAGCGCGACGAAAACGGACACATCACCGTAGTGACCGACCAGGGCCAGCACGATGCTGGTGGCCGTCATGGCACCTACCATGACCACATCGCCGTGGGCGAAGTTGATCAGGCCGATGATGCCGTAGACCATGGTGTAGCCCAGTGCTACCAGCGCATACACGCTGCCAGCGGTCAGGCCGTTGATGATTTGTTGCAGAAAAATATCCATGACGGGCGCACCTGGCGGTGTGGGCAGTCGGAGAAAAATGGACCTGTGAAGGAACAAGTCCGAGAGAGGGCGGTGGCGTGCAGCCACCGCACACGGCCGCTGGGAGCAGCCGTCACGCCCGCAGAGCGTTCAGCGGGCGTGACTGGGGCATGGCCTTACTTGCCAGAGTCCACAATGGTTTTCACTTCTTCCCACTTGCCGCCCTTGACGTTGTAGATCGTCACGGCCACTTCGCTCAGGTCGCCCTTGCTGTCATAGGCAATGTTGGCGCTGGTGGCGCCGCTGCGCTTCAGAGCGGCCAGCTTGGACAGGTACTTGTCGGCCTTGGCCGAGCCCGCTTGTTCCATGGCGGTGATCATGTTCCATGCGCCGTCATAGGCGTAGGGGGCGTAGACGCCGGGTTCAGCCTTGAAGCGGGCCTTGTAGGCAGCGGCAAACTTTTCGCCCTGGGCCATGGTCTTCAGGGGCACGCCTGCCAAGGAGGCATAGGTGCCGTTGGCGGCGTCGCCTGCCAGCTTCAGGAAGGTGTCGCTGCGGGTCATTTCACCGGAAACCAGTGGCTGGGTGATGCCCAGTGTCTGCATCTGACGGCGCATGGGGCCGGATTGCGCATCCAGGCCGCCGAAGAAGATGGCATCAGCGCCCTTGGCCTTGATGCTGGTCAGGATGGCGGTGAAGTCGCTGGCCTTGTCGGTGGTGTATTCGCGGGCCACCACAGTGCCGCCCGCACGCTTGACGGCGGCGATCACCTGGTCAGCCAGGCCTTGGCCGTAGGCGGTACGGTCGTCAATGACGGCGACTTTCTTGGCCTTCAAATCTTTCACGATGAAGACGCCCACGGCAGCACCTTGCTGGGTGTCGCTGGTCATCATGCGGAAGGTGTTGTCATAGCCTTGCTGGGTGTACTCGGGCGAGGTGGCCATGGCAATTTGTGGAATGCCAGCATCGTTGTACACGCGGGATGCAGGAATGGTGGTGCCGGAGTTGAAGTGACCCAGCATGCCGTTGACCTTGGCGTCCACAATCTGTTGTGCCACTTGCACGCCAGTACGGGGGTCAGCCTGGTCGTCCTTGGACACCAGCACAAACTTGGCCTTGTCACCGTCGAGCTTGATGCCCTTGGCATTGGCCTCTTCCAGCGCCATGGTCAAACCGTTGCGCATGTCTTCGCCGTAGTGGGCCTGGGGGCCGGTCAGCGGGGCGGCAAAGCCCAGGCGTACAGTGGTTTCAGCGTGGGCGGCGCTCATCAGGCCGCCGAAGGCGCAGGCCAGTGCCAGGGTGCTGGTCACGGTCTTGAAGGATGGAGTGGTAGGCATGTGACGTTGCTCCTTAGTGGTGAAGAAAAAAGGACTGTAGAAAGGCTGGCTTCAGAAGGGAATGGGACTAACCCACCATCATCAGACTGGCATTGCCGCCTGCGGCGGTGGTGTTGGTGCTGATGCTGATTTCACGCAATAAACGTTCCTGGCGGTAGCTTTCGCCGCTGTGAATTTCATCGCTGGTCAGCCCTTGCACCAGCAGCAGTGGGCCGGGGCGGGCACTGAGCTGCTGCTGCAGCTGCAGCAGGGCATCGGTATCGCTCTCGGCCAGCGCCGCTTGCAAGGGCAGTTGTGCCAGTTCGGCATCGCTGGCCCATTGCAAAGCAGTGCCCGGGGCATCGGGGTTGTGCTGCTGCCACTGTGCTGCCAGCGCCCGCACGCGCGGGCTGTCTTGCAGCAGCAAGGTGTTGCCGGTGGCGTGGCAGGCCTGCCATTGGGCCTGCAGGCCAGCCACGGACTGGGGCAAGCCCCAGACCAGGCCGCGGGGTTGCAGGCCGTACTGGTCGGTTTCGCCGGTGGGACTGTCCAGTGCCACTTGCGCGCCAGCGGCAATGTCCAGTGTGTGGGTGCCACGTGCGGTGATGACGGGCACTTGCTGCAGCGCAGGCGCTTGGGCCAGCAGGCGGAACAGGTAAAGCGGGCCACCAGCCTTGGGGCCGGTGCCCGACAGGCCCTCGCCGCCAAAAGGCTGCACGCCCACCACCGCACCGACGATGTTGCGGTTCACATAAATATTGCCGGCATGAATGCGCTCGCACACATGGGCCACGGTTTCATCCAGGCGGGTGTGCACGCCAAAGGTCAGACCAAAGCCCAGCTGGTTGATGGCTTGCAGCAAGGCATCCATGTCTTTGCGCGCATAGCGCAGCACATGCAGCACGGGGCCAAAGACTTCGCGGCTCAGGTCTTGGACGCGGTTGACTTCAATCAGGGTGGGGGCCACAAAGTGGCCGTGGCGGCATTCAGCAGGCAGATCCAGGCGCGTGACGGCGTGGCCCTGGCTGCGCATGCTGTCGATATAGCTTTCGATATCGGCCTTGGCCTGGGCGTCAATGACGGGGCCGACATCGGTGGCCAGCTGGTCGGGTTTGCCCACGCGCAGCTCTTGCATGGCGCCGCGCAGCATATGCAGCACATGGTCAGCGCTGTCTTCTTGCAGGCACAGCAGGCGCAAGGCCGAGCAGCGCTGGCCAGCGGAGTCGTAGGCTGACATCAACACATCGCCCACCACTTGCTCGGACAGGGCCGAGGAGTCCACCACCATGGCGTTGATACCACCGGTTTCGGCGATCAGCGGCACGGGCTTGCCGTGTTGCCCCAGGCGTTGCGACAGGCGGCGGTGAATGTGCTGGGCTACCGGGTGCGAACCCGTGAACACCACGGCATCGGTGGCTGGGTGGGCGACCAGGGCTTCGCCCACGGTTTCACCATCGCCAGGCAGCATTTGCAGCGCGTGCTCGGGAATGCCTGCCTGGTGCAGCAGGGCCACTGCTTGGGCGGCGATCAGGTTGGTTTGTTCCGCTGGTTTGGCAATCACCACATTGCCCGCCGCCAAGGCGGCTGCAATCTGGCCGCAGAAGATGGCCAACGGAAAGTTCCAGGGGCTGATGCAGACCACCACGCCCAGTGGGCGGTGGCTGTCGTTGTTCAGGTGCTGGGTGGCTTGCTGGGCGTAGTAGCGCAGGAAGTCGATGGCTTCGCGCACTTCGGAGATGGCGTTGGGCAATGTCTTGCCGGCTTCGCGGCACAGCAGACCCATCAACGGTTGCAGCTGTGCCTGCAGCAAATCGGCGGCGCGTTGCAGGGCTTCGGCACGGGCGTTGACCGGGGTGGCTTGCCAGATGGGCGCTGCATGCTGCGCTTGTGCCAGGGCTTGTGCGACTTCGGCAGGGCCTGCCATGCGCACCTCGCCCAGCACATCGTGGGCGTGGGACGGGTTGTGCACGGCCTGCGCAACCAAGTGGCTGGCGTGCGCGGGCTGGGCGGTGACAAGGGCTACGCTGCTGAGCAGGGCCGCGGACAGCGAGGCCAGGCGTTGCTCATTGCTCAAATCCAGGCCGGCCGAATTGCCCCGTTCCTGCGCGGCGTACAGCGCGGCCGGGGTGGGAATGCGGTCATGCGGGCGACCCAGCGGGTGCAGGGCCTGGGCGGCGAGCACGGGATCGGCCACCAGTTGGGCAATATCGATGCTTTCATCGCCAATCTGGTGCACAAAAGAGCTGTTGGCGCCGTTTTCCAACAGACGGCGCACCAGGTAGGCCAGCAGGGTTTCATGGGTGCCCACCGGTGCATAAATGCGGCAGGGGCGCGCCAGCTTGCCGTGTGCGGCATCGCCCACCACCTCTTCGTACAGCCCTTCGCCCATGCCATGCAGGCACTGGAATTCATACTGGCCTCGGTAGTAGTTGTTGCCCGCCATGTGGTAGATGCTGGCCAGCGTGTGGGCGTTGTGCGTGGCAAATTGGGGGAAGATGGCTTGCGGTGCATCCAGCAGCTTGCGCGCGCAGGCCAAGTAGGACACATCGGTGTGTAGCTTGCGCGTGTAGACGGGATAGTCTTCCAGCCCATCGACTTGGGCGCGCTTGATTTCGCTGTCCCAGTAAGCGCCTTTGACCAGGCGCACCATCAGTCGGTGCTTGCTGCGCTGGGCCAGATCGATGATCCAGTCCAGCACAAAGAAGGCGCGGCGCTGGTAGGCCTGCACCACAAAGCCGATGCCGTTCCAGCCGGCCAGGGTGGAGGCAAAGCACAGTTGTTCGAGCAGATCGAGCGAAATTTCCAGGCGGTCGGCCTCTTCGGCATCGATGTTCAGGCCAATGTCGTATTGGCGGGCCAGCTCGGCCAGTTTGAGCAGGCGCGGGTACAGCTCGGTCATCACGCGCTCGCGCTGGGCGCGGCTGTAGCGCGGGTGCAGGGCCGATAGCTTGATGGAAATGCCCGGCCCTTCATAAATGCCGCGCCCTTGCGAGGCCTGGCCTATGGCGTGGATGGCCTGCTCGTACGACTGCAGGTAGCGCAGTGCATCGGCTTCGGTGGTCGCGGCCTCGCCCAGCATATCGTAGGAGTAGCGAAAGCCTTTGTCTTCGAGCTTGCGGCTGTTGGCCAGCGCAGCGCCAATCGTCTGGCCGGTCACGAACTGCTCGCCCATCATTCGCATGGCGGTGTTCACGCCCTGGCGGATCAGCGGCTCACCGCCCTTGGCGATGATGCGGGTGAGGGCAGAGCCGAGCTTTTGCTCGCTGTGCACGCTGACCAGCTTGCCCGTGATCATCAGGCCCCAAGTGGCGGCATTGACAAACAGCGAGGGTGAATCGGTGTGCGATTTCCAGTCGCCCTTGCTGACCTTGTCGCGGATCAGTGCATCGCGCGTGGCGCGGTCTGGAATGCGCAGCAGCGCTTCGGCCAGGCACATCAGGGCCACGCCTTCCTGGCTGGACAGCGAATATTCCTGCACCAGCGCTTCCACGCCCGATGTCTTTTTGTGGCGTTTGTCGCGCAGGGCTTGCACCAAGCGTGTGGCCAGGGCTTGCACACCTTGTGGCTGGGGACTGCTGGCATGTGCAATCAGCAGTGGCAGGCATTCGGTTTCCGGGCGGCGGTAGGCGGCGGTGATGGCCGCGCGCAGCACGCTTTGCGACTGCACATCTTGCGCCAAGGCGTAAAACGGGGCGTAGGGTGCAGCGGCATCACCCAGCGCTTCGGGTTCACCCGTGTCGCCGGCATGGGTTGTACCCAGGTACTGCAGCTCGGGCAGCGGTTTGCCTTGTTCGATGGCTTCCAGATAGCTGTGCAGCGCCTGCTTGTGCAGCCAGTGGGGCGTGCAGCCCAGTTGCTGCGCTGCAGCTTTGAGCCTGTCACGCATCAACTCATCTACCTTGATGCCGATCGTTGTGGTCACCATACCCGCCGAGCTCCCTGAAGAAGAACCTGTGCACATTGCAGAAGTGGGGCGATTCTAAAAAGGTGCAACCTCGATAGGTATTGGGGTTTACCTGCTGCAATTCAGGTGCAACCCATTGAGGGGGTGGCGGTTAACTTTTTGGCCGTAAGCGGCATTGGTTCGCGTGCAACTTCAAAAATAGAAGCGCTTACCGCTTGTTGTTTCTGGTTTTTCGGTGGTTTTGATGCAGATGTGTAGTCAAACGGCGCGCAAGCTGCTCTTGTTTTTGCATTTCTTGGCGCAGGTACAGGTAAGAAAAAAGGCTTCCCGAAGGAAGCCTTTGTGGTGCAGGTGTGGTGCAGCAGGGCTGCGGCCCCGCCTTACACGCGCTTGCGGTATTCGCCAGTGCGGGTGTCGATTTCGATCTTGTCTTCTTGCGACACGAACAAAGGCACAGCCACTTCGAAGCCGGTAGCGATCTTGGCAGGCTTGAGCACCTTGCCCGATGTGTCGCCCTTGACAGCAGGTTCTGTCCAGGTGATTTCGCGCACGATGGTGGTGGGCAGTTCGCAGGAGATAGCCTTGCCGTCGTAGAACACCACTTCAGCGACCATGCCGTCTTCCAGGTAGTTCAGCGCGTCAGCCATGTTTTCGGCTTCGACTTCGTACTGGTTGAATTCGGTGTCCATCCACACGTACATGGGGTCGGCGAAGTAGGAGTAGGTGCACTCCTTCTTGTCCAGGATCACGTTGTCGATCTTGTCGTCGGCCTTGAACACGTTTTCTGTGCCGAAGTTGCCAATCAGGCTCTTGAGCTTCATGCGCACGGTGGCAGCGCCACGGCCGCCACGGGCGTATTCGGTCTTCAGGACGATCATGGGGTCCTTACCGAACATGATCACGTTGCCGGCGCGGATTTCTTGAGCGATTTTCATAGCTTGCTTAGCTGGTTGGGTAAAGCCGCTCAACACGGCAGGCAAGCATGTCGCTATGGGTAAGCGGTGGGCCTGCCGCATGTTCCGCGGCGGGAGCCGCTCAGGTCACACCCGCGCGCTGCGCGCAGGGCCTTCAAAGCGGCAAAGGTGGGATTTTAGCTTTTTTCAGCCACAAACGGTTGTAGCTGTGCGATCAGATCGCTGTGATGGCATAAATTTTCCCGTGCCTGCAGGGCGCAAGCGTGCCATTCCTGCAGCAGGGCTGGGGTTATGGCGGGCAGCGTCTGGGGGGCGGTCATGCCGTTCCAGGCGTGGTGAAAAGCACGCAAACTGGCGGGTGCTTGCAGCCAGTCCAGAAAGGCGTTGAGCTTGGTGTGGTGGGCGTTGTCGTGCTGCGGATAGATATGCCAGACCAGCGGCTGGCCCGCCCACAGTGCGCGCACCAGCGAGTCTTCGCCGCGCACCAAATTCACATCGCAGCCCCAGAGCATTTCATCAAACGCCTGTTGCGTGCGTGGCGGCAGATAAACCGGGTGGAGTGCCGCGGCCGTGTCCAGCGCCTGCACGGCGGCCGTGGCACGCCCTGGGGTGACCAGCAGGCGTGGGTGCCAGCCTGGTGTGGGTGTGTTGAGCTGCTGCAGCAAGGTGGGCAGCGCCGCAGGCTCATAACAAAACAGGGAGATGGCGCATTCACCGGGTTGAATGCCTTGTGCCTGGCGCCAGGCGTCGCGGTCGAAGGTGGCCTGGCGCTGGGGCAGCGATTGCTCACGCAGCAAACCACCGGTGCGCGCGGTAAAGCCGGGGTAGAAAAACCAGCGTGTCATGCCTGCAGCGGGGCCGCTCATGATGCGCGACGGCAGGCGGTGGCAGCGCTCCACATAGTCTTCGGCCGACAGGTATTCCAGGTTAACCAGCACGGGCAAGGGCTGGCCCGCTTGCTGGCGCTGGGTGTGGTGCTGGGCTAGTGCCTGCAGATAGGTGGAAGGCGCTTCACAACCAAAGGCTTCAATCACCACGTCCGGGTGGGGTGCGTAGGCAGCATCGTAGGGAACTACGCAGACGCCGGGCGCGCCTTGCGGGGCCATCCATTGCAGGGCGCTGGCGTCATCGATGTGCAGTGTCACCCGCAAGCCGCGCGCACCCAGTTCTGCAGCTAGGCGCCAGCACACCCCGATATCGCCAAAGTTGTCGATCACTTGGCAAAAAATATCCCAGCGTGGTGCGTGGTGGGGTGTGGAAGCGGTATCAAACATGGCTTTGGTGCCTGTCCAAGCAGGGCGGGCAAAGGGTGCGGGAGAGAGGCAAGGGGCAGGCGGGCGATGGTAGCGCAGTGCGGCGCGGGCTGCCTGCGGTGCGTGATTGTGAAAGCAAGAGTGAAATTGGCTGCTAGCCCTTATTAATTCAGCGCAGGCAGCTATTTGTTTTGAAAAGTTGCGGGCCTTGCTAGGCGGGGCATGTGCAAAACGCCACAATGCAGCCATGTCGTTTGAAGCGCACTCTCCAGAAATCTTGGCCCAGGTGGCGGCACTGCCTTCGCTGCCCGGTGTTTACCGCTACTTTGATGCGGCAGACCAACTGCTGTACGTGGGCAAGGCACGCAACCTCAAGCGCCGCGTGAGCAGCTATTTCCAGAAAGACCATGGCGGCACGCGCATCGGCCATATGGTGGGGAAAATCGCCAAGCTGGAGACCACGGTGGTGCGCTCCGAGGCGGAGGCACTGCTGCTGGAAAACAACCTCATCAAGACCCAGCACCCTAAGTACAACATTCTGTTCAGGGACGATAAGAGCTATCCCTACCTCAAGCTCACAGGCACGGCAGCGCACGATGGCGATATCCGCAGTCCTGCCAGCCAGTGCTTTGCGCGTGTGGCGTACTACCGCGGCAGCACCGACAAAAAACACCGCTACTTTGGCCCCTATCCCAGCGCATGGGCGGTCAAGGAAAGCATTCAGCTGCTGCAGAAAGTGTTCAGGCTGCGCACCTGCGAAGACACGGTGTTTGCCAACCGCTCGCGCCCGTGCCTGCTGTTTCAGATCAAGCGCTGCTCGGCCCCTTGTGTGGATCACATCAGCCCGCAGGACTACGCCGCCGATGTGCGCAATGCCGAGGCCATGTTGCGCGGCGAGACGCAGGCGCTGCTGTTGCAGATGGAGCAGCGCATGATGGCCCACGCGGACAAGATGGAGTACGAGAAAGCCGCAGAAATCCGCAATCAGATGAGTGCGCTGAGCACGGTGCTGCACCAGCAGGCGATTGAGACCACGGATGACAAGGATGTCGACATACTGGCCGTGAAGGTGCAAGGTGGGCGTGCCTGTGTGAATCTGGCCATGGTGCGTGGTGGGCGGCATCTGGGGGATCGGGCTTACTTTCCCTCGCAGCTCGATGACGCCATGGGTGTGTACCAGAGCGATGAAGAGGTGGCCGCGCAGTCCGTGGAAGAGCGGTTGCTGGAGGCCTTTTTGGCGCAGCACTACATCGACGTGCCGATACCGCCCATTCTGGTGGTGAGTGAGGGCGTGGATGTGGCGCTGATGCAGGCGCTGTCGGCGCAGGCGGGCTGTAAGGTGACGGCCGTGCAGCAGCCGCGTGAGCAGCGGCGTATCTGGCTGGAAATGGCGGTTCAGAACGCGGCCATTCAGCTGGCGCGCTTGCTGGCGGAAGAAGGCTCGCAACAGGCGCGCACGCGTGCGCTGGCGGAGGCGCTGGATCTACCACAGGATCGCCTGGATGAGTTGTCGATCGAGTGCTTTGACATCTCGCACACGGCGGGCGAAAGCACGCAGGCATCGTGCGTGGTGTTTCACCACCACAAAATGCAAAACAGCGAATACCGGCGCTTCAACATCACGGGCATTACCCCGGGCGACGATTACGCGGCGATGCGCCAGGTACTGACCCGCCGCTACAAACCCGTGGCCGATGCCTTACAAGCTGCGGGCGGTGCGGAGCTGGATGCCGGTGCGCCGCGCCTGCCAGATTTGGTGCTGGTAGATGGCGGTAAAGGGCAGGTGAGCATGGCGCGTGAAGTGTTTGTGCAGCTACAGCTTGATGTCTCGCGCATCGTCGGCGTGGAAAAAGGCGAGGGGCGCAAGGTCGGGCTTGAAGAGCTGGTGTTTGCCGACGGCCGCCCCAAGGTCTATTTGGGGCACGACTCGGCGGCTTTGATGCTGGTGGCGCAGATTCGCGATGAAGCCCATCGTTTTGCCATCACCGGCATGCGGGCGCAGCGCGCCAAGGTGCGCACGGGGCAAAGTAGTCTGGAAGATATCCCCGGTGTGGGGCCCAAGCGGCGTGCCCGTTTGCTGCAGCGCTTTGGTGGCGTGCGTGGTGTGGGCAATGCCAGCGTTGAAGATTTGATGACGGTGGAGGGTATTTCCGCCAGTCTGGCCGACGATATTTACCGTGCGTTGCATTGATGCGTGGCGACAGCGGATGACCGCTGCGCGCACGCTTGCTTCCAAAGTGCGCCAGCCGTGACACAATCGCCACCATGTTCTTCACCATTCCCACCCTGATGACCTGGACGCGCATTATTGCGATCCCGCTGATCGTCGGAGTGTTCTATGCGCCATTTGCGCCAGAAGCCCGCAATTTGATTGCGGCGTTGATGTTCATCGTGTTTGCTGCTACCGACTGGCTGGATGGCTTTCTGGCACGGCGCTTGAACCAGACTTCCTCGTTCGGCGCGTTCCTGGATCCGGTGGCCGACAAGTTCTTGGTGTGCGCTTCCTTGCTGGTGCTGGTGCACCTGCAGCGTGCGGATGTGTTTGTGGCGCTGATCATCATTGGTCGCGAAATCGCGATTTCTGCGCTGCGCGAATGGATGGCCCAGATTGGAGCCAGCAAGAGCGTGGCGGTGCACATGATTGGCAAGGTCAAAACGACGGTGCAGATGGTGGCCATCCCGTTCTTGCTGTTTGATGGTTTGCTCTTTGGTGTGATCGACACTCACCTTTGGGGGCAAATCCTGATTTGGGCTGCCGCGGTACTGACTGTCTGGTCCATGGTGTATTACCTGCAAAAGGCGATCCCGGAGATTCGCAGCCGCGTCAAGCACTAGCACCCGTGCCACATTGGCTGCACGTGGTGTACATTCAGCGCTGAGGGAACACCCTCAGCGCTTTTTTATTGCTCGAATGCGCAGAGCCGTGTAAAAAAGTGATCGTTCGCTCAGGTGTGATGGCGCGGGCATTCGGCAATGCGATGAGTTAGCTCATGCAAAAGCGCGAAAAAAACGTGTTTTTAACCAAAACGCCTGAGAAACCTGACTAGAATCTCGCTAACGCTGACAGGCACCATCTGGTGTCGATTCTTTTTCTTGAAGAATCAGTCACAAAAGCGCTCCAACAACCATTTCCCGAGAGGCATCTTGTGAATAAGACTGAACTGATTGAGCACATTGCTAACAACGCCGATATCTCCAAGGCTGCCGCAGCGCGCGCACTGGAGTCGACTATCGATGCAGTGAAGAAGACCTTGAAAAAGGGCGGTACAGTTTCCCTGGTAGGTTTTGGTACTTTTGCCGTTGGTAAGCGCGCTGCTCGTACAGGTCGCAACCCACGTACGGGCGACACCATCAAGATCAAAGCGGCCAAGGTGCCTAAGTTCCGTCCAGGCAAGGCCCTGAAGGACGCTTTGAACTAATCCAAGTTTTACAGTGGGGTGCTTAGCTCAGTTGGTAGAGCGGCGCCCTTACAAGGCGTAGGTCAGCGGTTCGACCCCGTTAGCACCCACCACTTCCCACTGTCAAAAAAGCATATAGAGCAATCTAGATGCTTTTTTTATTGCACAGCGGGTGCTTAGCTCAGTTGGTAGAGCGGCGCCCTTACAAGGCGTAGGTCAGCGGTTCGACCCCGTTAGCACCCACCATTCGTTGTGCGGCATTTCCTCCATCTGGATGCCAATTTTTTAGATTGCAGTGGGTGCTTAGCTCAGTTGGTAGAGCGGCGCCCTTACAAGGCGTAGGTCAGCGGTTCGACCCCGTTAGCACCCACCACTTCAATCACACATCAAGCACCTTGCGCGTATGCCCAGGTGCTTTTTTGTTGTCTGTGTGTGGTCAGCATGCTGGCAAGTGTTGTCATGCAGGCATCTGTGGATGTGCTATGGGGCTGAACAGGTAGAATCTTTGGGTTTCCTTATTCGGTTCCTGCGCTGCGCACGTATGGCGGCAGTGCAATTTTCATTGAAAAAGGCGAGCGAGCGGCTTCGCCTTTTTTTATGCATCCTCAGAAAGATTGACTATGCTCGAATCAATCCGCAAGCATTCCAAGTTCGTCATGATCTTGTTGTTCTTGCTGATCATTCCCTCATTCATTTTTGTCGGTATCGACCAGAGCTACTTTTCGGGTTCGAGCCCGACAGTCGCGCGGGTGGCCGGGCAAGACATTACCCAGAATGATTGGGACAACGCACACCGCCACGAAAGCGATCGACTGCGTGCAGAAAACCCCAACATGGATGCCAAGTTGCTGGATACGCCGCAAGCGCGCTATGCCAGCTTGGAGCGCATGGTGCGTGACCGTGTGTTCCAGGTCGCAGCACAAAAAATGCATCTGGTCACCAGCGATGCAGCCTTGGCACGCACGCTGCAGAAAATCCCCGCCATTGCCAGCCTGCGCAAGCCGGACGGCAGCTTGGATGCTGACGGCTACCGTGCTTTGCTGGCAGCTCAGGGCATGACGCCTGAAGGGTATGAAGCCTCGCTGCGCCGCGATATGTCCCTGGGCCAGGTCGTGGGTAATGTGATGAATACGGCGGTGGCTACACCTGCGGTGGCCAATGCTGCGATGGATGCTTTCTTGCAGCGCCGTGAAATTCAGGTCGCGCAGTTCATGGCCAAGGATTTCACCGCACAGGTGCCTGTCAAGGATGACGCGCTGAAGGCGTATTACCAAGCCAATGTGGCCAAGTTCCAGCAAGCGGAGCAGGCCAAGGTGGAATACGTGCTGCTGGATCTGAAGTCTGTGCGCGATGGCATTGAACTCAATGAAGCCGATCTGCAAACCTACTACAAGGAAAACGCAGCGCGTTTGGCCGGTGGTCAGGAAGAGCGCCGTGCGAGCCATATTCTGATCAATGCCCCCAAGAGCATGCCCGCCGCTGAGCGCGAAGCAGCCAAGGTCAAGGCGCAAGCGATTGACGAACAGGTCAAAGCCAACCCTGCCAGCTTTGCTGCGGTGGCCAAGGAGCAGTCGCAGGACACAGGCTCTGCAGCTTCCGGCGGTGACCTCGGTTTTTTTGCGCGCGGTGCCATGGTGCCTGAGTTTGAGCAGGCAGCATTTGCCATGCACAAGGGGGACATCAGCGGGGTGGTGGAGTCGGAGTTTGGTTTCCACATCATTCAGTTGAATGACGTGAAAATGCCCGAGATCCCTAGCTTTGCCTCGGTACGCGAAAAGATCGTGAACGACCTTAAGGACCAGCAGGCGCAGCGCAAGTTTGCCGAAGTGGCGGAGCTGTTTGCCAATACGGTCTATGAGCAGGCAGAAAGCTTGCAGCCCGTGGTGGATAAGCTGGGCCTGAAGCTGCAGACCGCTGAGGGCATCAACCGTGAGCCCAAGGCCGGTGTGGAAGGCGTTTTTGCGCATGAGAAATTCGTGGAAGCCTTGTTTGCGGCGGACAGCATTGAGAACAAGCGCAACACCGATGCGATCGACATTGGCTCCAACCAAATGGTGGCGGGTCGTGTGGTGAGCTACCAGCCGGCCAAGCAACTGGCTTTCGAAGAAGTGACCGAGCGCGTCAAGATTTTGTATGTGGCCCAGCAGGCAGCTGTGCTGGCACGCGAAGCGGGTGAAGCCAAGCTGCAGGCGTGGAAGGCTGATGCGTCGAAGGCGCAAGGCCTGCTGCCTGCAGTGGTGGTGGCACGTGACAATCCTGTGGGCATGCCCCGCCAGGTGCTGGATGCTGCCTTGCAAGCGAAAACCGATGCTTTGCCCGCTTGGGAGGGGGTGAACCTGGGTGACGATGGCTATGCCATCGTCAAGGTTAACAAAGTGCTGCCTCAAACTGAACGAGGTGAGGATTTTGCCCGCCAGGCCTCGCTGCAGTATGTACAATTGATGAGCACTGCAGAAGGCGCTGCCTATTACGAATTGCTCAAGAAGAAGTTCGACGTTCAATTCAAGGTGGTACGTCC
This sequence comes from Comamonas sp. 14P8.1.4, assembly GCF_057799285.1. NCBI lineage: Bacteria > Pseudomonadati > Pseudomonadota > Betaproteobacteria > Burkholderiales > Comamonadaceae > Comamonas > Comamonas sp. 14P8.1.4. The sequence continues at coordinate 18,291 of NZ_JBYOKN010000011.1, forward strand.
CTGAAGTGAAGAATTCATAGCTGATTTTCTTGGAAGGCCAATAATTCAGCTATAATTCAAATCTCTGCTGGTGGCTGTAGCTCAGTTGGTAGAGTCCCGGATTGTGATTCCGGTTGTCGTGGGTTCGAGCCCCATCAGCCACCCCAAAATTTAGTTTTAAGTCATACTTAAAACAGCCAGTTACGGCGGTCATAGCTCAGTTGGTAGAGCCCCGGATTGTGATTCCGGTTGTCGTGGGTTCGAGCCCCATTGATCGCCCCATATAAAAGCCCACCTTGCTTGCAAGGTGGGCTTTTTTTGTGGTTTTGTCGTTGTGGCATGTGCCGCGCCCATGCATTGCCATGAATGGCTGACAGCACACAGCGGGTGCCGGTTTGATCAAACCCCAGGGCTGTGCCTATGATGCAGCCATGCGCTCCCAAGCAAGCTCTTTATCCCTGCGCATCTGGCAGGCGGCACGCGATACGGCGGTGGCGTGGGCGCGCATTTTTTACTTGGGTGCTATGGTGGGGGTGCTGCTGCTTTCACCCTCAACCTACTATGGCGCATCGCTGCGCCCGATCTTGCAGCGCATGTACCGCGATACGGCGCCCATCTTGCTGGGCTTTACCGTGCTGGCGGCGCTGATTTGCCTGGTGATCACGCGCATTATGGTGGTGACGGCGGTCAGCTACGGGCTGTCGCGCTACGCCCTGGAGATGGTCATCCGCGTGCTGGTGCTGGAGCTGATTCCGTTGACTGCCAGCTTGTTTGTGGCCATGCGCTGCACGATTCCTTACGGGACAGAGCTGGCCGTGCTGCGCTATTCCCAGGAGTGGCAGGCCCACAAACCCCATGGTGCGCGCTGGATGCGGCAAGAGGTGCTGCCGCGTGTGGTCTCTGGTCTGTATGCCAGTGTGACGCTGGCCGCACTGTCGTGCATGGTGGCGTTGGTGATGGCGTATGTGGGGGTCTATGGTTTTACGCTGGCGGGCTTGCAGGGCTACACCCGCATGTTTGGCCATGTGTTCAATCCTTCGGTGACCTTGCTGTTTGTGCTCAAGACCTTGTTGTCGAGCTTGGCGGTGGCCATTATTCCCGTCTCCAACGGCTTGTATGCCAAGCCGCTGCAGTCGGTGGCACGGCCCGGTGATGAACTCAATGGCCTGGTGCGCATGTTTGCCGTGCTGCTGCTCATTGAGCTGGCTTCCCTGATGGGTAACTATTACTGAATAAGAAGGGCGCGTACACCTTGGCAGACTCCCACAAGCAATCTTCATCGAGTCCTGCGGATACCGCGTTGCAGGCTGGGCTGCGCCCTGTGGCGCATCTGGAGCGCAAGGCCGCAGCACTGCTGCTGCTGACCATGGCCTTGATCGTGGGCGCTGCCGTGTACCTGCTGTACGCCCGCGGGGCTTTTGAGCCGACGCAGACCTTGGTGCTGACCTCGGACGACTCCGAAGGCGTCACCGTAGGGATGGATATGACGTTCTCGGGCTTTCCGATTGGTCGGGTGAGCAAGCTGGAGCTGGCCCCTGACGGCAATGTACGCATTCTGGTGGCCGTACCCAGCAAGGATGCGCACTGGCTGCGCGAATCCAGTGTGTTCACGCTGGTCAAAGGCATTGTCGGGGGCACCACCATCAAGGCCTATAGCGGCATGCTGCAAGACCCCCCGCTGCCGGATGGGGCTGAGCGCCCGGTGTTGCGCGGGGATGCCACGGCAGAGATTCCGCAGATTGTTGCCATGGCCAAAGACTTGCTGAACAACCTCAGCCAGATGACGGCGCAGGATTCGGCACTGGGCAAGTCCATGGACCAGATTCGCCAGCTTGGTGAAAAGCTCAATGGCGAAAGTGGCGCCATGGAAGTGCTGCTGGGCACGCCCGAGAATGCGCGCAAGACGGTGGAGATGCTGGACCGTGCCAACCAATTGTTGGCGCGCATGGACCGTGTGGTGCAACGTGCGGACCAGCAGGTGTTTGATGCCAATGGTGTGATGCCGCAAGTACGTGCCACGGTGCAAACGCTCAACCAGTTACTGCAAGACACGCGCGGCAGCCTGAAAAAGCTCGATGCCGTGCTGGTGAACGCTGAATCCATCAGCAGCAATGTGAACGACGCCAGCGCCGATATCGGGCAGCTGCGCAACGAGGTTGAGAGCAATTTGCGCAAGATCGAAGACATGCTGACGGATTTGCAGCGCAAATGGCCGTTTGCCAAAGAAGCCGAGGTGAAACTGCCATGACCGCTGTGCGCTTTCCATCCCTTGTACTGGTCTTGACTGGGGCACTGTTGACGGCCTGCAGCAGCCAGCTCCCCCCGCCCGGCTGGCAGCTGGAGGCGCATTCGGCCTCGCAGCGGGCCGTCAAAGCGTACTTGCAGGGCCGCGCCCGGGTGGCAGAGACCGAGTGGAGCAAGGCGCTGGACGAAGTGGCCGCCACTGGTCAGCCGCAAGCCATGGCGCGCATGGCTCTGCTGCAATGTGCGGCGCAAACGGCGGCACTGGAGTTGACCGAGTGCCCACGCTACCAGCGCTATGCCGCCGGTGCGGCAGCGGCTGAACAGGCTTATGCGCGCTATTTGCAGGCGGCGCATACGGCGGCCGATGTGTCTCTGTTGCCGCCTGCGCAGCAGGCCGTGGCCACGCAACTGCTGGCCGGGCAGGCGGTGGCTACGGTTGGTGATGCGACCGACCCGGTGTCGCCGTTGACGGCGGCTGGCGTGGCTTTGCGTGCGGGTGCCATCACCCGCGCGGGCGTGGAGCAGGCTGCACAGCGGGCCTCTGAGCAAGGCTGGCGCAGAGCGGCGATGGCCTGGCTGCTGGTGGCACAGCGCCTGGCGCAGGAAGCGGGGGATACCGCGCAAGTGCAAGCGCTGGGGCTGCGTTTGCAGGTGTTGCAAGAAAGCGCTGCGGCCAATACTTCGAAAAAGTGAGCTGCTAGCGCTGATTTATCCAGGGTTTTAAAGAGGTTTTTATTGAAGATGGTTGCTGGATAAGCGCTACTAGCTATGAAAAGTAGGTGATGCCCATAAAAAAAGCCCCAGTGACGGGGCTTTTTTTACTGGGGCAGTGCTGCGCTTAGAAGCGGTGGCGGATACCCACGGCCACGCTGGTGCCGGATTCGCTGGTTGCTTCTTTCAGCTTGTCGTACATCACCGCCGAGTACACATCGGTGCGCTTGGACAAGTAGTGGTCGTAGCCCACGGTGAAAGTGGTGCGCTTGGGATCCACGGCCGCGCCTTCGTCAGACTTGGTGTGGGCCACGGCGGCCTTCAGCGTACCCGCCTTGGTGACTGGAACGTCCACGCCCAGAGAGAAGGTTTTGTTCTCTTGGGTTTTCACGAAAGCAGTTTCTTTTTCGCTTTGGCCGTAGGTGGCATACAGCTTGGCTGCACCGAAGTCGTAGCTGCCGCCCAGCATCCAGTTGTCATTGGATTTGCCAGCGTTGTAGACGGGGCTGGGGTTGTTCAGCATGTCTGCGGTTTCGTAGACAGCGGTCAGTGCCAGAGGGCCACCGAAATACAGCACATTCACGCCCACGTTGTTGGCGCTGCTCTTGTCTGCTTGTTCACCGAACTGGTAGTGCACATTGGCAGTCAGGCCACCGAAGGACGGTGTGGTGTAAGTGATCTGGTTGCTCCAGCCGGTGTCAGAAACGTTGTTGCCCAGCGCGTGCAGCACCAGTGGGGATACGGTGAACGAATCGCCAAAGGGGTTGAACAAGATGGTGGGCAGGAAGTTGGGGGCCATGGAGCGGCCGAACTTCACGGTACCGAAGCCACCGGACAGCGACACATTGGCATCACGGGCGAAGAATGCATCACCTGGGAAACGGCCAGCAGCGCCGTTATCTGCGGTAAAGAACGCACCCAGTGCAAAGCCAGCCTTCAGACCATTGCCCAGGTCTTCGGTGCCGTTCATGCCCCACCAAGAGGTGGTCATACCGCCAGAGCCAACTTCGCTGGTGCGCTTGTCACCGGCCATCTTCATCGAGCCGGCATACATGTCCACCAGGCCGGACAGTTGCACATTGCTTTGTGCCTGAGCAGCACCCATACATGCCAAAGCGGCACCAAAAGCGATCAGAGTTTTTTTCACGGGGAGGTCCCTTAAAGGTCAGTTAATCAAGTTGCGCAAGCGTGCATGCCCACTCCAGGTGCATGCATGCGGCCTGGGTGCTGCTTTTGTATACAAAGCATAAGTTGTGCCAAGTTGTATCGGCATTGTGGGAACTACGCGGTGTTGCGCCGTCGCACAGCGTTTAGGACGTCGCTTGCATGCAGGCCAGCAAATGTGCGGCTGCCGCTTCTGGCGCGTTGACCAGGGCGCGCACCACGGCGATGGAGCCCACGCCGGTGGCCAGAATTTGCGGGAATTGCTCGGCTGCAATGCCGCCAATCGCGACCAACGGGTATTGCTGCATCAGGCGCACATAGGCTTGCAGGCGGGCCAGGCCTTGCGGCGCAGTGGCCATGCGCTTGAGCGTGGTGGGGAACACGGCGCCTAGCGCGATATAGCTGGGTTGCACGGCGTGGGCGCGCACCATTTCGGCGTAGCCGTGGGTGCTGACGCCCAGGCGCAGGCCGCTGGCGTGGATGGCATCCAGCTGCGCGCCTTCCAACGCATCCAAATCTTCCTGGCCCACGTGGATGCCGTAGGCGCCCGCATCGATGGCGGCTTGCCAGTGGTCGTTGATAAACAGACGAGCCTGGGTGTCTTGCACGGCTTTCACAGCCGCTTGCACTTCGGCGCGGACTGCGGCGGCATCATCACTTTTAAAGCGCAGCTGCACCGTGGGCACGCCGGCGCGGGCCATGCGGCCGACGCATTCGGCTGTGGGTAGCACGCCATACAGACCCAGCTGGCGCGGGCAGGACGGGAAGGCTTTGGTGGGATCGGCACCGGCCAGACCGAAGTCCTGCGGGGCATCCGGCCAGTGCGTCACATCGAACTGGTTGCTGCGCTCGGTCTGGCGCTGCCAGGCTTGGGCCAGGCATTCGGCATCCACGGCAATAAAGCCCAGGCGGCTGCAGGCTTGCAGCGCAGCCAGGTAGGCGGGCTCGGGGCGCAAGGCGGGCGGCACGGGCTGGGGCACCAGCTCGACCGAATTCGCATCGTGGTGCAGCTGGGCGCCAAACGCAGCGCTGTGGTGGTGGACGATGGCGTCGGCCAGGGCTTGGATCTCTGCAGCTTGCACGGCGTGTTCCTTGGTGCGTGGAGTGGCGTGGGCGTGATCGCTTACGCGTTGTGCCAGAAGGGCGTGCCCAGCACGGGGGTGCTGGGCTGGGCGGCGGTTTGTTCGGCCATGGCGCCGGCCAGGTAGCCATCGCGGCCAGCCTGGGTCGCGTCGGCAAAGGCACCGGCCATGCGCACGGGGTCTTCGGACAGGGCCACGGCGGTGTTCAGCAGCACGCCATCAAAGCCCCATTCCATGACCTGGCAGGCGTGGCTGGGGCGGCCCAGTCCCGCATCAACGATGAGCGGCACGTTCAGGCGCTCGCGCAGCGTCTGCATGGCGTAGGGGTTGGCGGGGCCACGGCCCGTGCCAATGGGCGCAGCCCAGGGCATGACGGCTTGGCAGCCCACATCCACCAAACGCTGGCACAGCACCAAGTCTTCGGTGCAGTAGGGCAGTACCTGGAAGCCGTCTTTGATCAGGATGGACGCAGCTTCCACCAGGTTGAGCGTGTCGGGCTGCAGCGTGTAGTCGTCGCCAATCAGCTCCAGCTTGATCCACGGCGTATCAAACACTTCACGCGCCATCTGGGCGGTGGTGACGGCTTCCTGGATGGTCATGCAGCCGGCGGTGTTGGGCAGCACGGGTACGTTCAGCTTGCGCAGCAACTCCCAGAAACTGGCGCCGGTTTCGGCCACTTCGGCGGCATTGCTGCCCTGGCGGCGCAGCGAGGCAGTCACCATTGCCGGCTTAGCGCGGGCCACGGCGGCCTCCAGCACGGCGGGCGAGGGGTAGCGCGAGGTGCCCAGCAGCAGGCGGCTTTGGAAGGTTTGGCCGTACAGCACCAGGCTGTCGGTGGAAGCGGTGGATGGGTTCATAACGCTGATTTTGTGAGCTACTAGCGCATGTGCAGCAAGCGCTAGAGGCTGATTTGATGGTAAATGCGGTGTGCTGGGCTTAGCCACCGGTGACCGGGGCAATCACTTCCATGCGGTCGCCTTCGGCCAGGGTGTGGGCGGCATAGCGCGACTTGGGCACGAATTCGGTGTTGACGGCCACCGCAAACGGGGGCTTGGCTTGCCAGTGCGCCACAGCGTCTGCCACGGTGGCGGAGGCAGGCAGTTCCACAGGGTGTTGGTTGATGGTGATGTTCATGGGCACAGGCCGGGGCCAAGGGCCCCAGGCAGTCAAAAATTAAGCGTCGGCGGTGGTGTGCACGGCCACGTCAAACGTGGCAGCCAGCTCGGTGCTGCCCGTGCGCAGGATCTGCAGTGTCACATCCAGCATGGCGGGCGAGATCATGTAGCCGTGGCGGTACAGGCCATTGACCTGCAGCGTGCGGTCATTGAGCCAGCGCACCGCGGGTAGATTGTCGGGCAAGGTGGGGCGGCACTGGGTGGCAATTTCCAGAATGCGTGCTTCGGCAAAGCCCGAATGCACGGTGTAGAGGGCGCTGAGCAACTCCATCACCGAGCGCAGGCTGGCCGGGCCCATGTCGTCGGACTCGATCTCGGTGGCGCCAATCACAAACAGGTGGTTCTCTTTGGGGGCGATGTACAGCGGGTAGCGTGGGTGCACCAGGCGGGTGGGGCGCTGCAGCGTCACTTCGGGGGCGTGTACCCGCACCACCTCACCGCGAATGCCGCGAAGGTCTTTCCATTCGCTGCGTGCGCCCAGACCGCGGCAGTCAATCACCAGATCGGGTTGGCCTACCGTGCCGGGGGTGAAGTCGGTGGTCTCGCGTGGGGTGTGCCAGTGGAATTGCACGCCCAGGCGGCTTAAGGTTTTCTCCAGTGCGGCCAGCAGTTGGCGGTTGTCCAGCTGGCCTTCGTTGGGCAGATAGACGGCTTGGTTAAAGCGCCCTTGCAAAGCGGGTTCTACCTGCGCGAGCTGTTCGGCACTGACAGCTTCCAGTGCGGGCAAGCTGGGGTTGATGCGGCGGTTTTTCTCAAACAGCCCGCACAGGCGGTTGGCATCGGCGGCATCCTGGCGGTGCCAGACCACCAAGGTGCCGTTTTGCTGGAAGAACACGTGATCGTCCAGGTGGGCAATCAGCTCGGGCCAACGGGTCAGGCCGTACTGGCCCATGCGCACCACGCCGGGCTCGGTGATCGCCGATTCGGCCAAGGGCGCCAGCATGGCGGCCGCCACGCGAGCGGCGGCGCCGTCGGCTTCGGGGCCTTTGGCTTCAAACACTTCCACGCGGTGGCCGTCGCGGGCCAGCTCCAGGGCCAATAAGCGGCCCATCAGGCCGGCGCCCAAAATGGCGATGTGGGAAGGTGCGGTCAGAGCGATCATGGTGCGTATTTCGTCCGAGGGAAGGTGTCGCCGAAGGACAAAACGGGCGTTGCAGCTGTTGGGGTGCTGCCGCTCTGGTGAAACTCCCCACGCCAGCATGATCTGGATCGGGTCTCGGGGCGCACAGTGTGCCTGGCCCCAGGGTTTTTCTCAGCCGCGCACCGTCCAAGCTATGGGCATGAAAGGTGGGACACCCCTGTTTCGTCCGCAAGCCGCAATTACAGCATAGCGGGGGCAACTGCACTGCCAGCATGTGAACAAGCCTTGGCTTGGGTCATAATTTTTCGCATGACTACGCAACAACTGCCGCACGGCAGTGCTCCCTCTTCACAGCCGCGCTATGCGCGGGTGCTCTCCATTGCCGGCTCGGACAGCGGCGGTGGCGCAGGCATTCAGGCAGACCTGAAAACCTTCAGCGCCCTTGGCTGCTACGGCATGACGGCGATCACCGCCATTACGGCGCAAAACACCCTGGGGGTGCGTGGCATCCACGGCGTGCCGGCCGAAATGCTGCAGGCACAGATCGATGCGGTGGTGCAGGACATCGGCGTGGATGCCCTGAAGATCGGCATGCTGCATGCGCCCGAGGTGGTGCAGGTGGTGGCCGATGCCATTCGCCGCTATGGCATCACCCAGGTGGTGCTGGATCCGGTGATGGTAGCTACCAGCGGTGACAAGCTGATTCAAGACGCCACGGTCGATGCACTGGTGCAGGAGCTGTTTCCGCTGGCCACCTTGGTGACGCCCAATCTGGATGAGGCCAGCTGGCTGATTGGCCGCCCCATTGCCGGCCATGCGGACATGGCGCAGGCCGCGCAAGCCCTGCTGGACATGGGCGCGCCGCATGTGCTGCTCAAAGGCGGGCATTTGCCCGGTGACTGGGTGGTGGATTTGCTGGCTGGGCGCGATGGCTTGCGCAAGGAGCTGGGCTCGCAGCGCATTCACACCCACAACGGCCATGGCACGGGCTGCACGCTGTCGTCAGCCATTGCTGCGCACATGGCACTGGGTCTGGATCTGGTGCCTGCGGTTGAAAGCGCGCGCACTTACATCGTGGGGGCGATTGCCGCTGGTGCACAGGTGCACACCGGCCAGGGGCAGGGGCCGCTGAACCATGGGTTTGCACCTCTGCCGCAGATGATTTTTCGCAGCTAGCCCGCATCCAGGCTGCGCAAACAGCTATCCATAAAAAAGGCACCCGAGGGTGCCTTTTTGGTGGGCAGGCGCAGCAGCCGCTCCGCTGTGCTTACCAGCCCCAGCCAAACTTCTCCAGCATCCAGCCTTCTTGGCCATCTGCGGTTTTGACCTTGGCCCATGCGTCACGCTTTTCCAGCGTCTTGACGATGTCGTACTTGCTCAGCTTGGTGACTACGCTGTGGCTGGTGCCTGGGCCGGCACGCAGATTGACCGCATCGGTTTTCACCAGGAAATGGGGCTCGGAAGCGGTCAAGGGCAGGTGTACCCAGCCCAGCGGTCCTTCAAAGTCTTTGACTTTGACCCAGTCGTCTTGCTTGGCAATCACTTCCATAGGGTAGCCGTTGATCAGCTCCCAGGCAATGTCGGACTTGGTTGTGGGTTTGGCGCGGATGTTGACCGTATTGCCCTTGATGCTCAGAAACTCCTGGGCTTGCGCCCCGGTGGAGGCAGCGGTGAGCACGCCCGTCATCAACAGAGCAGCAAAGCCAGCGCGGCGCAGGCGGCGAGTGAGGTGAAGGGCGGATGAAAGCAGCACGCGGCGGAACTCCTGTGAATCAATGATGAGGCACGCAAAAACGAACGCGGTACCAGCGAAAGCGGCATCATGCCGGGTGCTGTGTGCAGAAGCGGGAAAATCTCCGACACAACCAAGAGCAAAACCCGGGCATCACAGCGCTTCGCGGCATATTAACTGGCGAAACGTTTAGACACAACTCAAGTGCGCCGCATCTTGATCTGACTGCGGGCGTTTTCACGCCCGCAAGGTCCTTTCACCACCTTGCCCGATGGCTTACCGGGCGCTGGGGCGTGGCAGACAACGTGCCAGCACAAAGCACAGCAGCAAAGTGGGCAGCGCGCTGCCAGCCTGCGGCGCCACAAAAGGAATACCGTGGTAGAAGGCCACGCCCACCAGCCACAAGGCCACCGCAGGTCCGTGGGCCTGGCGGGCTTGGGCCAGCCATTGCGGGGCCTGGGCCAAGCGCTGTGCCGCAGGCTGCCAGGCCAGGTGGCCGAGGATCACACCGAACAACGGTACAAACACGGAGCTGAGCATCAGCAAAAACGGCTCGATGCTGTGCATGGGCAGCACCAGGGCCAGCAGCACGCACACCACGGTCAGCAGCAAGCCCCAGCGGCGCAAGCTCCAGCGCGGTGCCATGCTGTGTGCGGCCATGGCGCCCGAGTAGGTGTCCCCATAGGCGTTGTCCACTTCGTCGATCAGGATCAGCGTCAGCGCAATCAGGCCACCTTGGGCCAGCAGTAGCGCAGTGACCAGGTCCTGGCTGGGCAGCGTCAGCGTGACCAGCACGCCCAGGCCGTAGCACCACATATTGGCTACGGCATAGCCCAGCCAGGTCCCCCGCATTGCGCTGCGGCCGTCTTTACCGTGGCGTGCGTAGTCCGCCACCAGCGGTAGCCAGGAGATGGGCATGGCAATCACCAGATCCATGGCGGGCAGCCAGGCCATGCCGCCCGTGCCAGGGCGCTGCCACAGGCTGTGCCAACCCTGGGTGATGGCCAGGTCAACAAAATGCCAAGTCAGCCACAGCAGCGACAGCACCACCAAGGGCAAGGCAATACGGGCGATCAGTTTGCGCACCAGCTGCAGCATGGAGCCGCTGATGAGCAGGGCAATCACAGCACCCCACAGCAGGGTCATCAGCACGGGCCAGAACGTGGCGGTCATCGCCCCTGCCTGGCGGGCAATGGCGACGCTGGCGTCGCGCATGACCACCAGCTCAAATGTGCCCCAGCCCACCAGTTGCACCAGGTTAAGCAAGATGGGCAGTTTGGCAAACTGGCTGCCGTAGACATGCGTCATCAGCGCGGCGCTGGACAGGCCTGTGTCGCAGGCGATCTTGGCCATCCAGCCCAGCAGCCCCGCCCCCAGCAGCGAGCCGCAGACAATCGCCAGCACAGCTTGCTGGGTAGACAGTGCAGGCAGCAAATATGCACCGACCTGCATGACCAGCAGGCCAACGCCCAGGCTGAACCACAGGGCTGCGTGATCGCGCAGCGCAAAGACACGCTCTGCCGGTGAGGTGGGTAACAATGCCTGGTTGGAAGGCGTGGAAGAAGAGGAATTCATGAAATGCTCCGTATGCCTACGAAGCAGGGGCCGTGACAGCGCGCAGCCACATGCAGCGCAAGGTGCGTGCAGCTACCGATAATCAACAACAGCTTCCCTGCGCGAGGATGATCTCAATCAGGTTCAAAGGGACTCTCTCAGCCCACTGCCTGACGGCAGGGGCACCCCTAGCGAGTTGCCACGAATGTGGCGGGCGGATTGTGCCTCGTGTACGTAAAAAATGCTAGCGTCTGGGGCTGTGCAGTGAGGCGCTAGTACTTGGGTTAGTACTTGGTATTGCGCACGGAGACGGAAGCATGGCTGGCCCGAAAGGGCTGTGGTCACTTCAGCCGAAGACGAGGTAGCAGCAAAGCCTTCGTGGTGGTTCGCGGAGCCGAGTGGGGATCACTTTGCAGACGGCAGTGGCTGCAGCAGCTGCCGTCTGCTTGGGGCGCAAGGCGCAGCCCTGGTGTGGCAGGTATAGGGCAGTTGCCGTGCCCTATACCGTGCCCGTACGGGGTTCAACGTTCGGCTTACAGCTTGTCAATCCAGGCCATCACGCCGGTGTTCACGGCCTTGGGCTGGTCTTGCATGATCCAGTGTCCGGCTTGGCCCACAGCACTGACCTGCGACTTGGGATGCTTGAACCAGGGGCGCATGCGTGTGACCGTGTTGGGGTCTGTGGTCAGGTGCAGCACCGGCACGGTCAAGCTTTCGCAGAACTTGCGGCTGGCGGCGCCATCGCCCACCTGGCCTTCGCCAAAGAACAGCGGGGGAAATGCTTCGCGCACCACATGCGCGGGTGTGCCTTGCAGGCGGCGTGCATGCCACACCTTCAAGGCAGGATCGCCATTGGGCACATACACACCGCCGAGCATGGCAATGCCTTCTGCGGCAGGGTTGTTGCTGGCCTTCATGGCGGCAGAGCCTTGGCGGAAGTGCTCCACGGCCGCGCCTTCCCAGCCCAAAGCCCCATCAATGGAAACCACACCATCAACCAAATCCGGACGTTTGGCGGCGACACGTGCCGCAATCTGCCCGCCCATGGAATGGCCGACCAGAACAAACTTGCCACCATGGGCTTTGCTGAGCATCAGCGCTTCTATATCGGCCACAAAGTCACCGGGCATGTAGGTGCCAGAGGGCGTCACCTCAGAACGGCCATGCCCTCGCAGATCGGGGGTGATGGTGCGGTACGCCTTTTCAAAAGCGGGTTGCTGCCAGATCCAGTCATTGCCATCACAACCCCAGCCATGCAAGAACAAAACATTGCGGCCTTTGCCAGATTCGGTGCAAAAGAGTTTGGCCGTACGGGTGTTGTTGGTGGTGGTGGCTGCGGAACTGCTGGCACACCCCGTCACGGCCACTGTGGAGCCAGCAATGGCTGCCGCACCGGCCCAGCGGAACAGGCCGCGGCGTGAAATCTCGGGAGTGCTTGTAACTTGTGTGGATGGCGATGGTGTCATTGGCATAAGTTCAATTCCTCGGTGGTTGAGCTTGTGCATTCTGAAAGTCGATCCTGCGTGTTCGATATCGTTCGTCCCGCCGTTCAAGGTGTCCTACATGGTGTGTGGTGAGGGTTTTCGCTGGTCCAAGTGGAGCCCAAAACGCCGTTGATCACTGTGGGCTGGGCTATGGGCAGGGGGATGCATACCCGCAGGCGGCATGACGTTGATCAACGCCATGTACCGCGTGTGCGAATGGCCAAGGAGGAGGTTGGTGTGGTGCGTAACACGGCTGGCGCAGGTGTTGGCGCAAAGCCTCTACACTGCGCGCATGCCAAACATCTATGACGCTTTGATCGCCATCGTGCGCGAACACTGGAAGACCCACGACAACGCCTACCCGCAGCGCATTGAGCTGAGCGCCAGCGATCTGCAGACCTTGAAAGATGAGCGCGTGCTGGTCAACGAGACCATGAATTTCCAGCTCAACCCAGGCTGGGAGCAAAGCTTTCACGGCACGCCCGTACAGCTGGCCGATGTCAGCTGTGTGGTGGATCTGCATGGCCAGCGCATTCCGGTGTCACTGGCGACGGTGGATGCACCCCAGTAATTTTTGAATAAAAACAGCCTCTAGCCTTGATGTAGAAAGCGCTGGTAGCTATCAAACTAGAACGGTATTGCCGGTCTGCATGCAGGCCACCATGGCAGTACCGTTTTTTTGTGCGCAGTGCAGCGGTCCTGCATCGCTGCGGATGGGGTTGTGTGTTCTGCAGTGCGGAAATATCGACGTAAAAAACCGACACTTGGGTTGGAATGGCAGGCGCTATGGTCTTGAAATAAGTTATTTGCGATCAATAACTTAAGGGTAAACCCTTGTATTTTTGTATTTGTAAAGGGTGACTTGTCACTTTCTGGACAATTTGGATGTCTGGTTGCCGTCGGAGCGCGAAATGCGCCGGTCTCTGACGCGACAATGGTTCGGTTTTCAGTCACAGAAACGACAGGCTATGGACGACCCGATTCTTACTATCGAAGAACGTGAAGCGATCAACTCAGGTCGCTGGTTTTCATCCCTTTCACCTTCGCTCAGACACGACATCCTGCGATGCGCCTACGTCAAACGATTCAAAGATGGAGCTTTGCTTTGCGCACGCGGCGAAGTGCCGGAGGAATGGTTTGCCTGCGCCAAGGGGGCGGTGCGGGTGAGCTCCACCTCCATCACGGGCAAGCAGATCACGCTGACCTATGTGGAGCCGGGGTTGTGGTTTGGGGATACCTCGATTTTCGATGGAGACCGGCGCACGCACGACGCGTATGCGCACGGCGCCACCACGCTGCTGTGTGTGGCCAAGGCAGATTTCAAGCGCATCTTGGCCACGCACACCGAGTTTTACGAAGCCATGCTGTGGCTGGCGGCACGCCGTATTCGCCAGCTTTACGGTTTGGTCGAGGACTTGAACACCTTGCCGCTGCGTGCACGCCTGGCCAAGCAGTTGCTGCACCTGGCGCGCAGCTACGGTATTCCCAGCCTTGCCAATGGCGAGGAGATTCGCATCGGCCTGCAACTGGCGCAGGAAGAGTTGGCCCAGCTGCTCGGGGCATCACGCCAGCGCGTGAACCAGGAGCTCAAGGGTATGGAGCGCGAGAACATCATCCGGATCGAGCCGGGCGGATTGGTGGTGCGCGACCGCGATGGGCTGCTGCGCATCGTGGAAACTGACCTTTAAAGACGTATGAGCAATTTTGACCATTTTGTAGGTACCAAACCCGTCTCTGACACCCACGCCTTTGATGTGCAGGCCCTGAGCCAGTGGATGGCACAGCACGTTGCAGGCTTTGAAGGGCCTGTGACGGTGGAGATGTTCAAGGGCGGGCAATCCAACCCCACCTACAAACTGGTCACGCCGGGGCGCAGCTACGTCATGCGCTCCAAACCCGGCCCGGTAGCCAAGCTGCTGCCTTCGGCACATGCGATTGAGCGTGAGTTCAAGGTCATGAGTGGCCTGGCGGGCACCGATGTACCGGTGCCGCACATGTATGCGCTGTGTGAGGATGAATCCATCATCGGCCGTGCGTTCTACATCATGGAGTTCAAGGACGGCCGCGTGCTCTGGGACCAGTCCCTGCCTGGCATGAGCCAGGGCCAGCGCGGCGAGATTTACGATGCCATGAACCGCGTGATTGCCGCGCTGCATACGGTGGATGTGGTCAAGCAGGGTCTGGCGGACTATGGCAAGCCCGGTAACTACTTCGAGCGCCAGATTGGTCGCTGGAGCAAGCAGTACGTGGCATCGGTGACGCAGCCCATCGACGAGATGGACCAGCTGATGGCTTGGTTGCCCGCCAACCTGCCGGACAGTGCCAAAGATGAGAGCAAGGTTTCCATCGTGCACGGGGACTACCGCCTGGATAACGTCATGTTTGCGCAGGATACGGCGCAAGTGATTGCCGTGCTGGACTGGGAGCTGTCCACCCTGGGCCACCCCCTGGCTGACTTCAGCTACCACTGCATGGCCTGGCACATTCCCGCCAGCATTGGGCGCGGTATTGGTGGATTGGATATTGCAGCGCTGGGCATTCCCAGCGAAGCCGAATACATGCGCCGCTACTGCGAGCGCACAGGGCTGGCCACGCTGGAACAGCTCAACGCGGACTGGAACTTTTATCTGGCCTACAACATGTTCCGCATTGCGGCCATCTTGCAGGGCATTGCCAAACGTGTGGAGGCAGGTACCGCCTCCAGCGCGCAGGCCAAGGCAGCGGGTGACACGGCACGGCCGATGGCGCAGCTGGCTTGGAGCTATGCGCAAAAACACAGCGCCCAGGCGCGCTGAACCACCGGTTTCCCCCTTCGTGTGTAAGACGGCCTGCAGCTGCCGGGGGGCAGTGCACGCCCATGTTGGCTAGTTAATGACAAAAGGAGCGCTCCATGGATTTCGATTACTCCCCCAAGACCAAGGAATTGCAGGCCCGTTTGCTGCATTTCATGGACGAGCACATCTATCCCAACGAGGAGGCGTTTCACCATGAGCTGGAGGCCAATACCCAGGCCGGCAAGCGCTGGACACCGCTGCAGGTGATCGAGGGGCTCAAGGAAAAGGCCAAGGCGCAGGATCTGTGGAATCTGTTCCTGCCGCAAGACACGGCAGACATTGCTGGCGTGAAGGGCGCAGGCCTGACCAACCAGGAGTACGCACCGCTGGCGGAGATCATGGGCCGTGTGGGCTGGGCTTCGGAAGTGTTCAACTGCTCGGCACCCGACACCGGCAACATGGAAACCATTGCGCGCTACGGCACGGCCGAGCACCGTGAAAAGTGGCTCAAACCGCTGCTCGACGGCAAGATTCGCTCGGCCTTTGCCATGACCGAGCCGGAAGTCGCCTCGTCGGATGCCACCAACATTTGCACGCGCATTGAGCGCCAGGGCGACGAATACGTCATCAACGGCCACAAATGGTGGATTTCGGGTGCGGGCGACCCTCGCTGCTCCATCTACATCACCATGGGCAAGACCGACCCTGAGGCCGCCAAGCACTCGCAGCAAAGCATGGTGCTGGTCCCTGCAGACGCCCCTGGCGTGCGTGTGGTGCGCCCCTTGAGCGTGCTGGGCTACGACGATGCACCGCACGGGCACATGGAGATGTATTTTGAGAATGTGCGCGTACCCGTCAGCAATGTGCTGCTGGGTGAGGGGCGTGGCTTTGAGATTGCCCAAGGCCGCTTGGGTCCTGGCCGCATTCACCATTGCATGCGGCTGATTGGTCAGGCCGAGCGTGCGCTGGAATTGATGTGCAAGCGTGCCTCCAGCCGCGTGGCGTTTGGCAAAACCATCGCCCAGCAAACCGTGACGCAAGAGCGCATTGCCGAAGCGCGTTGCCGCATCGACATGGCCCGCCTGCTGACGCTGAAAGCGGCATGGATGATGGACACCGTGGGCAACAAGGTGGCGCGCAGCGAGATCGCGATGATCAAGGTGGTGGCGCCCAAGCTGGCTTGCGATGTGATCGACTGGGCCATGCAGGTGCATGGCGGTGGCGGCATGAGCCAGGACTTCCCGCTGGCCCATGCGTATGCCAACTCGCGCACCTTGCGCTTCGCTGATGGCCCGGACGAAGTCCACCGCAATGCCATTGCCAAGTGGGAGCTGGGCAAGTACGGCAGCTATGGCCGTGATGCACAGGTACCCATCACGCGCGGCGCATAAACACGCGCCAGCCCACTGATTTGCCCGCACCCACCTGTGTGCTGGCAGATTGGAGGAGCAGAAAAAAAGCGACCGGTTAAGGTCGCTTTTTTTGTGGAGGCAAGTGCCGTGGGCTTATTGCACTTTGGCCTTGGCACGCAGCTGTTCTTGGAACTGCATGACTTTTTGCTGCTCCAGCTGTTCAGCGATCTGGGGCTTGACTTCGTCCAGCGCAGGCATTTGGGCCTCACGCAGGTCATCAACGCGGATGACGTGCCAGCCAAACTGGCTCTTCACGGGTGTGTCGGTCAGGCCTCCCTTGGCCAGCTTGACCATGGCTTCGGTGAACTCTGGCACATAGTTGGCAGGGCTGGCCCAGCCCAGATCACCGCCTTGGGCTCCCGATCCGGGATCCTTCGATTCCTTCTTGGCGATGTCTTCAAACTTCTTGCCAGCCTTCACTTCTGCAATGATGGCCTTGGCGCGGTCTTCCGACTCCACCAGGATGTGGCTGGCGCGGTATTCCTTGCCGGCGTTGGCTGCGACGAACTTGTCGTATTCGGCCTTGATTTCGGCATCGGTAACGGGGTTCTTCTTCTGGAAGTCGGCAAACAGCTCGCGGATCAGGATGGTCTCGCGGGCCAGCTGCATTTGCTGCTTGAACTCTGCAGATGCATCCAGGCCGCGCTTGGCAGCTTCTTGCATAAAGATTTCACGTGCAATGATTTCTTCCTTGATCTGCGCGTCCATCTCGGCGGGCACTTGGCGGCCGGAGCGCTCAATCTGCTGCTTCAGCGCGGTCACGCGCTCCAGAGGAACGGGCTTGCCGTTGACGATGGCCAAGTTTTGCGCAGAAGCCGAAAGGGCGGCTGTGCCCAACACGGCGACAGCCAGGAGGCTGGGCAAAAGCTGTTTTTTCATGCGGAAATCCAAGAAAAAGTAAGAGGTTGGTGCCCGCCAACGACCGCTGGCGAGTCTTGCAAACTGCAATCGTATGCTTAGAGCACTTCAATCGCCAGAGCATGCAGCCCTTGGTCGATAAAGTGTTGCAGAGCATCATACACAACGCGGTGGCGTGCGATACGGCTCTTACCTTCAAAAACAGGAGCGGCAATGCGTACCCGAAAGTGGGTGCCAAAGCCGCTGCCGTTGGCGCCTGCGTGGCCAGCGTGGGCCGCGCTCTCGTCGATCACCTGCAGCTGCGTGGGCGCCAGCTGCGTGCGCAGCACCTGCTCGATGGCGGCGGCGGTGATGGCTTCACTCATGACCGGGCTCCTTGGCCTCGGCGGTGGATTCGGGCTCTTTGAGGTAGCGGCCCAGGTACAGCGCCTGGCCCACCACAAACACCAGCATCAAGCCCATGCCGCCGAACATCTTGAAGTTGACCCAGGTGTCGGTATCAAAGTTGAAGGCAATCCACAGGTTCAGCACGCCCATGACGGCAAAGAAAGCGGTCCAGGCCCAGTTCAGCGTGTTCCACACGGGATTGGGCAACTCCATCTTGGCGCCCATCAGGCTGCGGATGAGGTTTTTCTTGAACAGCAACTGCCCAATCAGCAAGGCCGCACCCATCAGCCAGTACAGCACGGTGGGCTTCCACTTGATGAAGTTCTCATCGTGGGCCAGTAGTGTGGCACCCCCAAACAGCACGATCACCCCCAGGCTGACCCACTGCATGGTCTCGACCTTGCCGTGCTTGAAGCGCAGGTAGGCGATTTGCACGATGGTGGCGACGATGGCCACCGCCGTGGCCGCGTAAATGCCCCAGATCTTGAAGGCAGCAAAAAACAAAATGATGGGGAAAAAGTCGATCAGCAGTTTCATGAAAGGCATTGGGGCGTGGTGGCGCCCCGGGTCATGCGAAAAGATGGCAAGCATGCCATAGCTGTAGCGCCAGGCAGGCAGACAAATCCGCGCTGTTGCAAGGTTTCAGGGGGTGGGTAGGGGCGGGATCAGTCGCCGTCGCCTGCATCGTCCTGCGGCGAAGCCGTGCCAGCGGCGCTGGCGTCATCTGTCGTGGGCGGTGCAAAGTCCAGTGAGGCTGAATTCATGCAGTAGCGCAGACCGGTGGGCAACGGGCCGTCTTCGAACACATGGCCCAGGTGGGCGCCGCACTGGCTGCACACGGTTTCGGTGCGCACCATGTGGTGGCTGTGGTCCACGATCTCAGTGATGGCGCCGGGCACGGCCCGGTAAAAGCTGGGCCAGCCGCAGCCCGCATCAAACTTGGTGCTGGCATCAAACAGCTTGGTGCCGCAGCAGATGCAGTGGTAGCTGCCATCGGCCCAGAATTGCTCGTACTTGCCCGTGAAAGGGCGCTCTGTGGCAGCGTGGCGCGTGACTTGGTAGGCCACCGGCTCTGCGTCCTTGGCTTGCAGCGTTGCTTGCCAGGCGGCATCGGTTTTCTGGATAGGGTAGGTCATGAGGAGCAACTGATCGCAATGGAGGATGCCCAGTCGGGCGGAAAGTCGGCCCAGGCGCTGTGCGCGGGGTGGTCGGCAAACGGTTGGCGCAGCACCTCATGCAATGATTGCACCACGCTGAAATCCCCGGCCTGGGCTGCGCGAATGGCCAATTCGCCCACGTGGTTGCGCAGCACAAAGCCCGGATTGGTGTTGAGCATCAAATTGGCATCTGGCCCTTGTTGTGCCTGCGCTGATAGCTCTTGATAGGTGAGCATCCAGCGGTCAAAGCCTTCGGTGTCCAGGAACAGCTCACGGGTGCGCTCGGTCTCGCCATCCTGCACGGACAGCGACAGACGCCGCCAGAAGATGGTGTGGTCGATGCGGTTGTCGGCCAGGATTTGCAGCAGCTGCCCGATCACGGCCGTGGCCGCGCTGGTCTGTGCATCGGCGGCAGCAGGCAGGCCCAGCTTGCGGCACATTTGCTGCAAAAAGGCCTGGCTGAAGGTGGGGCGGTAGGCCTCCAGGGCGGCCACGGTCACATCTTGGTCTTCAATCAGTGGCAGCAGAGCCTGGCCCAGGCAGAACAGGTTCCAGTAGGCCACCTGCGGTTGCTTGTTGAAAGCGTAGCGGCCCTGGTGGTCGCTGTGGTTGCAGATGTGGCCCGGGTCAAACGCATCCAGAAACTGGAAGGGGCCGTAGTCAATGGTCAGGCCCAGAATGCTCATGTTGTCGGTGTTCATCACGCCGTGGCAAAAGCCCACGGCCTGCCACTGCGCAATCATCTGAGCGGTACGCTGGCCCACTTCATACAGCAGGGCGGCATACGCATTGCCTGCTACGTTTTGGCCTTCGCTGTCCACGCCCTGCCAGCCATTGCGACATGCGGGGTAGTAGCGCTCGATCACGTAATCGGCCAGCTGGCGCAGCTCGGGCAGCATGTCGCGGGCGGCAAAGTGCTCGAAATGCCCAAAGCGCACCAGGCTGGGTGCGGCGCGGGTGACCACGGCGGCGGTTTCCACTTCTTCGCGGTAGACGGGGGCGTCAGAAGCCGTCAGGCACAGCGCGCGCGTGGTGGGAATGCCCAGCGCGTGCATGGCTTCGCTGCACAAAAACTCGCGAATGCTTGAGCGCAGCACGGCACGGCCATCACCACCGCGCGAATACGGGGTGCGGCCCGCGCCTTTGAGCTGCAGCTCCCAGCCCGCAGCGGTTTCGCCCAAAGTGATGGCGCGGCCATCGCCCAGCTGCCCCGCCCACACGCCAAATTGGTGGCCGCTGTAGACGCTGGCGTAGGGCTGGCTGCCGGGCAGCACGGCATTGCCGGTGAAAGCTTGCAGGGCGGCGTCGGTGTCCAGCCAGTCGGGGGGCAGGCCCACCAGTGCGGCCACCTCAGGGCTGCGTGCCACCCATTGCGCATGCGGCAGTGGTGTGGGCTGCAAGTGGGTGAGGAAGGCGCTGCCCAGGCGGGCAAAACCGGGCTGCCAGGTGATGGCGTGGGATGCGTCAGGTGCTTGCATCCAGCCATTGTGGCCAAGCGCTGAAGCCCTTGCGGTTTTAGGCAATCTGCCGGTGAAAAGCCGCCCAACTGGCGCATGGGCGACACATGCCTACAGGAAAGCCCGTGGTTCGCAGCGCCGAAGCTGCGCTTAGGATGTTTGGCGAAAGTGCCGCCAGCTTGCACGCGTGACGTGCGCGCCGCGCGACACACCACAACAATATCCAAGGAGCACCTCCATGCAAGGTTTGATGCAGAACCAGCCGTTGCTGATTTCGTCGTTGATTGAGTTTGCTGCGCGCCACCACCGGGATTCGGAAATCGTCTCGCGCCGGGTGGAAGGTGATATCCACCGCTACACCTATGCAGATCTGGCAGGGCGTGCCAAGCAGCTGGCCAACGCGCTGGATGGCTTGAAGCTGGCGCACGGTGAGCGTGTGGCTTCGATTGCCTGGAACGGCTATCGCCACATGGAGATGTATTTCGGCGTGAGCGGCTCGGGCCGCGTGTTGCACACCATCAATCCGCGCTTGCATCCGGAGCAGGTGGCCTGGATCATCAACCACGCCGAAGACCAGGTGCTGTGCTTTGACATGACATTCCTGCCACTGGTGCAGGCCGTGCACGCCAAGTGCCCCACGGTGCGCCAGTGGGTGGCGCTGTGCGATGCCCAGCAACTGCCCGCCGACAGCGGCATTCCCGGCCTGATCAGCTACGAGGACTGGATTGGCGGCCAAAGCAAGAATTACCGCTGGCCGCAGCTGGATGAAAACACCGCCTCCAGCATGTGCTACACCAGTGGCACCACAGGCAACCCGAAGGCGGCGCTGTACAGCCACCGCTCCACCGTGCTGCATGCCTATGGCGCGGCGTTGCCAGATGTGATGAATATGTCGGCCCGTGATGCGGTGCTGCCCGTGGTGCCCATGTTCCACGTCAATGCCTGGGGCATTCCGTATTCGGCGGCGCTGACGGGGGCCAAGGTGGTGTTACCGGGCCCAGCGCTGGATGGCAAGTCGCTGTACGAGCTGATCGAAGCCGAGCGCGTAACCTTTGCGGCCGGTGTGCCGACGGTGTGGCAGATGCTGCTCAACCACGTGCAAAGCGTGGGCGGCAAGTTTGCAGCGCTCAACCGCACGGTGATTGGCGGCTCGGCCTGCCCGCCCGCCATGATCGATGCGTTCGAACAAGGTTACGGCGTGAAGGTGCTGCACGCCTGGGGCATGACCGAGATGAGCCCGCTGGGTACGCTGTGCACCCTCAAGAACAAGCACTTGGCGCTGAGCAAAGAGGCGCAAACGCGCATCAGCCAAAAGCAAGGGCGTGCCATCTTTGGTGTGGACATGAAGATTGTGGATGCGCAGGGCAAGGAGCAGCCGTGGGATGGCAAAACCTATGGCGACCTGATGGTGCGCGGCCCGTGGATTTTGGATCGCTACTACAAGGGCGACAGCCCGCTGGTGACCGATGAGCAAGGTTTGGGCTGGTTTCCCACGGGTGACGTGGCCACCATCGATGCCGATGGCTTCATGCAGATCACGGACCGCACCAAGGACGTGATCAAGTCGGGGGGCGAATGGATCAGCTCGATCGACATTGAAAACATTGCCATGGGCCACCCAGCCGTGGCCATGGCTGCGTGCATCGGCATGCCGCACCCCAAGTGGGATGAGCGCCCGATTGTGGCTGTGGCTAAAAAGCCGGGTGCAGAGGTCTCGCGCGAAGAGCTGCTGGCCTTTTTTGAAGGCAAAACGGCCAAGTGGCAGATCCCGGATGACGTGGTGTTCATGGACGCCATTCCGCTGGGCGCCACGGGCAAGATGCTCAAGACCAAGCTGCGTGAGCAACTCAAGGATTACAAGCTGCCTTCGCTGGTGGCGTAAACGTCCGCGGGCGGTTTTAAAACCATAGCGCCTGGCGCTTGTCTTTCTTGGGGTTTAAGCCTTTGTGGCTTGAAAACCCAGGAGGGGTAAGTGCCAGGCGCTCTTTTTTTATGCGCGTTCTCACTAAGGGGGATAGTCCCGAGAGTGAAACCACCATGCGGTTTTTTCCTGTGGCTGACTACGCTTGTCGGGTGTTTCGGTGAGTTCCAACCAACCCCATTCCTACGCAGGAGACAAGCATGCAGTTTGTGTTGAAGACCGTAGCCGCGTCCGTAGTCCTCAGCTGTGCCGGTGCCGCCATGGCCCAGCAGGGCGAAACCGTCAAGATCGCATGGCTGGATCCGCTGTCCGGCCTGATGGCCGCCCTGGGCACTAACCAGATGAAAAGCTGGCAATACCTGGCCGAAGAATTCAGCAAGAACAACGCCGCGGGGGTGAAGTTTGAAATCATCCCTATCGACAACAAACTCAGCCCGCAGGAAACCACCAGCGCACTGCGCTCGGCCATGGACCAGGGCGTGCGCTATGTCGTGCAGGGCAATGGCTCGGGCCCAGCGCTGGCCATCATGGATGCGCTGGAAAAGCACAACGCCCGCAACAAGGGCAAGGAAGTGCTGTATCTGAACTACGCGGCCGTGGATCCGGACCTCACCAACAGCAAGTGCAGCTACTGGCACTTCCGTCTGGATGCCGACACCTCCATGAAGATGGAAGCGCTGACCACCTACATGAAAGACCTGCCCGAGGTAAAGAAGGTCTATCTGATCAACCAGAACTACGCACACGGCCACCAGGTGAGCAAGTACGCCAAGGAAATGCTCAAGCGCAAGCGCCCCGATGTCGAGATCGTGGGCGACGACATGGCGCCGCTGGCTCAGGTGCGTGACTTTGCCCCCTACATTGCCAAGATCAAGCAATCCGGCGCGGACAGCGTGATTACCGGCAACTGGGGGTCTGACCTGTCGCTGCTGATCAAGGCCGCCAACGATGCGGGTTTGAACAACGTCAAGTTCTACACCTACTACGCCGTGGCCACGGGCTCACCGACCGCCATGGGCGCAGCGGCGGCAGGGCGCGTGTACTCCGTGGGCTATTCGTACACGAACATGCCTGGCCCGATCAACGGTGTCGTCAAGGGCTTCAAGGCCAAGATGAATGACGATATGTACACCGGCGCCGTCTACCACGGCTTTGCCATGCTGACCGAGGCCTTCCAGCGTGCCAAGAGCACCGATCCGGTGAAGGTGGCTGCAGTGATGGAAGGCATGAAGTTCAAGAGCTTCAACGGAGAGGTGGAAATGCGCAAGAAAGACCACCAACTGCAGCAAGGCCTGTACATCAGCCGCTGGGAAAAGACGGACGCGGAGAACCCGCTGGACCAGGAAAACACGGGCTACACCTTCAAGAAGGTGAAGTACTTTGAGCCCTATGTGGCCAGCACGCCCACCTCGTGCGAGATGAAACGCCCCAGCTAAAGGTGCGCCCGGCGGGTTGCTTGCACTATGCAGGCAACCCGCTTTTTGACGCCGTGGCACCCCGCCTGGCAGAGGCGGCCACACCTTGTTTTCTTCGCGCTGGCAGGGTCTGATGAATCTTGAATTTTTTGTGATCTCCATGCTCAACGGCATCAGCTACGGGCTGCTGCTGTTCATGTTGAGCTCGGGCCTGACGCTGATCTTCAGCATGATGGGCGTGCTCAATTTCGCCCACACCAGCTTTTACATGCTGGGCGCCTACTTCGGTTACATGCTCTCGGGCGTGGTGGGCTTCTGGCCTGCGCTGCTCATTGCCCCGCTGCTGGTCGGCGCCTTGGGCGCGGTGTTTGAGCGCTACAGCCTGCGCAAGGTGCACAAATACGGCCATGTGCCGGAGTTGCTGGTCACCTTTGGCCTGTCCTATCTGATTTTGGAAGTGGTGCAGCTGGTCTGGGGGCGCAGCGCCGTGCCGTATGGCCTGCCTGCTGCGCTGCAGGGGCCGCTGTTCACGCTCTACGGTACGCAGTTCCCGAAGTCCCGCTCGTTCATCATGCTCATGGCGCTGCTGATGCTGCTGGCCGTGTGGCTGCTGCTCACACGCACGCGCATCGGCTTGGTCATTCAGGCGGCGCTGCAAAAGCCGGAGATGGTGGAAGCGCTGGGCCACAACGTGCCGCGTGTCTTCATGCTGGTCTTTGGGGGCGGCTGCGCGCTGGCCGGTCTGGCGGGCGTGATTGGCGGCAACACCTATATGACCGAGCCTTCCATGGCCATGTCGGTGGGCTCCATCATCTTCGTGGTGGTGGTGGTCGGAGGGCTGGGGTCGCTGGCCGGGGCATTTCTGGCATCGCTGCTGATCGGCATTGTCCAGACGTTTGCTGTGGCGCTGGATTATTCCTGGGCCTCGCTGTTCAACCAGGTGGGGATGCAGATCACGCCCGAGAGCTTTGGTTGGCCTGTGCTGAGTCTGACGATCTCGCAGATGGCACCCATCCTGCCGTATTTGTTCCTGGTCTTGATGCTCATCTTCCGCCCCAAGGGCCTGATGGGTACGCGGGAGGATTAAGCCATGTCCGCAATTTTGCTTCCGCAGATGCACGAAGACACCTTGGCGCAGCAGGCTGCGTCTGCGGGTGCTGTGCCGCGTTACTACCGGTTCAAGCCCTGGAATGTGGGGCGGGTGGTGGTCTGGGGCGTGTTTGCCCTGCTGCTCATCATCGCGCCGCTGGTGTTTACCAGCTCGCTGGCGCTGACCATGCTCAGCCAGATGGGCTACGCCATCATCATTTGCCTGTCGTACAACATCCTGCTGGGGCAGGGCGGCATGCTGAGCTTTGGCCATGCGGTGTACACCGGGCTGGGCTCGTTCATTGCGATTCACGCCATGAACCGCGCAGCAGGCGGCGGTGTGCCGATTCCTGTGTGGCTGATACCCATTGTGGGCGGCTTGGCCGGCATGTGCTTTGCCGCGCTGCTGGGCTGGGTGACGACCAAGAAGTCGGGCACCACTTTTGCCATGATTACGCTGGGCGTGGGCGAGCTGGTGGCGGCCATGTCGCTGATGTTTCCCGGATTTTTTGGTGGAGAGGGCGGCATCACCACAGACCGTGTGTACGGTGCCAAGTTCCTGGGCTTTGATTTTGGCCCCGGCATTCAGGTGTACTACCTGATCGCGTTTTACTGCTTTGTCTGCACGGCGCTGATGTTTGCCTTCACGGCCACCCCGCTGGGGCGCATGCTCAACGCTGTGCGCGACAACCCGGAGCGCGTGGCTTTTGTGGGCTACAACACCCAGCGTGTGCGCTACATGGGCTTCATCATTGCCGGTTTTTTTGCCGGTGTGGGCGGGGGGCTGGCGGCGATCAACTTCGAGATCGTCACCGCCATGGACAGCGTGAGCATCATCCGCTCGGGCACCTATTTGCTGTTCACCTTTCTGGGCGGGGCAACCTTCTTTTTTGGCCCCATCATCGGCGGGGTGCTGATGGTGATTGCCACGGTGCTGTTGTCTGAGATGACCAAGGCCTGGATGCTGTATCTGGGGCTGATTTTCCTGTTCATGGTGATGTATGCCCCGGGCGGCATCGCCAGCCTGATCATGATGAATCTGCGCCTGGCCAAATACGGCAAGCTGGGGCGTATTTTCGGCGCCTACCTGGCGCTGGCAGGTACGGGCCTGGCGATGGTCGTGGGCCTGGCTGCGCTGGTGGAAATGCTTTATCACCTGCAGCTCAACAGCGCACTGAGCAGTGAGCTGCGCTTTTTGGGCACCACACTCAATGTTCACCGTGTGGACAGCTGGCTGGGCGCGGGGTTGATTTTTCTGACGGGCCTGGGCCTGTTTGAGCTGGTGCGCCGCCAGTACGTGCGCCAGTGGGGCGAGATTCAAGAAGACATTGAGCACGACATCCAGCGTGCGGAGGGTATCTGATGAGTGCAGCCACACCTTTCGCGCTGGAGCTGCGCGACCTGCGCAAAAGCTTCGGCAAGACGGAAATCATTCGCGGTGCCAATTTGGCCGTGCAAGCCGGGGAGCGCGTGGGCATCATCGGCCCCAATGGCGCCGGCAAATCCACCTTGTTCAATCTGATCAGTGGCCGCTTTGCGCCCAGCAGTGGCGAGGTGCTGCTGCATGGCCAGCGCATCGATGGCAAAGCGCCTTATGCGATCAACCGCGCCGGCTTGTCGCGCAGCTTCCAGATCACCAATATCTTTCCCAAGCTCAGCGTGTTTGAGAACCTGCGCTGCGGTGTGCTGTGGAGCATGGGTTACCGCTACACCTTCTTGAAGTTCTTGTCGCGCATGGATGCGGTCAATGAACGCGCCAAGCAGTTGATGGAGCAAATCGGCCTGCAGAAAAAACGCGATGAACTGGCTGTGAACCTGACCTATGCCGAGCAGCGCGCGCTGGAGATTGGCATCACCATCGCCGGGGGCGCTGATGTGATCTTGCTGGACGAACCCACGGCTGGCATGAGCAACAGTGAAACCGGGCGCTTTATCAACCTCATTCGCGAAGTGACCGTGGGCAAAACCTTGCTGACGGTCGAGCACGACATGGGCGTGGTGTTTGGCCTGGCCGACAAAATTGCCGTGGTCGTCTATGGCGAGGTGATTGCCTTTGACACGCCAGAGAACGTGCGGGCCAATGCGCGTGTGCAAGAGGCGTATCTGGGCTCTGCGGTGGCCGATGAGCAAGCCGCTTTGCATTGAGAGGGACGTGCCATGCTGAACATCAATAATTTGCACGCCTACTACGCCAAGAGCCATGTGCTGCACGGGGTGGATTTTTCGGTGCAACCGGGTGAGATCGTGGCGCTGCTGGGGCGCAATGGCTCGGGCCGCTCGACCACGGCCAAAGCCATCATGGGGCTGGTGGACTGGGAGGGCGATATCGCCTGGAAAAACCAGCGCCTGGACGGTAAAAAAGCCTTTGAAATTGCGCACCTGGGCCTGGGTTATGTGCCGGAAAGCCGTGACGTCTTTCCCAGCCTGACGGTGCACCAGAACCTGCTGCTGGGCCAAAAAGGCAAGGGCAAGGGCAGCCGCTGGAGCTTTGACGACATGTACGCCATGTTCCCGCGCCTCAAAGAGCGCCAGCACACCGAGGCGGGTGTGATGTCGGGCGGTGAGCAGCAGATGCTGACGCTGTGCCGCACGCTGATGGGCGACCCCGATCTCATCATCATCGACGAGCCCACCGAAGGCTTGGCCCCCAAGATTGTGGAGCTGGTGGGCGAGTACCTGAAGACGATCAAGGAGCGCGGCGTGTCCGTGCTGCTGATTGAGCAAAAGCTCACCATTGCCATGCGCATCTCGGACCGGGCCCTGGTCATGGGGCACGGGGCGATTGTGTTTGACGGCACCCCCACATCGCTCAACGCCAACCAGCGCATTCGCAAGGAATGGCTGGAGGTTTAAAAAAGTGAGCTGCTAGCGCTTGATGCATAAGCGCTGCAGCCAATTTTTATGCATGCAATAAAAAAGGCACCTTGCGGTGCCTTTTTGCTGGGCGGTGTGAATTATTTCACCTGGGTTTTCTTGCCGGTTTTGTCCAGCTCAAACACCACGAACTCGAAGTCCTTCAAGTCGCCCTTGGCATCAAAGGCCACCTTGCCGATGACGGTGTCAAAGGTGTTGGCGTGCATGTAGTCGGCCACTTTTTTGGCATCTGCACCCACGGCCTTGATGGACTTGTCCAGTACTTGCAGGGCAGCGTAGGCCGGCATTTGGTAAGCGCCGTTGGCGGAGCGGTTGGCCTTCTTGAAGGCATCGACCACGGCCTTGTTTTCGGGGCGCTGGCTGAAGTCCGCAGGGAAGGTGAACATCATGCCTTCGACGGCAGGGCCGGCGATTTCGATCAGGCCTTGGTTGAACGCACCTTCTGCACCTACAAAGCGGGTCTTCAGGCCTTGCTCTTTGGCCTGGCGCAGCAGCAAGCCCATTTCTGGGTGGTAGCCGCCGAAGAACACCACATCGATCTTGGCGGTCTTGAGCTTGGTGATGATGGCCGAGTAGTCGCTGTCACCGGCGTTGATGCCGTCATACATCACCAGCGGGGCCTTCAGGCTTTCCAGCGTGTTTTTCACGTGCTGGGCCACACCTGCGCCGTAGGTTTGCTTGTCGTGCAGCACCGCAATCGATTTGGGCTTGAGCTTTTCGGCGATGAACTTGGCGGCAAAGGGGCCTTGCTGGTCGTCGCGGCCAATGGTGCGGAAGAAGTAGTGGCCCTTCAAACCATCGGTCACCTGGGGCGCTGTGGCGCCAGGGGTGATGGCCACAATGCCTTCTTCTTCATAAATCTTGGATGCGGGCACGGTCACGCCCGAGCACACGTGGGTCACCGCGAACTTGGCGCCCGAGTTGAGCACGCGGTTGGCCGCTGGCACGGCTTGCTTGGGCTCGCAGGCATCGTCCACGAAGACGGGCTTGTACTCGCGGCCATTCATGCCACCGGCAGCGTTGAAGGTTTCCACGGCCGTCAGCAAGCCTGCTTTCACTTCATCGCCGTACTGGGTGTTGGGCCCCGTCATGGGGATGGGCACCCCGATGAGAAGGGGGTCGGCAGCATGGGCGCTCAGGGAGGCTGCGCCCATCAGAGCGGCAGCTGCCAAGGAGGTGCTCAGGCGAATGAATGTTGTGCGTTGCATATAGGAGTGAGCCTTCCGAAAATTGGGATGAATTGCGCGCTTGCAGAACACGCTGTGCACATTGTTGGGGCGGTGCTCCGACGCATGGTTATGGCTTTCCCCAGCGTTTTATTGCAACCACACTTGGCAAGTGCGCTCTGTGTTTGGGCGATGCAAGCGAGCATTCGCAAGAACTGCGCCACGCTGGCCGGTGTTGCTGACCGTCTGTCGGATGCCTGGCAGTGCCCTGCAGCGACGGGCGGTAGGGCTTGCGACACGGGGTGTGGGCGGGCACCGCGGTGCTTGTGCGGCACTCAAATTCCGCATCTCGGAACTTGCCCAGAAACCCATGTCCCAATCGAGACAATCCAAGGGCAAAACGCCATAGCTTTCAGGGCCATCCCTTCCTAGAATGAATTGCAGAACGCCCGTTCTTTTTTCATAGAACTGAAGGAGACAAGCCATGTCGGCTGAATACAAAGTGCACGGTGCCGTAGCCGTGATCACACTCAACAACCCCCCGGTCAACGGCTTGGGTTTGTCCACCCGCCGTGCCGTGATTGAAGGCCTGAACCAGGCCAATGCCGAGGCGGCGGTGCAAGCCATCGTGATCACGGGTGCGGGCAAGGCGTTCTCGGGCGGTGCTGACATCAAGGAGTTCGGCAAGGAAGCTGCGCTGCAAGAGCCCAATTTGCACACCGTGATTGCCCAGGTGGAGCAGTCGAGCAAGCCGGTGGTGGCGGCCATTCACAGCGTGTGCATGGGCGGTGGTCTGGAGCTGGCACTGGGCTGCCACTACCGCATTGCCGCGCCTGGCACCGTGGTGGCGCTGCCGGAAGTCAAGCTGGGCCTGCTGCCCGGTGCCGGTGGTACGCAGCGCCTGCCGCGCGCGATTGGTGTGGAGCCTGCGCTGAACATGATCGTCAGCGGTGAATCGATCAAGAGCGAGATGCTGGCGCAAATCCCGGGCCAGCAGCTGTTTAACAAGCTGGCGGTCAGCCCCGAAGCGCTGGCTGCTGAGGCACTGGCCTTTGCCCAGGACGTGGGCGAGCGCCATGTCTCCGGCAATGAAGCGCTGCCGCTGGTGCGTGACCTCAAGTGCAAGCACCCCAAGGGCGATGCCTACTTTGGCTTTGTGCGCAACATGGTCAAGGGCATGTCCAAGAACTACCCCGCACCATTGAAGTGCGTGGATGCCGTGGAAGCCGCCACCAAGCGCAAGTTCCAAGATGGCCTGCACTTTGAGCGTGAGCTGTTCGTCAACCTGATGTGGACGCCAGAGTCGCGTGCGCTGCGCCACCTGTTCATGGCCGAGCGCGCTACCACCAAGATTGCCGACATTCCTTCGGACACCCCCACCCGCGAGATCAAGAAGGTGGGCGTGATTGGTGCAGGCACCATGGGTGGCGGCATCAGCATGAACTTCCTGAATGCCGGCATTCCTGTGACCATTTTGGAGACCAAGCAAGAAGCGCTGGAGCGCGGCCTGGGCATCATCCAAAAGAACTACGAAGCGCAGGTCAAGAAAGGCAAGCTCAAGGAAGACAAGTACGCCCAGCGCATGGCGCTGCTCTCCACCACGCTGAGCTACGACGATCTGAAAGATTGCGATCTGATCATCGAAGCGGTGTTTGAAGAGTTGGGCGTGAAAGAAACCGTGTTCAAGCAGCTGGATGCCGTGGCCAAGCCCGGTGCCATCCTGGCTTCCAACACTTCCACGCTGGACGTGGACAAGATTGCCGCGTTTACCCAGCGTCCGCAAGACGTGGTGGGCATGCACTTCTTCAGCCCTGCCAACGTGATGAAGCTGCTGGAAGTGGTGCGCGGCAAAGCCACGGCCAAGGATGTGATGGCCACGGTGATGGGCGTTGCCAAGAAGATCAAGAAGACGGCGGTGGTCTCCGGCGTGTGCGATGGCTTCATCGGCAACCGCATGATCGAGCAGTACAGCCGCCAGGCCGGTTTCCTGCTGGACGAAGGTGCGTCGCCCGAGCAGGTGGACAAGGCCATGGAGAAGTTTGGCATGGCCATGGGCCCGTTCCGCATGGGTGATCTGGCGGGTAACGATATCGGCTGGGCGATCCGCAAGCGCCGCGCTGTCGAGCGCGCCAGCATGAAGTACAGCGCCAGCGCAGACCGCCTGTGCGAGCTGGGCCGTTTTGGCCAGAAGACCGGTGCGGGCTGGTACGACTACCAACCCGGCAAGCGCGATGCCATCCCTTCGCCCGTAGTGGCCGAGATGATTGACGCACACCGCAAGGCGATTGGCATCACGCCGCGCAAGATTTCGGACGAAGAGATCGTGCAGCGCTTGGTGTATGCGCTGGTCAATGAAGGTGCGCAGATTCTGGAAGACGGTATTGCGGGCAAGTCCGGCGACATCGACATGGTGTATCTGACGGGCTATGGCTTCCCGATTTACCGCGGTGGCCCCATGCACTACGCCAGCGAGCAAGGCCTGATCAATGTGGTGCAAGCCATGCAGCGTTTTGCCCAGAACCCCAATGACGATGCCTCGTTCTGGAAGCCTGCACCCCTGCTGGCCCGTCTGGCGGCCGAAGGCAAGAGCTTTTCCTGAGCGGTGTGCGCCGCTTGAAGACCCAGAATTGAAAGGATTGAAGTTATGACATCCGCAGTGATTGTTTCTACCGCGCGCACCCCGCTGGCCAAGAGCTGGAAGGGTTCGTTCAATATGACTTATGGCCCCACCTTGGGCGCCCATGCCGTGCAGCACGCCGTGCAGCGTGCTGGCATTGACGGTGCGGAGGTGGAGGACGTGATCATGGGCATGTCGCTGCCCGAAGGCACGCAAGGCGGTAACGTGGCACGCCTGATTGCCATGCGCGCAGGCCTGCCGGTGACCACCTCGGGCCTGACCATCAACCGCTTTTGCTCGTCCGGCCTGCAGTCGATTGCACTGGCTGCGCAGCGCATCATCGCCGGTGAAAACGACGTGCTGGTGGCCGGTGGCCTGGAGTCGATCTCCTGCGTGCAGCTGGAAGTGAACCAGCACATGCTGCATGACCCGGACCTCATGAAGATGAAGCCCGAGATCTACTGGAGCATGCTGCAAACCGCTGAGCAAGTGGCCCAGCGCTACCACATCAGCCGCGACGCCATGGACGAATACGGCGCCGCCAGCCAGCAAAAAGCCTGCGCCGCGCAAGCCGCTGGTTTGTTTGATGCGGAAATTGCCCCCATCACCGTGACCATGGGCGTGGCCGACAAGGTCATGGGCCTGACCACCAAGCAAGTGACCGTCTCCAAAGACGAGGGCACGCGCGAAGGCACGACCAAGGAAGGCATCTCCGGCCTGCGCAGCGCACTGCCCGGTGGGGTGGTGACGGCGGGCAATGCCAGCCAGTTCTCCGACGGTGCTGGTGCTTGCTTGCTGGTCAACGAGGACTACGCCAGCAAGAAGGGCTTGCAGCCGCTGGGCCGCTTCCTGGGCTTTGCCGTGGCCGGTTGCGAGCCCGACGAAATGGGCATTGGCCCCGTGTTTGCCATCCCCAAGGTGCTCAAAAAACTGGGCCTGAAGGTGGATGACATTGACCTGTGGGAGCTGAACGAAGCGTTTGCCGTGCAGGTCATCTACTGCCGCGACAAGCTGGGCATTCCGGCCGAGCGCCTGAACGTCAACGGCGGTGCGATTGCGCTGGGCCATCCCTATGGCGTATCGGGCCAGCGCCTGACCGGCCACGCGCTGATCGAAGGTAAGCGCCGCGGCGCCAAGCGCGTGTGCGTGACCATGTGCATTGGCGGCGGCATGGGCGCGGCGGGTGTTTTTGAAGTGCTGTAACGGCCCATCAAGCTGACCGACTGCCAAGCCGCCTTCCTTCATGCCGAGGGGTGGCGGCTTTTTTACTGCCTTGATTTTTTTAAAACCATAGCTGCTAGCGTAGTCTGCATAAGCGCTAGAGCCTGATTTGAAGATAAACCATGTCCCAGCTGCGATCTACCCTTGAATTTCTGGTCTACGACTGGCTGCAGGCCGAGCGCCTGACCGAGCGCGCGCACTACGCCGACCACAGCCGTGAAACGTTTGATGCGGTCATGGACACCTGCGAGCGCATTGCGCGCGAGAAGTACGCCCCGTTCAATCGCACGGTGGATACGCAGGAGCCCACGTTTGACGGGGAAAAAGTCATCCAGCCGCAGTGCACGCACGATGCGCGCAAAGCCTTTGCGGAAAGCGGCATGCTCAGCGCTGCGCAGCCGTATGACAAAGGCGGCATGCAACTGCCCTACGTGGTGGAAGCAGCGGCCAACAGCTTTTTTGGCTGCGCCAGTGTGAGCATTGGCTCCAACCTGCTGACCGTGGGCAATGCCAATTTGCTGCGTGTGCACGGCACACCCCTGCAGCAGCAGGTGTTTGCTGACAACGAATTCAACGGTCGCTGGGCGGGCACCATGGCGCTGTCGGAGCCGCAGGCCGGATCGAGCCTGAGCGACATTGCCACGCGGGCTGAGCCCGATGGCGCAGACTTTGACAGCGAGCCGCTGGGCGCCCGCTACCGCTTGAAGGGCAACAAAATGTGGATCAGCTCGGGCGACCATGAGCTGACCGAAAACATCGTGCACCTGGTGCTGGCGAAGATTCCGGGGCCAGACGGCAAGCTGATTCCGGGCGTGAAAGGCATCTCGCTGTTCATCGTGCCCAAGAAACTGGTGGACATCGAAGGCAATTTGACGGGCGAACGCAACGACGTGGCGCTGGCGGGCCTGAACCACAAACTGGGCTGGCGCGGCACCACCAATACGCTGCTGAACTTTGGCGAGGGCAAGTACCCGGTGCGCGGTGGCGCGGGTGCCATTGGCTACCTGGTAGGCAAGCCGCACGAAGGCCTCAAATGCATGTTCCACATGATGAACGAGGCGCGCATTGGCATTGGCATGGCGGCCACCATGCTGGGCCTGGCCGGTTACTACGCCAGCCTGGACTATGCCAAGAACCGCCCGCAAGGCCGCCCCATGACCGAGGGCGGCAAAGATGCGGCCAGCCCGCAAGTGGCCATCATTGAGCACACCGACGTCAAGCGCATGCTGCTGGCGCAAAAGTCGTACTGCGAAGGCGCACTGGCGCTGAATATGTACTGCGCAAAGCTGGTGGACGAGGGCCGCACCGGCAATGCGGAAGACGCCGCCCGCGCCAAGCTGCTGCTGGAAGTGCTCACGCCCATTGCCAAAAGCTGGCCCAGCGAAAACTGTCTGGAGGCCAACTCACTGGCTATTCAAATCCACGGTGGCTACGGCTACACGCGCGACTTCCCGGTGGAGCAGTACTGGCGCGACAACCGTCTGAACATGATCCACGAAGGCACGCACGGCATACAGGCTGCTGACTTGCTGGGCCGCAAGGTCATCATGCAAAACGGCGCAGGCCTGCAACTGCTGGCGCAGACCATGCAGACCACGATCGAGCAAGCACTGGCCCAGCCCGCACTGGCGCAGTACGCCAATGACTTGGCCACAGCCTTGCAAGCGGTGGGCGCGGCCACCAAGACCGCATGGGCCACGGGCCACCCGCAAGAGGCGCTGGCCAATGCCGTGCCGTATATGCAGGCTTTTGGGCACACGGTGCTGGCGTGGGTGTGGCTGGAAGTGGCGCTGCAGGTGCTGGCGCGTGATGCTGCACTATCTGTAGCTGCCAACGTAGGAAGGATGAGCGCTATACGTTATTTTTACCACTATGAACTGCCCAAGATCAGCGCTTGGCTGCAGGTGGTGAATGCGCGCGATATGACGTGTGCCCAGGTGCCGCTGGACGCATTTTAAATTCATTTACTTGCGCAAAATCCTGCTCGTTGGGGGCAGGCTTTTTTATGCCCGGCCTTTAATGCGCGAAGGTGCCGTGCAGATAATGCGTGCAGACAAAGAAAAACCGCCTCCGGTGAAAGAGGCGGTAAATAAACTACAAGCGTCAGAGCCGTGATTCACTACAGATCAGACAGCGCGAATTTTAGGGGAGGGCGCGCGTGCTGGTGGGGCTCGTAGCGGCGTGGAATTTCGTGGGATGAAATTCTTATTTTTCAGAGAATACTGAAAAATCTTGATTTGCAGTTTTATTGCAGCATATTCTTTTTCGATGAAATCCTGGTTTGATGCTGGGCGCAGATAAGCGTTTGTTGTGCAAAAAATGCATATGCAAAAAATTGTTTTCTGGTGATTATTTTTTCAACTCTTTTATAAGAGTTGATGTTTTTTAGCTATTTTCTTTCGCAGGCTCAGGCCCCCACGCGCACTGTTCGCGCCTGGTGCAGTTGCGCAGAGGTGCTGGCGCACCGCTTGCATGCTTTACCCGTGTCCGTAAGTCGGGCGTCAACAAGTGTCATTGCGCAGCGGTGGGCTTTGCACGAAAATACTTGGTATGCAAACTATCTCGAAAGAGGCAGATTCATCCGCGCTCGCGCCTGACCTTGCTCAGGCGCGTTGTCGTTTTGGGCAACTGATCGGCAGTGTGTTCCGTCAGTGGCGCAAGCGGGTGGATGAAAGCTTCAAAGACCACGGCCTGTCTGATGCCACGCGCATGCCCTTGCTGGTGCTGTACACGCAGGGCACCGCCATGCTGCAAAAAGACTTGGCGCAGGCGCTGTTGCTGGATTCTTCCTCTCTGGTGCGCGTGCTGGCACAGCTGCGTGACCTGCAATTGGTGCAGTGGGGCAGCGATCCTGCCGATCGCCGCACCAAATGCATTGCGCTGACGCCGCAGGGTGAAGCGATTGCGGCGCAGATTCTGCATAAAAGCCTGGAGATTGAGCAAACCATTCTGGCGGGACTGACGCAGCAGGAGATGAATATCACCCGCGCCACGCTGCACAAGATTGCGCGCAATTTTGGGCGCCTGGATGGCACAGATGGTGCACCGCGGTCCACGTCGGCCCCAAACAGCAGATAACAACGGTTTTCGAAAATGAAATTGAAAGTGTCACCCTTTGTCTGGGTGAGTTTCTCCATGATTGTGGGGGTGATGGGAACGGCCCTCATCAGCCCTTTGTACGCCTTGTACAAAGAGACATGGCAGCTGCAGGCCAGTGATGTCTCGCTGATCTATGTGATCTATATGGGCGGTGCGCTGTGCAGCTTGCTGTTTCTGGGGCGCTTGCCGGATCGGGCCGGGTTTCGCCGTGTCATGCAGGCGGGCCTGGTGCTGGCTTTGCTGGGCACGGTGATCAGCATGCTGGCCTGGAGCATGACCAGCCTGATTGTGGGACGGGTGTTTGTGGGCGTGGCCTCCAGCATGCTCACCACCAGCGCCACCCTGGGCCTGGCGCAGCTGTCGCGCCCTGGGCAGATGCAGCGCGTGGCCATGGTGACGGGCTTTTTGCTGGCCTTTGGCTTTGGCCTGGGGCCCTTGGTGGGCGGCATCATGGGCCAGTGGGCGCCGTACCCGCTGGTGACCACCTACCTGCCCACGCTGGTGCTGGGCTGTGTGGGCCTGTATGCACTGGCACGCCTGGAACTGCCAGAAGCCGCGCAACCGCGCCACACACAAGCCCTGCAATGGCGTGATGCGCTGCCCAAGCTGACCTGGCCTGGCTCGGCCGATTCCATGGCCTTTGTGCTGACCAGCGCCTTGCCGTTTCTGGCGTTTGGTGTGTTCGGCTTGTATGCCTCCATGTCACCGCTGTTTCTGGACAAGCTGGTGCCCTGGCACGGCCCCGTGGTCAGCGGCACAGCGATCGCGGTGATTTTGCTGGCCTCTGCCTGCGTGCAGATTCTGGCGGGTCGTCTGCCCACACACTGGTGCGGCACAGGCGGGCTGCTGGGCCTGGCATTGAGCAACGCCTTGCTGATGCTGAACCTGTGGGCCGGCTCGGCCATTTTGTTTGCGCTGGGTGTGGCGCTGACGGCCGTGGGCCACGGCATGAGCATGCTGGCAGGCATGAGCATGATCAACCGCATTGCGACGCCGCACAACCGCTCGGGCCTGCTGTCGACCTATCTGGTGATTGGCTATATCGGCAGCATGGTGCCCATGATGGCCATTGGCTGGATTGCCGACCACCTGGGCATGAACGTGGCAGTCAGCAGCTTTTGCTGCTTTGTGGTGCTGCTGGCCAGCGGCGTGGCGGCGCTGTTCTTCCGGCATCCGCGCATGCGCAGTTCGGTGCAGTAAGCCATGTCCAAGATGTTGACGAATGCCTCGGCGCTGCGTGTGCCGATGTGGCTGTTGGTGCTGGTGACCCTCAGCGGCACCATGGCGATGCACATTTTTGTGCCTGCACTGCCTGTGGCAGGGGCGGCCCTTGGTGCGGCGCCTTCGGGCATGCAGCAAACCATTACCTTGTATGTGCTGGGGCTGGCACTGGGGCAGCTGGTGTATGGCCCGCTGTCCGATACGCTGGGCCGGCGCCCCACCTTGCTGGTTGGGCTGGCGCTGTATCTGGTGGGCAGTGTGCTGGCTCTGTGCGCACCCACGCTGGAATGGCTGGTTGGTGCGCGCCTGTTGCAGGCACTGGGCGGTGCGGCAGGCATTACGCTGGGGCGCGCCATTGTGCGCGACACCGCCGCGCCAGACCGCGTGACCGCCGATTTGGCCTTGCTCAATCTGCTCACCTTGGTGGGGCCGGGCCTGGGGCCGATTGTCGGTGCCTATCTGGCCGAGCACCTGGGCTGGCGCTCCATCTACCTGTTCCTGGTGCTGATGGCCTGCGCGATGCTGGTGTGCGCCTGGCGGTTGCTGCCGGAAACCAACACCCAGCGCAAACCACTGGCGCTGGGCGGTGTGGCCGGTGACTACCGCAGCCTGCTGACCAATTCACGCTATGCGGCATTCATGCTGGGGGGGGCGTGCTCCACCACGGCCTTGTATCCGTACCTGTCCACGGCACCTTACATCGTGCATGAGCAGCTGGGCCTGCCCATCAGCAGTGTGGGCTGGTTTGCGGCCAGCACCATCATTGGTGCCAGCCTGGGCACCATGACGGCGCGCCGACTGGCGGGCAAGGTATCGCTGGATCGCATGCTGTACACCGGCGCCATCATTGGTCTGAGCATGTCCACGCTGTTCCTGGTGGTGCAACTGATGGGTTGGCTGACCGGCCCGCTGTTGCTGGCGCTGACCATCACCATGACGTTTGGTGCGGGCTTGGCCAGCCCTGCCGCCTTGTCGCGCGCGCTGTCTTCGGCGCCTGCGCTGGCGGGGGCCGCCGCAGGGTTTTACGGCTTTGGCCAAATGGCCATGGGGGCACTGGGTAGCCAGATGGTGGGTTTTGGGGAGGTTCCAGCCGTCGCCTGTGCCATCAGCCAGATGGCCATCACGGCGGTGGCATTGGCCAGCTACCGGTTTGCCGCAGCGCGCCCGGTTCCGGTTGCGCGCTAGGCGGCGGGCTGGGCCCGTCGCTCAGGCGGCGCTGGCCGGCGTGGGGGTTTCAGGGCGGCGCAGCGTCCATGCCACGGCGCTGGCCAAGCCCAGCAGCACGGCCGCAGCGCCAAAGGCCACCCAGTGGGTGTGGTGGGTTTCATAGCCCCAGCCCCCCATCCAGGCGCTGATCATGGCGCCCACCTGGTGGCCCAGATAGGCCCAGCCATACAGCACACCGACTTTTTTCACGCCATACACATCGGCCAGAATGGCCGATGACAGCGCAATGCTGCCCGCCCAGACCACGCCGCCCACAGCGGCCACGCCGTACAGCTGCCAGGCACTGCCCACCACCAGCAGGCCGATGAAGCCCAGGCCGCGCACGCCGTAAATCACGCTCAGCAGCTTGCGCCGCTCCACCTGGTCGGCTATGCGGCCCAACATCATGGTGCTGGGAATGGCCACCAGACCGATCAAGCCAATGCCCAAAGCGCTGGTCGTGGCATCAAAGCCATGGTCTTGCAGCATGGGCATGCAGTGCGTGCCCATCAGATTCATGCTTAAGCCGCAGGCAAACAGACCAAAGGTGACTTTGAGGAATGAGGGTGTGCGCATGGCCTGCCACACCCCCAGGTGGGCGTGCGTGGCCACGCGGGCCGCTGCGGGCGTGCCGTTGGCTGCAGGCAAGGGGGCATCGGCATCAGCGGGTGCGTCATCGCGCACCACCAGGCAGGCCGTGGGCACGGTGATGACCGCAAACAGCGCAGCAAAGCCCAGCAAGGTGTGCTGCCAGCTGAAATGCTGCAGCGCCCAGCCCAGGGCGGGCGTCATCACGGCAATACCGGCCATGGAGCCGGTGGACAGAAAGAACAGCGCCATGCCGCGGCGGCGGTTGAACCAGCGGCTGATGACGGAAGTCAGCGCCACTGGGCTGGTGAAGGCTGCACCCACCGACATCCACACACCAAAACTCCAGAAGATGCCCGCAGCGGTGCGGGCGTACACGGCCCACACGGTGGATAGCACCAAAATGGCTGTGCCCAGCAGCAGCACGCGGGGGGTGCCAATGCGGCCCACCAGCCAGCCCGCCAGCGGCATGGCCAGCCCGTAGCACAGCATGCCAATGGCCACAATGCTGGCCAGCAGGCTGCGGCTGAAGCCCAGATCCTCGGCCATGGGCAAGAACAAGGGGCCAATGCCCAGGCGCAGACCGACGGTCAGGAGGGTGAGGAGGGTGGCGGCAGCCACAATGTTCCAGCCAAAGTACCAGCTGGGTGTGAAGGTGCGTGTCATTGTTATCGGTCCCTGAAAACAGCATGGCGGCTTGTCTCGGGGGCCTGTCCATGCACGCGTCTATCCTAGAGGATGTTGGGGCGTGGGCATGTCACGCAACAGCGCTAATTTTCAACTTTTGCTAGCTGTAAGCGCTTGCACGCATTGGGTTTCAATGGAATTGGGTCGCAATTCATCGACCCCGGGCCAAGGCGCGTTTGGCCTAGGCTGCTGCGGTCTGCCAGGCGTCCATCCAGCGCTGCACGCGGGTGCTGTCCAGTGTCAACGCCATGGCTGGCGTGGCGCTGGGCAGAGTGGATTGGCCGGCGCGGTAGTTAGCCAGGGCGTGGGGCAGCAAGTGCGCGCTCACGGCGCTGGCGTAATGCTGGGCCAGCACCGCATGGATGGCGCGGCACAGGCGGTGAAACGGCAGGGCACGCTGCGGCGCAGCAGGGGCTGGCATATCGGCTTGCAGCTGCAGCAGCAACTGGCTGGCGCAGGCACGGTCGGTGGCAGGCAGCGCCAGTGCGGCATGGCGCGCGCGTTGTACCAGCTCGCCATCGGCGGCTTCGGCCCAGGCGGGTTGTCCCAGTGCCAGCAGGCAGGCGGCGGTCAGAACGGACAGGGTGTAGCGCATATCCAGTCAAGCGTTGTAGCAATCGTGAGTGGCTGCGGTAGGCAGCGCAAAAGCAGCGTGCAGCTTACGCCTTGCGGGGTACTTGTTATAAGATTTATTACAAGTTATTTCAGGCGCTAGCCCTGATGCAGCCAGCGCTGAATGCTATGAATAATTTAATTCGAGGCCACGCCGCCCAGCCGCCAGTCGGGCATGGCGCGTGCAATGCGGTGCACCACCAGCGCGGTGAGTGCGCACTTGAGCAGATCGCCCGGGATAAAGATCACATTGGCCCACAGCGCCTGGGTGAGCGGCACCTTGGCAATCCACACCAGCCCGGCAATGCCAAACACATACAGCACGGCAATGCAGCCCACGGCCGAGGCCACAAAAGCGCTGCCTGCGGCACGTAGCGGGGTGGATTTGGGCAGCAGCGCCATCATCCAGCCGGTGACGAAGGCTGCAGCCGTCCAGCCCACCAGGTAGCCGGCGGTCGGGGACATGAATACGCCCAGCCCGCCGCGCCCGCCGGACAGCAAGGGCAGACCCACCGCCACGGCCACCATGAACACCAGCATGGCCTGCAGACCGCGCCACGGCCCCAGCAGGCAGCCGGCCAGCATGACCCCCAGGGTCTGGATAGACAGGTGCACGCCCAGGGGCAGATCAATCTTGGGAATCAGCCCCATCACGCCCAGCAGGGCGGCGAACAGGGACACCAGGGCAATGGATTCGGAATGGCGGCGGGTGAGGGCAGCGGTCATCTGCGTCTTTCTCTACGGGCTGAATACAAAGCGGCGCGACACGCAGTGCATGCCAAGCCGATCGCTGGATTCATTCTATGCACGCAAACTGCAGCAAAACAACCATCAATTTGAATTCATCTGCATTTAAGTTTCTGAATTTTCAGGTGCTTATCTGCCGCTAAAACACAGGACCTGGGCGCACGTTTTGGCTGCAAATGCGGCATACATACCGTCAATTGCCGCAGGCGCCCAAACACCGCCCGCAACGTGCAGTCAAAAGTGAGGAATCGCTTTTAAAACGCGTTAAACCTTGTGTTGGGATGGCGCAATTTGCTGCAAGTGCGTACATGCAGCCTCCACATGCTGGCGCGCGGCCGGGCTGGCGGCGAGCATGCGGGCAAAGCCGTGCACCATGCCTTCGGCGCGGTGCAGCAGCGTGCGCGGGCCCTGGGGTAGGGCTTGCAGCTGGGCCGCAAAGGCTTCGGCCTCGTCGCGCAGGATGTCGTGGCTGGCCGTGATGATGACGGTGGGGGGCAGCAGGGGCAGGGCGCTGTGGCACAGGCTGGGGGTGCGCAACGCATCGTCGGCACCACCCAGTGCCTGCCAGTAGTGCTGCATGGCGCTGTCGGTCAGGCCAAAGCCCTGGGCAAAGTCGTGCATGCTGGGCGTGTCTTGTGCGGGCTGGATGCAGGGGTACAGCAGCAGCAGTGCGGCAATTTGCGCCTGGGCGGCGTGGGGCTGCAGCACGGCACGGGTGGCAGTGGCCAGCGCAAGGTGGCCACCCGCGCTGTCACCACCCAGCAGCACCTGGGCGTGGGCGAAGGGCAGCACGCCCTGCATTTGGCGCAGCCATTGCAGCACGGCCTGGGCGTCTTCCACTGCAGCGGGAAAGGGGTTTTCGGGCGTGCGGCGGTAGTGCACGCTGAGCACGGTATGGCCGCTGTAGTGGGCCAGATGCTCGCACAGGTCGTCGTGCGTATCGAGGCTGCCCACCATCCAGCCGCCGCCGTGCAGCCACACCAGCGTCTGGCCGCTGCTGCGCTGCGTGGGCAGGTAGCTGCGCACCGTCACCTCTCGCCCCGCAGCAGGCACAAAGTGGTGCTGCACCGCAATCCCGGGCAGCGGCTGCGTGCGCAGCAGGCGGGCTTGCAGCTCGCTGAGCAGGCGGCGGCGCTGTACGTAGTCAAGCTGCGGGGTAGGCGTCTCGGCATCCAGCCGTGCAAAACGCTGCAGGCAGTAGGCGAGGGCCGGGTCGATGGCAGTGTGGTTCATGTTTTGATAGCTGTAAGCGATGGCTGCATAAGCGCTGAATGGCAATTTTAGGCAGATTGCGCGGTGCTGGACGGTGTGGCAGTACCTGCGCGGCCCGTGCGCACGGGCATTAAAAAAGGAGTGCCGGGGCACTCCTTGTGGTGAGGGATGGGGGCTGCGCGCCCCGTTGCCATCGGGCCTCAGTCGTGCGCTTGCATGGGCAATGCCGGGGCGGTGGTTGGCGCCAGGGCGGCCGACGTGCGGTGCGCCGGGTTGTCTTGCAGCTTGAACACGGCCACGGCCTCGAGCAGCTCATGCGCCTGAGCAGACAGGCTTTCGGCCGCTGCGGCCATTTCTTCGACCAGGGCTGCGTTTTTCTGTGTGGACTGGTCCATGCTGGAGATGGCTTCACCCACCTGGGCTACACCGTTGCTTTGCTCGCCGCTGGCGTGGCTGATCTCGCTGATCACGCGGGTGACCTTGGTGATCTCGGTCACGGCCTGCTGCATGGCATTGCCGGCGGCTGTGGCGCGGTCGTTGCCGGCCCGCACCTCGTGTACGCTGGTTTGAATCAGCGCCTTGATTTCCTTGGCCGCGTCGGCGCTGCGGCTGGCCAGGCTGCGTACCTCGCTGGCCACCACCGCAAAACCGCGCCCATGCTCGCCTGCGCGGGCCGCTTCCACGGCTGCGTTCAGCGCCAGGATATTGGTTTGGAAGGCAATGCCGTCGATCACACCAATGATGTCAGCGATGCGCTGGCTGCTCTGGTCAATACCGGCCATGGTCTGCACCAGCGCGGTGACGGCTTCACCGCTGCTGGTGGCCACCGTTTGTGCCTGGTGCGAAATGTTGTTGGCGATGGTGGCGTTGTCGGCGTTGTGGCGCACGGTGGCGCCCAGCTGCTCCATGGCGGCGGCGGTTTCTTCCAGTGCGCTGGCCGAATGCTCGGTGCGGCTGGCCAGATCGGCGTTACCACGCGCAATTTCGCTGCTGGCCAGGGTGACGCCGTGGGCTTTTTGCTGCACGGTGCGAATCAGCCCGTCCAGCGACTGGGCCGTGCTGTTGATGGCAGACAGCAGTTTGCCGATTTCATCGTCGGTTTCGATCTGTGCGCGCTGCGACAGATCACCCCGGGCCAGTGCCTGGGTGACGCTCAAGCCCTTGGCCAGGGGGGTGATCACCGTGCGGCGTACCAGCACATACAGCACCACGGTCATGGCCGCAACGCTGAGCACGCCCAGCGTCAGAAAGATCCATTGCAGCGCCTTGGCGGTCACCAGAACTTCCGACTCATTGACGCTGGCGGCCACCAGCCAGTTCCAGGGTGCAAAAGTCTCATACGCAGTAATCATGGTGCGCGTGGAGTTGTCCTTGGCGTTGACCACGTCGTAGACATGTATGCCGTGCTGCGTGTTGATCATGTGCTGGATGTACTTGCCGCCCTCGGAATCCTGGCGCTCCCAGAGGTTCTCGCCCTCCACACGGGGGTGCACGACGATGGTGCCGCGCTCGGTGCCCTGGGCCGTCATGACAAAGTAATACCCGGCGGTACCGACTTTCAATTCACGCAGGGTTTTCTTGATGCTTTCCAGAAATGCGCTGAATTCAATGCCCACAAATAATGCGCCCACGACTTTGTCGTTGTCGTCCTTGAAAGGGCTGTAGTGCGCCATATATTGTTTGCCAAATAATTCAATAATGCCAAGATATTCTTGGCCCTTGATTAATGACTTGTGTGCTTCCAGCTCGGTGGGAATATAGGTATTCACCGCCAATTCACCATTTTCCAGTTTCACCGTGCTGGCAATGCTTTTGAATTTATGGTCATCGACCATGAAAACGGTGGAAGCGGCCGAGGTCATGGCCTGGAAGCGTTCGAGAGGGGTGTGATCGCCATTTGCGACCCCTCCGTTGAGCAGCAGCACCTTGTGGTTGCCCGCTTCTATCAGTTGGGCGGTCTTGGCGTTCTCCTCACGCAGCACCGCCGATAGCTTCTTGGTGCGCGCGCGCAGCTCTTCATCGCTGCTGACCAAAAAGCCTTGCACCATGGCCATGCTCTGCTGCATGTCCAGCTCGGCCCGCTCCTGGATGGCGTGATTCACGCGCTGGCTGATGACCAGCATCAGAATGGCCATGATCAACGCCACCGCAATCAAGGTGGCCAGCGATAATTTGGCTCCCAGGTTGAGGGT
The DNA here is from genome assembly GCF_057799285.1 of Comamonas sp. 14P8.1.4. Classification (NCBI taxonomy): domain Bacteria; kingdom Pseudomonadati; phylum Pseudomonadota; class Betaproteobacteria; order Burkholderiales; family Comamonadaceae; genus Comamonas; species Comamonas sp. 14P8.1.4. The sequence continues at coordinate 62,409 of NZ_JBYOKN010000011.1, forward strand.
GGTTTTTTTGTATTTCCCCAGCATTTTGACTCCCATTTTTAATGGGGCCTGAGCTTATTTGTTTACACCTTGTAACACAAGAAATCCCGAAGCTTTTCCTCTGACTTGATGCAGTGGAAATTTCTTGTGAGTGGGTGTTTACATTTTTATTTTGTATTTAATTGATTAATTGTAGATAATATAAATTACTTCATTTAATTAAATTTATATTAATATGGGTTGAAGCTGATTATTTGATATTTATAGTTTTCTGTGATGATGGCGAAAAGCATGCATCATGCAAAAACCATGCAGATGTTTCGCATCATCGCGCATGAGAATTTAGTCATTAAGAATGAATGCGCAATTTTCACGCAATGCGATCAACGGTGTAAATGGGATCGCCGTGATTATGGGGAGGCGTTGCCGTGGCATGCGTGGCATGAGGTGCCGCATATGCAGGGCTGATGGGGGCTCGCATGGTGTGCAGGGCGCCGCTCGAAGCTTGCAGCGGGTGGTGCATGGCGCGGTGCGTGGGTCGGAGTGCGCATCTGCAGCGCGTGGGGAGCGGTGCAGATTGCATAGCTTCAAGCGCGAGCCAGACAAGCGCTAGAAGCTGTTTGGAGTGATGCATGCCCAGCCGTGCTGGGCGCGGCCTGGGGGTTACGCCTCGGCGGTGGGAGCGTCCGGGGCGCGGTACACCAGCACCTTCAGGCTGCGCTCCTCGTTCACATCGGCAAAAACGACCGGGTTGGCCACGCGCTCCACAAATTGCAGTGCGGGGCCAATCTCGGCCATCTGGTCTTTCAGGAAAGCCGTGTCCAGCTCGGGCGCATTCAGGCACAGCAGCACATGGCCACCGGGGCGCAGCAGATCGGGCAGGCGGCGCATTAGCTTGGCGTAGTCCTTGGTGGCCACAAAGCTGCCTTTTTGGTAGCTGGGCGGGTCAATGATGATCAGGTGATAAGGGCCGCCCCGTGTGATCTTGCCCCAGCTGCTGAAGATGTCGTGGGCCAGAAAGCTGGCGCCTGTCAGACCGTTGAGCTGGTGGTTCTGCTGGCCCGTGGCCAGCGCCCCCTGGGCCATGTCCATATTCAGCACGTGGCGTGCCCCGGCTTGCAGCGCCGAGACGGAAAACGCGCAGGTATAGGCAAACAGGTTCAGCACCTTCAGTCCATGGCGGTGCTCGGGGTGCGCGGCCACGTGCTCGTACACCCAGCGGCGGCCTTGGGCCATGTCCAGAAACAGGCCGTGGTTCTGCCCGCGCAGCACATGGGCGCGGTATTGCAGGCCGGCTTCGGTGACGGTGTGCTGCTCGGGCACGCTGCCCGCCATCAGCTGCGTCTCGGCCTTGTTGCCTGGTTGGCGCATCTGGTAGACCCAGTTCAGTGGCTGGCCTTGGCCGATCTGTGCCCAGCGGGTTTCCAGTGCCTGGCCAATGGATGCCAGTGCAGCGTCATCCAGCGGTTGAAAGCTGGTCAGCACCAGCACCGGTGGAAAGGCATCCAGCACCAGGTGTTCGCAGCCCGGGTAGCGCCCACCCCGTCCGTGAAAGATGCGCACCGCATCGGTCGGCAGGGAAAAGGAGGCAATGGCATCGAGCAGGGCTTGCATGGGCATGACACAAAGGAAAACAGGAAAGGCCGTGAGTATGCGGGACGCAACGGCCCCGGGTGGCGTGCAGGGTGAAAGAAGGCGCGGATCTGGGGCTGCGTGCAGCGTCAGTCGTCGCCCGCAGCGGGATTGCGGCTGTAGCGCAGCCAGCCAGCAATGACCGAGGCGCCATCCGCGCGGTCCTTGGGGTGAATGCGGCCTTCGTTGACCGGAACTTCATCAAAGTCAAAAGGGCTCATGCCTTCAATGCATGCGACATTGACCCCGTACTGCTGCGGAGAGGAGCGGCGCTGGTGAAAGGTGTAGATGCCGCAGCGCGCGCAAAAGTAGTGCTTGGCTTGCCCGGTGTTGAACTGGTAGCACGTGAGGGCGTCCTGGCCCTGGAGCACCTCGATGTCATCCAAATTGGCCGACACCGCCACGGCACCACGCATGCGGCAATAAGAACAGTTGCAACGGCGGGTCGTGTGCAGCCCGTCGGTCAGGCGCAGCGTGAAGCGCACGCTGGCGCAGTGGCAGGCCGCGTGGTAGAGCGGGCGGGGATCCAGGTTGTCAGCAGTCATGTGCACAATTTTCGCCGACGACAACCGGCTGTGGCACGTGGGCTTTGCTGCACCGCGCTACGCCGGGATCTGTGGGGGGCTGGCGGCCGTACTGGCCCCACTGGCAGCCGTGACAGCGGTGCTGGGCGCGGGGCAGTTGCGTACAAAGGCCAGAAATTCATCGGGTGGCAGAGCCTTGGCGAACAGCCAGCCCTGTGCAAATTGCACGCCCCGCTCACGCAGATAGTTGGCCTGGGCCTGGGTTTCCACACCTTCGGCCACGACTGCCAGGCCCAGCGTGTGCGCCATGTCGATGATGTGCGGAGTGACGCTGCTGGTTGCCGCATCGGTGCCGATGGTGTCAATAAAGCTTTTGTCGATTTTGAGCGTATCCAGCGCGAAGCCCTGTAGATACGACAGGCTGGAGTAACCCGTGCCAAAGTCATCAATCGCGACGCAATGGCCTGCAGCGCGGGCGCGGTCAATGGTGGTACGCGCTGCGTGGGTGTCCATGAAGCCGTGCTCGGTGGCCTCCAGCCAGATCTGCTGCGGGGCGATGCCGCTGTCGTGCAGCGCGTTCTCTAGCACGGGCAGCACCCTGCCAGTGCTGACGTCGTAGGCGCTCAGGTTGATGGCGATGTGCAGATCGCGGTTGTGGGTCAGGGCGTCTTGCATGTCGCGCACAACGCAGGCGATCACCTGGTCTGTGATGGCGGCGATCAAATCGTTGGCTTCCGCCAAGGGAATGAAAAGGTCGGGGCGCACCATGCTGCCATCGGCGCGGCGCCAGCGGACCAGGGCTTCAGCGCCCACGCAGCGGCCCGTTTGCAGATTCATCAGCGGCTGGTAGTGCACGCACAGTTTGCGCTGTGCCACGGCCGCCCGCAACTCTCCGAGTAAAGACAGCCTGCGGCGTACCAGCCACACCGCCACCGCCACCACCAGCGCTGCCACCACCGTGCCTAGCAGCAACAGCAGGAACAAATGCATTTCTTTCTGCATGGGGTGCAGTATCTGGTAGCGCGGTTTGGTGGCGATGGCGACGAAGGTCTCGTCACGCGCGCTGGCCCACAGCGATGCCGGGTCGGCCACGCCTGTTTGCACCATGTGGTGCACATGTGCGGGCAAGGGGTGGTGCAGGCTGCCCAGCAAGCGCCCATCGCTCAGGGTGATGGCCAGCTCCACATCCGGTGCGGTCAGCACGTCGGCAAAGCGCATCGGTAACGCCAGCAGTTTGTAGGCGCCTTGTGCAATGCCCACCATGGCCAGGCCCTGGCTGTCCTGCGGGACAAAGTCCAAGCTCAGCCCCATGCCATCTGCGGTGGTGAAGTCGTCCTTGCTGCGTGTGATGCCCGGCTGGGTCAAGCCGGTGGTGGTGCAGGCGAGTTGGTCGCCTGCAAAAAAGCCAATGTCGTCGATGCTGGCGCTGCCGCGCGCGAGGGTGCGCATCAGGCGGATATGTTCGGCAGAGCAGGGCTTGAGCGTGGTGGTGTGCAGCTGGTGCAACACCGTGCGCGCATCGGTCAAGGAGTGCTGGGCACGTTGCAGCGCCAGTTTGCTCAGCTGCTGCAGGTAGCGCTCTTCATCGGCGACGGCCCACTGCTGGGCCAGATAGAAGGCCATGATGAAAGGCACCGCCACGCCGACCACAGTCAGCAAGGCCCCGACGACAACAATACGAACACGGTCCACAGACGCTTTCTTGTACTTGCCGATGGGGCAAAATTTTGCGCGATTCTATGGGTGGAAACGGTGGTTTAAAAGTACCGTGTGTCAGTGTGTGTTTTTTGTATTTTTATGTGTCGTTGGTCGTGGGTGGTGCCAGCGCTGCAGGTGCTCAGAGGGTGTCAGGCATGGGCGTCCAGCCGCCTTGACCATCTGCGCTGAACATGGGGATGTGACCCAGTGTTGTCACGCGGTTTTCCCAGCCCTCGCCCAGGGCATTGACCACGCTACGCCAGGCGTGGCCTTCGCTGAGGACGTTGACCATGCCCACCACGTTGGCCCCGGCGCTTTGCAGCAGGCGAATGGCCGAAGCGGCGCTGACACCGGTGTTGATGACATCGTCGACCAGCACCACGCGCTTGCCCTGAACGCGGCTGATCAGGGCAGGGTCCAGGTAAACGCGCTTGCCCTGGATGCTGGTGGAGGATGTGGTGGAGGCGCTCAAGGCTTCGTCATACCAGAACTTGCGCGAGTGCCCCATGGCCACGTAGTGGGGGTGGCCCAGGCCACGTGCAACCAGGCGGCCATAGTCCAGGCCCATGGTGGGGACGGCGGCAATCACCTCGGGCTGAAAAGCCGCTGCGGCCTGCACCATCAGCGGGGCCAGTGCGTCTTCGACGGTGAAGTTGCACTGGTTGGTCATCAGCAGGGCAATGGCTTTGTCCCCTGTGGGCAGCACGCGCAGGGGCAGCTCCAGGTGGCTGCCATCGGGCAGGCGTACGGCGTGGCGGTTGGCAGCGGTGTCCAAGGCGTGGCCTGCGGCCAGCCAGCGGGCTTCATAAGGGGGCAAGGTGTGCATGACAGGTGTAGGTGCGGCAAGGCGTAAAAAAGCCTGAGCGGCTGGGGGGCGGCTCAGGCGCGGTGCTGGGGGCTTAGTTGCCCAGGGTGCCGATGACGCCCTTGACCAGGAAGTTCATCTTCAGCTTGTCCGCATCGGGCATGTCGCCAGCCTTGGTCTGTGCCTTGCCCGCTTGATCCAGCAAGGGGCCGTTGAACACGGGGCGCTTGCCAGAGACGATGTCCTTGCCACGCTGCTCTACGGCAGTGCGCACATTGGCAGGCAGTTTCTTGCTGAAGCGGTCGTAATGGATGGCGCCGTCCTTCATGCCGATCCACACATTGCCGGGCTTCCAGGTGCCCGCCATCACATCAGCGACCACCTGGTTGTAGTAGACGCTCCAGTCCAGGCGGGCAGCGGCCATTTGGGCATCACCACCCCACTGGGCCATGTCGGTGTCCCAGCCAAAGCCGATCTTGCCGGCTTCCTTGGCCACTTGCAGGGGCGCAGGCGAGTCGGTGTTTTGCATCAGCACGTCCACACCTTGGTTCAGCAAGGTTTTGGCGGCTTCGGCTTCCTTGGGTGGATCGTAGAAGGTGTTGACCCACAGGATGCGGGTCTGAATCTTGGGGTTCACTTCCTGTGCACACAACGTGAATGCGTTGATGTTGCGGATGATTTCAGGAATTGGCACAGGTGCGACCACGCCGATGGTGTTGCTCTTGGACATGTGGCCGGCAATGGTGCCGTTCAGGCAGGCACCTTCGTAGGTGCGGATGTCATAGACGCCCATGTTCTTGGACATCTTGTAGCCCGTCGCGTGCTCAAACGCCACGTTGGGGAAGTCACGGGCCACGCGTTCCATGCCGTTCATGAAACCGAATGCACCGCCAAAGATCACCTTGGCGCCTTGTGCGGCCAAGTCACGGGTCACGCGCTCTGCATCGTTTTCGGCCACGTTTTCGACAAAGATGGTTTCCACCTTGTTGCCGAACTTCTTTTGCACTTCCTGGCGTGCCAGTTCGTGGGCGTGGGACCAGCCGGCACCAGCGGCAGGGCCAATGTAGAAGAAGCCAACCTTCATGGGGTCTGCAGCGTGGGCCGCAGAGGCCATGACAGCGGAGCAGCCCAGGGCGATGGCGGTGTGACGAAGGAGAGTGCTAGAGCGCATACGGAAGTCGCAGTCGGAGAGATCGAAAGAAAACCCACCCGGGCACCTGGCCGCCGGAGTGGGTGCAGGCCAACCTGGCCCAGGTGCGTATTGTGGAGGTCACACCCTGGTCGTCAAGGGTAAACCCTATGTTTTTTGCGCGCGTATGCCTCGCCATTTGCGCGGCAGTCCACAGTCGAAAATCAGAATACATAGCTGCCTGCGTAGGTTGTATCAAGGCTTGAGGCAGATTTCATGGAGAAAGTGGCAATCGACTCGATGGAGCAACTAATGGCGCTGCCAAGGCGGGGGCTGTTTGGTGCGTGCCGTGTCATCGCTCCGTCATGCGCTTGTCGCAGTGCTGTCATGCGCGCAGCCGAACATGTGGTGGTGTTTAGCCCTTGCCAAGAAACGCCATGATTTCAGTCGATCACATCGTTGACATGCATCTGCCGCAATTGCAGCGCCATCCACGGCTGAGCGTGGGGGTGCGCGGGGTGCTGCGCCGCCTGCTGCGCGAGCAGAACTTTCGGACGTTTGCACAGCAATACCCGCATCTGGAGGGGTTTCAGTTCGTCGAGCAGGTACTGGAGCACTTTGCCTTCAGCTGCGCTGTGCGTGACAACGAGCGCGAACGCATTCCCACGCAGGGGCGGGTGGTGATCATTGCCAACCATCCGATTGGCTCTCTGGATGGGCTGGCGCTGCTGAACCTGGTGGGTGGTATTCGCCGGGATGTGAAGATTGTGGCCAACGGGCTGCTGGCAGAGCTGGCGCCTTTGCAGCGCTTGCTGCTGCCCGTGACCATGCTGGGCGGGCACAGCGGCACGCGCCAGCTCAAAGCCATCCTGGAGCACTTGCAGGGAGAGGGGGCGGTGATCATTTTCCCCGCCGGTGAAGTCTCGCGCCTGCACCCCGAGGGGGTGCGCGATGGCCGTTGGAATACCGGCTTTCTGCGGCTGGCGGGGCAAACGCAATCGCCCATCGTGCCGATTCACATTGATGGGCGCAATTCGGCGCTGTTTTACGGTGCATCCATGCTGTACAAGCCGCTGGCCACGCTGCTGCTGGTCAAGGAGATGTTCGGGCAGCGGCAAAAAAGCATCGCACTGCGCATTGGGCACCCGATTCCGCATACCAGCTACGGCGCTTTGCCGCTGGAGCTGGGGGCCGCCGCCAAGCTGATGCGCAAGCACCTGTACCGCGTGGCACAAGACAAACCCACGCTGCTGCGGGTGGAGACCGCGGTGGCCCACCCGGTCAACCGCAGCGCTCTGGCGCAGGCCGTGATGGCGTGCGAGCTGCTGGGCGAGACCCCCGATGGCAAACGCATTCACTTGTTTCACGGTGGGCTGGACTCTGCCATCTTGCGCGAGGTGGGACGCTTGCGTGAGCTGTCGTTCCGCGCAGTGGGTGAGGGCAGTGGCACACGCCGCGACCTGGATCGCTTTGATGCGCACTACGACCACCTGATTCTGTGGGACCCGCAGGCGCTGGAAATTGCGGGCGCCTACCGCATGGCGCGCACCGCCCAGGTGCTGGAGCAGCAAGGTGTGCAAGGCCTGTATACGCACAGTCTGTTTGAATTCACGCCGGGCATGCAGCCGTTCTTGCAACAAGGTCTGGAGCTGGGGCGTTCCTTCGTACAACCGCGCTACTGGGGCAAGCGGTCCTTGGATTACCTGTGGTTTGGCATTGGCGCGTATGTGCGGCGCTACCCGCAATGCCGCTACCTGTTTGGCCCGGTGTCCATCAGCCGCGATATGCCCCCTGCCGCGCGGGATCTGCTGGTGCACCACTACCGTTTTCACTATGGCGCCGCCTGCCTGGCGCACGCACGCCGCCCCTATGTGCCAGGCGAAGGGCTGGATGTGCAGGCGCAGTTTGCAGGCCAGGATGTGGGGACAGACTTTGTGCGCCTCAAGCACCTGCTGGCCCACATGGGGACGGCGGTACCCACGCTCTACAAGCAGTATGCAGAAGTGGCCGAGCCCGGCGGGGTGCGTTTTTTGGATTTTTCCGTGGACCCCGATTTCTCGCACTGCGTGGATGGCTTGGTGCTGGTGGATGTGCAGCAACTCAAACCGCACAAGAAGGCACGCTACCTGGGCACGGCGCAGGATGCAGTGGATGTAGGCGGTTGAGGGTGATAAATGGCTCTAGCGCTTATCTGGTCAGCGCTTTCAGCTATTAAAAACCGATTTATCGGGTGCCGGGAACCGATACCAGATGGTGCAAGCCATCACTGAAACGCGCGGCATACATGCCCAGCCGCACCATGGTGCGGTGGTCCACCTGCAGGTTCACCTCGTGCGGTGGCAGCGCATGGCTGATGCGCATGTCGCGGCCGTTGGTGGTCACCAGCTCCGGCTGGCGCAGCGGGGCTTTGCGAGTGTCCAGCAAGGTGGCCACCAGCGGGTGGCCAATATCGGTGGTGCGGCGCAGGACGACGGCGGTCTCGCCGCTGGACAAGGCCACATACACGCCAGGCGGGAACAGGCCCACACAGCGGATCAGGGCGTCGCCTGCCTGTTCATACAGTTTGGATTGCGGCCCTGTCACGGCCTGCACGGATTCGGCCACGCTGCGCCCTGGGCGGTTGCGGCGCGGGCTGATCATGGCGGCATAGCGGTCACAGGTGGCCAGAATGCGGGCCAACCGTTCTGCGGGGGCTTGCTGCATCAAGGGCAGCTGTGCGCTGGTGTTGATGTGGTGCAGGCCCACAATATCCAGCCACAGCGGGTCTTGAATACCCAGTTCTTCGAGCTTGCGCCGGCCCTCTGCGGGGTGCAGGCGAATGGCTTCTTGCTGGGCCACGCTGGGGCGCTCGCGTTGCAGCGCCAACTGGTCTTGCAGCGCTGTCATGCCAATGTTCATGGTGAAAGCGGCGTGCACCAGGGCGTTGCGCTCGGTAGGCGTCAACTCAAAGTCCAGCGCCAGAATGTGGCACAGCGTGGCGCAGACCAGCGCATGCGAGGCGCTGTAGCCCACGGTGGACGTGCCTGCCAGCTGGAACATGGCGTACAGCGCGCTGTCACTGTCATGCGCAATCAGCTCTTGCAGCCAGGTGTCCAGCTGCATGACCTTGGCGGGCAGTTGCTGCACGACAGCCGGACGCGCCAGCAGCAAGCTGAGCGCGGCCTCCAGATCGGACCACATGCCCAGCAAGTCCTGGTAGGGCGCTTCATCTTCTGCACTGGCGTGCAATGCCAAGGGGGCGAAGCCGGAGAGGGAGGTGGTGCTCATGGTTCAGCGCATCTCCAGCACCATTTCATTGCCCTGGCGCGTCATGTGCAGTTGGGACAGAAAGCTGTTGCCCAGCAGCACATAAGGCATGGGCTGGGGGCTGACGACGGCATCCACCCCATACACGGTGATATCGCCCACGCGCACGGTGTCAAGCTTGACATGCCAGCCTTGGGTGTTGCCATTGGCTGTGCGCACCGTGACGGGTTTGCCTTTTTCGAAATCGATGCCAATGACGCTGGCGCCGGTGTCCACCATGTACTGCATGGGTTTGTTGTTGATCAAGCCGCTTTCGCGAAAGTGGCCGCGGCTGTCGGCGCGCAGCACCACCTTGCGCCCGCCGGCCAGACCCTGGCCCACGCTGACTGGGGAGCCGCCCACGCGCAAAGTCTGGCGCTGGCCCTGCAGCTCTACCGTGGCGCTGTCGCCTTGTACCTGGAGCACGCGCACACCTTGGTGGCTTTCGTTGGCGCTCAGGGCCTTGGGGGGCGAGCCATTGACGACCAGCAGCGCCTTGCTGCCCATCACCCCAGTCATGGCGACGGATTGTGCATGGCTGGCTGTCGCAGCCAGTGTGCAGCTGGCAAGCAAGGCCAGCACATGTCGCAGTGCAGGGTGGGGCATGGTGAACGGTAGACGGTGGGGGTGCCACAGTCTACCGGAGCACCCTTAGTCGCGGAAGTTGTTAAAAGACAGCGGGTGATCGGCCATGTCCTTGCGGATCAGCGCCATTGCTGCTTGCAAATCATCGCGCTTGGCGCCGGTGACACGGACTTTGTCTTCCTGAATGGCCGCTTGCACTTTCAGCTTGCTTTCTTTCATCAGCTTTTGCAGCTGTTTGGCCACTTCGGACTCAATGCCGTTTTTGACCTTGACGACTTGCTTGACCTTGTCGCCGCCGATTTTTTGGGCCTTCTGGATGTCGAGGAAACGCACATCAACGTTGCGCTTGGTCAACTTGTTGCGCAGCAGGTCTTCCACCTGGGTGAGTTGGAACTCTGCATCACCGAACATGGTGATTTCCTTGTCTTTGAGTTCCACGGCCGCCGAGGTGCCTTTGAAGTCAAAACGGGTGGCGATTTCCTTGGATGCGTTTTCAACGGCGTTCTTGACTTCCACGAAATCGGCTTCGAGCACGGTGTCAAAAGATGGCATGGTGTGTCTTTCTTAAATAGGGTGTTGAGCAGGGCACTTGACGGGTCGCTTGGGCGCGGGCCGGGTGACAGTGCGACAATCTCAAGGATGTTAGTCGAGAAAAATACCCCCCTGCAGGACTGCAACACCTTCGGCATTGTGGCCAGCGCGGACACTTTGGTGCGCATTCGCAGCGCTGCAGATGTGCAGGCGTTTGCGGCCAGCACCCATTACCAAGGCCGCAAAGTGTTTGTACTGGGCGGTGGCAGCAATATTGTGCTCACCGGCGATGTGGTGGATGCCGTGGTGCTGAAGATGGAAATTCCCGGCATCACTGCGGTGGGTGAAACCGACAGCCACTGGATCATTGAGGCAGGCTCGGGCGTGCGCTGGCACGATTTGGTGGCGTGGACGGTGGCACACGGTTATCCGGGTCTGGAGAATTTGGCCCTGGTGCCCGGCACGGTGGGCGCAGCACCGGTGCAAAACATCGGCGCTTATGGCGTGGAACTGCAAGACAGTTTCTACGAGCTGGATGCGGTGGATCTGGTCACAGGTGAGATGTTCACCCTGAACGCTGCGCAGTGCGCGTTTGGCTACCGTGACTCCATCTTCAAGCATGCACCGGCTGCGCCGCAGGGCACACCTGTGGCCAAGGCCCAGGGCATGGGGTTAGCGGGCCGCGCGGTGATTACGACGGTGCGATTTGCGCTGTCCAAGCACTGGAAGCCAGAGATGGGCTATCTGGATTTGCAACGCCGACAGACCGAGGAAGGGGTGGAGCACCCCACGGCGCAACAAATCTTTGACTGGGTGGTGGCCATCCGCCGTGCGAAATTGCCAGATCCCGCTGTCGTGGGCAACGCAGGTAGTTTTTTCAAGAACCCGACGGTCTCGGAAGACCAGTGCCGCGACATCATTGCGCGGGAGCCCAAAATTGTGCATTACCCCATGCCTGATGGATCGATCAAACTGGCAGCAGGCTGGATGATAGATGCCTGTGGCTGGAAAGGCAAAACCGTGGGCAACGCCGGGGTGTATGACAAGCAGGCCTTGGTGCTCGTCAATTGCGGCACGGGCAGCAACAGTGTGACGGGGGGGGAAGTCATGACGCTGGCTGGAGCTATCCAGACCAGTGTGTATGAGCGTTTTGGTATTCGCTTGGAGCCCGAACCCGTAGTGGTGTAAGCCCTGTTAGGCATAAAAAAAGCGCTGTGTCATTCACAGCGCTGGTTGATGGCAGCCACACCTGCTGCCTTGAGCGGCCTGCAGATCAGGCCAAGGACTTTTGCTTCATCCACTCTCGGGCTTGCTGCACTGCGTACGCAATGGCACGGTCGGCAGAGTGAAACAGCGGGGTGAAGGTGAAAAAACGCTGGGTGCGTTCTGCGCCATTACCGCTGTCTATGGTGAGGTGGGCCTGGAAGCGACCATCGGACTCCCGCAGAGCTTTGGACTCAAACGTGAAGCGATCCATGGTGATGGTGTGCGAGGGTTGCTGTTGAGTTGTGGACATTTGTCTCTCCCTTCTTGATGTTGCATGCATCGCGCACATTGCTGTGCGCAATCCATACTAAGGGTAGAGCGCTGCGGGAGAAAAAAGTTCCTGAGCCTGGGGTGCTCTGGATCAATAACACCGCACGCTGTGGTCTTACTTCAGGCTGCCAGAGAGGAATTTGGCCAGGCGTTCGCTTTGCGGGCTGGTCAGTACCTGGCGCGGATCGCCTTGTTCTTCAATCAAACCTTGGTGCAAAAAGACCACGTGGTTGGAGACTTCACGGGCGAAGCCAATTTCGTGGGTCACGACCACCATGGTGCGGCCTTCCTGGGCCAGCACCTGCATGACGCGAAGCACCTCGCCGACCAGCTCTGGATCGAGGGCACTGGTGGGTTCGTCAAACAGCATGACTTCAGGCTCTACCGCCAGTGCCCGTGCAATGGCCACGCGCTGTTGTTGGCCACCGCTCATGTGGTTCGGCCAGGCGTCTTCGCGGTTTTCCAAGCCGACCAGACGCAGGTATTTACGCGCGCGCTCGATGGCCTCATCCTTGGGCATGCCCAGCACATGTACCGGGGCTTCAATGATGTTCTGCAACACCGTCTTGTGTGCCCACAGGTTGAAATGCTGGAACACCATGGCCAGCTTGGTGCGCATCAGCTGCAGTTGCTTGGGGTTCACGGGCTCCAATTCGCCGTTGCGCCCGGGTTTCAGTTGCAGCTCTTCCCCGGCCACCACAATGCGGCCTTGCTGCGGTTTTTCCAGCAAGTTGATGCAACGCAGCAAGGTGGATTTGCCGGAGCCAGAGCTGCCGATCAGGCTGATCACATCACCAGCCTTGGCGGTCAGTGAGACGCCTTTGAGCACATGGTTGGTGCCATAGCTCTTGTGGATGCCTTCGGCTTGGAGTTTGTATGCGGTAGATGTCATGGAACTCAAACGTGTGCGTGTTTAGTGTGTGCGGGGCGCCAGGTAGGCCAGGAAGCGCTTTTCCAGCAGCTTGAAAAAGCCAATCAGCGCAAAGGTCACACACAGATAGATAGCAGCTGCGGCCAAGTAGGCCTCAAACGGCAGGTAGTAGTCAGAGTAGATGCGGCTGGCTACGGCTGTCACATCGGTCAGCGCCGGAACCACGCTGGCCAGGCTGGTGGAGTGCAGCATCATCACGGCTTCGTTGCAATAGGGCGGCAGCGTGCGACGCAGGGCACTGGGCAACACAATGCGCAGCATGATTTGTCGGCGGCTCATGCCCATTGCGCGTGCGGCTTCGACTTCACCTGGGTTGGTTTCTCGGATCGCGCCTGCCAGCATTTCTGCGGTGTAGCCAGCGGTATTGAGGGCAAAGGCCAGCAAGGCGCAGAAGAAGGGGTCTTTGAAGTGTGTCCAGGGCCAGACGTCATCCCAATGCGCCTGAATCCATTCCAGCTGGGCCAGGCCGTAATAAATCAGGTAGACCTGAATCAGCAAGGGGGTGCCGCGCACAAAGTAGGTGAAGGCCCCCACCACTTTTTCGAGCACGATGTTGCCACTGGTCAGGGCTATGGCCCCCAGCAAGGCCAGTACGCAACCGATGGCGAGGCTGGACAGCAGCAGCCACAAGGTGGTGAGCAAACCATTGCCATACATGGCCAGGTGCTCAGGTTGAAAGATGATGTCCCAGCTCATAACTGCACTTTCTGCGTACCGAGGCTATAGCGTGCATTCAGGCGTTTGAGCGCCCACAGAGAAATGCTGGTGAACACGAGGTACAGGGCTGCGGCGAACAGCAAGAAGGTAAAAGGCTCACGCGTGGCCGCGCTGGCCTGTTTGGCCAGATAGGTCATGTCGTGCAGGCCAATCAGGCTGACGAGGGCGGTGGCCTTGATCAGGACCAGCCAGTTGTTGGTGAAGCCGGGCAGGGCATAGCGCACCATTTGCGGCAGGGTAATGCGCACAAAGGTTTGGGTGGAACCCATGCCAAAGGCCCAGGCGGCCTCCATTTGGCCGCGTGGGATGGACAAGATGGCGCCGCGGAAGGTCTCCGTCATGTAGGCGCCATAGATAAAACCCAGGGTGCCCACTCCGGCGATAAAGGGGTTCAGATCGAGGGTGAAATCAGATCCGATGGATTCGAAGAAGGTGTTGATACCAATGGCTGCTCCATAGAAGATCAGCAGCATCAGCACCAGTTCAGGGATGCCGCGCACCACCGTGGTGTAGAGCGTGGAAATCCAGACCAGCGGTTTTTTGCCGGAGAGCTTGGCGGTCGCGCCCAGCAGCCCCAACACCGTGGAAACAAAAAGTGAAGCAAGGGACACAGCTACGGTGAGCAATGCCCCTTGCAATATAGATAAGTAGTAATCGCTCATGCGCGCAGACGCTTTTCTAAACAAGACTGCCCGCTGCCGGGAAAGCCGGGCAGCGGGCAGTGGCGATCTTAGGGCTTAGTTGCCGTACGGATCGAAGTCGAAGTACTTCTTGGCAATGGTGTTGTAAGTGCCATTGCTGCGGATGGTCTTGATGGCCTTGTTGATCTGCTCTTTCAGATCTTTCTGGTTTTTGCGCATACCGATGCCAATGCCGTCGCCGTAGTACTTGGTTTCGTACTGGTCGTGGCCCACATAGCCGTAGTCCTTGCCTTCAGGCTTGCGCAGGAAACCACCGTGCACTTCCACCTTGTCGGCAACGGTGCCGTCCAGGCGGCCGGCATTGATGTCCAGGTACACCTGATCCTGGGCTTCGTAAGGCACCACATTCACGCCTGCGGGCTTGAGTTCGCCCATGGCCCACTTCTCTTGGGTGCTGCCCTTCAAGACGCCAATGCGCTTGCCTTTGAGCGATGCAGGGCCGGTGTACTCCGTCCCCTTTTTGACCACAATCGCGCTGGGCGTCTTGTAGTAGCGGTCGGAGAAGTCGATTACGCGCTTGCGTTCTTCGGTGATGGACAGCGAGCTGACGATCACGTCGTATTTGCGCGCTTGCAGACCGGGGATCATGCTGTCCCAGACTTGTTCGACGAACACGCAGTTGCGCTTGAGTTCTGCGCACACGGCGTTGGCAACATCCACGTCAAAACCCGTGGGCTTGCCGTCCGGTGTCTTGTAAGTGAAGGGTTCGTAGGTGGGGTCAATGGCCACCTTCAGATCTGCGGCCTGTGCTGCAGTTGCGCAGGCGGCCAGCAGAGCCAAACTCAGAAATTTCTTTGCCATTCAAGTCTTCCTTCAATGTAGTTGTGTACGTCCTGGCCTTTGCATGATGCGTGCCAAGATGTAAACCCATTGTAGAAGCGCGCAGTGCGAGAAGATCTGAGTTTTTTCACCAATGTGGCGCGTTGGTCGCTTTGGTGGGTTGGGCGCCACGCTCAACCCACCAACAGCATCAAAGTTTGGCGTAGCCGGGGCGAATCAGCAGGCTGTGTACCCGGTAAGGGGCAGCATCTTCGACAGCAATGTCCATAGGGACAAAGCC
This sequence comes from Comamonas sp. 14P8.1.4, assembly GCF_057799285.1. Lineage (NCBI taxonomy): Bacteria > Pseudomonadati > Pseudomonadota > Betaproteobacteria > Burkholderiales > Comamonadaceae > Comamonas > Comamonas sp. 14P8.1.4. The sequence goes on from NZ_JBYOKN010000011.1 coordinate 77,522, forward strand.
TTTGTCGCATTGCAGCAGATAGCTGCTCACGAAGGACACAGGGCCTTTGAGCTGGCCTGCAATGCGGCAGGCACCCACGGTTTTGTGCACCTGCTCAAAGACTTGCTTGAGCTGCGCGGCGTTGACTTGCTTGTTGAAGTCGTCGGTGAAGCTCTTTGCATCTGGCATCGCGCCCTTGCCTTCCAGTGCTGCGTAAATGACCTGGAAATGTTGCTGCAGGGCTTTTTCAGCTGCCGGGTTGGGTGGGGGCAAGGCTGGGGCTGCGGCAGCTGGTGGCGTGCTTGCTGCGGGGGCGGCGGGTGCCGCAGGGCTGGCGTTTTGTGCCAGAGCGGCGCCGGTGAGTGTGATGCCCGCGCAAAAACCGGCAATCCAGCGGGTGTGAGGGGACCGCAGCGATGAGAGAAACATAGAGGCTCCTTTTGCAATAGGTGAGAGCAGTCTTGTTGCCTCAAGCGTGGGTGCTAGTAGGTCAAAGTCTTGCCTTCATGTCATGCACGACCTCACTGCTGTCAGCAGGTTGCTGGCATAAAAAAACCGCTGACAGTGCAGCGGTTTTTGGGGGGCAGCGGTAGGGCTGTGTCAGCTTTACTTGTCCGACAGCTGGGGCAGGGCGTTGGCCGAGCTCACGCTCAGCAGGCCAGCCTTGGAGTAGATCGCCAGCTTCTCGCGGGTGTCGATCAGGTCCAGGTTGCGCATGGTCAGCTGGCCAATACGGTCGGTGGGGCTGAACGGCGCATCTTCCACCTTTTCCATCGACAGACGCTCTGGGGCGTAGGTCAGGTTGGACGACTCGGTGTTCAGGATGGAGTAGTCGTTACCGCGGCGCAGTTCCAGCGTCACGGTACCGGTGATGGCGCGGGCCACCCAGCGCTGGGCGGTTTCGCGCAGCATGATGGCTTGCGGGTCGAACCAGCGGCCTTGGTACAGCAGACGGCCCAGGCGCAGACCGTTGATGCGGTATTGCTCGATGGTGTCTTCGTTGTGGATGCCGGTCACCAGGCGCTCGTAAGCGATGTGCAGCAAGGCCATGCCGGGGGCTTCGTAGATGCCGCGGCTCTTGGCTTCGATGATGCGGTTTTCGATCTGGTCGCTCATGCCCAGGCCGTGGCGGCCACCGATGCGGTTGGCTTCCAGGAACAGGGCAACGGGGTCGTCAAAGCGTTGACCATTCAGGGCCACAGGGCGGCCTTCTTCGAAAGTCACGGACACTTCTTCGTGCTTGACTTCGACTTCGGGCTTCCAGAATGCCACGCCCATGATGGGGTTGACGATGCGGATGCCGCTGTTCAGCTGCTCCAGATCCTTGGCTTCGTGGGTGGCGCCCAGCATGTTGGAGTCGGTGGAGTAGGCCTTTTCGACCGACATCTTGTAGCCGAAACCTTCCTTGATCAGGAATTCCGACATTTCGGTGCGGCCGCCCAGCTCGTTGATGAAGGCGTTGTCCAGCCAAGGCTTGTAGATCTTCAGCGCGGGGTTGGTGAGCAGACCATAGCGGTAGAAGCGCTCGATGTCATTGCCCTTGAAGGTCGAGCCGTCTCCCCAGATGTTGACGTCGTCTTCCTTCATCGCGGCCACCAGCATGGTGCCGGTCACAGCGCGGCCCAGGGGGGTGGTGTTGAAGTAGGTGATACCGCCAGTGCTGATGTGGAAGGCGCCGGCCTGGATGGCGGCAATGCCTTCATTGGCCAGTTGGGTGCGGCAGTCGATCAGGCGGGCTTTTTCAGCGCCGTACTCCATCGCCTTGCGGGGGATGGCGTCGTAATCTTCTTCGTCAGGCTGACCCAGGTTGGCGGTGTAGGCGTAGGGCAGGGCGCCCTTGTTCTTCATCCAGCGCAGGGCGGCGGAAGTGTCCAAGCCACCGGAGAAGGCGATGCCGACCTTCTGGCCGACGGGAACGTTTTGCAGGATGGTTTCCATCAAAAATTCTCTTTAAATAAGGAGCATCAAGCGCTTGCTATGCAAGGGCTGGGGGCTTAAAAGGCTTGAAATTGATCTGCGGCCAAGCCTGGTGATCAGGCGTAGTGGCAGATGTAGTGGTAAGCCTCGGTCACGCGGATATCAAACTTGGAGTTGGCGGGGATATGGAAGCTCTCGCCAGCGGCAGAGGTTTTCCATTCGTTCGAGCCGTCCAGCTTGTATTCGCAGGAGCCGCCCACGCATTCCATGATTTCAGCGGCGGCTGTGCCGAATGTCAGCGCAGCGGGCAACACCACGCCTACGGACTTCTTGGTGCCATCGGCCAGGGTAAAGCTGTGGCTGATGCACTTGCCATCAAAGTAAACATTGGCTTTGGTGGTCAGGGTAACGCCGGTGAAGTGCTCGGTAGTCATGGTTAACGCGTAGTCGCTGAGTTTGGATCGAAGCTATGCATTTTAGGCTACCTGCGCCATCCTTGGGGTTTCGTGGCGCGCATAGAAAAAAGCCCCTGGGGCAGGGGCCGTGTCAAAATGGGGAAATGGGTTAGCGCCAGTAGCCGGGCGCAGTGCTGGGGTATGCGGCGCCACCAGTCACCACGACGCCGCGAGGGGCGGGCTGGTAGACCCCGCTGGGGCCTACAAAGTACCCGGCATCTGTAGCAGGGGCGTAGTAGTGCGGGTCTGGTTGTACGTTCACAGGCATCCATTCGCCGGGGTAAGTGTCGGTGCGGGTGGTGTAGCGGCGGCCCGCGTATTCGTAGGTCACGTCGTAGCCGACGGTGCGCTCTTCATAGACGGTTTCATTGGTGCAGCGGCGCACGGTGTCATAGCGTGGCTGGCTGTTGCTGCTCTCGATCACATTGCCAATCAGTCCTCCGGCAATGGCACCGACGATGGTGGCCGCACCGCGGTTGGAACCCTGTGCGTAGCCGGGGTGGCCGTAGTAGCCGTGGCCGCGCGGGCCATAGCCACGAGGTGCGCTGTGACCGCGGCCGAGGGCATTGCCTGCCACGCCGCCAATCACGGCGCCGATGATGGCGCCGGTGCCATTGGATGGCTGGCCACTGTAGACCTGCTCATCTTCACAAAACTGCTGGGGCACACCGACTTGCTGAACCACCGCAGTGGCCGACAGCACGCGTGCCTGCTCTTGGGCCACGGCACTGCCGCAGGCCAAGCCTGCGGCGGCTGCCAATGTGAACCAATGCTTGCTACCCATATAAAGCTCCTTGCCCCACGCGGCGGTGAGGGTGAATACAGCAATCAGTGTAGGCAAGCGCTGTAACTGCTGTCTTTTACGTGGGTAAAACTCAGGTAAAGGCTCTGTAAAGCATGCGCGCGCTCAGCGCTGGTGTGGCGGGCGGCCTTTGCGCATATCGATAAGCACCGGAATGTCCGGATCATTGCTTTGGTATTGAATGCTCTCGACGACGGGCGCGCCGGGGGCGACGGAGCCGTACGACTTGGCACCGGGTGTCGCACCGGATGCGCTGGCGCGCTGGCTGCTGCCGTAGTTGCGCCCGGGCTCGGTGGTCTGTATAGGCACGCGCTTGCCGGGGTTGCGTGCCATGCGCTGCGCATATTGCTGGCCGTTGTATTCATACAGCACGTCATACCCGACCAGTTGTTCCTCCACTGCTGTGCTGGTTGCGCAGCGCGTGTGCCGGGCAAAGTCGGCGCACGTTTCCTGGGGCACGGCGACCTGTTCATAGATGGGGGTGGCATCCAGCACCCGGCCGTACGCTTGTTGTGCGAGCACAGCGTGGGGCATGGCACAGCAGGCGCATGCAATGGCCGCCGCTCTACCAAGTTGTTGCACAGAGGTTGTGGTGGTCATGGTGTTCCAGTGGCGCGTGGAGTGGGGGGTGGCGGGGCGTACGAGGGCTTAACGGTCACGCAGCTTGCCACGTTTCGGCTTTGAAGCCGACGGTCACGCGGCCGTCTGGCCATTCCACCACCGGGCGCTTGATGACGCTGGCATGTGCTTGCAGCACCAGGGCGGCAGAAGCGGCATCGGTCACGCTGGCTTGCACCGCTGGGTCGAGCTTGCGCCAGGTAGTGCCCTGGCGGTTGGTCAGCTTCTCCCAGGCCACGGCTTGCATCCAGCCGGGGAGCTTGTCGCCGGGAACGCCTTGTTTCTTGAAGTCGTGAAACTCGTAATCCAGCCCTTGCTCCGTCAGCCAATTGCGCGCTTTTTTCACAGTGTCACAGTTTGGAATGCCGTAAACACGAATAATCTTGTTGGTACTCATGATGTTGATGGTGATGCATGCGTGGGTGCGCGACAATCATGCACTGTATGCACAGCACTTTCTCCACACTTTCTGAATGGCTTGCGCACTGCGAGCAAATTCATCCACAAACCATTGCCATGGGGCTTGAGCGTGTGCGCGAAGTGGCGCAACGCATGCAACTGAAGTTTGACTGCCCGGTGATCACTGTGGCGGGCACCAATGGCAAGGGCTCCACTTGCGCCATGCTGGAAGCCGTAGCCTTGCAATCGGGCTACAAGCCGGGGGTCTACACCTCGCCGCATTTGGTGCACTTCGAAGAGCGCTGCCGTATCCATGGCGAGATTGCGAAGGCCGATGACTTCCTGCCGCACTTTGAGGCTGTAGAAGCTGCGCGCTTGCAGGGCGAGCCTGTGCTGCTGACCTATTTCGAGTTCACCACGCTGGCCATCATGCGCATGCTGAGCGTGGCCAAGCTGGACGTGGCCATTTTGGAAGTGGGTCTGGGTGGGCGCCTGGATGCGACCAATGTGGTGGATGCCGATTGCGCCATCATCACCAGCATCGACATTGATCACGCCGCCATTCTGGGCAACACGCGCGAGGCGATTGGCCGCGAAAAGGCCGGCATCATGCGTGCGGGACGTCCGGTGATCGTGAGCGATCCAGTGCCTCCGCAAAGCGTGATTGACCATGCCCACGCGATTGGCGCTGACCTGCGCCTGTTTGGTCATGATTTCAATTACGACGGCGACAAGCAGCAATGGAGCTGGGCAGGGCGGGAGCGCCGTTATGCCGGTCTGTCTTATCCCGCTTTGCGTGGGGCAAACCAGTTGATGAATGCCTCTGGTGTTCTGGCGGCCTATGAGGCCCTGCGCCCCGTGCTGCCTGTCACCGCGCAAGCCGTGCGTACTGGCTTGGCGATGGTGGAGTTGCCCGGGCGTTTCCAGATCATTCCTGGCCAACCCTTGCTGGTGCTGGACGTGGCGCACAACCCGCATTCGGTGGCGGCCCTCACCGCCAATTTGGATGCCATGGGCTACCACCCCACCACCCATGCGGTGTTTGGCGCGATGGCGGACAAAGACCTGGCCCCCATGCTGATGAAGGTGGGGCCCCTGATTGATCGTTGGTATTTCACGGATTTGCCGACCGAGCGCGCAGAGTCTGCCGCCAATTTGCAGCAAAAGTGGAATGCTGTGCAGATGGCCGCAGGCGGTATTCGCCGTGAAGTGACCACTGCCTTGTTCAGTAATCCGCAGCAAGCGCTGGATGCTGCCGTACAGGCGGCAGACCCGGCTGATAGAATTGTGGTCTTTGGCTCGTTCTACACGGTAGGTGAGGTTTTGAAAGATGGGCCGCCTCGCCTGCACGCCAAACATTTGGGCGAATAAGGTCCGCTACGCGACGCATCTTCATGGCACTTTTCAAATTCCGTTGGCCTGGTCAGAAAGAGGAAAGCGAGCAAACGCCCATGCGGCGTTCTCGTACTGCGCAGGCTGAAAGCGTAGATGACATGCGCCGCCGTGCGCGCCACCGCCTCATTGGCGCTGCTGTTCTGGTGGTGCTGGGGGTGATTGGTTTTCCCATCTTGTTCGATACCCAGCCACGTCCTATTCCTGTGGATGTGCCGATTGAGATTCCAGATCGCAATCAGGTCGCGCCCATGATGGTGCCGGGCTCTCAAACGCAGACAGAGCCTTCCACTGCACTGCCTCCGTCCACAGCCCCTGTGACTGAGGGCGCTTTGGGCGAGGGTGAGGAGCTGGTGCTCAACGAGCCTGCGCCTTTGGCCGTGCCCAAGCCGCCGGAGCCTCCCCGTCTGGTGCCAGAGCCTGCGGCCAAGCCCGAAGTCAAACCGGAAGTCAAGCCAGAGCATAAGCCCGAACCTAAGCCGGAGCCCAAGCCCGTGGTGAAACCGGAGCCTAAGCCCGAACCTGCCGCCAAGCCTGAGCCTGCGAAGCCCGTCATCAGCGATGCTGAGCGTGCACGTGCGCTGCTGGAAGGTCGCGCACCCAAGCCTGCGCCAGCTGCTGCGGCAGCCCCGGCCAAGGCCGAAGCCAGCAAGTCAGGGCGCTTTATTGTGCAAGTGGGTGCTTTTGCCGATGCGGCCAAAGCCAACGAGGTGCGCGGCAAGCTGGAGCGTGCCGGTCTGAAAACCTATACCCAGGCAGTAGATACCAAAGATGGCAAGCGCACCCGTGTGCGGGTGGGGCCTTTTGAGCAGCGCGGTGATGCCGATCAGGCGGCCGCACGCATCAAGGGGCTGGGGCTGGCAGCTTCTGTGCTGACCTTGTAATTGCACCGAACGAACAGATAGAGAGCAAAACCTCATGGCTGTTTTGGATGGTGTGTTGCTGGGCATCCTCGTGGTGTCCCTGCTCCTGGGTGCGTGGCGGGGCCTGATTTTTGAGCTGTTTTCGCTGGTCGGCTGGGTTGCTGGTTTTTTTGTGGCCCGTCTGTTTGCAGAAGATGTGGCGGCCTGGCTGCCCATCGACGGTTTTGATGCCACGGTGCAATACGGCATGGGCTTTGTGCTGACCTTTGTGGTGGCGGTGTTTGGCTGGGGGCTGCTGAGTGCCCTGGCCAAGAAGCTGATTGACGCCGTGGGCTTGCGCCCGGTAGACCGCGCCCTGGGCGCTGTGTTTGGCCTGTTGCGTGCGGCGGTACTGATTCTGGTGCTGGCAGTGGTGGCGGTGTCCACACCGCTGCATCAGCAAGCGTGGTGGACGGCATCGCTGGCGGCGCCGTGGCTGGCCGATGCGGTGGCCAGCATCTTGCCCGCCCTGTCTGAAGAATGGGGAAGGCTGATGCCTTCCGCGTGAGAGAGTGAGGGTTGGGCCTGATCGAGGCACAGCCTGCAAGCAGAGACCGCAGGAGCAATCCTGCAGATAGATGGAACTCGACTATGTGTGGAATCGTCGGGGTGGTCAGTACCACGCCTGTGAATCAACTGATCTATGACGCTTTGCTGTTGCTGCAGCATCGCGGCCAAGATGCGGCCGGTATCGTGACTCAGCAGGAACGCAAGTTCTTCATGCACAAAGCCAAGGGCATGGTGAAGGACGTGTTCCGCACCCGCAATATGCGTGCATTGCCGGGCAATGTGGGTCTGGGCCAGGTGCGCTACCCCACGGCAGGCAATGCCGCCAGCGAAGAAGAGGCACAGCCTTTCTACGTGAATGCACCGTTTGGTGTGGTCATGGTGCACAACGGCAACCTGACCAATGCCAAGCAGCTGCGTGAAGAGCTGGCCAGCACCGACCACCGCCACACCAACACAGAGAGTGACTCGGAAGTGTTGCTCAACGTGCTGGCGCACGAAATTGGCCGCGCTACCAGCGGCGCGCCGCTGACACACGACGAAGTCTTCAAGGCGGTGCGAGCGGTGCACAAGCGCATCAAGGGCTCGTACGCCGTGATCGCGCTGATCGCTGGCTATGGTTTGCTGGCTTTCCGCGATCCGTTCGGTATTCGTCCGCTGTGCATGGGCAAGGGTGCGGATGGCACTTACATGCTGGCCAGTGAGTCGGTGGCGTTGGAAGGTACGCTGCACCAGTTTGAGCGCGATATCGCACCGGGTGAAGCTGTGTTCATCAGCAACGATGGCACTGTGCATGCCGAGCAGTGTGCCGACAACAGTCAGCTGCACCCCTGTGTGTTCGAGTATGTGTACCTGGCGCGCCCAGACTCCACCATCGATGGCATCTCGGTTTATCAAGCACGCCTGAACATGGGTGAGACGCTGGCCAAGCGCGTGATCTCCACCGTGCCGCCCGATGAGATTGACGCCATCATCCCCATTCCCGAGTCCAGCCGCCCCAGCGCCATGCAGCTGGCGCAGCTGCTGGGTATTCCGTATCGCGAAGGTTTTGTGAAAAACCGCTACGTGGGCCGTACCTTCATCATGCCCGGTCAAGGTGCGCGCAAGAAGTCGGTGCGCCAAAAGCTCAATGCGATTGGCAGCGAGTTCAAGGGTCGCAATGTGCTGCTGGTGGATGACTCCATCGTGCGCGGCACCACATCGAAGGAAATTGTGCAGATGGCACGCGATGCCGGCGCCAACAAGGTGTACCTGGCATCGGCCGCTCCACCCGTGCGCTACCCGAATGTGTACGGCATTGACATGCCGACCAAGTCAGAGCTGGTGGCCCATGGCCGCAGCGTGGAAGAGATCCGCCAGGTGATCGGCTGCGATGCGCTGATCTACCAAGATGTGGATGCCATGAAGCAGACCATTGGCAAGATCAACCCCGCCGTGCGCGGCTTTGAGGCATCGTGCTTTGACGGTATTTACGTCACCGGCGATATCTCCGAGGCCGAAGTCACCGCGCTGAACGAAGGGCGCAATGCCGGTGCGCAGGAAGAGTCGGAAGACACCTCGCGCCTGTCGCTGCCCAATGCCCAAGAGCAATAAGCTCTAAACTGGGCGTCATAAGCCCACAGGCACAATAGAAAGAGGAGCTGCTAGCGCAGGTCAAATAAGCACTTCAAGGTGGTTTAGCCTTGAAATCATTGTTTGATCAGCGCAAGCTGCTCCTTTTTTCAATGAAGCAGGCACTGGGCCTGCCCCTTACCCAAATCAATTGAGGAATCGCTGTCGTGACCGAGAAAACGCTCCCAGAAGGCCTGCACCCAGAAACATTGGCTGTGCGCGAGGCGCTGCCCCGCAGCCAATGGGGTGAGCATTGCGAAGCCCTGTACCTGACCAGCAGCTTTGTACAACCCGACTGCGAAACAGCCGCCCGCCGCTTTGCTGCGCAAGAAGAAGGCTTTACCTACAGCCGCACCACCAACCCCACCGTCACCAGCTTTGAAAAACGCTTGGCTGCCATGGAAGGCACGGAGTGCGCCGTGGCCACCAGCACCGGCATGTCGGCCATCTTGCTGGTGGCTTTGACCACCTTGAAGGCGGGTGACCATGTGATCTGCTCGCGCTCCATGTTTGGCTCCACCATCAAGCTGCTGGGCACCGAGATGGCGCGCTTCGGGGTGGAAACCTCGTTCGTCTCGCAAACCGATATTGCTGAGTGGAAGGCTGCCATCAAGCCTAACACCCGCCTGTTCTTTGCGGAAACCCCCACCAATCCGCTGACCGATCTGTGCGACATCGCTGCGCTGGCCGAGCTGGCCCATGCCCACGGCGCGCTGCTGGCGGTGGACAACAGCTTTGCCACACCCATCCTGCAGCAGCCTGCCAAGCTGGGGGCGGATGTGGTGGTGCACTCAGGCACGAAATTCCTGGACGGTCAGGGGCGCACCATGATTGGCGCTGTCTGCGGCACCATTGCCTTGGTCGACAAGGTCATGGGTACTTTCTTGCGCAGTGGCGGTTTGAATGCGGCGCCTTACAACGCTTGGACCGTCATGAAGGGCCTGGAGACACTGTCGCTGCGCGTGAAGGCTGAAAGTGCCGCTGCGCTGGAGCTGGTGCAATGGCTGGAGGCGCACCCCAAGGTGGCGCGTGTGTACTACCCCGGCTTGAAGAGCCACCCCCAGCACGATCTGGCTATGCGCCAGCAAAATGGCATGGGCGGTGCAGTGCTGGCCTTTGATGTGCACGGCGACACCCCTGAAGCACTGCGCAAGAATGCCTTCTACGTGGTCGACCATACGCAGGTGTGTAGCATTACGGCTAATTTGGGCGATGTGAAGACCACCATCACCCATCCGGCCAGCACCTCGCATGGCCGCTTGACCGAAGACCAGCGCCAGGCCGCTGGTGTGGGCCAAGGACTTATTCGCATCTCCGTGGGTCTGGAGCACTTGGACGATATCAAGGCCGACCTCTCTCGCGGACTGGACACTTACCAATGACACAAAAAATTCGTACCCGTTTCGCACCTTCGCCCACCGGTTTTATTCACCTGGGCAACATCCGCTCGGCCTTGTACCCCTGGGCGTTTGCCCGGGCCAATGGCGGCGACTTCATCTTGCGCATTGAAGACACAGACCTGGAGCGTTCGACCCAGGCATCGGTGGATGTGATTATCGAAGGCATGCAGTGGCTGGAGCTGGGTCATGACGAAGGCCCGTTCTATCAAATGCAGCGCATGGAGCGCTACAAGGAAGTGCTGGCGCAACTGCAGGCCAAGGGCTATGTCTACCCCTGCTATATGAGCATGGAAGAGCTGGATGCGCTGCGTGAAAAGCAGATGGCTGCCAAGGAAAAGCCCCGTTATGACGGCACATGGCGCCCCGAACCCGGCAAGGTGTTGCCCGCCATTCCCGAAGGCGTCAAGCCTGTGCTGCGCTTCAAGACCCCCAAGGATGGTGTGGTGGGTTGGGACGACAAGTGCAAAGGGCACATCGAGTTTCAGAACTCGGAGCTGGATGACCTGGTGATCGCGCGCCCTGATGGCACGCCCACCTATAACTTCTGCGTCTGTGTGGATGACATGGACATGACCATCACCCACGTGATTCGTGGTGATGACCACGTCAACAACACCCCGCGCCAGATTCACATCTTCGAAGCGCTGGGTGCGGCAGTGCCCACCTTTGCCCACCTGCCCACCGTGCTCAACGAGCAAGGTGAAAAGATGAGCAAGCGCAATGGCGCCAAGGCTGTGACGCAGTATCGCGACGAAGGCTATCTGCCTGATGCCATGGTGAACTACCTGGCACGTCTGGGTTGGAGCCACGGCGACGACGAAATCTTCTCGCGCCAGCAATTCCTGGAGTGGTTCAACCTGGATCACCTGGGTCGTAGCGCAGGCCAGTTCGACGAAGCCAAGCTGCGTTGGGTGAATGCCCAGCACTTGAAAGCCATGGATGACGTGGCCTTGGCTGCCAAGGCCAAGCCTTTCTTGATCAAGGCGGGTGTCGCGGAGTCGGTCATTGATGCCGATGACCGCTTTGTGCGCATTTGTGCTTTGTTCAAAGACCGCTGCGAAACCTTGGTGGATTTGGCCAACTGGGCCAAGCTGTTCTACACGGACAGCGTGGAGCGCAATGCCGAAGACTATGCCAAGCATGTGACTGAAGCTGCCAACCCTATCCTGGGCGCATTTGCTGCGGCCATGGAAACTGTGGAGTGGAGCAAGGACGCTATTGCGGCTGTCATTAAGGAAGTGCTCAAGGCCCAGGGCGTCAAAATGCCCGTTTTGGCAATGCCCGTGCGTGTATTGACACTGGGTACGGCGCATACGCCATCGGTGGATGCGGTGCTGGAATTGCTGGGACGTGAAAAAATTCTGGCGCGTTTGAAAAACCGCTGAAAACCTGTCTATAATTCGAGGCTCTGCACAGCACGGTAACTAAATGGTCGTGTTGTCAAGAGGGGGTATAGCTCAGCTGGGAGAGCGCTTGCATGGCATGCAAGAGGTCATCGGTTCGATCCCGTTTACCTCCACCAAAGTTATTGACGGCTGATTGAAAAATCAGAATCGTTCTAGGAATTGACCCTATCGTCTAGAGGCCTAGGACATCACCCTTTCACGGTGAGTACCGGGGTTCGAATCCCCGTAGGGTCGCCAAGTTTGAAGCACTTGATCTTTGCAAAAAATGCAAAAATAAATAGCTTTCTACCGCGGAGTGGTAGTTCA
>NZ_JBYOKN010000012.1:0-76549 GCF_057799285.1 Comamonas sp. 14P8.1.4
TCACGTTCAGGCCTGCATCCAGGGCACTGATGGCGATGCCTGTGCCCATGGTGCCTGCACCAATCACCGCGATGTGCTGCATGGCACGGGGAGGAACATTGAGTTCTGCGGGCAACACGGTGGTGCGCTGCTCCGCCGTGCGCAGGTAACGCCATGCCTGGGCATCGCGCGCCTGCTGCAACTGCGCGGCCACTTGCTGCGCCTGGGCCACGGCCTCATCAAACGGCAGGCGCGCAGCATTGCGCACCGCCGCAATCGCCGCCGCCACGGCGGGACGGTGTTTGCCTTTGCGCAGCACGGCCTGCTCGACCGCTGCCAGCAGCGCTTCATCTACCGGGACCACGGCTTCATCCCGCATGCGACGGCGCTGGCCTTGCAGGCTTTGCGCACAGGCCACGGCGGCCTCCACCACATCGCCGCTGGTGACCGCATCGATCAAGCACAGCTCCAAGGCGGCAGCCGCCGACAGCTGCTCACTCTGGCCAATCAGTTCAACGGCTTTGAGCATGCCCACACGGCGCGGAAGACGCTGCGTCGCCCCTGCGCCGGGGATCAAGCCTTGGCTCACTGCAGGCAAGCCCAGACGTGCACCAGATGCCGCCACACGGGCGTCGCAGGCCAAGGCCAGCTCCCAGTCGCTCCCCTGCACGGCACCTTGCAGCGCCGCCACCACTGGTTTGCGGCTGCTCTCCATGGCAGCGATCACGTCTGCCAGCGCCGTGGCGTCTTGCTCTTTCCACTGGAAAGCGCTGTCGCCCAGCAACACCGCTGCGGTCAGCGCCGCATCGTCTTGCAGGGACTGCAGTGCTTGCAGCATGTCGCGGGCCGAAGCCAGCGGAATGCGCAGCACCGCGTCTGTACGTAGCTGTTGTGCCAAGGCTTCCATGCTTAGACCGCTCCGGCAATTTCAGGCACCGCCTGGAACAGGTCGGCTTCCAGCCCATAGTCGGCCACCGAGAAGATCGGCGCTTCAGGGTCTTTATTGATCGCCACGATGACCTTGGAGTCCTTCATGCCTGCCAAATGCTGGATCGCGCCCGAGATACCCGCGGCGATGTACAACTGAGGTGCGACGATCTTGCCGGTCTGGCCCACTTGCAGATCGTTCGGTGCGTAGCCTGCATCGACTGCAGCGCGGGATGCGCCAATGGCGGCGCCCAGCTTGTCGGCCAAGGGGGTGATGACTTCGTTGAACTTCTCGGCAGAACCCAGCGCACGGCCGCCGGAGACGATGATCTTGGCAGCGGTCAGCTCGGGGCGGTCGCTCTTGGTCACTTCACGGGCCACAAAGGCGCTCTTGCCGGAGTCAGCCACAGCTGCCACGGTTTCCACCACCGCAGAGCCGCCGGTTGCCGCAGCCGCGTCAAAGCCCGTGCCACGCACGGTAATGACCTTGGTGCCGTCGGTGGACTGCACAGTGGCCATCGCGTTACCAGCATAGATGGGGCGCTCAAAGGTATCTACCGACACCACGGCAGTGATGTCGCTGATCTGGCCCACGTCCAGCTTGGCAGCCACGCGGGGGGCAGCGTTCTTGCCGGAAGCGGTGGCGGGGAACAGGATGTGGCTGTAGTTGCCGGCAATGGCCAGCACTTGCGCCGCGACGTTTTCGACCAGGCCATCTTTGAGCGAGGCGCCATCGGCGTGGATCACCTTGGTGACGCCTGCGATTTGTGCTGCCGCTGCTGCAGCAGCCTGCGCACCTTCGCCAGCGACCAGCACGTGTACATCACCGCCGCAAGCCTTTGCAGCAGTCACGGTGTTCAGGGTTGCGCTCTTGATGGAGGCGTTGTCGTGTTCAGCGATTACGAGAGAAGTCATTTCCACTCCAAAAATTCTTTGCGGTGGCCTGCCCGCTGCATCAGCAAAATAGATAGCTAGTAGCGCTTTATCTATCAGGGCTAGAGGCCAATTTCACTTAAAACAAGGTAACAGGCTTAAATAACCTTTGCCTCGTTTTTGAGCTTGTCCAGCAGCGTGGCCACGTCCGGCACCTTGATGCCAGCGCCGCGCTTGGCGGGTTCGGCCACTTTCAAGGTCTTGATACGGGGAGCGACATCCACACCGAGTTCTTCGGGCTTGACCACATCCAGCTGCTTTTTCTTGGCCTTCATGATGTTGGGCAAGGTCACGTAGCGGGGCTCATTCAGGCGCAGGTCGGTCGTCACGATGGCGGGCAGGTTCAGGCTCAGAGTTTCCAAGCCGCCGTCGACTTCACGCGTGACGTTCACCTTGTCACCCGCCACTGCCACCTTGGAGGCGAAGGTGGCTTGCGGCAGGTCTGCCAGCGCAGCCAGCATCTGGCCGGTTTGGTTGTTGTCGCCGTCAATCGCTTGCTTGCCCAAAATCACCAGACCGGGCTGCTCTTTGGCTACCAGTGCATTGAGCAGCTTGGCAATGGCCAGGGGCTGCAAATCCGCATCGGTTTCCACCAAGATGCCACGGTCTGCGCCAATGGCCATGGCCGTTCGCAGCACTTCCTGGCTTTGTGCCACGCCGCAAGAAACGACGATCACTTCGGTGGCTACGCCCTGCTCTTTCAGGCGCACGGCTTCTTCCACGGCGATTTCGTCGAAGGGGTTCATGCTCATCTTGACGTTGGCGATGTCGACGCCTGTGCCATCGGACTTCACGCGGACTTTGACGTTGTAGTCCACCACACGTTTGACGGGTACCAGAACTTTCATAGCAATCTTTCTCACTGTGCAGGCCAGACCGAAAGCCGCAACCTGCGATCCACAATCAAAAGGCCACTGTGGTGGCCTTGGGGTTAGGTGTTAAACCACACGCTTGAGGGCGGCAGGCGCTGCCTGATCGGCGCGCTGCTTGGCGACTTGCGCACGGCGAGCCGGTGTATAAGCCTCCTGGCCCAGCGCCACATGCAGATCAGACGTCACATCAAAGTGCTCGGCCAGACCCGTGCGCTCCAGCAAGGAGATGGGGCCTTCGGGGTAGCCCAGGCCCAGGCACAGGGTCTTGTCCATGTCGTCTGCGGATGCCAGCTTCTCGTCCAGACGGCGCAGCGCAGCGTTCAGGTACGGGCGCACCAGGCGGTTGACGATGCGGCCGGTGAAGTCATTGCACACCGCCACCTTGAAGCCTGCCGCTTCAAACGCGGCCTTGGCAGCGGCCAGCGCTGCTTCGGATGTCTGTGGCTGTTTGACCAGTTCAATCAGGTTGGAAGGATCGGCCTTGCCCATGCGAAAGCGTGCAAAGCCCACCACGTTGGAGCCTTCCAGTCCACGGCCTTCGCCGGTATGTACGCCCAGGCATTCGTTGCCCAGTTCAATGGCCACAAAGCTGCGCGCTTGCACATCGCCAGCGGCATTGAATGCTTGACCGGCATCGGCACCGATGAACACCAGACCTTGGCTTTTGGCGACCGATGACTGCGTGAAAGCGTGATCGACCGGGAAAGAGTTGCTGTTGCCAGCGCGAACGATTTCGTAGCTGCTCATGGTTTTACGCTCCGTACATCTTGTTGTCGGCATAGGTGTGAAAGCCCTTGCCCGTTTTCTTGCCCAACCAGCCTGCGGCGATCATGCGGCGCACCAGCGGTGGGCACGTAGCACGGGGTTCGTTGGTGATGCCATGCATGGCTTCGCACAGCAGCTTTTGTGTGTCCATACCCACCAAGTCCAGCAGCTCCAGCGGGCCCATGGCATAGCCCATGCCGGTTTTGATGGCCAGGTCGATGTCTGCAGCGTCGGCCACGCCTTGTTCTACCAAGCGGATCGCATCGTTGTTGAACGGGATCAGGAAGTAATTCAGGATGAAGCCGGGGGTGTCTTGCGTGCGCACCGGCTTTTGGCCCATGGCTTCACACACCGCCCATGCCTTGGCAAAGGTCTCGTCGCTGGTGGTCAGGCCTTGGGACATTTCCACCAGCTTCATCAGCTGCGCAGGCAGGCAAAAGTGCATGCCCACAAAGCGATCGGGGCGGCCACAGCCACCGGCGATTTCGGTGATGCTGATGGTGGAGGTGTTGCTGGCAAAAATGGTGTGCTCAGGGCACACGGCATTGAGCTTGCTGAACAGATCGTGCTTGACAGGCAGGCTCTCGAAGATGGCCTCAATGACCAAGTCGCAATCGGCCATGTCGTTCAAATCGCTGGTGCCTTGCCAGGCGTTCATGATCTCGGGCAGCTTCTCAGCAGCCAGCTTGCCGCGCTCCACGCTTTTGCGCAAAAAGCCTTCGGTCTGCTGGCGGGCACGTTCCACCGAGGCAGGGTTCAGGTCAAACACTTTGGTGCGAAAGCCTGCGCGTGCGCAGACGATGGCAATGCCTGCACCCATGGTTCCGGCACCGGCGATGCCAATGGTTTTGATCTCACTCATGTGATGTCTCCTAATGTCTTGGGTCTTAGCGCTGCAAGAAGCTGCGGCCGATGAGCTGGCGGTGCACCTGGTTCGTGCCCTCCCAGATCTGGGTGATCTTGGCGTCACGCATCAGGCGCTCCATGCGGAAGTCTTTGCAATAGCCATAGCCGCCCAGCAGTTGCACGCCGTCGGTGGTCACGCGCATGGCCAAATCGGTGGCGCGCATCTTGAGCAGCGAGGCATCAATGCCAAAGTCCTTGGCACCGTTATCAATGCGGTCTGCCAACTGCCACAGATAGCTTTCCACCAGCGCCATCTCGGAAGCCAAATCCGCCAGCATGAACTGGATGCCCTGGAACTCCAAAATGCGCTTGCCAGACTGGCGGCGTTCGTTGATGTACGCGGTCGCATCTTCAAACGCAGCGCGGGCGATGCCCAGTGCATGGGCTGCCACGCTGGGGCGCGATTTGTTGAGCGATGCAAACAAAATCTTCAAGCCATCACCGGGGTTACCCAGCAAGTTGGCGCGTGGCACGCGGCAGTTGTCGAAAGCCAGCGTGGCGGTGCTGGATGCGCGGTGGCCCATCTTGTCTTCCAGACGCACCACGGACAGGCCGGGCGTGCCCTTCTCCAGAATCAGTACCGAGATCGCATCCTTGGCGTTAGCAATACCTTCCCACTTGCCAAACAACAGGTACAGATCGGCCACATCACCGTTGGTGATGAAGGTCTTGCTGCCGTTGATGACGATCTCATCACCCTCTTCACGGAAGGTCGTGCGCATGCCTGTGGCGTCCGAACCGGCGCCGGGTTCGGTGATCGCCAGCGCACCCAAACCGCCTTCGGCAATGCGCGGCAACAGGCGCTGCTTTTGCTCTTCATTGCCCCAGTCAATCAGCGGTTTCATGCCGTGGTAGTTGGTGGCCCACACAATGCCGGTGGCCGCGCAGGCCTTGCTGATTTCACGGGCGCAGGCCAGATAGGCCGTGTACGACATCTGCGCGCCACCATATTCTTCGGGAATGAACATGGCGTTCAGGCCCAGCTCATTGATAGCCTTGACGTTCTCCCATGGAAACTCTGCCGTACGGTCATAGTGCTCGGCTTTGGGCGCAATCTGGTTTTGGCACAGCGCTTTGACACTGTAGAGCAGCATGCGTTCTTCGTCGTTGAGCGCAATGCGCTCGTCCATGCATTGCAAGATATTCATAGCTGCAACCCCTTAGTGCGCAATGCTTTGACCGCCATCGATATAGATAGTCTCGCCGCTGAGGAAGGCACCTGCCGGGCCAAACATGCTGGCCACCAGTGCGCCCACATCCTTGGACTTGCCGGGCATGCCACCGGGAATGCGCTTGGCCAGGTACTGGCGCAGGGGGCTGTCTTCGCCCATGGCGTCCGCATTCAGATCGGTTTCGATGTAGCCGGGGGCCACGTTCATCACACGAATGCCCTTGTTGCCCCACTCGGCGGCCAGACAGCGGGTGATCGCGCCGACCGCCGCCTTGCTAGCGCAATACGCCACATTGCGTTTGACACCCAGCTTTTCAAAGAAGGAGCCAATGTTGACAATCATCCCGCCCTGGTTTTCCAGCAAGTAGGGGTAGGCAGCCTGGCAGGCCGTCAGTACCGAAGTGGCATTCATGTCCATCATCAGCTGCCACTGATCCAGCGGCAATGTGGCCGAAGGTGCATCCACGTGCAGGCCTGCGTTGTTGACCAAGCCCTTAATGGCCCAGCCATCGTCCTTGAGTTGCTTCAAGGCTTGCGCCATGGTCTCTGGCTGGGACACATCCGCGCGGCCTGCCAGCAAGCGGGCATCCACTTCGGGACCGATCCCCTCGATCTTGGGTACCGTGCCCGAGCGTGACAGGCATGCTACGTAGTGCCCTTGTTCGGCCAGCGCTACCGCAATGGAAGCACCAATGCCTTTGCTGGCGCCCGTCACCACAATACAAGTTTTGCTCATTGTGTTGTCTCCCTGTTCTGTGCTTATTGGTCTTGGAATGCAGCGGGGCGTTTGTCAACAAACGCCTGCATGCCCTCTTCCGCATCGGCTGTGCGATAGGCCAGCGTGGACAAATCGGCCTCCAGACGCAGCCCTTCGTACAGCGGCAGATCCGCTGCGCGCAGTACCGCTTCACGGGCAAACTGCAGCGCACGCAGGCTGTGGCCGGTGAATTCACGGGCATAGGCTTTGCCCGCCTCGACAGCTGGACCTTCCGCGATGCGGTTGACCAGACCGATGGACAGCGCCTCATCGGCTTTGACCACGCGCCCCGTCATGACCAACTCCAGCGCCCGCCCTGTCCCCACCAGGCGTGGCAGGCGCTGGGTTCCGCCATAACCGGGAATCAGACCCAGCTTCACTTCAGGCAGGCCAAACTTGGCGTTCGGCAATGCCAGGCGCAGCGTGCACGCCAGTGCCAGCTCACAGCCACCACCAAACGCAAAACCGTTGACCACCGCAATCGAAGGAATGCTCAGACGGTCCAGCTGTGCGAACACTGCCTGGCCCAGCGCCGCACCTTCACGCTGGTCTTTGAGGCTGCGCTGCTGCAGCTCTTTGATGTCAGCGCCTGCGCAAAACGATTTTTCGCCTTCGCCGGTGATGATCAACGCCCGGGCCTTAGAGCGGCCTGCTTCGGTGATGGCTTTGCCAATGTCTTCGATCAGCGAAAAGCTCAAAGCATTCAGGGCCTGCGGGCGACAAATCGTCAGCACCGCAAATTCTTCGTCGTATTTCAGTTCAATCATGCGACCACCTCGGGAGCGCGGTAGCGCACAGGTTGGGGCTGAATGCGGCCAGATTTGACCCATTCAATCAGTTCACGTTTGAGAATCTTTCCGCTCGGTGTGAGTGGAAACTCGGGCAACACGATGTAGAACTCAGGCATGTCAAACTTGGACAAGCCTTCCACCGCCAAGTGCTGCAACATGTCTTGTGCCTGCGGCGCGTTATCCGGGGCAATCAGCGCCAGACAGACTTTCTCGCCCAGGCGTTCATCGGGCACACCAAATGCCGCCGCTTTTTTCACCGCTGCATGGCGGTGGGCGTACTCCTCGATGTGGGCCGGGTGGATGTTGTGGCCTCCGCGGATGATCAAATCCTTCTTGCGCCCCACAATCGCCAGATTGCCGTTGACATCAAAGCACCCCAAGTCACCGCTCATGAACCAGCCGCCTGCATTGAAGGAGCCTTCGGTAGCAGTCTGGTTGTTGAAGTAGCCCAGCATCAGCAAGCCACCACGGCCACCGATCTCGCCCACTTGGCCTTGCGGCACCTCTTGATCAGGGTTTTCTTGATCAAACAAGCGCACCTCATACCCATGGCAATGCTTGCCGCAAGTGCTGGTGATCACTTCCACCGCATCACGGGGCAAGGTGTACTGGTGCGAGCCGCATTCGGTCATGCCGTACACGTTTTGCGGTATGGCACCGAGCGCCAGCAAGCGACCCGCTGTTTCTGTGGGAATGGGCGCGCCCGCCATATAGAACACACGCACCTGCCCCAAGCGATCCAGTTGGCGCTTGTCCACTTCCTGAATCAAGTCCATGGTATGTGTGGGCACGCCCATCACATAGGTCGCACCGGTTTGCAGCAGCCAGTCCAGTGCATTCATGCCTGCAGAGCCATCAAACATCACCAGCTCGCAGCCGGTGACCAGTACCTGCTCCAAAGCCACCGTACCAATGTGGTGGCTCATGGGACTGAGCGTGAGCAGTACCGTGTTCGTGTCCTGGTTCCAGTCCTTGGACAGCGAGCGGCCATTGGCCAGCAAGGTGTTATCACTGTGCATGACGCCCTTAGGCGCACCTGTCGTTCCGCTGGTGAAGGCCAGATACACCACCTGATCTGGATTGCTGCTGGCCGCAGGCAGATCGGCCAGTGATACCTGACCGGGTTGTGGCATGGCCACCGTACCTGCGGGCAAGGTGTCATTGCCAGCATTGAGTGCAGGCAATGCAAACAAACGCTTCACATGGCCCAGCGTCTGCGCCTGCGTAAACACATCTTGCTGCTTGGCATCTGCACCCCAGCCGATCTGTGCAAACAGTGCTTTGCAGTCAATGCGCTGCAGCAGCGTCAAAATTTCTGCGACGGTGTAGTTCTGGTGCAGCGACGGGTTGCACACATAGCCGTTGCGCGAGCAGGCCAGCTGAATCACCACGTTCTCCAAGCGATTGGGCAGCCAGACGGCCACACGATCACCGGCGCGCAATCCGCTGGCATGCAAGGCAGCCGCCACGGTATCAACCCACTGCACCAGCTCCAGCCACGTCAGGCGGCGCTGGCTGTCCCGCACGGCAAAGGCATTGCCGCGGCTGTCCGCATGCTTGCGGGCCAAACCGTACAGGGTGTCGTCTTGCCATACACCCTGCGCATAGTGCGCCTTGGCCAGCGCAGGGTTATGCAATGTCAGTAAATGGGACATCACAGGCCTCCTCGTTCTCTAGGTATCGAAGGGCTTATTGGCCGAACTTGCTGGCATCAGGGCTGCGGCGCTCTGCAAAGGCAGCCGCCAGCTCGTGGTGCTCATCGGTCTCCAGGTAACCGCGCAGCAGCAAGTCATGCGCCATGCGCGACAGACCCGACACACCGCCATGGCGTGCATTGAACGCGCCCTTGATCGAAGCCAGTGCGAAGGCGCCACGGTCTGCAATTTCCAGCGCGAACTTCTTGGTCTCGGCCGCCAACTGGTCGTCAGGCACCACGCGGTTGATCAGGCCCCACTCCTTGGCATCCTTGGCCGACAGCTTGGGGTTGGCGTACCACATCTCCTTGGCTTTTTTCTTGCCAACCAAGTCTTCCAGGTACCAGGTGCCGTAACCTGCATCAAAGCTGCCCATCATGGGGCCGACCTGGCGGAAAACCGCGCTTTCCTTGGCGATGGTCACGTCACACACCATCTGCAGCACGTTGCCGCCACCCACGGCAAAGCCATTGACGCAGGCAATCACCGGCTTTTGCAGCTTGTCGATGGATTCATACATTTCCAGCGTAGGCAGCACACCTGCGTACAGCAGCGTGTCTTCCATGCCTTCCTTGCGGCCACCGATACAGAAAAACTTGTCGCCAGCGCCGGTCAGCACCACCACGCGGGTGCGGGTTTCGCGGCGGATTTCGTTGATGCAGTCACGGATTTCGTGGCACATCTTGGCCGTGAACATATTGCCGTCGTTCGGGCGGTTCAAGGTGATGGTCGCAATGGGGCCGTCTTCGCTGTAGATGATTTCTTCGAATTGCTGCATGACTGTCTCCTTAAATAATGCTTTGTGCGCGAAGTTGTTCAATGGCTGACTCGTCCAAGGAGAGCCAGTCTGTCAAGATGGTCTGGGTATCAGCCCCCAGCTTGGGTGGTGGCACTTGCGTGCCTTCAGTGCGGCCATCGAAGCGAATGCCCAATCCCACTTGCGGGATGTCGCCGTCTGGGCCTTGCGTGCGGTAGATAAAGCCGGAGTCGTGCAGCACCTTGTCGCGGGCCAATTGATCCAAGCGTTGGATGGGGCCTGCAGGCACACGGGCCTTGGTAAACAGCTTGAGCCAGTATTCGCGAGGCTGGGTGATGAGCACCTTGGCAATCATCTCGACCAGCTCGGGGCGGGCTTCACGGCGTTGTGCATTGCTGGCGTAGGCAAGGTTCAGTGCCACTTCAGGCTGCCCCACGGCTTCCCAAAAACGCTTCCAGATGGCGTCATTACCCAGGCCCAGCGTCATGGGGTCGTTGGCCGTTTCAAACACTTGGTAGATGGCAATCACGCTGTCGCGGCCACCCGAGCGGCGATACATTTCGCCCGATCCCAAGTGGGGCATCAAGCGCGGCGAGATAAAGCGCGACATGGACTCGACCATGGAGATGTCAATGCTGCAACCCTCGCCATCGCGCTGACGGCGATACAGTGCAGCCAACACCGCCATGGCAGCGTCGTGGCCCGAGAGCAAATCGGCCGCAGGCGTGCCCACTTTTTGCGGACCGTTCTCCAGCTCGCCCGTCAAATCCATGACGCCGGAGTAGCCCTCGGCAATCAGGTCATAACAAGGCATATCGGCACGCTCGCCCTGCAAGCCAAAGCCGGTCAGCGACAAGTGAATGAGTTTGGGATTGATGGCACGCAACGTGTCGGCATCCACACCCAGCTTGCGCTGGCCACGGGCCACCAGGTTCAGCAAGATGACATCGCACTGGGCCACCAATTGCGCCAGCACGGCCTTGCCTTCGGGCTGGCTGAAGTCCAGCGTCATGCTTTGCTTGCCACGGTTGACGGCCATGAACCACAGCGACTCGCCATGTAGGAACGGAGGGCCCCAAGCGCGGGCATCGTCTCCGCCCTTGGGCTTTTCCACCTTCAGCACCGTCGCCCCCATGTCCGCCAGCAACTGCCCGGCGTAAGGGCCTGCGATCGAAGTGGTCAGGTCCAGTACTTTCACGCCGGTCAAAAAATTCAGACTTGGCGCATTGCGCAACGGCAAATCGTTCAAAGGTGATTCGAAATGGCTCTGTGACATGGCAAACGTTCCCCTGGCGTTGTTCTGTTCTAGGCATACCCCACCCTCACGGCCTGTGCGTTCAGGTTTGTGATCTCCATTGACTGCACCGCGCCCTGAGGACGGGGTGCATCACCGGTCTGGGTGGTGCGTTATCGGCGCGAAACGCCGCAGTTCAGGCCGCAGGGCGGCACTTGTAGAGGTACTTGGATTCCATTTGCTGGACGATCTCACCGCGCTGGTTGATGACCGAGCGCTCGAACTTCACCACGCCGCGGTCGCCCTTGGACGACAGCTTGGTGTCCAACACCTTGGAGACCATGTGGATGGTGTCGCCGTGGAACACGGGGTTGAGCATGCGCCAGTTGTCCACCTGCAGCAGGGCGATCAGCGTGCCGTCGTTCACGCCGCTGGCGTACTGCAGACCAGCAGCGACTGCATAGATCAGCGGGCCGTGAGCGATGGGCTGACCAAACGAGGTGGTCTTCAGGTACTCGTGGTTGGTGTGCACCTCGTTGAAGTCACCTGACAGGCAGGCGAAGTTCACGATGTCCGTATTGGTAATGGTGCGTGCAGGGGTCTGAATCTCTTCACCAACGGTGAAGTCTTCGAAATAACGACCACGGGGCGTTGCTGCTTTGCTCATGATGAATGTCTCTGTCTTGTTGTTGCTTGTGTTTCACCACTGGCTGCAACAGTTCTTCGCAGCCAGCATGTCTTTTGAGGGGTTAGCCCTTGTCGTTGGCCAAAATGACGGTGCAGTGCGATGACAAAATGCCACCTTCGTTGTGCACCAAAGCCACTTCCGCGCCGTTGACCTGGCGCTCACCCAGGCCGCCGCGCAGCTGTCGCACCGCTTCCACGATGCCGAACAAACCGCCAGCTGCACCGGCGTGGGCATGGCTCAACATGCCGCCGTGGGTGTTGATGGGTAGATCGCCACCGACGCGGCCACGGCCTTCGGCAAAGAAAGCACCGCCCTCACCTGGCTTCACAAAGCCCAGCTCTTCCAGCTCGATGATGGGCACGATGGAGAAGCAGTCATACAGCTGCGCCACATCGATGTCCTTGGGGCCCAAGCCAGCCATTTCGTAGGCCACACGGCCCGATTCGGTAGCGCCAAACTCGGTCAGGCTGGGGGCGCACATCAAGTGTTCATGGGTGTGGAACTCACCAATGCCCTGCAGGTACACCGGCTTGCACTTCAGGTCCTTGGCACGTTCGGCCGAAGTCACGATGAAGGCGCCACCCGCATCCGACAGCAAGCAGCAGTCCAGCATGCCCAATGGATCAGCAATCGGCTTGGCCGACAGCACATCGTCCATGGTGATGGCTTTTTTCATGTGTGCGTTGGGGTGCAGCAAGGCGTTGGCACGGGTGTTCACCGCCACGCTGGCCATTTGCTCACGCGTGGTGCCGTATTTGTGCATATGGCGCTGCGCGATCATGGCGTAGTAGCCGGGGATGGAGCCGCCATAGGGCTGCTCGTAGTACGGGTGCCCCACAGCCAACAGCGTCGAAATGGCCGCATCGCGGGACTGACCCGTGGCACGGTTTTCACCGGCACAGACCAAAATCACCTCTGCCTGGCCCGAGGCAATCGCTTCTGCTGCGTGCTTGAGCATGATGGCGGGAGAGCCCCCCCCCACCACCATCGAAGCATTGAAGCGCGGCTGGATGCCCAGGTATTCACACATCACCGAACCCAGCATGAAGTAGGGTTCTGTGAAAGAGTAAGCCGTCAGCAAGCCGTCGATGTCCGAGACCTTCAGGCCCGCATCGTCCAGTGCCCGCTTGCACGCCTGGGCATTCAGACCCAGCCCCGTCATATGCGGCACGCGGCCGATCTCGGACTCACCCACGCCGACAATGGCGATCTTGTTTTTCAGAGAAGTTGGTTGTTTCATGGTTGCCTCCTCAGACCGATACGCGTTGGAACTGAGGGAGTTGATCCCCATCACCACGGTCTTCAAACACCAGGGTCAAGGCATCACCGATCTGGGTCTCCAAAGCGTCTTTACCCAGAACATTGGCCATCATGCGAGGGCCTTCTGCCAGATCCACCAGCGCCACCACATAGGGCACCAGATGCGCAAAGCGTGGATCAGAAGCACGGCGGATGATGGTGTAGCTGTGTACCGCACCCTTGCCACTGGCTTCCACCCACTGCATGTCATCAGACCAGCAGTGGGGACACAGGTGACGAGGCATGAAGTGCACTTGCCCACAGGCGTTGCACTTTCGCAGCAGCAGTTTGCTTTCACGGGCTCCCTGCCAGTAGGGCTGCGAGTCCGCATTCGAAATAGGTTTGGGAAGCGTGCTGTCCACGTGATCTCCTGATTCTCTGTTGTTGGTTTTCGGGTCTTAGGCTGCAGCAGGTGCTTCCACGTAGGCACGGGTGCGGATCATGCGGGTGGAGAGGTAACTGATCACCACGTCCCCCTTCTGATTGACCACCTCATGCTGAGTCACCACCACCCCGCGATCGGGTTTGCTGGTCATCTTCTTGGAGTGCATACGCACCCGGTTCTTCAAGGTATCGCCCGCAAACACGGGCTTGAGAAATTTGGGCGACAACTCCATCAAGAAGATGCCGCGCTTGCGCGTCAGTCCAGCACGCAACACCAGACCCTCTGCCGCGCACAAACCAAACAGACCCGGGGCCATGCGCGCACCGTAATCGGCCGAAGACTTCACGTAGTTCATGTCAGTGAACGTTGGCGTATGAAACTTGTGCAATTCCACGAAGGTGCTGATGTCGGCATCAGTGACCAGCGTCGATTCAGTCTCATACGACCACTCTTCGGAGTAATCTTCAAAGTACGGTGCGTCCATAGTTGTCCCCTTGTCTGTCTGTCGCTATGGTTTTAGTAAGAACGTGGCAGGCCCAGCACGTGCTGGCTGACGTAGTTCAGAACCATGTTGGGCGAGACCGGTGCGATCTGGAACACACGGGTGTCGCGGAAACGGCGCTCAATGTGGTATTCCTTGGCCAGGCCAAAACCACCGTGCGTTTGCATACAGACATTGGCCAGCTCCCACGATGCGTCGGACGCCAGCATCTTGGCGATATTCGCATCGCCACCGCAGTGTTCGTTGCGGTCAAACTTCTCTGCGGCCTTCCAGCGCAATGCGTCTGCCGCCTCCAGGTGGGCATAGCCCTTGGCGATGGGGAATTGCACGCCTTGATTGGCACCAATGGGCTTGCCAAACAACACGCGCTCCTTGGCGTAGTTCACGGCTTTTTCGACGAACCAGCGGCCATCACCAATGGCTTCGGACGCGATGATGATGCGCTCAGCATTCAGACCATCCAGCAGGTACTTGAAGCCCTTGCCTTCTTCGCCGATCAGCGAAGTCTCTGGCACACGCATGTTGTCGTAGAAGACTTCAAACGTGTGGTGGTTGAACATCACGTCAATCTTGCGGCTGGAGTACTGCTTGGGATCCACATTGCGCTTGTCCACCAGGAAAGCCGAGATGCCTTGGTACGCCTTGGCAGGGTCCTTGGGTGGGCTGGTACGGGCAAACACCATGAATGCGTCGGTGTAGTCAAAGCGCGAAGTCCACAGCTTCTGGCCGGTGATCACCCACTCATTGCCTTCTTTGTGCGCCTTGGTCTGCAGCTTGGAGGTGTCGGTGCCGGCATTGGGCTCGGTCAGCGAGAACGATTGCAGGCGTACCTTGCCGGCACACACTTCTTCCAGAATCTTGCGCTTTTGTTCGTCGGTGCCGTGGCGCGCCAAGATACCCATCATGAACATCTGGCCGTGGATCATGGAGCCCACGCCACCGGAGCGGTGCATTTCTTCCACGATCGTGCAAGCGTGCTGCAGGCCCAGACCCATACCGCCGTATTGCTCAGGAATCATGACGGTGTGCAGCTTGGCATCCATCAAAGCCTTGATGTAGTCATGCGGGAAGGCCTCTTCCTTGTCCAGCTTGGCAAAGTACTCATCGCCAAAGCGGCTGGTCACGGCCTGGGTCGCTTGCAACACGTCTTCACGGGTAATACCGGAGGCATGTACGCCACCTTGAATGGATGCGGGGCGCTCTAAGGTTTCTGTGCTCATACGTTGCTTTCGAGGTGTTATCAGGAGTGGATGAAATTCAAGCGACTGAAACCAGTGCCTGGGTTTTGCCGAATGCGCCTGCTTCTTCCAAGCGCTCAATGTCTTCAGCCGACAAATTCAGTTCTTTGGACAGCACGGCGTTGCGGTGCTCGCCCAGCAAAGGCACCAAGTCGCTGCCAGGTGCCGGATCAAAACGCGTGGCATCTACGGGCAGTTGCATGGTTCCGCCAATGCCATCGCGCACCGTGCGGAAGGAACCGCGCAACTGCATGTAGTCGTGCTCGGTCAGCTCGTTCATATTCAAAATGCTGGCCACCGGCACATCGACCGCATTGAGCTTGGCCACGATTTCCTCGCGGGTGAACTGCTTGGTGAAGGCTTCGGTGATGCCGTGCACTTCGTGCTGACGCTTGGCGCGCTCTACATATTTGGCATAGCGCTCATCGATACCCAATTCGGGGCGCTGCATGGCGTTGCACAGGCGGGCCCAGAAGTCATCGCGGTTCACGCCGATGTTCACAAAGCCATCCGAGGCGGGGAACGCCCCGTAAGGCACACCGTGGAAGTTGTTGGAGCCGGCGAAGGCACGCAACTCGGCACTGGCCGATTGCTCGCGGGCCAGCGCCACGCTGACCATGGGCAGCGAGCACTCCACCATGCTCAAGTCCAGCACACGGCCAATACCATGTTGTGCCTGGTTACGCAGCGCCAGCAAGATGGCCGAGTGCGCCGTCATGCCTGCCAGGATGTCGCCCATGGCAAAACCGCACCACACCGGATTGCCTTCGTGGTCCCGTGTCAGGCTGGTGGTTCCCGACATGGCTTCAGCCACCATGGCCAGGCCAGCCACCTCGGTGTATTTGCCTGCGTTGTGCAAGCCAAAACCGGAGATGCAAGCCACCACCAGGCGGGGATAGCGCTTGACGAGGTCATCTGGATACAAGCCCAGACGCTTCAAAGCACCGCCACGCATATTGGTCAACAGCACATCGGCGCCAGCCAGCAGCTGGTGCAGCGTCTCAATACCCTGTGTGTTTTTCAGATCCAGGCAAACACTTTGCTTGCCCCGATTCAAGGCCCCGAAGTAGCCCGAAATTTCTTTGCCATCGTTTTGGCGCATGGGCTCGCGATGGCGTGTCAGCTCACCTTCTGGTGGCTCAACTTTGATGACCGTGGCGCCCTCTTCTGCCAGCAACTGACCGCAGTAAGGACCTGCAATCAGATGCGAAAGCTCGATGACTTTGACGCCTTTCAACGGGGATGGAGTGGCAGTGGAAGAAGACATTTTTTGCAAGCGTCTTGGTTAATCTGAGGGATAGTTTCAGACTCCTCTTGCGTAATGTCGAGTTGGATTTTTTGATTTTGTGGAAAGTTTTACTTACCCAAAAAAGCACTTCTTTGCTGCCGACAAAGCGCTGTTTTTTTCAATGACTGAAACATCTCTTTGATTTACTGAAGAAAAAAATATCTAACCCATCCACGACCACCCTTTTCACAGGTTTCAGTTATCGCTTGCGGGACTCCAGCAGTATTTTTTTTGGTGTTTTCAAAAAATCAGCAATTACCCTAGGTCACGCATTCCCAATGCGGTTGGGCACACAGGCACGTCACACACAACTTCTCGTCGGCATCAATTTAATTCAAACAAAAATTATCTAAAAGCCTTATAAAAAAAGCGCACAAAGCTACCAAACAAGGAGCATCAACATTAATAACGTAGGAAATACGACGCTCTAACTTAGCGCATGCCAGCTGCGCTGGCCTATACCCTAGGGGGGGAGTGTTCATGGGCATATACCGCGATATCGATATTCCAATGCCTCAACCCCTGCATAGGCTTTATCCGCAGGAATACCACGTCAGAAAAACCGACCGCTTCTCCAAAAACCTGTCAATTCATACTTCAGACAGATTAGTAAAAACGCGAAGAAACCGACGTTTTTTTTACCCTGTGCGAAAGTTTTTCTTAACAACCTTTTACATGCTCACTAAGCAAAAAACCTAGGTAAGAACAACTTACCAAGCATGCAAGATAAGCAACTGGACTCACAGCTTTTCGGTGCACAGACTTAAGCGCGAAATCACTACAAAGATGGAAATTCTGTTTATGGATCTCGCGCAACATTTGGCAGCCAACGCGGTCAGCCGCACCTACGAAGATCTGGCACCGGCCACGATTGATGCCACCGTCGACGGTTTGATTGACAGTCTGGCCTGTGCATTGGCTGGCACGCAGTCGCATGGACTTAAAGAAGCCCGACAGGCGCTGGGTCGCTGGGGCAACAGCGGTTGTGCGGTCTGGGGGGGGCATGGGCAGGCACCCGCTCCTTTTGCGGCCTTTTTGAACGCAGTGTCCATGCATGCACTGGACTATGACGACACCGATGACAAAGTGCCTTTGCATGCCAACGGTCTGGTGCTGCCCGGCCTGATGGCCACCATTGAGCAAGACCATCCCGAATGCGATGGGCGCGATTTCTTGACCGCAATTGCCGTGGGTGTAGATGGGGCCATGCGCATTGGTCGCG
Organism: Comamonas sp. 14P8.1.4; assembly: GCF_057799285.1. Taxonomy (NCBI): domain Bacteria; kingdom Pseudomonadati; phylum Pseudomonadota; class Betaproteobacteria; order Burkholderiales; family Comamonadaceae; genus Comamonas; species Comamonas sp. 14P8.1.4. The sequence continues at coordinate 17,409 of NZ_JBYOKN010000012.1, forward strand.
CCGGTGGGCCCAAGGGTTCACGCGGCTGGAATTACAGCGTCATCAGTGGCTCCGTGGGTGCGGTGCTGGCCATTGCCCGCCAAAAGCGCTGGGATGCATCCACCACCGTCAGTGCCTTGGGCCACCAGCTCACACAGACTGCGGGCAGCTTGCAATCCATCATTGACGGCAGTATGGCCAAGCGCTTTCAGCCTGCACAGATGGTGAAGAACGTCATGTTCGCCACCGCATTGGCCGAATTTGGTATTGATGGCCCACGCAATGTCTTTGAGGGCAAGGCTGGTTTCATCAACCTCTACCAAGATGGCAAGTTCGACCTGGAGAACGTGCTCAAGGGCATGGAAACCTGTGCGCTGGTGGAAGACCTGAGCCTCAAGCCCTACCCCGCCTGCCGCTTCACCCACGCCCCCATCGATCTGGCACTGGAGCTGCATGCGCGCGGCCTGCGCTTGGCAGATATTCGCCAGCTGAACATCAAGGTCAGTGGCCAGGCTGTGAACATGGTGGGCCGCAAATACGACCCGCAAACAGCGGGCGTGGTGGATGCACAGTTTAGCATCGCCTACACCAGCGCCGTTGCCATCGCCAATGGTGCCGTGCTCATTCGTGATTTCACCGACACCGCCATTCGCAATGCCGACATTGGTGCTTTCGCGCGCAACCAGATTCACATCGAAGCCGATGAGCAGTTGCCTTTCCTCGGCATGACACCCGTCTTCTTTGAAGCACTGCTGCACAACGGCGAGCGCGTGGAGCTCAGCACGCAGGTGGTCTCCGGTGCACCGGAAAAGCGCCTGACCTCGCAACAGCTGCGCGCCAAGGTGGTGGACTGTCTGCAGTACGGCAAATCCACCGTAGACCCCGATGCACTGATCACCGCAGTGCACGACCTCAAACAAGGAGCCCCTGTTTCCCAATTGCTTCAATTGATTGCCTGAACCCAGGCAGCTGCTTAGACAGATCTTAAAAAAACCAAGGAGACAAAAACATGCAGCGTCGAATTTTCATCCAGCAACTGTCTGCCGCTTTCGCGTCAGGTTTGCTGTCAATCCCCGCGTTCGCCAAGGCGGACTATCCGCAAAAAGCGATCCGCATCATCGTGCCCACCTCCCCGGGCGGCGCCACCGATGCTGTGGCACGCCTTTTTGCCGAGCAAGCTGGACATCGCCTGAACCAGCCTATTGTGGTGGAGAACATTCCAGGCGCGGCCACCCTGATTGGCGTGCGCCAGGCCGTGGCCGCCAAACCCGATGGCTACACCTTGAGTGTCATGGCGAACTCTTTCACCGCCATGCCGCATGCAGACAACAATGCGCGCTATCAAACCAATCAGCTCAAGGGTGTGAGTTATCTGGCCCGCTCCGACATGTTCCTGGTGGTTGCGGCCGACTCGCCCTATCGCACCTTGGAAGATGTGGTGGCTGCAGCACGCAAAGCGCCCGGAACACTCAGCTATGCCACCGTGGGCAAAGGCACTTCTTCCCATGTCCCGGTGGAGATGTTTGCACAAGCGGCCAAGATCGAGCTCACCGCTGTGCCCTACAAAGGCATCACCACCGCGATTCCGGACGTGATTGCCGGCCGCGTGGACATGATGATTGGCACCGTGCCCTCCACCAGCATGCTGCTCAAGGATGGCAAGCTGCGCGCCCTTGCAGCGACTTCACCTCAGCGCATTGCCTCCATGCCTGATACACCCACATTTGCCGAGAAGGGCTTCCCTGACGTGCAATATGTGCTGTATCTGGGGCTCATGGCGCCTGCCAACACACCCAAAGAGGTGGTGCAGACCTTGTCGCAGGTTTTTGAAGAAATCAAGGCGGACCCGGCAGTGACCAAACGCCTGGCGCAGCTCGATCAGCATATCCCCCCAGCCAACTCGCCCGAGCAGTTCACCCAATTTCTGCAACACGACGAGCAACGCATGCGCGCTTTGCTGAGCGACTACAGAAAATAAGTTCTGCGCGCTTTTCACCCACTCAAGCTGAGATCAATCGCCCATGGAATTAAGGCATTTACGCTACTTCATCGCTGCGGCTGAAGAGGAGCACTTTGGCCGTGCGGCAGAGCGCATGTACGTCACACGACCCGCCATCTCGCAAATCATCGCCGACCTAGAAAGTGAGCTGGGCACCCCGCTGTTTGAGCGCCAAGCCCACCGCGTAAAGCTGACCGCCGCTGGGCGTGTTTTTCTGACGCAGCTGCAAAGCCTCATGAATGGACTGAGCCAAGCCGTCACACTCACCCGTGACGTAGGCGCAGGCCGCACCGGCATGCTGAACATCGGATACGGCTCGCTGACCCTGCTGCACCCCTTGTTCCGCGCCGTGGTCAAAGCGTTCAATGAGGAATTGCCGGACGTGAAGCTATCCCTGCTGGAGATTCCCAGCTCCCAGCAGGTGCGCGCTTTGTCGGAAGGCCGCATTCACGCCAGCTTCATGCACTTCAGCAATGCACCGGAGCAGACGAAAAAACGCCGTTTCAAGGAAGATGCCACCGACCAGGACAGCACGGTGCTGGATAACCTGAAAATTCAAAGCGAAGGCTTGGGGTTTGTGGTTTCCAAAGACCACCCTTATGCCCACCGCAAATCCGTGTCGCTGGCGGAGCTGGTTTCCGAAAAATGGGTGGTGATCCCACACTCCACCGTCAGCCCCGGCTATGGCCCGCTCTACACCATCTGCCAGCAAGCAGGTTTTGAGCCGCGCATTGTTCAGGAGGTCAACTCCATCACCACCATGCTCAACCTCGTGTCCGTGGGGGTGGGAAGCGGCCTGGTGGTCACCGGCAAGGGCTTCGTATTCCCCAGCAATTTGTCGGTACTGGCTATCGAAGACGTGTCCTACCCTTCGACTTTTGCCTTGTGCTGGGTGCGCGGTCGCATGGAGCCGACGCTGGCACGCTTTATTGACGTCGTCAAACGCTACAAATGACGAGCGTGAAGGCCTAGAGCCTGCACTTTCTCGCCGATCAAAAAAGGCTGCTATGTCCATAGCAGCCTTTTTTTCATGCTTGCATCACTCGATGCGGATATTGGCTTTCTGCACCACCTGCTTCATGATCTTTTCTTCATTGGCCAAGAACGCATTGAATTTTTCCGGCGTGTTTTCTTCCGGCAAATCCTGACCCAGTTCCTTCAGGCGCTTTTGCACGTTCTCGTAGCCTTTGACTTTCTCAGAGGCGGCCGACAACTTGCTGATCACCTCCGGGCTCGTCCCCTTCTTGACCATCAACCCCAAGATCAGTTCATAGACAACGTCTTCGTAGCCCGATTCACGGAACGTGGGCACACCCGGAAAGTGACCATTGCGCTCTTTGCTGGTGGTGGCCAATGCCCGCACCTTGCCGGCTCTCATCAGCTCACCAGCCGTGGCTGCGTTGCTCATCATGAAATCGACACGGCCGCTCACCACATCCGGAATGGCTTGCGCGCTGCCTTTGTACGAAATCATCTGGAACTTCACCCCCGCATTCTGCGCAAACAGCTCTGCAGGCAAATGCGAAGTGGTGCCCACACCGACGGATGAATAGCTCACGTGCTCAGGATTGCTTTTGGCGTAATCCACCAGCTCCTTGAGTGTTTTGAACTTGGAGTCGCTGCTCACCACCAGTGCCAGCGGCATCTTGGAGATATAGCTCACACCGACAAAGTCCGAGGTATTGAAACCCGCTTTTTTATCGACGTAAGGCATGGTCACGATGGTGTTCGCAAAGATCGGCACTGTATACCCGTCCGCAGGAGAATTCATCGTGCGTTTGATCGCCATGATGGTGCCCACGCCCGGCACATTCTCGGGCACCACGGGATTCTTCAACTCTTTGGAAATCTCTTCGGCATACAAACGCCCTACGGCATCCGAAACGCCCCCAGGCACACTCGGAATAATTACCTTGATGGGTTTATCCGGATACGCAAAAGCCATGGAGCTGGCCAGCACTGTCGCAGCAAGAACTACGCACTTGGATGCAATATTTTTCATGCATTTCTCCTGAAATTAATATGAATACCCAAAGACCTTAGAAGCGATGGCGCAAGCCAAAACTGGCTTGAAACTGCTTGTCTTTGGACGACAGGAAAGAAATGCCTGCAATACCGTTGTTATCTACTTTCTGGTGGGCCAGAATGGTATAGAGCGCTGTTCGCTTGCTCAGGTTGTAAACACCTGAGAAATTGATTTGTTTGACGTCTTGATCCAGCGACGTTTTATCGTTGAGCATTTGATAACCCAGCGCGAAATTAAAATTTTGCACGGGATACATCACTGCCAATGACCAAGTGTCTGCATTTTGATTGCTGACATTGCGGGCATTTTTCTGTTGGGTATAAATGCCTGTCACACGCAGCTTATCAAAACTATAAGCGGCACCCGCCCCCCAAACTTTGTCGCGCTGCTGACCGGGCAGGCAACCTGCCGCGCCATTGCATTCGGTCTCCAAATAGCTCAAACCCAGCGTCAGGCTCTTGTTTTTATAACCAGCCCCCAGGTTCCATGCGCGCCCTGCTTTGGCTGAGCCTGCCACCTCGCCAAAGGCGGTGAATGCGTGCAGCTTGAAACCCGAGAAATCGGGGGAGCTGTACTTCAAGGAGTTGGCATAACGAGTCGTGCCAATGGTGTTGTTGAACTTGGCCAAGGTCGAACCACTAACACCTGCACCGTCAATGCGCGCAGCGGGTGAGCCAAAAGGCGGCGTGTGGCTCATGGGCCCCAGCAAGTCATACATGACGGGACGCTGAAACCCCAGTTTGACATCGCCCCAGTGCTGCGACTCCAGCCCCAACCAGGACTGGCGATTCCAGAACTTGTCAGCTGAACCGATCGTGCCCACATCGATCGCGGTACCAGCCTCCAGATTGAATACCGCGCTCAAACCGCCACCCAAATCCTCCTTGCCGCGCAAACCAATGCGCGAAGTATTCAGGTTGCCGCTATTGAGTTCCGTGGAACTGGCACCTTTTTTATCACTAACATGGGTAATCGCCGCATCCATAATGCCATACAGCGTAACGCTGGAGGAAGCATGCACATTCATCATGACCAATGTGCTCGATATACTCAAACCATATTTTATTAAAGATTTCATTTGTCTCCACCTGTGAATGTACGGCTTCATTTAAATTTTCGTTTTTAGCACCTGTGAATTAATCGAATAATTTATTTATTTCATTATGAAACTAAATATTAAAATTCATTCAATCCACAAATACTTTTTTATTCTATAAAGACACAGGATGAAGCCAAGTAATATTTAATCAACCAGAGCTAAACAAAAAATTACCGGCAAATGGAAAACAAAAGTAAACACACCTCAGTAATAACGTTTAAATATAAACACCAATAGATTTTCAAATCAATAAAAATTCAATTTCTGAAACGATGGATATTGACTGCTTGTGGGCAAGCACTGCTCCGTGCATCCGCCGCACAAGGCGCCTGCCCAGCAGCCAGATGACTCTGGTCGCTTTCCATCGCCCATAAAAAAAGCAGCCACATGGGCTGCTTGGCGCGACGCGCAAGAAATGCTGCGCAGGCTTGCTTAGCGGTAGAACGCCTCAACCACGCCCTTGAGCTTGATCAGCAACGGACGGCCCTTGCGATCCAGCGTCTTGCCAGCTGGCACCTTCACCCAGCCTTCGCTCACACAGTACTCTTCCACATCGTTACGATCTTTGCCATTGAAGCGGATGCCGATGTCGTGATCAAACACTTCACGGACAAAAAACTTGCTGGAGGGATCAATCGACAGGTGATCAGGCAATTCTGGGCGTGCTGCGGTAGCGTCAGTCATAGTGTTTCCAAGTCAACGGGGCCAGGCCCCAAATTCACGAATGCGGCGATTGTCCCGCATTTGGCAATGCCCTGGCAGTCACACCAGGCGCCCGGCTTCCATGGTCAATGTGCGCTCACACTGGGCCGCAATGTCCCGGTCGTGCGTGACCAGCACCAAGGTGGTGCCCTGCTCGCGGTTCAGCTGCAGCATCAGCGCCATGACGGCAGCTCCCGTTGCATGGTCCAGACTGCCTGTGGGCTCATCGGCCAGCAACACGGTGGGCTGCACCACAAAGGCACGCGCCAGGGCCACACGCTGTTGCTCACCGCCAGAGAGCAGCTTGGGGTAATGCCCCAGGCGCTGGCCCAGGCCAACACGCTGCAGCATCTGCTGCGCCTGCTGGCGTGCGCCACGCACACCGGCCAGCTCCAGCGGCAGCATGACGTTTTCCAGTGCCGTCAGATGCGGCAGCAGCTGAAAGTTCTGAAACACAAAACCCAGCTTCTTCCCGCGCAATGCGGCGCGCTCGTCTTCATTCAGCGCAAAAATATCTTGCCCCTGCCAACGCACCGTGCCATGGCTGGGGGTATCCAAACCTGCCAGCAGGGACAGCAAGGTACTCTTGCCCGAGCCTGATGCCCCCACAATGGCCGCCGTCTGCTGGGGCTGCAGATGGAACTGAATGTCGCGCAGAATCTCCAACGTGCCGGTGGAGTCAGTCACAGCTTTGGAGAGGTGATCCACTTCGATCACGGGCACGGAAACAACACTCTGGGACATGGAAGGCCTTGTAACAAGCATGCAAAACGCACACACATGGTTCAATCGCCGCCACTTTATCGTGTCTGCGGCTGCACTGGGCATCAGCCAGACCACATCAGCGGCGCAAGCCAGCCCGCATGTGCTGGTACTGGGAGACTCTTTGAGTGCGGAATATGGCCTTGCACGCGGCACCGGCTGGGTCGCCTTGCTGCAGCAAAAGCTCAGCGCCGAGCACCCTGGAGCCGCCCTGACCAATGCCAGCATCAGCGGAGACACCACCTCTGGCGGGCGCATGCGCCTACCCGCTTTGCTGAAACAACACCGCCCCAACGTGGTCATCATTGAGTTGGGCGGCAATGATGCCTTGCGTGGTTTGCCGCTGAACGGCACACAGGACAATCTGCGCGCCATGGTGCAGGCGGCGCAGGCCACAGGGGCCAAGGTCTTGCTGCTGGGCATGCAGATGCCGCCCAACTACGGGCAGCAATATGCCCAAGATTTTGAGCAGCTGTATGTGCACCTGGCGCAAACGCTGAAAACGGCACTGGTCCCTGCATTGCTCAAAGGGGTGGCCGATGCCCCCAACCCGACGGCACTGTTTCAGGCAGACCGGATTCACCCCACGGCTCAGGCCCAACCCATCATGCTGGGCAACGTGTGGCCTGCACTGTCTCGCCTGTTGAAGCCATAAAAAAACCAGCACGAAGCTGGTTGGGAGGGATCCGGATTATTGCGCAGCGGGATCCGTGGGCACAGGGGCCATATCGGGTTGCGCTGCGGCATCACCCTCGGCAGCAGGCTCCGGGTTGTTCTTGCGTTCTGACTTCTCACGCAGCTTTTCTGCTTTTTTGTTTTTCTTAGCCAGTTCGCGTTGACGTTTTTCGTATCCGTAGTTGGGTGTGGCCAATGTGTGCTTTCGTTGATGTGCTTGCAGTAAGGGGCACTTTAACACCCCTCTTGCACGACTGCTGGCAAAGCCACCACTGGCTGCACACTCGCACGGTAGGCATGCCATGTGGCGCAACCCAGCCACGGGCCCACCAGCACCAGCGGCCATTGCCACGGCACCAGCAATGCACCGGCCACCAGCGCCACGATCAGCAAGGCCCACAGCAGCAGCACGCCAGGCTGCTGCATGACGACGCGAAAGCTGGTGATAGCCGCCGTCAGCGCATCTGTGCCGCGATCCAGCATCAAGGGCAAGGCCACCACCATGCTGCCAAACACCACGGCTGCGAAAACCCCGCCCACCACGGCATATGCCAACAGAAACTGCCAGTTCTCAGCGTTAAAAACCGCTTGCAGCACCCCTGTGGTTGATGGCATGCCGGTATTGAAGAAGACGGCAAACACCACCAGCGACGCCCGCCCCCACAGCAGCTCCAACACGATCAGCACAAAGACCAGCATGCCCATGCTGCCCAGTTGTTGATCCCAGCAGGTAATGGACTGCCCCAGATCGGCAGGCAAGCCCTGCTCTAGCCTGCGGCTGGTGTCATACAGCCCCATCGCCAGAAAGGGGCCAACCAGCAAGCATCCGCTGGCCATGGACATGGTGTACTCCGGGCTGGCTTTGAACACCCAGACCAGCACCAGCGCCATGCCCCAAAAGCACAGGCCGTAAAACAGTGCCACACCCCAGTCCCGCCGGATATCGCGCCAGCCAGCCAGCAGCCAGTGAAAAGGTGCAAGTGCCCCCATGGGGCGCAGCACAATGGGTGTGCCCCCTGCGTCAGGGGTGGTTGCTGGGGCATCGGGTGCAGCCATGACCATGTCCTCCTTCTGTCAAAACAGCAGAACATAGCGGTGCAACAGCGTCAACCCGTGAAACGCGCATATCAAAACAGAAGCTGCCAGCGCTTGTCAAACAATGATTTCAGATAGTTTTCACTCCAAAATAAAGCAATAACAAGCGCTGGCAGCTTTGTTTTTTGAAGCGCCAAGTACAACTGAAGCACAAGGCACGCACTCACGCCTTCTGCCTCGCCGTGATGGCGCGCTGTCAGGCGTTATGCGAAGCCGCAGGCCTTACGGCAGGTGTGGCGCGTGCGACCAAACTTTGCTGCGGCTGACAGGAGCACATCAACGTGTCCCTTAGCTCACCCAGGCTTGGCCAAACGCTTGTTCCCAAGCTTGGGCCAGATCGCGCAACAGATCTTGCGTGGCTTCCAGCCCCACACAAAAGCGCACCACCGTGCCGGCACGCAGGGGGCCACGCCCGCAGGCGCGCATGCTGTCGATGTCATAGGGCATCACCAGGCTCATCGGGCCGCCCCAGCTGTAGCCCAGCTTGAACAGCTGCAAGCTGTCGCAGAAACGGTCGATGGCCGCTTGTTCCCACTGCGGATCAATGACCACGCTGAACAAGCCCGCCGCCGCGCCCTGCCCCTGCTGGGCAGCGCCACACAGCTGCTGCCAGTGGGCATGACCCGGAGCCCCATCGAACGCGGGGTGCAGCAGCTGCACTACCGCACTTTGGCGCTGCAGGGCCGCTGCCAGTGTGCGGGCCGACTGGTCATGTGCGTGATAACGCAGTGCCACGCTGGACAGCGAACGCAGCACCATCTCAGCATCATTGGCACCAATGCCAATGCCCAGGCGCATGTGTGTGAGCTTGATGCGCATGTGCAGCGCTTGGTCTACGGTGACGATGCTGCCCATCAGCACATCGCCCCCGCCACTGGGGTACTTGGTCAAGGCATGCGCCGAGACATCTACCGCCACGCTGCCACCGTCGGCCAGCAAGTCAAATGGTTGAAACGCCAGGCCAGCGCCCCAGGTGTTGTCCAGCACCGTCGTCACACCGCGCGCGCGGCAGGCTTGCACCAGAGCGATCAGGTCGGGGAACTCCATGCTCACGCTGCCAGGCGCTTCCAGCCACACCAGCTTGGTCGCAGAGGTGATCTTGGCCTGCAAATCGGCCACATCCATGGGGTTGTACCAGGCGTGGCGAATGCCCCAGCGGGCCAGCTCATGCTCTGCAAAATCCTTGTTGGGCCCGTAAGCGTTATCGGGAATCAGCACCTCATCGCCCGCAGACAGCAGGCCCAGCGCCACCGTGCTGATGGCGCACAGGCCACTGGGCACCAGCAGGCACTGCTTGCCGCCTTCCAGGCTGCACAGGCGCTCTTCCAGCTGGTACGTCGTGGGTGTGCCGTGCAGGCCGTAAGTGAAGCCGCTTTTGTCGAGCCAACGGCGCGTGCGCATGTCCTGCACATTGTCAAAAATGACCGTAGAGGCCTTGTGCACCGCAGGCTGTGGCGCGGTGAATGCTTGCGGGGCTTGGTAGCTGTGGTGTACCAAGTCGGTGGTGATGTGGCGTGCGTTTTCCGTCATGGCGACATATTACGCGCCAGCCATGCACGGCCCCATAAACAAAGGCCGCCCGAAGGCGGCCTTATGCGTTGGAGATGAGTGCGCGGATTACTTCACCGTCAGCAGGTTGTTGACGGAGTGCACCCCTTCCACCACCTTGGCCAGTTGCTCGGCACGGTCCTTGGCGGCTTGGTTGGGCGCTTCGCCATTCAGGGTCACGGCACCGTCCTTGGTGTCCACATTGATCTTCAGCGCGCTCAGCTCGGCGTCACCGACCAGTGCGGCGTTGACCTTGCCTGTGATGCCGGCATCACCTGCGGCCTCCACCACATTGGCGGCTGCATCCTTGGTGGCTTCTGCAGCGTTGTCGAGCTTCTGGCCCGCAGCTTCGACCGCACGATCAGCCTCCGCCTTGGCGTTCTCAGCGCCTTGTTCCGTCTTTTCGATCGCGTTGTCCAGTTTTTGACCGGCAGTTTGACCATCGTTGGGGCCGCAAGCCGCCAGGCCCAGCGCCAAAGCAGAAACCGCCAGAACTTGTAGCAATCGTTGGTGAGAAATAGACATGGTGCGAACGCTCCTCTTCGGTTGTCGTAATGAAAAAAGGCCAAAACCCTTTCGTCGTGACCACATAGACGCAATGTAAATTCCAGCCTTTTTCCGCTGGGTGGGGCGAGTACCGAAGCACCTGTAGGACAAGCCCATCACACATTCCACCACCGAATGCATCGACAATAGCGCCTCTATGCAATTGAAACAGTGGCTCCCTTTTCTGGCCTGGCCCCAGCTCACTCCGGCGCTGGCACGCAATGAGTTGTTGGCCGGGGTCACCATCGGGTTGATGCTGCTGCCCCAGGGTGTGGCATACGCCGCTTTGGCAGGCATGCCATTGATCACAGGGATTTACGCTGCACTGCTGCCCTCCTTGGTAGCCGTGCTGTGGGGCGCTTCACCGCGCCTGGGGGTGGGGCCCACCGCCCTCACCAGCTTGCTCATCGGTGCATCCTTGGCGGGCATGGCAGAGCCCGGCAGCGCACAGTGGGTGGCGCTTGCCGCCTGGATGGCCATCATGGCCGGTGTGGTGCAGTGGCTGCTGGGGGCGCTGCGCAGCGGCTGGCTGGTCAATTTGGTGACTTCACCCGTACTCAACGGTTTCACCCAGGCTGCAGGCATTCTGATTTTGCTGTCCCAATTGCCCGACCTGCTGGGCCTGCGCAGTTCCTGGGGCGCCTTGCTGCACGATCCCAGCTTGCACCACTTCGACGCCTGGGCCCTGCTGTTTGGGGTCGGCGGCCTCGGCGGCTTGTTGCTGCTCAAACGGCTGGCGCCCAAACTGCCTGCCGCCGTCTTGGTGATTGCGGCTTGCGGCATGCTCAGCGCTGCCCTGGGTTTTGCCGATCACGATGACCAGGTCGTGGGCCACTTGCCTGCAGGCATTCCCGGCCTCTCACTGCCTGCCAGCATCAGCCTGGATGAAGTCACGCGCCTGCTGCTGCCGGTGCTGATGATCAGTCTCGTGAGTTTTCTGGAGATGGCCTCCAGCGCGCAGGTGGAGCACCGCCAGGCCGGCACACGCTGGAATGAAAACCAGGACCTGGTCGCGCAAGGCATGGCCAAGGTGGCGGCAGGCTTGAGCGGCAGCTTTGCCATCAGCGCCTCGTTTTCGCGCTCTGCAGTCACCTTGCACTGTGGCGCCAAAACAGGCTGGGCCACCATTTTTGCCATTGGCATGGTGCTGATTACCGTGCTGTGGCTCACCCCCGTGCTCTACCACGTGCCCCAGGCTGCGCTGGCCGCCGTGGTGGTGTCGGCCGTCATCAACCTGATTCAGCCGCGCACGCTGCTGGCGCTGTTTCGCATTTCGCGGGTTGAAGGCTCGATTGCCGTGACCACGCTGGCACTGACGCTGCTGACTGCCCCGCGCCTGTACTGGGGCGTGCTGGCTGGGGTCCTGCTGAGCCTGTGTCACTTCCTCTACCAGCGCCTGCACCCGCGCATTCTGGAAATTGGCGAGCACGCCGACGGCAGTCTGCGTTCGCGCGACATCTGGAACCTGCCGCCCATTGCCCCGCACGTGCTGGCACTGCGCATGGATGCCGAGTGGGACTTTGCCTCAGCCTCCGCGCTGGAGCGCTATGTCACGCAGGCCCTGCAGCAACGCCCGGAGGTCCGCACCGTGTTTTTGGATGCCCAGCCCATCAACCGGATTGATGTCACCGGGGTTGAGAGCTTCTTGCGCCTGCGCCAAAGCCTGCAAAAGCAAGGACTTGGCCTGCATATTGGGGGATTGAAGCTGCCCGTGGAAGCCATACTGAAAAAAGCGGGAGCACTCGTTCCAGGCCCTGATTTGCAGCTTTCCCGCACCAGCGCACAAGCTTTGCTTGCAATGCGTGTGCCCGACGCAACCAAATAAGCCGAACAGCCGCACCCTGACTGCGCGTACTGCTACACTTCATTACATTACCTGCGCTGGAAATTTCTTCGTGACTGGCTCCCACACTCCTCCCTCTATCGCTTTGCAACAGCTCCGCCTCGACGGTGCGCTGGCCTTGCTCGGTGAGACGGAAGTAGCCGCACTTCCAGCAGCCCAGACCGATGCGGCACAGCGCCTGCAAGCCATCATCGACGGCTTGTGCGAGCTGTCCTTGCGTGACCCGCTCACGGGTACCGCCAACCGCCGCCACTTCGACAGCATCTTGGACCGCGAGCTTGACCGCGTGGCCCGCTCTGGCGACGTGGCACTGCTGCTGATGATTGATATCGACCACTTCAAGCAAGTGAACGATACCTACGGCCACCACATTGGCGACTGCGTGCTGCAACAAGTGGCCACCGCCCTGGGGCACTGCGTGCGCCCCATGGACACACTGGCACGCTATGGCGGCGAAGAGTTCGCCATCGTCTTGCCCGCCTGCCAGCCCGCCTATGGCCAAAACGTGGCCGACCGGGTGCGCCACGCCGTCGAAGCCTTGCGCATTCGCATCAATCCCGGCCAGGACATCGGGGTGACCGTCAGCATTGGCGGCGCTTATGCGCTGCAATGGATTCGCAGCACGCGCAAGCTCTGGATTGAGCGTGCCGACCAGCAGCTCTACCACGCCAAAGCCGAGGGTCGCAACCGCATTGGCATTGAACAACAACCCGACAGCACCGTGACTGCCGAGGAAAAAAACTTGCTCTTCATTCCCGCACTGACTGCTGACGCTTCGGCGTGGTCTGGTGACTGGATTGAAGTGCTGGGCGCTCCCGTGGATACCACCGATGGCCTCTACTGAAGGCATGCATTGAAATGAACGACGTGCTGTCCCCCTCTTCTTCTACCCCCTCGGCCACCCAGGCCAGCGAGGTGCGCCCCCGCTCTGCCGCAGGGGCCCACATCATTGCTGTCACCAGCGGCAAGGGCGGTGTTGGCAAGACCTTTGTCTCGGCCAACTTGGCTGCTGCACTCACCCGCCACGGACTGCGTGTGCTGGTGCTGGACGCAGACCTGGGCCTGGCCAACCTGGATGTGGTGCTCAACCTCTACCCCAAAGTCACCCTGCACGATGTGTTCATGGGCCGCGCGACGCTGCAAGAAGCCGTTGTGACAGCGCCCGGCGGCTTCCATGTGCTGCTGGCCGGCTCGGGCATGGTGGAGTACTCGCGCCTGACACCCGAAGTGCGCAACCAGCTGATCCATGTGATCGACACGCTGGCACCCCACTACGACATCATCTTGCTGGACACCGGCGCTGGCATCTCGGATGTGGTGCTGTTCTCTGTATCACTGGCCCATGAGGTGCTGATCGTGGCCACGCCAGAGCCCACCTCCTTGACCGATGCCTACGCCGCCATCAAGGTGCTGGCTACCCAGCAAAAGCGCCACAACATGCGCCTGGTCATCAACCAGGCCGCACGCCCGGGCGATGGCCGTGCCATCACCGGACAGCTGCAGCAAGTGCTCAACCGCTTTGTCAACTCTGAATCGGGCCTGCCCATGCGCCTGATTCACATGGGCGATATTCCCGCCGACAAGGCCGTGCGCGAGGCAGTCATGCGGCGCCAACTGCTGATTCAGGCATCCCCCGGCTGCGCAGCATCGCTGGCCATGGCCCAGCTGGCCAATCGCATCAAAACCATGGTGGCCCCGGCACAAGCGGCCTGAGCGGCGCTGACACCCAAGCAAAGAGCTGCCCCATGGCAGCTCTTTTTTATGTATAAAAACCGCTGCTAACGCTGACCAGTCAAGCGCCAGCAGCTCTCTATTTATTTGTAATCAGCCATGCGCAGGCGCTTGGCATCCATGCTCAAGCCTCCGGCCCCAAAGGCCACAAAAGCCAGCAAACCACCGGCAATCGCCACGTTCTTGTCAAACAAGATCTTGGTGATCATCACCTGATCGGCAGGCACCGACCAGTACGCATGAAACAGCACCGCAGCCGCCAGCGTAAACAGGGTCAGCACCGCAGCGGCGCAGCGGGTTTTGAAGCCCACCAGCAGCAAGATACCGCCCAGCAGCTCAATCACCAGGCCAACGGCCACCCCCACTTCGGGCATGGGCATGCCCACGGACTGGGCGTATGCCACCTGCCCGGCAAAACCGGTGAGCTTGCCCAGCCCTGCCGGAATAAACAGCCAAGCCAGCAAAATGCGGCCCACCAAAGCCACCGTGTTGCTCGTTGCGGTATTCATAGCGTTATCTTTCTGGGCCATGCCCTGTGATGTGATGAATGCACCTTCATGCTGTGCGTTCAGGCTGCCAAATCAAATACCAGCAATTCCGCCGCATGTGCGCCGTGCAATTGCAGGCTGTGCTCATTTTCTGCAAGCAGCGCGTCCCCGCTTGTCAGCTTTTTGCCCGCTATCTCGACTGTGCCTTGAATCACAAAGACATAGGCTTTGCGGCCCGGCACTATGGTGTGCTCCAGCTCGACCACCTCCCCGGGCGCGGGGCGCAGCAAGCTGGCATAGATGCGTGCATCGGCATTCAAATGCACTGAATCTTGCGCGCCATCGGGCGACGCCACCAGGCGCAACACATTGGTCTTTTGTGCATCGCCAAAGCGCTTTTGTTCATAGCCGGGCTCCAGGCCGTTGCGGCTGGGCAGCAACCAAATTTGCAAAAAGTGCGTGGTCTGTCCGTGCGCGTGGTTGTGCTCGCTGTGCACCACCCCCGTGCCCGCCGTCATGCGCTGCACCTCCCCGGGCTGGATGGTCTGCACATTGCCCATGCTGTCTTGGTGGGACAGTTCGCCCTGCATGACGTAGCTGACAATTTCCATGTCCCGGTGCGGGTGTGCGCCAAACCCCGTACCCGATGCAATACGGTCTTCGTTGATCACGCGCAAATTGCCCCAGCCCATGTGGTTGGGGTCGTAATACCCGGCGAAAGAAAAGCTGTGGAACGACTTCAACCAGCCATGGTCGGCAAAGCCGCGTTCGTGGGATGGGCGTACAGCAATCATGATCGGCTCCTTGTTTCCGGCAGCACCTTGGCTGCAATGCTTGCACTGTAGAACGCGGTGCCTTGCCGGAGTACGCACCGGTTTGATGGCATCATTCAAACTCTTTGAATGAACGCGACCATGCATGCCCAGCCCTCGTGACGTTTTAACCCCGGACAGCCTTGCCATGCTGCAGGTGATTGCCGACACCGGCAGTTTTGCCGCCGCCGCACGGCAGTTGCGGCTGGTCCCCAGCGCCCTGACTTACCGGGTGCGCCAGATGGAAGAAGCCCTGGATGTGCTGCTGTTTGACCGCAGCGCGCGCCAAGCACACCCCACCGAAGCCGGACAAGCCCTGCTCACCGAAGGTGCCCGCCTGCTGCAGGACATGGAGGCCGTGGCCCACCGCGTGCGCCGCGTTGCTACTGGCTGGGAGCCGGAGTTGACCCTCATGGCCGACGGGGTGATTGCCCAAGACACCTTGTTTGACCTGGTGGAGGCGTTCTACGCCCTGGGCTCCCCCACCAAAATCAAGCTTGGCATGGGCACGCTCAGCGGCCCCATCGAATGCGTGACCACGGGCCGCGCCGACCTGGCCTTGGGCGTCGCAGCCAACAACACCAGCACGGCGGGCTTGCAGCTGCACGATCTGGGTGACATCACCTTTGCCTTTACCGTGGCGCCCTTTCATCCGCTGGCAGCCATTACCGAGCCACTGAGCGACGACATCCTGCTGGAACACCGCCTGGTGGTGGTGGCAGATTCTGCACAGCGAGAGCGCACCTCCATCGGCCTGCTCAATGGGCAGGACATTTTCACAGTCGACAGCGTGCAGGCCAAGATTGATGCCCAGGTCCGTGGCCTGGGCTGCGGCTTTCTGCCCGAGGCCATGGCCCGCCCCTATGTGCAAGCGGGCTTGCTGGTGGTCAAAGCCGTCACCCGCCCCACACGCCAGCTGCGCATGCGCTACGCCTGGAAAAAGCCCAGCAACGGCGACCTGGGCAAGGCACTGCACTGGTGGCTGACCCAGCTGGCCAGCCCCGTCACCCAGCAAGCCTTGCTGGAAAACCACCGCCCACCGCACGCACCACAGCTGCGCTGACTGCCGGCCATGACTTCCTCTGCCTATTGCGGGCGCTTTGCCCCCTCACCCACCGGCCCTTTGCACGCCGGCTCACTCGTGGCTGCCCTGGCCAGCTGGCTGGATGCCCGCGCCCACGGCGGCACCTGGCTGGTGCGCATTGAAGATATCGACCCGCCCCGCTGCCCAGCGGGGGCCGACACCCTGATCCTGACGCAGCTGGCGCAATGCGGCTTGCACGCAGATGCGCCCGTGGTCTGGCAATCCCAGCGCCACGCCCATTACGCCCAGGCGTTGCAGCAATTGCTGACCCGGGCACTGGCCTACCCTTGCGGCTGCACCCGCAAGGACATCGAAGCTGCCCTGCAAGACATGGGCCTGCCCCATGAGCGCCACATTGAGCGCCCCTACCCCGGCACCTGCCGCAGTGGTTTGCACGGCAAGCCCGCCCGCAGCTGGCGCTTTGCCCTGGAGCAATATGTATCAAATTGGACTATAGCCCTTACTGCGCCTACGCATACAGCTCCTTTTTCTTTAGAGCATGGTCTGCTCACCTGGCACGACCGGCGGCTGGGGCCGCAACAGCAAATGCCCGCCCAGGTGGCGGGGGACTTTGTGCTCCAGCGTGCCGATGGCCTGTATGCCTACCAGCTGGCCGTGGTGGTCGATGACGCCTGCCAGGGCGTCACCCACGTCGTGCGCGGCGAGGATTTGACCGACAACACAGCCCGCCAATTGCTCTTGCAGCATGCACTGGGTGTGCCGCATCCTGCCTACCTGCACACCCCGCTGGTACGCATGCCCGATGGCGAGAAGCTCTCCAAACAACATGGCGCACCGGCACTTAATGTGAGCCAGCCCATGTCCACCCTCAACACTGCCGCCCAAAGTTTGCATTTACCCACATTCCCCCCAGAAACTGCGGTGGCTGATGCGCTAGCTCAATGGGTAAAACAATGGCAGGCCACTTACAATGTGCGACGTGACTGAGCAACAAAACCACCCCATGGCTGACACCGACGCAGCCCCAACGACATCCACCGCAGGCCAAGCCCCTGCCGATGTTGCCTTCCCCAAGACCATTCGCAGCTACGTGCGCCGTACTGGCCGCGTCACCACCGGCCAGGCCAAAGCGTTTGAAGACGTGGGTCCACAGTACCTGCTGCCCTACACCAGCGCGCCGCTGGATGCGCAGGCCGCATTTGGCCGCGAAGGCAAGCTGATTTTGGAAATAGGCTTTGGCATGGGAGAGGCCACCGCCCACATCGCCCGTGTGCGCCCCGAAGACAACTTTCTGTGCTGCGAAGTGCACGAACCCGGCGTTGGTGCGCTCCTCAAGCGCATTGGCGAGCAGGACATTCACAACATCCGCATCCTGCAACACGATGCCGTGGAAGTGATCGACAACATGCTGGCCGAAGGCAGCATTGACGGCGTGCACATTTTCTTCCCAGACCCCTGGCACAAGAAAAAGCACAACAAGCGCCGCCTGATTCAAAGCCCACTGGTTGCCAAGCTGGTCAGCCGCCTCAAAACCGGCGGCTATTTCCACTGCGCCACCGACTGGGAGCCCTACGCCGTCCAGATGCTGGAAGTGCTGTCCGCCGAACCTCAGCTGGCCAACACCGCCTCTGGTTACGCCACCAAGCCTGAGTACCGCCCTTTGACCAAGTTTGAAAACCGCGGCTTGCGACTGGGCCACGGCGTCTGGGATCTGGTCTTCACCAAGCGTTAGCGCGCGCTGCGCAGCTGCAACACACCGAACGACATGCACATTCTGCAAAACTTGGTTCAGATGACCGGCCAGCGCGATCACCTGCGCTTGGAGCTGTCCGTGCTATCGACGTTCATGCAGCTGCCAGCCATCACCGATGTGCGGGCGTTGGAGCTGATGCAGCTGGATGGCAGTTACGTGGTGCGCCCCCGCACCTGGCTGCAAGATGGGCAGCTGGTCTCTGCCACGCAGGATTTCCAACACGATGCACAGCGTGCGCCTTTGCACACGCTGGAACACCTGCACCACTGCGTGACCCAGCATGCCCTGCAGGCCCAGCACAGCGTCACACCGCAGCAGCACGTCATCTGGCTGCCTGTGTGGATGCACGACCAAGTGCGCGTCTGCCTGGAAGTCACCCAGTCGGAGCCCTTTACCCCACACAGTCTGGATGTCATCACCGGCATCTTCCATGTCTACCAGAACTACCAAAGTCTGCTGGACTACAGCGAGCGCGATGCGCTGACTGGCCTGCTCAACCGCAAGACCTTTGACGAACACCTGCTGCGCTTTGCCACTGCGGCACACCACAGCCACACGGACGACCTGCCCTGGCTGGCCGTGATCGATATTGACCATTTCAAGCTGGTCAATGACCGCTTTGGCCATTTGTTCGGTGATGAGGTATTGATTCTGGTGGCCAACCTGCTGCGCAATGCGTTCAGCGCGCAGCACCGTATTTTCCGCTTCGGCGGAGAAGAGTTCGTGGTGCTGATGCCACCAGCGAGCAAAGAGGCAGCGCAAGCTTCCCTGGAAGCCTTTCGCCGCATGGTGGCCAGCCATGCGTTCCCCCAGGTGGGGAATGTGACCGTCAGCGTCGGCTTTGCCGGGGCCAAGCTGTGCTCAGCGGTGGAAATCCTGGGGCAGGCAGACCAGGCGCTGTATTACGCCAAGGAAAATGGCCGCAACCAAGTCTGCCACTTTGAGCGCCTGCAAGACCAAGGCCTGCTGCACACACAGATCTCGCACGACGATATCGAGCTGTTTTAGCCAACCATCCCGGCCGAACTTGCCTTGACAATGTGTGCAGAGGCTAAACCTGCACAGACACACACACCCGGTCACGCCCTTCGTCCTTGGCCTGGTACAGCACGCTGTCAGCGCGCTGCAGCAAGCTGCCCACGGTGTCGCCATCGCGCAGTTGTGTCACGCCAAAGCTGCAGGTCAGCGGCAGAACCAGGCCATTCTTTTCCCAGGGCACACTGCGCATCACCTCTGCCAGACGGTAGGCCACGGCTGTAGCGTGCTCCAGATCCGTCTCTGGCATAAAGATCACAAACTCCTCGGCACCGAAGCGCACCAGCCAGTCTGCATTGAAGCGCAGACCATCTTGCAAGCGTTTGGCCACATCGCGCAACACCCAGTCACCCACGGCATGACCGTGCTGGTCATTGATGCGCTTGAAATGGTCAATATCAGCAAAAATCACCGAAAAAGGCCGCGCGTAGCGTGCACTGCGCTCCAGCTCCTGAGGCAGGCGTAGCTCCATCGCACGGCGGTTGTAGGCGCCGGTCAGCACATCCAGCTGGGACATGCGTTTGACTTCATCCACCAAAGAAGACAGCTCTTGCGTGCGCTCCTTGACGAGGCCATCCAGGTCCTGGATATGCCGCCCCAAAGCTTCTTGCAGGTGGTGAAAGCCCTGTA
The DNA here is from genome assembly GCF_057799285.1 of Comamonas sp. 14P8.1.4. Classification (NCBI taxonomy): domain Bacteria; kingdom Pseudomonadati; phylum Pseudomonadota; class Betaproteobacteria; order Burkholderiales; family Comamonadaceae; genus Comamonas; species Comamonas sp. 14P8.1.4. The sequence goes on from NZ_JBYOKN010000012.1 coordinate 37,177, forward strand.
TGACCATATCAATCTCATCAGCACGCACCCGCTCCGGGCGCTGAATGTCCAGTGGCTGACTCAAAGATTCCGGCTTGAGGTTGCGGGCAAAATCGGCGATCTGCCGCAGCGGCATACCCAGGTCACGCCGGATTACCCAAGCCACGGTCATGCACACCAGCACCGTAAAGATGAGATAACCCGGAATCACATGGAGCTGCGATGCCCACAGCAAATTCCGGTGGTAGGCACGATCGGCCCACACCTCAATCGTGCCCAGCGACTGATTTTTATAGTCCGGCGCATAGAGTATCGCCTGGTATGACGGCACATCTTGGCCCATCCCACTGCGCCCCGCTGTGATTACTTCACCGGTGGCCGCCACATGGATGCGCACAAAGCCCACCGCGTCCATTTCTGTCAGGCGCTGCACATGGTGCTGCAGCACTTCGCGGTCAATGTCCCACAGCGCATGGGCAATGGCACGGCTGCTGACTTCCACAATCAGTGCCATGGTGTTGAAAAACTGCTTTTCCTGCTGCTGCCGATCCAGCCAGACCTGTACGCCCCCAATGCCGATCAAACACACCAAAGACAGTGCGACGATGCGCTGCAGCATCAGCGTGGAAATTGAGCGAAATGGAATGTCTAGGCGACGCATACACGCAGCTTCTTATCGCAACAGTTTTTCAAGATCAAAATCATAGCGCTGCACCTGCGTGCGCAAGTACTTGCTAAATGGCCGAAAGTCCAGCTTGGCCGTATTGTGTGGCCCCAAGCGTTTTTCAAACTGCACACTGCTGGCCTTGTCAAACAGCTTGAACATGGGGCGCTCCAGCTCCAGGCCCTCACTCGCAAAATCCACGCCATGGTGGTAGTCATAGAGCATCACCAAAGACCAGGCCCCTGCCAGAAAATGCCCGCCAGCCAGTGCGGTCAGTTGACCGCTGCGCAGTTTTTCGAATGCTGCGCTGGATGTGTTCACACCGCTGAACAAGGCATCCCGACCGGGCGTCCCCCCTTGGGCTTGCCAGGCCAGCATGGCCCCAAACGCCATCAAATCGCTACCGCTCCAGACCAGCCGGGCATGCGGATAGCGCTGGAAGAGCACCTCGGCCTGCTGCTGTGCCTTGTCCTCGCGCCACTCACCGTAGACTTCTTGCATCAATTCGACGGACGCACCCGCTTCGCGCACCGCATTGCGCATGCCGCGATTGCGTGCCACCGAGGTGGGGGTAGAGCGATCCCCTGCAATCGCCAGCATCTGCAGCTTGCCTTGTTCGTTGCGCCACTGCGTTTGCGATGTGGCCGCTTGTATCAAGGCCTTGGCCGTCAGGTAGCCCGCGTCTTCAGCCCTGGGCTCTAGGCTTCCCAGCCAGAAGGGAAAGCGCTCTCGGGGCTGCCCCACTTGGGGGCGCAGCTCTTCTTGAATACCGCTGAACGCCATGAAAACCTGAATGCCTGCGCCGTCCAGCGCTCTCAAGATGCTGGGGGCTACGCTGTAATCGTTGGTAAAGACGAGATAGTCAGGCCGCTTCGCAACAGGCAATTGCGCGATGTTTTTGGCAATCTCTATGGGCTGCAAACGGTCGCGCTCGGCGTAGATCACATTCAGCTGCATGCCAAGGCTGCGGGCGGCCTGGTGCATGGCATCTGCGGCAGCCAGCCAGTAGGCTTCGTCCGACTTCCCGGGATTGATGAACACCACCGATTGCGCGGCAACCCAGGGGCTGGTGATGCACCATGCCGCAGCCAAGCACCAGCGTACGGCGCGCACCAAAGACCCTGGCTGTGCTGCTGCAGTCGCCCGCTTGAATGTTTCCATATGTATGAGCGTAACCGAGAAAATGCGCGCCTCGAATACGTCGCGTCTTTTTCCCACACATTGCTAAGCCTACGCGACAGGGCATAAAAAAAGCCAGAAGGCATGCCTTCTGGCTTTTGGGAGAAAAAGGCTCTGCCCTGCGCTTTACAGGCGCTCAGCCACCCAAGCTTGCACCGAGGTCAACGCAGCTGGCACCGCTGCTGCATCGGTACCGCCAGCCATCGCCATATCGGGCTTGCCGCCGCCCTTGCCGCCCACTTGCTGGGCCACAAAGTTCACCAGCTCACCCGCCTTAACCTTGGCGGTTTCCGCCTTGGTCACGCCGGCTGCCAGCTGCACCTTGTCGCCGTCCACGGCCGCCAGCACGATCACGGCAGCGCCCAGCTTGTCCTTGAGCTTGTCCATGGTGTCACGCAGGGTCTTGGCATCGGCGCCGTCCAGCTTGGCAGCCAGCACCTTCACTCCATTGACTTCCACCGCAGTCGTGGCCAGCTCGTCGCCCTGGCTGGAAGCCAGCTTGCCCTTCAGGGCTGCGATTTCCTTTTCCAGCGCCTTGATCTGGTCCAGCGCACCACCGATGCGGTGGTTCAGCTCGGCCGTAGGCGCCTTGAAAGCGGCTGCGGCTTCACCCACGGTGGATTCGAGCGACTGCAGATAGGCCAGCGCGTTCTCGCCGGTGATGGCTTCGATACGGCGCACGCCTGCGGCCACGCCAGATTCACCCACCACCTTGAACAAACCGATGTCACCGGTGCGATGCACGTGGGTGCCGCCGCACAGCTCGCGGCTGGTGCCGATGTCCAGCACGCGCACCGTCTCACCATATTTTTCGCCGAACAGCATCATGGCGCCGGTCTTCTGGGCGCTTTCGATGTCCATCACGCGGGCATCGGTGGCGGTGTTGGCCAGAATTTCAGCGTTCACGCGCTGCTCAATGTCACGCACTTGCTCGGCCGTGACCGGGGCGTTGTGCGCAAAGTCAAAACGGGTGCGCTCGGCATTCACCAGCGAGCCCTTTTGCTGCACGTGGGCGCCCAGCACTTCGCGCAGGGCCTTGTGCATGATGTGGGTCACCGAGTGGTTGCGCATGGTGGCAGCGCGCAGCTGGGTGTTCACTTCGGCCTGCACGGCGTCGCCCACCTTCAGCCTGCCGGATTCCAGCACGCCGTGGTGACCAAACACATCGGCCTTGATCTTTTGCGTGTCTTCCACGGCAAAGCGGTTTGCACCTGCGGCGATCACGCCCTGGTCGCCCACCTGGCCACCGGACTCTGCATAGAACGGCGTGGTGTCCAGAACGACCACACCAGATTGACCGGCTTTCAGCTCGTTCACGCTAGAACCATCGGCATAGAGCGCTACGATTTTTGCAGATTCGGCCAGCTTGTCGTAGCCGGTGAAGGTGTTGCCGGAGCCGGTGTATTCCAGCGCGCGGTCCATCTTGAACTTGCCGGCCGCACGGGCCTTGCTCTTTTGCTCTTCCATGGCGGCGGCAAAGCCGGCCTCGTCCACGGTCAGACCGCGCTCGCGGGCCACGTCGTTGGACAGGTCCAGCGGGAAACCATAGGTGTCGTGCAGCTTGAAAGCCACGTCGCCGGGCAGCACCTTCACATCACCGGACAGCGCGCTGTCCAGAATTTCCATGCCGTGGGCCAGCGTCTCGAAGAAGCGCTCTTCTTCCACCTTCAGCACTTCGGTGATGCGCGCTTCTTGTTCGCGGATCTTGGGATAGGCATCGCCCATGGTGGCGACCAGGTCCTTGACCAGCTTGTGGAAGAACGGGGTCTTCTGGCCCAGCTTGTAGCCGTGGCGGATGGCGCGGCGCACGATGCGGCGCTGCACATAGCCGCGGCCTTCGTTCGAAGGAATCACGCCATCGGCCACCAGGAAGGCGGTAGCGCGAATGTGGTCGGCAATCACCTTCAGCGACGGGGTTTCCAGATCGGCGGTGTTCGTCTCGCGGCCCGCAGCCTTGATCAGGGCCTGGAACAGGTCGATCTCGTAGTTGCTGTGCACATGCTGCAAGATGGCAGCCAGGCGCTCCAGGCCCATGCCGGTGTCCACGCAGGGTGCGGGCAGCGGCTTGACGTTGCCCTGCTCGTCCATGTCGAACTGCATGAACACGTTATTCCAGATTTCGATGAAACGGTCGCCGTCTTCATCGGGCGAGCCGGGGGGGCCACCGGCAATGTGGTCGCCGTGGTCGTAGAAGATTTCCGAGCAAGGGCCGCAGGGGCCGGTGTCGGCCATCATCCAGAAGTTGTCGGACTTGTAGCGGCCGCCCTTGTTGTCGCCGATGCGGATCACGCGCTCGGGCGGCAGACCGATTTCCTTGGTCCAGATGTCATACGCCTCGTCGTCTTCGGCGTACACGGTGGCCAGCAGCTTGTCCTTGGGCAGCTTGTAGACCTCGGTCAGCAGCTCCCACGCCCACTTCAGCGATTCGCGCTTGAAGTAGTCGCCAAACGACCAGTTGCCCAGCATTTCAAAGAAAGTGTGGTGGCGGGCGGTGTAGCCCACGTTTTCCAGGTCGTTGTGCTTGCCGCCGGCGCGCAAGCAGGTCTGCACGCTGGTAGCACGGGTGTAGGGGCGCTTGTCGGTACCCAGGAACACGTCCTTGAACTGGACCATGCCCGAGTTGGTGAACATCAAAGTGGGGTCGTTCCCGGGCACCAGAGGGCTCGATTCCACAATGGTGTGGCCCTTGGATGCAAAAAAGTCCAGGAACGTCTTGCGGATGTCCGCAACGGAGAATTTGGGAGTGCTCATGGATGAATCGTTGTCTGGGTGCGCAAACGCTGCGGCACGGAATAACCTTTGATTATAGGTTTCATGCACTGCCTGCCGCCGGACATCTGCAATCACGCCGCGTGTGGTGCGTGGACTTGTGCCAAAACGCCACGCAAAAGGCAGCGCGCCCCTGCATTTACGCGGGCAAATCACCCAGGCTGCGCTGCGTTGTGAACTGGCGCTGCTGGCCGGTGATGGGGTCTTGGAACGCCAAACTTTGCGCCAGCAGCAGCAGAGGCCGGGAAAAATCCCCGTCCGGGGCATCGTCCACCACGGGGTAAAAGCCGTCACCCTTGAGCCCCAACCCCAGCGCTGCCATGTGCACGCGCAGCTGGTGGCGCTTGCCGCTGACAGGTTGCAGCAGGTAGCGCGCCCAATGCTCGTTGTGCTCCAGCAGCTGCATCTGCGTGAAGCTGTTGGGCACACCCTCCACCTCCTGCATGCGGATGAAGTTGCTGCTCTCGGCCATGCGGCTGGCGTGTTCACGGGGAAAGGTAATGGCAGGATTCCAAGGTGCAATCGCCTCATAGGCCTTGTGCACCGTGCGTTCACGAAACAACGCCTGATAGGCACCGCGCTCGTGCTTGTGGATCGAAAACAGCACCAGCCCCGCGGTGTCACGGTCGATCCGGTGCACCGGTGACAGATCTGGCAGCCCCAGCTGATTTTTCAGCCGGATCAACAAGGTGTTTTGCAGATAGTGCCCCCCAGGCACCACAGGCAAAAAGTGGGGTTTGTCTGCGACCACGATATGGTCATCGCGGTAGAGCACCTGTGCCTCAAAAGGAATGTGCGGCTCTTGCGGCACCTGGCGGTAGTAGTAAATGCGCAGCCCACACAACAGCGGTGTGTGTTCCGTTACAGCGTGACCCCGCTCATCGACCACCTCTGCGCGCGCCATGCGGGCCAGCCAGTCTTCGCGCGACACGGCGGGCAAGCGCTGCAGCAAATAATCCAAACAGCTGCCCTGCCCCATAGTGGGCAGTACCACGCAGCTGGGCTTTACCCCATCGCGGATGGGCAGAACCTGGGGATCATGGGTGTTGTGCATCGGCAATTTTTCTGGCGCGCCCTTTCAAAGCCAAATCAGCCTCAAACCCAGGCGTACCAAGCGCTTTTAGCTCATCTATTAAACTTTTTTGCGCGCCGTCTGCACGACCTCGGCAATCGCCTGCGCTGTGGCCCGGGCAGCGCCACGCTGTGACTGCGCAAACTGCAAAGCCGCCTGGCGCGCACGATCCAGACCCTCGGCATCGCGGGCCAGCGCGGTAGCCAGCTGCACGCCCTGCTCCATATCCAGCACGCGGAAAGCCGCACCCACTTCACAGGCGTTCTGCGAGGCCTGCGTAAAATTGAACGTGTGAGGCCCCAGCACCATGGGGCAACCACAGGCCGCCGCCTCAATCAGGTTCTGCCCACCCAGAGGCTCGAAACTCCCGCCTAGCAACCCAATGTGCGCGGCGGCGTAATACAGCGGCATCTCGCCCACACTGTCGCCCAGCCACACGTCCACGTCCGTCGGTGGCAAACCATCGCCCCAATGGCTGCGGCGTGCCACGCGCAAACCGGCGCTGCACAGCATGGCATACACCTCATCAAAGCGCTGCGGGTGCCGGGGCACGATCAGCCATTGGCACTGGCCAGCCACCCCATGGAATTTGCGGCCATCCCATTGGGCAATCCACTGCGCCTCTTCCCCTTCGCGCGAGCTGGCCACAATCACCACCGGCTTGCTGCTGGCTGCGCGCCAGGCCGTGCCCTGCGCCATCAGCGCGGAATCGGGCTGCACGTCAAATTTCAGGTTACCCAACACAGCACGCACAGGCGCCTGCAGGCTGCGCAAGCGCTGCGCATCTTCTTCGGTTTGTGCCCACACGGCATGCAAGGCGCGATAGACCGGCACAAACAAGGACGGCCAGCGCTGAGCCCCCGCCTGAGACTTGGTATTGAGTCGCGCGTTGGCCAGCACCAGCGGCACACCGGCCTGCTGACAACCCAGCACCAAGTTAGGCCAAACCTCGGTTTCCATCAGCACGCCAACAGCAGGCTGAAACTGGCGCAAAAAGCGTTGAACCGCTTTGCGGCTGTCCCACGGCTGCCACACTTGTACATCCTCCGGCTGCAGCAGCTTGCGCCCTTCCGCACGCCCTGTGGCGGTACCGTTGGTCAGCAGCAACCGCATCCCCGGGATGGCGGCACGCAACTCTTTGATCAGCAGCGCAGCAGCACGCGTCTCGCCCAGGGAGACGGCATGCACCCACACCCATTGCCCTGCAGCCTCACGCCCCAGATCCCGAGGGCTGTAGCGGCCAAAGCGCTCTGCCACAGCTTGGCCGTAGCCGGGCTCGGCCTGGGCACGCCGGCGCAGTTTGCGCCGCAACAAGGGTTGTGCCGCCCATGCCAAGGCGGAATAAGCGGCCAGACTCCAGTTCATGCGGTACGTTCTTGCAAGAAAGTCATGAATCAGTGTGCCGCGCTGCCGACTTGCGCGCCAGGCTTGACACGCTCAAGCAAGGCCAGCATCTGCGCTTCGATGCGGTGCAAAGCGGCCTCTGTATGACCTTCAAACCGCAGCACCAATACAGGCGTGGTGTTGCTGGCGCGAATCAGTCCAAACCCATCAGCCCAGTCCACACGCAAACCATCAATCGTGCTGATCTGTGCTGGTGCAGCAAACACTTCAGGGGCCAGTGCCTGCAGCTGCGCCGTGAGCGCATGGGGCTCGCCTTCTGCGCACGCCACGTTCAACTCTGGGGTTGAAAAACTGGTTGGCAAGGCGTTGAGCACTGCACTGGGATCCCCTTCTTTGCTCAGAATTTCCAGCAAGCGGCAGCCAGCGTAAGTGCCGTCATCAAAGCCATACCAACGTTCTTTGAAGAAGATGTGTCCACTCATCTCGCCACCCAGCGGAGAGTCGACCTCTTTCATACGGGCCTTCACCAAGGAGTGGCCCGTTTTGTACATCTCCGGCACGCCACCTGCAGCACGAATGACTGGCGCCAAGCGCTGGGTGCACTTCACGTCAAACAAAATGGTGCCGCCAGGTACGCGCGAGAGCACATCCTGGGCAAACAGCATCATTTGGCGATCGGGGTAGATGGTTTGGCCATCCTTGGTCACGATACCCAGGCGGTCACCATCGCCATCAAAGGCCAGGCCCAGCTCGGCATCGGTTTCCTGCAAGGCGCGCACCACATCACGGAGGTTTTCAGGCTTACTGGGGTCTGGGTGGTGGTTGGGGAAATTGCCATCCACATCGGAGAACAGCTCCAGCACCTCACACCCCAACGCCCGGAAAATGCCGGGCGCCGTGGCACCAGCCACGCCATTGCCGCAATCGACCACAACCTTGACCGGGCGCGACAGCTTCACATCGCCCACAATACGCGCGCTGTAAGCGGCCAGCACATCGGCCTGGCGAACGCTGCCACCGTCCTTGAGCTGCCAGCGATCTGCCTCAATGGTCTGGCACAGCGCTTGAATCTCGGGTCCATAGATGGCGCGGCCTGCCAGCACCATCTTGAAGCCGTTGTAATCCTTGGGGTTGTGACTGCCCGTGACCATGATGCCGCTGGTGCACAAGGTACTGGCCGCAAAGTACAGCATCGGTGTGGTGCACATGCCCACATCCATGACGTCGATACCCACATCAACAAGACCGGCCATCAAGGCTTGGCTCAGCGCAGGGCCTGACAGACGGCCATCACGACCCACGGCCACGGTGCGCTCACCCTCCGCCAAGGCCGCTTCGCCGAAGGCGCGACCAATGCTGCGTGCCACCGCTTCCGTCAGCGTTGTGGGCACCACGCCACGAATGTCATAAGCCTTGAAGATAGAAGCCGCAATTTGCACAGTGAATCCTTCGCGAGTTCTCCTCGCAACTTAGCAGGCACGAAGCCGTGCCGCTGGGTATTTTAGTTGTGCCAAGCTGGTCTGCTTTTGAAGTGAGATGCAAAGCATGAGCGCCCACGCATTCAACAAGTTGTTACAAGGGAATTCCCTTGTAGCCACCCCCACCGCAGACACGCAGCATGGAGGTGTTTTATTCCGAAGCATCACACAGGCATGGCCGCTATTCGTACATATGTGCTTCAGGCACTTCAATCCCACGCCATTGCCTGGTGCCTGGCGTTTGCACTCGCGATTGGGCTGCCCATCGCCTGGCGCGCGCTGGGGCTCCCCCAAGACATGGCCCCCTGGTGGGGCGCACAGTGGCAATGGTTGAGCCTGCCCTGGGTGGCTGTCGTGGTGAGCTGGGCCAGCATTGCCTGGCTGCGCCAAGCAGCTATCGCACACAGCAAGCACGAAACACACGCCATCTACAGCGCGGCATACCGCACCTTGCCCGATGCCGCAGGCATCACATCACTCAAAGATGGGCGTTTTATTGATGTCAACCCCGCATTCTGCAATCTGCTGGGTTTCAGCTACGCCGATGTCATTGGACATACCAATGCGGAACTGGCGGTGTACGCCACCCCCAATGAGCGCACCAAACTGCTCGACGAACTGGCTGTCAACGGCCAGGTGGAGCGCATGCGCATCCTGTGCCAAGCTCAGGGAGAGCTGGTACCAGGCACCATCTCCGCCGTGACGATCGAAGTCAAAGGCGAGCCGTGCATGCTGTTCGTCTTCCACGACATGCGTGAGCATGACAAAGCCGTTTATGAGCTGCATGCCTTCAATCGTTTGCTGCAGCAAGCCGGGCACTTGGCCAAGCTGGGGGCCTGGGAAGACCGCCGTGGCGAAAGCTTGGTTTACTGGTCTGGTCCGAGGTCTGCTATGACATGCATGGTCTGGCACGCAACAACCCTTTGCCCAGAGACTATCTGAACACTTTTGTTGCCCCAGAGCACAGAGACCGCATGCGTGCCCAACTGCAGCATTGCTTGCGCGCACGCAAGGACTGGGAGCTGGAAATTCAAATCATTCGCGCCGATGGCCGCAAGATCTGGATGCGCTCACGCGGCGAGGCCGTCACCGACGATGATGGCAAGATCATCTCCATGCGCGGCGTGATGCAGGACATTGATGCACAAAAGCAGCAAGAAGCTTCCATCCGCGAGCGAGAGGCCTTGCTGTCCGTCACCCTGGAAGCCGCCGCACTGGGCCGCTGGGACTGGAACCTGCAGACCGGCACCATCACCGGCGATCTGTTCTGGTGCACGCTCAACAGCCTGCAAGTGTTTGAAGGACCATCCAGCCTGGGACATGCCCAAGAGACCTGGCACTGGACGGAAATCATGGGCAGCCATGACGTACCACGCTGCAACGCAGAACTGATGCGCCATATGGCCTCCCCGGACGATGGCCCTTTCGACATCACCTGGCGTCATCAGCCCGCCATTGGCCCTTCACGCTGGTTACGCTCCATTGGCAAAGTCGTGAGCTTTGACCTGCACGGGCGCGCCATGCGCATGCTGGGTGTGTGCCTGGATGTCACCACGCAGCAAGAGCAAAAAAATGACTTGCAACAGTTGGCCCACTTCGATGCTTTGACAGGGCTGGCCAATCGCGTGGAGCTGGCAGCCCGTCTGAACGAAGCACTGTGCCTGACACGCCAGTCCGTGCACTTGCTGGGCGTTGCCTATCTGGATCTGGATGGTTTCAAACCCATCAACGATCGCCTGGGCCACGACGCCGGCGACAGACTGCTGGTACTGGTAGCCAAGCGCTTGCAGCATGCCCTCAAAAGCCATGACTGCGTCGCCCGTTTTGGGGGTGATGAGTTTGTGCTGTTGCTCAACCAGCTGAACTCACGCGCAGAGTGCGCCGTTTTATTGCAACGCATCATGGCCAGCATCTCTCGCCCCTATGCCCTGGATGGCGAGTATGTACAAGTCACCGCCAGCATGGGCTACACCTTGTACCCCTAAGATGACAGCGATGCCGATACCCTGGTACGCCATGCCGACCAGGCCATGTACCAAGCCAAGCAAGCAGGGCGCAATCGCATCCAGGCCTTTGATGCCACACTGGAGCGCAGCCAGCGAGAAAACCACGTCAAGAGTCTGCGCATCCAAGAAGGCCTGGAGAACAACGAGTTCACGCTCTACGTGCAGCCCAAAGTCGACATGAAACAGCGCCGTGTGGTCAGCGTTGAAGCCTTGGCGCGTTGGCTACATCCTGGCAAAGGACTGCTGAGCCCCCAGCATTTTTTGCCCCACGTCGAAGGTACGGCACTGGAGCTGCCCTTTGGTGAATGGGCCATTCACACCGCCTTGCATACCGTGGCCCAGTTTCTGGAACAAGGGCTCGAAATGCAGGTCGCCGTCAACATTTCAGCGCGCCACCTGCAGCAGCCCGAGTTTTCGCAATGGATGACCCAGCTGCTGTCCGAGCACCCCCACATTCCGCCCCGACTGCTGGATTTGGAGATCACCGAAAACGCGGCACTCTACGACATTCACCATGTCGGCAAGGTATTGAACGAATTACGGGCGCTGGGCCTGAGCGTGTCACTGGATGACTTTGGCACAGGGTACTCATCGCTGACATACCTGCGCAGCCTGCCCCTGGATTCGCTGAAAATTGACCGCAGCTTTGTGCGTGACATGCTCAGCGACCAAGCCGATTTCGCCATCGTGCACGGGGTGGTTAGCCTGGCGCGCTCGTTTGGCTACAACGTGATTGCCGAAGGCGTGGAGAGCAGCGAGCAATGTGCCAGCCTGGAGCGCATGGGTTGCGACCAGGTGCAGGGCTTTCATTTCGCCCAACCCATGCCTGCGGCTGATTTCCCGCAATGGCTCAAGGCCTGGAACAGTGCCCCCATGCAGGCAGCTGCCGCCTAACCTCTCAAGCGCGATCTCGGCTGCCCATAAAAAAGGGCGCTCAAGCGCCCTTTTGCATGCAGTGCCCGGCACACAGTGCCCGTAGACCTACGGCGCTGCCAGCAACGCTTGTACTTGCGCCAAAGCGGCTGGGTCTTCCATCGTGGTCAGGTCGCCAGGGTCTCTGTGCTCCGCCACAGCCTGCAAAGCACGGCGCAGCAGCTTGCCACTGCGGGTTTTGGGCAATGCAGTCACAAACACCACGCGGGCCGGCCGGGCCACCGCCCCCAGCTGCTGATCTACCAGCTTCATCACGTCGGCTTCCAGCGCAGCACGCTGCAGCTTGTCAGCCACTTGGTTCGCATCGCGCACCACCGCAAATGCCATAGCCACCTGCCCTTTCAGCGAATCCGCCACCCCGACCACGGCCACCTCCGCAATCTCAGCATGCGCCGAAATACTTTCTTCAATCTCACGGGTACCCAAGCGATGTCCGGCAACGTTAATCACATCATCGGTGCGGCCCAAAATGAAGTAATAGCCGTCTGCATCGCGAATGCCCCAGTCAAACGTGCTGTAGATCAGCTTGCCCTCAATACTTTGCCAATAGGTTTTCACAAAGCGCGCATCATCGCCCCAAACCGTTTGCATGCAGCCAGGAGGCAAAGGGCCTTCAATGGCCAACACCCCTTTTTGGCCAGATGCCTGCAACTCATCGCCCGTTTTGTCATCAATTAATTGGACGTCATAGCCATATACGGCTTTGCCTGGGCTGCCCAACTTGCTGGGCTGTCGCTCCACCCCATTGCACAGCGTCAAAATCGGCCAACCTGTTTCTGTCTGCCAGTAATTGTCAATCACCGGAACCTTCAAGGCATCACTGATCCAGCGAGCCGTCGGTTCATCCAGCGGCTCACCAGCCAGCCATAAAGCCTGCAAGCTCGACAGATCATATTGGCGCAGATATTCGGGATCGTGCTTTTTCAAAACACGCACGGCGGTGGGCGCAGAAAACATGTGGGTGACGCGGTATTTCTCCACCAAACTCCACCACACCCCAGGATCCGGGCGAATCGGCAGCCCTTCGTACAAAATCGTTGCCATACCGGCAATCAAAGGAGCGTAAATAATGTAACTGTGCCCGACCACCCAGCCAATATCGCTGGTGCAAAAGAACGTCTGCCCGGCTTTGGCATTGAAGATATGCGGCATGCTGGCCGCCAGCGCCACGGTATAGCCCCCGGTATCGCGCTGCACGCCCTTGGGTTTTCCTGTGGTGCCACTGGTGTAAAGAATGTAGCTAGGATCTGTTGACTGAAGCCACGTACATGGCACTTTGGCATCCATAAACTTGGCACGCAAATCGGCCCACAGGTGATCGCGCCCCGCACGCAAGTCCATCGCAGCCAACCCTCTATTGGCCAAAATCACCGCCAGGGGCTTGTGCACGCTCAGCTTGAGCGCTTCATCCAGCAAGGGCTTGTAAGCCACCACACGCCCACCGCGCGAGCCAGCATCTGCACTGATGATGACCTTGGGCTGTGCATCATCGATACGCGATGCCAGGGACACGGCGGCAAACCCGCCGAACACCACGCTGTGAATGGCCCCCAGGCGCGCGCAAGCCAGCATGGCAAATGCGGCCTCCGCCATCATCGGCATGTAAATCTGCACCCGATCGCCTTTACCCACCCCAAACATCTGCAAAACCGCAGCCATGCGCTGCACTTCGGCATGCAGCTCACGGTAGGTATAGGTTTTTTCGGTATTGGTCTCTGTAGAAACTGCAATTAATGCAGCTTGCTCTGGGCGATCCTGCAAATGCCGATCCACGGCGTTATGGCACAGGTTTAACTCACCATCCGCAAACCAGCGTGCAAAAGGGGGATCGCTGTAATCACAAACCTGCTCGGGTTGCTTGTGCCAATCGACCCCCTGCGCTTGCTCTTTCCAAAATGCATCGCGGGTTGTAGGCCCAATCGAGCGCTGATAAAACTCTGAAAATCCGGTCATGGCGCTTGTCTCCTTATCGTTCTATATGCAGGCAATTATTCATGGCGCACTTTCGATAAGCTGACACGCATGCAGACAAAGCCAGCACCCAATGCAGCGCCATGACCACAAAAATCCGAAAAAATCATTCGAACATTTCCATGAAATGCACATTGCTTGAATACATCGATATAAAATAAACCACGCATTCAGGTAATGCATCCATGCATTGCCCCATTTTTCTCAGAAATACTTTTCAATGACTACTTATAAAGAACTCTTGGCGCAGCGCGCAGAACTCGAAAAGCAAATTGAAGCCGCTCGCAAAGATGCGCTGGCTTCGGCCATTGCCCAAGTTCGTGCCATCGTTGCCGAATATGAACTGACCGAAGAAGACGTCTTCTCCAAGAAAGCCGCACGCACCACCTCCACTGGCCACAAGACTGTTGCCCCCAAGTACCGCGACCCCGAAACTGGCGCCACCTGGACTGGCCGCGGCAAGCCACCACTGTGGATTGCTGGCAAGGATCGCCTGAACTTCCTGATCGACGGTCAAGCTGCTTAAACGCCCACTTTTGGCGTAACGCGCACCAAAAAGCCCAAGGCCATTTGCCTTGGGCTTTTTTATGAGCGAAGCGCACCACGGCATGCGAAAGACTTTCCGCGTCTTGCCAAGTCCTGCGCGTTAGTGCTCATCCCAAACCGCCTTTGCACGCCTTCTCCAGCGTCGCGTGACCAGACCACCTCGAGCCACACGACTCCGACCAATCCCGCAGACCTGATTACGCACTGCATCACTCATGCACGCACCCAGTGGCTAACATATGCCACGCCCAGGATGTAGCCCCCCCTGCATGCCTTCCACGCGTTGTGCTATCTGCGCATTGGAATTGGAGATCAAATGCCGCAGCTTGCACACTGCTTGGTGCCAGAGCCCCTATCGCTTGCGAACAACGTGCCCCCACCTCATTTCTGGAACAGTTTCCAGCACGGCCAGATGCCAGCAAGATTGCGCTTAACCCTGCTGCAAGGCCCTGGTCTGTACCAGTGCATAGCTCTTGCATAGCAACCACGCAAATAACTGAAGTTTGCGATCACCTTGCACCGTGCAGATGCAGCAAAGAAAAAGCCACTTGATTTCTCAATCAAGTGGCTTTTCAAATTGGTCGGCGTGGCGGGATTCGAACTCGCGACCCCTTGCACCCCATGCAAGTGCGCTACCAGGCTGCGCTACACGCCGAAGCCTCAGATTATATCGCGGTTTTCACACCACTTTCAAAACTCTGAGGAAGTCTTGAAAGACAAAAGCGCCAGACTTGCATCTGACGCTTTGGCAATAAATTGGTCGGCGTGGCGGGATTCGAACTCGCGACCCCTTGCACCCCATGCAAGTGCGCTACCAGGCTGCGCTACACGCCGAAGCCATGATTGTAATCCATTTTTTGTAGCAACTGACGTAAATCAGACGCCGCAAAACCCAGATTTTGTGCAGATGCTTTGAAATCAAGCACCTGCATCCGCCTTAGCCCTGGATTTGCTCCTTGAGCTTGGTGCTGGCGTGGAAAGTTACCACACGGCGCGCTTCGATCGGGATCAGCTCACCGGTGCGGGGGTTGCGCCCAGGTCGTGGTGCCTTGGTGCGAATCTGGAAGTTACCGAAGCCCGAGAGCTTCACTTCCTCACCCTGCACCAGGCTGCCGGCAATCAGGTCAAAGTAGGCATCCACCATGTCCTTGGCTTCGCGCTTGCTGACGCCCAGCTGGTCAAACAGCAGGTCCGCCAGCTGCGCCTTGGTCAAAGCGCCGGATGCGTCCATCTCCAGCTCAGCATTCAAAACTTTGCTCGCTTCCATGATGCTCCTTAACCGCGCAAGCGGGCTTGAACCTGGGCCTGCAAGACCGCAATAGCGCCCTGCATGGCCGAGTCGATTTCCACATCGGTCAGTGCCGCATCGTCACGCCCCAGCGTCAAGCGCACTGCCAAGCTCTTTTCGTCCTGAGCCAGGCTGCCGGGCGCAGCTTCTTCGCCCGCCTTGAGCTTCTTGGGACGGAACACGTCAAACAGCACGGCATCGCGCAAAACACCGCCTGGCACACCCGCAGCCACGGCTGCCATGACCTGGGCATGTGTTACCGCTTCTTTAACGACCACGGCAATATCGCGTTCCACCGCCTGGTGCTTGGAGACCGTTTGGAACTTGGGCACTTCACGTGCCAGCACCGCATCCAGCTCCAACTCAAACAGCACAGGGGCTTGTGCCAGATCCCAGCCTTGGCGCCACTTGGGATGCAACTCACCCACAAAACCCACGGCCTTGCCATTCACCAGCACACGCGCACAACGGCCGGGGTGCATGGCAGGGTGCTCAGCAGCTTCAAACACTGGTTGCAGTGGTGCCAGCAGGGCTTCCACATCACCCTTGACGTCGTAGAAGTCCACCTTGGCGTCGGCCTCACCCCATTGCAGCTGGGCTGCGGCGCCATAGGCCAGACCGGCCACGCGCATGGGCTGGTAGAAGCCCTTGACGGTGGTGTCGGACTCGACCACGGAGTCATCCTTGAAGAACACGCGGCCCAGTTCAAACACGCGCACGCGCTGGGCCTTGCGGTCCACGTTGAACTTGAGCACTTGCATCAGCGAGCCAATCAGACTGGAGCGCATCACGCTCAACTGGCTGGCAATCGGGTTCAGCAGCTTGATGGGATTGGTGTTCCCCGCCAGCTCTGCTTCCCACTTTTCTTCCACGAACGAGAAGTTGATGGTTTCCTGGTAACCCAGAGCGGCCAGCGCATGGCGCACGGCAAACGGACTGCGCTTGTTTTCTGCACGCAACTTGGGGCTGATGGGCGCGAGCGGCTTGCTGGTGGGCAAGTTCTCGTAACCAATCATGCGCGCCACTTCTTCAATCAGGTCTTCTTCCAAATTGATGTCGAAGCGGAAGGTGGGCGCAGTCACGCTGATCACACCCTCTTGTGCCACCACAGCGGGCAAGCCCAGGCCATTGAGTGCATCCAGGCATTGCTGCTGCGTCACGGGCATGCCAATCACCTTGGCCGCACGGGCCACGCGCAATTGCACGGGCTTGGGCGCAGGCATATTGGGCTGGTGGTCGTCCATGGCACACACTTGCGTGTCGGCCGTGCCGCAGATCTCCAGCACCAGCTGGGTGATGCGCTCGATGTGCTCGACGGTGAATTCGGGGTCAACGCCGCGCTCGAAGCGGTGACCCGCATCGGTCGAGAAATTGAAGTGGCGCGAGCGGCCAGCCACCGCCTTGGGGAACCAGAAGGCGGCTTCAATGTAGATGTTCTTCGTGGCATCCGACACTGCCGTCGCATCGCCACCCATGATGCCGGCCAAGGACTCGACTTCCTTGTCGTCGGCAATCACGCCGACCTTGATGAAGTCGTCGATCTTGATGGTGTTGCCGTTGAGCAGCTTGAGCGTTTCGCCCTCTTTGCCCCAGCGCACGTTCAAGCCGCCGTGAATCTTATCCAGATCAAAGATGTGGCTGGGGCGACCCAGCTCAAACATCACATAGTTGGAGATGTCCACCAGCGGCGACACGGCGCGCTGGCCACAGCGTGCCAAGCGGTCCACCATCCACTTGGGCGTTTGCACTTGCGTATTCACATTGCGCACCATGCGGCCAGTGAAACGACCGCACAGATCGGTGTCTTCCACCTTCACCGCCAGCTTGTCTTGCGAAGCGACAGCGGCTTGCGGATAGTCGATGGCTTGCAAAGGCGCACCCGTCAGGGCCGACACTTCACGGGCAATGCCGTACACGCTCAGGCAGTGCGCCAAATTGGGCGTGAGCTTCAGCGTGAACAGCGTGTCATCCAGATTCAGGTATTCGCGGATGTTCTGGCCCAAAGGTGCATCCAGAGGCAACTCCAGCAGGCCACTGGCATCGTCGTCAATGCCCAGTTCTTTGGCCGAGCACAGCATGCCGTAGCTGGGCACGCCGCGCAGCTTGCCGATCTTGATCTTGAAAGGCTTGCCATCAGGACCGGGGGGCAGCTCGGCGCCCACGGTGGCGCAAGGAATGCGGATGCCCACGCGCGCGTTCGGCGCGCCGCAAACAATGTTCAGCAGCTCAGGGCCACCCACGTCCACCTGGCACACGCGCAGGCGGTCAGCATCAGGGTGCTGCACGGCTTCTTTGATTTCACCAACCACGATGCCCGAGAAAGCAGGCGCGACGGGGTCCAGCTCTTCCACTTCCAGGCCGGCCATGGTCAAAGTGTCGGCCAGCTGCTGGGTGGTCAGATTGGGGTTGCAATATTGGCGCAACCAAGATTCAGGAAATTGCATGGTTCAAACTCTTTGGCGTTCTTGCCAGCGCCCTCTACTTTTCCTTCAGAGGCAGTCGCTGACTGGGCATTCGTACTTTCAAAAGATGAGCTGCTTGCGCTTTTAAATCCTTGATTTCAGCATCAAAACCATCTGAAAACCTTCATTCGCGTGCGCTAGCCGCTCTCTTTATTGCTTACTGAAACTGCGACAAGAAACGAATGTCGCCATCAAAGAACAGGCGCAAGTCATTCACGCCATAACGCAGCATGGTCAGGCGGTCAGGCCCCATGCCGAAGGCAAAGCCAATGTATTTTTCGGGGTCCAGACCCATGTTGCGCACCACGTTGGGGTGCACTTGGCCGGAACCCGCCACTTCCAGCCACTTGCCCGCCAGCGGGCCGCTTTGGAACTGGATGTCGATTTCGGCCGAAGGCTCGGTGAACGGGAAGAAGCTGGGGCGGAAACGCAGCACCAGGTCATCCTGCTCGAAGAAGGTCTTGCAGAAGTCGGTAAACACGACCTTCAAGTCCTTGAAGCTCACATTCTCGCCAATCCACAGGCCTTCGCACTGGTGGAACATGGGCGAGTGCGTAGCGTCCGAGTCCACACGGTAAGTGCGGCCGGGGGCAATGACGCGAATCTCAGGCATACCTTGGCCGGCATCGATCGCATTGCGGTATTTTTTCACGTGCTGCACGGCGTGGCGCACCTGCATGGGGCTGGTGTGCGTGCGCAGCAAGTTGGGCGCGTGTTCGGTGCCGCCTTCCACATAGAAGGTGTCGTGCATGGAACGCGCGGGGTGGTCTTCGGGCGTGTTCAGCGCCGTGAAGTTGAACCAGTCGGATTCGATCTCGGGGCCTTCGGCCACATCAAAGCCCATGGAGCCAAAAATGCCCTCAATGCGCTCCAGCGTGATGGACACGGGGTGCAAACCACCGGTGCCACGGCGACGGCCAGGCAAGGTCACATCCAGCACCTCGGCCTTCAGGTGCGCCTGCAGCTCTGCATCGGCCAAGGCAGTACGACGTGCGGTCAATGCTGCTTCAATCGCTTGCTTGGCCACGTTAATGGCTGCGCCGCGCGATTTTTTCTCTTCGATGGAAAGCTGCGCCATGCCCTTCATGAGCTCGGTCATCTTGCCCGACTTACCCAGAAACTGCGCCTTGGCATTTTCCAGATCTGCGGGAGTTTGGGCCTGCGCAAACAGCTGTTGCGCGCTTTCGACCAGAGAATCCAACTCGTTCATACCGACTCTTTATCGACTTGTAAAAATAAACAAGGGCTAGTGCCTTTTCAAGCTCTAGCCCTTGCAGTTTGTGCGCTAGCAGCTACTCAATGAATAGCTACACACCGTTAACTTAAGCAGCCAGCTTGGCCTTCACTTGGTCAACGATAGCTGCAAATGCAGCCTTGTCGTGCACAGCGATATCGGCCAGCATCTTGCGGTCGATTTCGATGGCAGCCTTCTTCAGGCCGTTGGCGAATTGGCTGTATGTCAGGCCCAGTTCACGTGCAGCAGCGTTGATACGAGCGATCCACAGCTGACGGAATACACGCTTCTTGGTACGACGGTCACGGTAGGCGTATTGACCGGCCTTCATCACCGCCTGCTTGGCGACGCGGAAGACGTTACCGCGGCGACCGCGGAAACCCTTAGCAAGATTCAGAACTTTTTTGTGACGGGCACGGGCCGTTACACCACGTTTGACGCGAGGCATGTGTTTTCTCCTTGTTCGTCAGTGAATTACAGACCAGCGCCAGGCAACATCTTTGCGATGGAGCCCATATCGCCTTCATGCACGGAGGTAGTGCCACGCAGGTGGCGCTTATTCTTCGTGGTCTTCTTGGTCAAAATGTGACGCTTGAAGGCTTGGCCGCGCTTGACGGTACCACCTGGACGAACGCGAAAACGCTTCTTCGCGCCGCTCTTAGTTTTCATTTTGGGCATGTGAATGCTCCTGTTTGTTGTGCTCGTGAGGCGTTGCGACAACCCTGCCCCAACTTGTAGGCCCCGAGACACTTCTTAGGTGCCGGCTTGCGCCAGCGTTTTAGCAACTCTTGCAAGCTGCAAAACAGAAACCTGCCCTTGCAGGCAGGTCTCCTAAAATTCTAACCCAGCTTAGGCAGCGTTGCTGCTTTGTGCGTTTTCCGCTGCAGGTTTTGCTGCGCCACCGGTCACTGGTTTCTTGCGCGCAGGGGCGATCATCATCACCATCTGACGGCCTTCCAGCTTGGGGAACTGCTCAACCTGAATGATATCTGCCAGCTCGTCACGCAGACGATTCAGCAGATCCAGACCCAGCTGTTGGTGCGTAATTTCGCGACCGCGGAAACGCAAAGTGACCTTCACCTTGTCGCCATCGGCCAAGAAGCGACGAATATTGCGCAGCTTGATGTTGTAGTCGCCATCATCGGTACCAGGACGGAATTTCACTTCCTTGATATCGATCACGGTCTGCTTGGCCTTGGCCTCAGCTGCCTTCTTCTGCTCTTGGTACTTGAACTTACCGTAGTCCATCAAACGGCAAACCGGTGGGTTTGCAGTTGCGGCAATTTCCACCAAATCAACGTCCAAATCACCAGCCATGCGCAGTGCTTCTTGCAGAGAAACAATGCCAATGGGTTCATTTTCAGGACCGGACAGACGCACTTCAGGCGCCATGATTTCACGGTTCAGACGGTGTTTGCGTTCCTCGCGGTGGCGACGGTCACGAAATTCTGTAGCTATGGCTTTCACCCTAAATTCAAATCGCTACGAAAAGCGTAGCTGCTTGCATTGATGAGACAAGCGCGGACTGGCCGCGCTTTCTACATCAGACTTTGTTCTGGATATCGTTGGTCAGCAATTCGATGAATGCTTCCACCGACATCACGCCCAAGTCTTTATTACCTCGGGCACGCACAGCGACGGTGCCTGCCGCTTTTTCCTTGTCGCCTGCGACGAGGATGTAAGGCAGCTTCTGCAATGCATGCTCGCGTATTTTATACGTGATCTTTTCGTTGCGCAGGTCAGACACCACCTTAAGGCTTTGATGAGGCAGTGCTTTTTGCACCTTTGCCACAACTTCCTTCACATAGTCGGCCTGTGCGTCGGTGATATTCAGCACCGCGACCTGCTCTGGCGCCAGCCACACAGGCAATGCGCCCGCAAATTGCTCCACCAAAATACCGATGAAACGCTCGAGCGAGCCCACGATAGCGCGGTGCAGCATGACGGGACGGTGACGGTTGCCGTCTTCACCCACATATTCCGCATCCAGGCGCTCAGGCATGGAGAAGTCGACCTGGATGGTGCCGCACTGCCACTGGCGACCCAGCGCATCTTTCAAGGTGTACTCGATCTTGGGGCCGTAGAAAGCGCCATCGCCCACTGCGATTTGGTATTCGCAGCCCGATGCCTTCAGGGCATCGAACAGCGCTTTTTCAGCCTTGTCCCAGCTTTCGTCCGAGCCGATGCGGGCTTCCGGACGGGTCGCCACCTTGTAGATGATTTCGGTAAAGCCGAAATCGGCATACACCTTTTGCACCAGCTGGTTGAAGTTCAGCACTTCCTGCTGGATTTGGTCTTCCATACAGAAGATGTGGCCATCGTCCTGGGTAAAACCGCGCACGCGCATGATGCCGTGCAGGCCACCGGTGGGCTCGTTGCGGTGGCATTGGCCAAACTCACCAAAGCGCAGCGGCAGATCGCGGTAGCTCTTGACACCTTGCTTGAAGATCAGGATGTGGCCGGGGCAGTTCATGGGCTTGAGCGCGTAATCGCGCTTTTCCGACTCCGTGACAAACATGTTGTCGCGGTACTTGTCCCAGTGGCCGGTCTTCTCCCACAGACTCTTGTCCAGAATCTGTGGCGCCTTCACTTCTTCGTAGCCGTTTTCACGGTAGACGCGGCGCATGTACTGCTCCACCTCTTGCCAGATGCGCCAGCCCTTGGGGTGCCAGAACACGGTGCCGGGCGAGCATTCATCGATGTGGAACAAGTCCAGCTCACGGCCCAGACGGCGGTGGTCGCGCTTTTCAGCTTCTTCAATGCGGGTGATGTAGGCCGCCAGGTCCTTCTTGTCGGCCCACGCAGTGCCGTAGATACGCTGCAGCTGCTCGTTCTTGGCATCGCCGCGCCAGTAGGCCCCGGCCAGCTTGGTCAGTTTGAAGACCTTCAGGAAACGGGTGTTGGGCACGTGGGGGCCACGGCACATATCGATGTATTCTTGGTGGTAGTACAGGCCCATGGCGGTTTCGTTGGGCATGTCTTCGACCAAGCGCAGCTTGTAGTCTTCGCCGCGATCCTTGAACACCTTGATGACTTCATCGCGCGGCGTCATCTTCTTAATGACGTCGTAATCCTGTGCGATCAGCTCTTTCATGCGCGCTTCGATGGCGGCCATGTCTTCGGGGGTGAAGGGGCGCTCGTACGAGATGTCGTAGTAAAAGCCCTCATCGATCACAGGACCGATGACCATCTTGGCAGTGGGGTACAACTGCTTGACGGCGTGACCGACCAAGTGGGCGGCCGAGTGGCGAATGATCTCCACACCCTCGTCATCTTTGGGCGTAATGATTTGCAGCTTGGCATCTTCGCTGATCAGGTCACAGGCATCGACCAGGCGTCCATTGACGCGGCCAGCCACCGTATTTTTGGCCAAGCCCGCGCCAATCGATGCAGCCACCTGCATGACAGTAACCGGGCCTTCAAATTCGCGCTGCGAACCATCGGGAAGAGTGATCTTTAACATGAAAATCCTTAGCTATCTCTATCTGTAACAGGAGCGCAAGCCGTTAAAAACGCAAAGCGCGGAACTTGTCCGCGCTTTATGGATAACAACAATTCCGGGCAGGCGCGAACTCACAGCCTTACTGGCTGTGCCATATCTCCATGTACGTCGTTCGCGGTGTCATAACCAGAATGCCTTTCTCGCCCTTGTTGGTTCGCTTTCCAGTATTTTAACGCTGTACAGACAAAAAAGCCCGTAGCCAGAGCTACGGGCAATACCAAGTCCTATTTTTTGCTGAAACGCCCCCCCGCGTTTTCAGCATCCAGCCAGATCAGTGGAACTGCTCTTCTTCGGTAGAGCCCGTCAGCGCCTTCACACTGGAAGAGCCACCCTGGATCACGGTGGTCACATCATCAAAGTAACCCGCGCCCACTTCTTGCTGGTGCGACACGAAGGTGTAACCCATGTCGCGTGCTGCAAATTCTGGCTCTTGCACCATTTCAACGTAGTGCTTCATGCCTTCGCCGCGGGCGTAAGCGTGGGCGAACTTGAAGGTGTTGTACCAGTTGCTGTGGATACCGGCCAGTGTGATGAACTGGAACTTGTAACCCAGAGCGGACAGGTCTTCCTGGAACGAAGCGATTTGGCTGTCGTTGAGGTTCTTCTTCCAGTTGAACGATGGCGAGCAGTTGTACGACAACAGCTTGCCGGGGCAGGCTGCGTGCACCGCTTGCGCGAATTCACGGGCGAAGCCGATGTCTGGCACGCCGGTTTCGCACCACACCAGATCGGCGTAAGGCGCGTAAGCCACGCCACGGCTGATGGCTTGTTCCAGGCCGTTACGGACGCGGTAGAAGCCTTCTTGTGTGCGCTCACCGGTCAGGAAAGGCTTGTCGTTGGCATCGTAGTCGCTGGTGATCAGGTTGGCAGCCTCCGCATCGGTACGGGCCAGAACAATGGTGGGCACGCCCATCACGTCGGCAGCGAAACGCGCTGCATTCAGCTTTTCACAAGCTTCTTGCGTAGGCACCAACACCTTGCCACCCATGTGGCCGCACTTCTTCACGGCAGCCAGCTGGTCTTCGAAGTGCACGCCCGCAGCACCTGCGGCGATCATGTTCTTCATCAGCTCAAAAGCGTTCAGCACGCCACCGAAACCGGCTTCAGCGTCCGCCACGATAGGCAGAAAGTAGTCGATGAATTCCTTGTCGCCTGGGTTGATACCACGACCCCACTGAATTTCGTCAGCGCGCTTGAAGGTGTTGTTGATGCGACGCACCATGGTGGGCACCGAGTCGTAGGCGTACAGCGACTGGTCGGGGTACATGGTTTCGGACGTGTTGCCGTCGGCAGCGACTTGCCAGCCCGACAGGTACACGGCTTCCAGGCCAGCCTTGGCCTGCTGCATCGCTTGACCCGCAGAGATCGCGCCAAATGCATTCACGTAGCCCTTCTTGGAGCTGCCGTTGATCTTGTCCCACAGCACTTCAGCGCCGCGTTGTGCCAGTGTGTTTTCTGGCTGCAGGCTGCCGCGCAAACGCACCACGTCAGCGGCGGAGTAGTTACGCTTCACACCCTTCCAACGGGGGTTCTGCGCCCAGTCCTTCTCAAGGGCTGCAATTTGCTGTTCGCGGCTCAGTTGTTGATTCAGGGATTTAGACATGCGGGTCTCCAATCAAAGTAGGCAAGGTTTAAAACTTGAGCGCCGGTTTGTCTTCGGCTTGGAGATAAATTTAAGTCTTACAGAAGAGTCAATCAAGCTCTTATGTCTTATATAAGACAAATATTTTTAATATTAAAAACAATAACTTAAGTACATTTATCTCAATGTGAAATGAATTTCTTCCTAATGAAAAGCTTTTGCTGCAGTGCAGCACCACTTCATTTCACAATGCAAAAATGAGTTTTTACGCCATGAAATTTTCAGCCATGCGCAGCATGGCTAGCGCATGCACACCACCCACTCAGGCGTGCAACGCAACCGCAGACACCACCACCCCGTCCTCATCGGCGTACAGCCAGTCCCCTGGCTGAATGCGTATGCCAGCAATATCCACCACCACATCTTGCTGGCCTTCGCCACGCTTGTCCGTGGGCATGGGCATCAGGGCAAGTGCTGCAATACCGACATCCGCCGTGCGCAACTCTGCCGCATCGCGGACACAGCCATAGACCAGCACACCCGCCCAGCCATTGCGCGCCGCTGCCGCTGCCAAATTGCCTCCGACCAAGGCTTTGCGCAAGGAGCCGCCGCCATCAACCACCAGCACACGCCCGCCCCCAGCGGAATCAACCGCCTGCTTGACCCAACTGTTGTCTTCGAAACACTTGACCGTCACCACCGGGCCGGCAAAAGCGCTGCGCCCTCCGAAATGCTTAAAAACAGGGGGCAGCACGCGGAATGCACCGCTGTCGTCTTGCTTGTGTGCATCGCACAAATCACAGGTCAGGATCGAAACGGCCATTTTTTGACTCCTTTGGTTGTGCTAATCAGTGGCGCCTCCCCACCGAACATCGCGCGGCATCCTCTCACTGGGCGTTGCAATTGCAAAGCACAGAGACAGTTTTTGGCGATTTACGTGCTCTCTTGCAACAAAACAATTGAAAAAACTGGTTCGCCCGCTTGGAAAGGCGAAATTTTCCCATTAGCATCTGGCACAACCAGTTCGACGCAGGACGTACGTCTTGCAGTGACTGGCAAATTCATCCCAACAAGGAAAGCAAAAAATGGCAACTGCAAAGAAGGCAACTGCTGCAACAGCAGCTCCCGCGAAAAAGCGCACTCCTAACGCCGCCTTCATGAAACCCCTGACACCTAGCGCCGCTTTGGCCGCTGTGGTGGGCAAGGAGCCACTGCCCCGTACTGAAATCATCAGCAAGCTGTGGGTCTACATCAAGGCTAACAACCTGCAAGACGCTGCCAACAAGCGCATGATCAATGCAGACGCCAAGCTCAAGGAAGTTTTCGGCAAGCCCCAAGTTTCGATGTTCGAAATGGCTGGCCTGATCGGCAAGCACGTCAGCTAATTGACACGCACGCTACAAAAACCGGCTCAGGCCGGTTTTTTTGTGCCCGCAACACTGCGCCGGCACGCGCAACCAACCTTACACAGAGAAAGTGTTTGCAAATGCGATGAATTCGCATTTATAATTCTTTCCATCACATCAATAGCCAGCCACAACTGTTTGCAGCCATGATCGTTTGTGTATGCCACCGAGTATCAGACCGCGAAATCGCACGCCACGCCCATGCGGGCATGAGTTTTGACGAAATCCAATTTGAACTGGGCGTGGCCACCCAATGTGGTCGTTGCGAAACCTGTGCCCGCGATGTGGTGGCCAAGTGCTGCTCCAAAGGCAACACGGCAGCCATCCACAACGAAGTCGCAGCGCAGCCGGTTCAGCTTGCCACCCCTATTTTGGAGAGCAAAGCATGGCATTCTTCTCAACCGTTGCAGGCAGCTTGATTTTGGTTTTAGGCTGCTCATGGTGGATCTTCCGCAAATAAGCTTGTAGCCCTGTACGCGCAGGCGTACGATGAATCCGCCCTACTGCACTAGCCCTTGAGGCTGGCCCTACCGGCTGTATCAGCCGGTTTTTTGATCCCTATGTCTTCTTCCGAACAACTTGCCCCTCCTGGCGCTCTTGGCTCCAAAGCCATGATTACCGGGGTGGTCGTCGCGCTCCATGCGGCTGGCATCTGGGCCTTGCAAAGCGGCATGAGCCGCCCGCCAGAGCCCCAAATCATTGCAGCAGAAGTCATTGCGCAGTTCATCGCGCCGCCGCCCCCCGAGCCGCCTGCTGCCGCACCTGCTGCCCCGCCAACGCCCGAGCCTCCCAAACCCCAGCCCAAGCCTGAGCCTCCAAAACCCAAGCCCAAGCCGGTACAGAAAACACCGCCCCTGCCCAAGGCCATTGCAGACCCCACGCCCGCGCCCAATGCCCCCACTGGCAGTTTGGACACTGCGCCCGCGCCTGTGGCAGATACGGCACCGCCCGCGCCCCCAGCGCCTCCGGCTCCGCCCACACCACCGGCCCAACCATCGGGCGGCGCTGTGCAATTGCCTTCCAGCAACGCGGACTATCTGAACAACCCGCGCCCCAGCTATCCTTCCATCAGCCGCCGCATGGGTGAGCAAGGCAAGGTGCTGCTGCGTGTGCTGGTCGATGAGAACGGTTTGCCTCAGCAAATCGAAATCAAGCAATCCAGCGGCTTTGATCGCTTGGACAAAGCGGCGCTCAACTCTGTGCAGCGCTGGCGCTTTGTCCCCGGTAAACGCAACGGTGTTCCCGAAGCCATGTGGAACATCGTGCCCGTCAATTTCGTCCTCGAATAAACAGTCACCTCAGGAGTTTTCATGGAATCCCAATTCGGCATTGCCCACGTCTGGGCGCAAGGCGACTTTGTCACGCGCGGCGTGGCCATCCTGCTGCTGATCATGTCTGTGGCGTCGTGGGTCGTCATCATCGTCAAGGCCCTGGGCCTGGTGAAGTACAAGAAGTACGCCAAGGAAGCCAAAGATTTCTGGCACAGCGAAGACTTTGGTGCTGGCTTGAACAAGCTGGACTCCGACCCCGCCAACCCTTTCCGCTACCTGGCTCTGGAAGGCCGCGAAGCCATCTCCCACCACCGCAAGACCAGCGCCCACCTGCACGACACCCTGGACGTGTCCGACTGGGTGACCCGCTGCCTGCGCAATGGCATTGATGAGTTCACCGCCCGCATGCAGTCCGGTCTGGCCATTCTGGCGTCCGTGGGCTCGACCGCACCTTTCGTGGGCCTGTTCGGTACCGTCTGGGGCATCTACCACGCACTGATCGTGATTGGCACCTCGGGCCAGGCCTCCATCGACAAGGTCGCTGGCCCCATCGGTGAAGCGCTGATCATGACCGCCTTCGGTCTGGCCGTGGCCATTCCTGCGGTGCTTGGCTACAACGCCATCGTGCGCGGCAACAAGGGTGTGCTGGGCGGCCTCAACAGCTTTGCCCACGACCTGCACGCCTTCTTCGTGACCGGCGCCCGACTGACCGTGGACACCAGCGCTACCCAAGACGGCAAAGTGCTGCCCATGAAGAAAGGCGCTTAAGCCATGTCTTTCGGCACCCAAGACGACAGCGATGACGTGATGAACGAAATCAACATGACGCCCTTGGTGGACGTCATGTTGGTGCTGCTCATCGTCTTCATCATCACCGTACCTGTCATGAAGCACGCGGTGAATGTGGACTTGCCCCGCGCCTCCAACGAGCCCGAGGTGGTCAAGCCCCAGAACATCAGCCTGAGCATTGACGCCCAGGGCCAGTACCACTGGAACAAGGACGCCATCACCGACGAACAGCTGGTGGAGCGCCTGAAGGTGGAGGCCGCCAAAGACCCCCAGCCTGATCTGCACATCCACGGCGACAAGGAAGTGCGCTATGAGCGCATTGCCAAGGCCATGGCGGCCGCACAAAGCACCGGCATTCGCAAGATCGGCTTTGTGACCGAGCCTGAGCAGCCCTGAGCCTGCGCAGCCTGGCTGCCCCACACCCGCCCTGCACGCGAGAGCCTGCAGGGCTTTTTTGTGCCTGCCCCAAGGACAAGCGTTGGGTGCATTCATTAAAAAAGGAGCAGCTTGCGCAGGCTATGCCATGGATTTCAACCAAAACCATGCTGAAACGCTTATCAAACGAGCGCTAGACGCTATGGTTTTAGCGATTCCTTCCCTGCACCAACAATTTGTTGCATGGTGGCATGCACAAATCGCTTGCGCATTGAATAAGAATAGTTATCATTACAACAACTTCAACGCCACACCCACTGCACCATGCAAGCCACTCTCTCCCTTCCCACAGCGCGCCGTGTTCCTGCAGGACAGCCCGTCATGGCAGACAGTGCCGCGACATCGCCTGCACTGAGCCTGGACAGCGAAATGCTGCTGCGCGGTCAAAAGACCGTCGCCATCGTGCACAACGGCGCCACTTACCGCTTGCAAGCCACCAAGCTGGGCAAGCTCATCTTGACCAAGTAAACCCAACACACCAGTTTCATCGTGGGGCGATACGGGTGAAGACCCGTCATCGTTTAGGCCAGCCAACAAGGCATTTCATCGGGCATTGCGTAGCCAGTCCTTTTTTTCCACGAACTGCAGCCACAAAAAAGCGACCTTGATGGTCGCTTTTTTTCATAGCAGCTTGCGCTGACTCCATCTGGCTTACAGGCCCAAAGCCGCAATACCTGCTGCGGCCACTTGCGCATCTTCCGAAGCCTTCACGCCTGACACACCCACGGCGCCCAGGCACTGGCCGTTCTTCATGATGGCCACGCCACCTTCCAGCAAACCGTCAACAAACGGCGCGCTCAGGAACGCAGTACGGCCATTGTTGATCATGTCCTCAAAAGCCTTGGTGTCTTTGCGGCCCACAGCTGCCGTGCGTGCCTTGGCAGGCGCGACGTGCGAGGACATGGGCGCTGCACCGTCCAGGCGCTGCAGCCACAGCAGGTGACCGCCATCGTCCACGATAGCGATCGTCACAGGCCAGTTGTTCTTCAGCGCTTCGGCTTCAGCAGCTGCGGCGATTGCCTTCACATCGGCCAGTTCCAGCTCAAACTTGTTCTTCATTGCAGGGCTCCCCACGCGGTTGGTAGACAAACTTTGAGCATACTGACTCCAGCGGCCACCGCCCCACACTTCAGCGCAAAACATTCCAACCTAAAAGCAGCGGGAAAACTGCTGCATCCACCAAGGGTTTGGGAACTTGTGGGGGCAACGATGTCTCATAGAATGCATCACCATAGCAATCCGCTATACCTCTACAGGAGAACACATTCCATGGACCACCTGAACACTTTGGACTCTGCAGGCTACGGCATCGCGCAGCAGCAGCGCCACAGAGTGCTGCGCAACACCTACTGGCTGCTGGCACTGAGCCTGCTGCCTACAGTGCTGGGCGCTTGGATTGGTGTGAGCACCGGCATCACCGCTGGTCTGACCGGCTTTACCGGCCTGATCGTTTTCATGGTCGGCGCGTTCGGTTTCATGTTCGCCATTGAAAAGACCAAGAATTCCGCCGCAGGCGTGCCTGTGCTGCTGGCATTCACGTTCTTCATGGGCTTGATGCTCTCGCGCCTGATCGCCAACATCCTGGGCTTTAGCAACGGCTCGCAGCTGATCATGACCGCCTTCGCCGGTACCGCTGGCGTGTTCTTCGTCATGGCCTCGCTGGCCACCGTCATCAAGCGCGACATCTCGGGCATGGGCAAGTGGCTCTTCGTCGGCGCGCTGGTGCTGATGGTGGGTGCCATCATCAACGTGTTTGTGGGCTCCACCGCAGGCATGATGGCAATCTCCATGCTGGCCATCGGCATCTTCTCGGCCTACATGCTGTATGACCTCAAGCAGATCATCGACGGCGGCGAGACCAACTACATCAGCGCCACCTTGTCGCTGTACCTGGACATCTTCAACGTGTTCCAGAGCCTGCTGGCGCTGCTGGGCATCATGGGCGGCGAGCGCGACTAAGTCGTTGCTGCCACACAGAAAAGGCTCCTTCGGGAGCCTTTTTTCATGCTTGCGCACAAGAAGTGCTTAAGATTGCCCCACCGCTGTCGATACTTCAGACACATGCCAAACATTCACCACTCCTTCCGTCCTGCCTTCTTGCTGCTACCACTGGGCGCGGCGTTGCTGGCAGGCTGTCTTGAACAAGTCCCCGGCCTGGGCCCGGACGCACGCGCCATCATTCGTGAAAACGAAGCCAAGGCCATCGGCAGCGCCTGCCGCCACGCCATGCGTGGTATCGAGGACTGCTACACCCTCAACCCCAAGGCCCCCAAAGCCATGGTGTTCGCTGGCTGGAAAGACATGGACGAGTACATGCGCGAGCACAAGCTCGAGGGCACACCCTCCGTCTTCACCCAAAAGCCCGAAGCCCCCAAGGCCCGTGCCGCAGACGACATCGAGACGGAATACAGCAGCCCACGCAGCTAAGCACTGCGCCTCTTGCATGAAAAAAGCCCGCCTGCGTTGGTACGCAGCGGGCTTTTTTCATGGGATCTAGCGCCTGGGCATGCCGTGCCGTGGAGCATGGATGAGGCAGGTGCCATTCAGCGCCCCCTGCAACCTTTGCAACCTTTGCTGCTTGCGGCAGCAATTGCAGCCACGGCACCGCGCTCGTTCAGTCGTCTGCGCGCTCGAACACGGCCATCGATTCCACGTGGGCGGTGTGCGGGAACATGTTCACCACACCGGCCAGCACGCAGCGGTAGCCCGCCTGGTGCACCAGCAAGCCCGCATCACGCGCCAAGGTGGCGGGGTTGCAGCTTACATACACGATGCGCTTGGGGAACTTCCAGCTGGCCTGGTCTTCGGGCAGCGGGGGCAGCAAGTCAGGCTGCTCTTCGGTGGCCACACCGGTCTGCTTGGCCCCAATGCGAATCTGGTGGATGTCCGCCAGCGCCTTGGACAGCGCAAACGCACCTTCGCGTGGGGGGTCTACCAGCCACTTGTCAGCGTTACCGTCCGCCATCAGCAGCGCAGGCGTCATATTGAACAGATTGCGGGCCACAAACGTGGTGGGGGCCAGCTTGTCGGCATCGGCACGCTGGGCATTGTTGGCGGCGTAGTTCTCGTGCGAGCGCTGCACCAACGCGTCCGAGCCTTCAATGCCCAACACTTCGCGGGCCATGGTGGCAATAGGCAGCGTAAAGTTGCCCAGGCCACAGAACCAGTCAATCACGCGCTCTTCTTTTTTCGCATCCAGCAGGCGCAGCGAACGGGTCACCAGCACACGGTTGATGTGCGGGTTGACCTGCGTGAAGTCGGTGGGCTTGAACGGCATGGTGATGCCAAAGTCCGGCAGCGCATAAGACAGCTGGGCGCCGCCCTGCTCCATCAGGTGCACGGTGTCCGGGCCCTTGGGCTGCAGCCACCATTGCACGTTTTGCTCGGCCGCAAAGTCGCGCAGGCGCTGCTTGTCGGCATCGCTCAAGGGCTCCAGATGGCGCAGCACCAGTGCGGTGACATGGTCGCCGCAGGCCACTTCGATCTGCGGGCAGGTCTCGCGCGCATCCATGCTGGCAATCAGTGCGCGCATGGGCATCAGCATGGCGTCCACGTGCGGTGGCAGCACCTTGCAGGTTTCCATGTCGGCGATGTAGCGGCTCTTGCGCTCGTGGAAGCCCACCAGCACCTTGCCTTTTTTGATCACATAGCGCACGGACAGGCGCGAACGATAGCGGTAACCCCAGGTGGGGCCTTCGATGGGGCGCAGCATGGTCTCGGGCTTGACCTTGCCCAAGTGCCACAGATTGTCTTCCAGCACGCGCTGCTTGACCGCCACTTGCGCGTTCACGTGCATGTGCTGCATCTTGCAACCGCCGCACGCGCCTTCGTGCAGGCCTGCGTTGGGGCAACCGGGCGTGACACGCTGGGACGACTCGCGGTGCAGATGCATCAGCGTGCCGGCCTCCCAGTTGTTCTTTTTGCGGTGCACATTGGCCGTGACCAGCTCGGTGGGCAAGGCACCGTCGATGAACACCACTTTGCCATCGGGCTTGCGGGCAATACCCTTGGCTTCAATGTCCATGGAAACCACTTCCAGCCAACCCTCGGGCAGGTCGGGGTTGCCGGTGGGCATGTCTTCGTAGGGGGAATCGGGGGAAATCTTGTCGTTCTGATCACTCATGATGGGCGACATTGTCTCAGGCTCGCAAGGCTGGCGGAAACTGGCGTGGCGGAAAACCTCGATATCAGCGCACAGCGGCAGGGTACATGTTCCGCTTTATGGATACAAAAACACACTCCAAGCCATTCACAGCAATGGCTTACAGCTCATCTTTTTAAACAGCTTGTGTGGACAGACAGGCCTGTCGCGCTAGGGCATCGGCCTCGGTGTTGTGGTGGCGCGGAATCCAGTGCCACTGCACCTGTGCAAAGTCCTGCAGCGCGGCGCGCACCTGGGTCAGCCACGGTGCCAGGCGCAGCGTGGGCCGCACGGGTGCGGGCTGCTCGGCGGCGGGCGCCAGCTGCTCCACCAGCCAATGGCTGTCGGTGTAGATGCGCACACTGGCCGCGCCCTGTGCGTGTGCCAGCGCCAGGCCGGCTTGCAGGGCGCGCAGCTCCGCCTCGTTGTTGCAGCCGGTACCGGGCAAGGGCTGGCTCAGCTGCAGCCGCTGGCCCAGCGGGCCCGTCAGCACAGCACCGATGGCCATGTGCCCGGGGTTGGGCATGGCTGAGCCATCGATGTGCAAAATCCAGAAAGGGGGGTGGGGGTCAGCACAAAACACGTGATCCACTCTACACCCGCAGCGGACCTGACCGCCCCGCGCAGGCTGGCAACCCTGCGGGCGACCCGTGCAAACGCCCCCAGCCCACCACAGCCGCCCTCTTCAGCCGGCCAGCGCTTGCTGCACCGCAGCACGGGTGAGCGTGGGCACAAAGCGCTCAATGAAGTCGTAGGCATAGCCGCGCAGCCAGGCGCCACGGCGCAGCCCCAGCCGCGTGACGTTGACCGCAAACAGATGCCCTGCATCCAGCATGCACAGCGGCTGGTCGCGCTGCGCATCCAGCGCGATGGAGGCCACAATGCCCACGCCCATGCCCAGCGCCACATAGGTTTTGATCACATCGGCATCCATGGCGGTGAGCACCACATCCGGGCTCAGTCCGGCGCGCGCAAAGGCCGCATCAATGTGTGCGCGGCCGGTATAGCCCTGCTCGTAGGTGATGATGGGGTAGCCCGCCAGCTCCGCCAGCGCAATTGGCTGCGGGCGCTGCAGCAAGGCATGGCCCGGCGGCAACACGATGCTGTGCGTCCAGCAGTAGCACGGCAGCGTCACCAGCCCCTCGTAGCTGGCCAGCGCCTCCGTCGCGACGCCCAGATCGGCTTCCCCATTGAGCAGCATCTGCGCCACCTGCCGGGGCGTGCCTTGGTGCAGGTGTAAGCGCACCTGCGGATAGTGCTGGCGAAACGCATGCACCACCTGCGGCAAGGCATAGCGCGCCTGGCTGTGCGTGGCCGCCACCGAGAGCGTGCCCTGCGCGCTGGCATGAAAGTCCGCCCCCACGCTGCGCAGATTGTCAGCATCCTGCAGCAGGCGCTCGACAATCGGCAGCAGCTGCTCTCCCGGGGATGTCAGCCCCGTCAGGCGTTTGCCCGCCCGCAAGAAGATGTCCACGCCCAGCTCGTCCTCCAGCTCCCGAATCTGGCGGCTGACACCGGGCTGCGAGGTGTGCAGCGCCTGCGCCACCTCGGTCAGGTTAAAGCCGCAGCGCACGGTTTCACGCACCGAGCGCAATTGCTGAAAGTTCATGCCAGGCCCATCAGAAACATCAAAAACAAGAGCTGGTAGCGCTGATGCAGCAAGCGTTACAAGGCTTTTTCATGCTGAATGTACGCCATCTGTGGCTGCAAGCCAGGCGCCACGCAGGTGCCCTCTCACACCATCACCGCCCAG
This sequence comes from Comamonas sp. 14P8.1.4, assembly GCF_057799285.1. NCBI lineage: Bacteria > Pseudomonadati > Pseudomonadota > Betaproteobacteria > Burkholderiales > Comamonadaceae > Comamonas > Comamonas sp. 14P8.1.4. Next base: position 70,981 of record NZ_JBYOKN010000012.1, read on the forward strand.
GCGGCCAGCACGCTGGCGCAGGGCGAGACCGCTGCCGCACCCGGCGTGCGTGGCACGGCCTGGCTCGCTCGCCGCTGTGGCGGCTGCATGCGCATGCCCCATTGCTGGGCCGTGGTGCGCAGCACCTGGGCAGCTTGGGCGCACAAGGCATCACGCGGCGTGCGGGCGTGGTCTGCGATGGGGGCAATGCGGGTAGACATGGTGGGGACTCCTTGCGATGCCGGGTAGCAAGCAGCGCCACCCGGGGTTGCCGCTGCTGCGGCGTGCTGGCTTACTTTTTGGTGTAGATCTGGTCAAAGCTGCTGCCATCGGCAAAGTGCGCCTTGTCCGCCTTGGCCCAGCCGCCAAATGCTTGATCGATGGTGAACAGCTCCAGCTTGGGGAACTGCTGGGCAAACGCGGCCTTGACCTTGTCGTTGGTGGGACGGTAGTAGTTGCGCGCAGCAATCTGCTGGCCCTCGTCGGAGTACAGGTACTCCAGGTAGGCCTGGGCCACCTTGCGCGTACCCTTTTTGTCGACGACCTTGTCCACCACCGCCACCGTGGGTTCGGCCAGGATGGAGATCGACGGCGCCACGATCTCAAACTTCTCGGGGCCAAACTCCTTGAGCGCCAGAAAAGCCTCGTTCTCCCAAGCCAGCAGCACATCACCCACACCGCGCTGCACAAAGGTGATGGTCGAGCCGCGCGCGCCCGTGTCCAGCACCGGCACGTTCTCGTAGAGCTTCTTCACAAAATCCTTGGCCTTGGCCTCATCGCCAGCGTTGTGGCGCTTGGCGTATTCCCAGGCCGCCAAGTAGTTCCAGCGTGCACCGCCACTGGTCTTGGGGTTGGGCGTAATCACCTGTACACCCGGTTTGATCAGGTCACCCCAGTCCTTGAGGCCCTTGGGGTTGCCCTTTTTCACCAGAAACACAATCGTCGAGGTGTAGGGCGCGCTGTTGTGCGGCAGCTTTTTCTGCCAGTCGGCCGCCAGGTGGTTGCCGTTCTTGACCAGGGCGTCCACATCGCCCGCCAGCGCCAGCGTGGCCACATCGGCATCGATGCCGTCGATGATGGAGCGCGCCTGCTTGCCCGAGCCGCCGTGCGACTGCTTGATGCTCACATCCTGCCCGGTCTGCGCCTTCCAGTGCTTGGCAAATGCCTTGTTGAAGTCCACATACAGCTCACGGGTGGGGTCGTAGGACACGTTGAGCAGCGTCACCGGATCGGCCGCCGAAGCAGGCACGGCGGTCAAGGACAAGCCCGCCAAAAGGCTGAGGGCAAGTGGAATCTTGATAAAGTTGCGGCGATTGTTCATTTTTTGCTTTCGGAAATGTGCTGGGAAGAACGGTCCGTTTCACCGTTGCAATGCATTCTGGAAGCAAGACTTCAAAACCTAAACCAATAAGATTTCAGTTCGTTATTACCTAAACATCTGAAGTCAACTGAGGAACCCCCCATGGCACGTACCGTTCAATGCATCAAACTGGGTCAAGAAGCTGAAGGCTTGGACTTCCCTCCTTACCCCGGTGAATTGGGCAAGCGCATCTATGAAAGCGTGAGCAAGCAAGCCTGGGCCGACTGGCTCAAGCACCAGACCATGCTGGTGAACGAAAACCGCCTGAACCTGGCCGATGCCCGCGCTCGCCAGTACCTGGCCCGCCAGATGGAAAACCACTTCTTTGGCGGTGGTGCCGACGCAGCAGCTGGCTACGTTCCCCCATCGGCATAAGACCTGAAAGCTGCGCACGCCCCGAGGTCTCACCACCCACGGGCTGAGCAGCGCCCCCCACGCGGCAGCAGGCAAGGCCCTGCACAGTGCCGCATCTGCCGCCAGCCCACGGCTGACAGCCCCTGAAGCCCCGCCGCCTTGCACCGCTGGGCTTTTTGCTTTTCTATGCCCAGCTGTGGGTTTGGGTCTTGCAGACGCGCCATAATCGCAGTCTTTGTTTTCCGTGGGAGAGCGAGGCAGCCGCCACAGGCCAGCCTCCGCCGAAGGCGCAAACTCCCATAATCGCTCAGGCACCCAGCACCACGGAACACCATTGCCGACTGGAGAGCAGCCGGGATCGACCACGATCTGCCGGCTCACCGAAGGGGCAAGCCCGCACATGCCGAACATGTGCGGCGCTAAAACTCTCAGGTAAAAGGACAGCGGGAGAGGCTCACCCATGCCCAAGAAGCCTCTTGCACTGCTGCGGCTTCTTGGGCATGGGCTCACCTTTTGTTGCGCCGTGTCCTTTCTGTCCGACCTCATGCACCGCCTGTTCAGCTCGCAGCTGGACGTCATCCTCATCATCTATCTGATCGCCATCACGGCCGAAGCCATGTCCGGTGCACTGGCCGCTGGGCGACGCAATATGGATATTTTTGGCGTGGTAGTGATTGCCTTTGTGACCGCCCTGGGTGGCGGCACTATCCGCGACATGGTGCTGGGCAACTACCCCATTGGCTGGACCCAGCACCCCGCCTACGTCTATCTGGTGGTGTCTGCCGGGCTGTTGACCACCGTCATTGCGCGCTACATGCAACGCATGAAACATGTCTTCCTGCTACTGGATGCCATGGGGCTGATCGCGTTTTCGCTGATCGGCAGCAATGTGGCCATCAAGCTGGGCTATGACCCGCTGGTCGTGGTCATGGCCGGCATGATCACCGGCATCAGCGGCGGTATCCTGCGCGACGTGCTGTGCAACCAGGTGCCCGTGGTGTTCCGCCGTGAGCTGTATGCCAGCGTCTCCATGACCGTCTGTCTGCTCTATCTGGGGCTGCAGTGGCTGGAGGTGTCGATCGGCATCAGCACCGCCATTTGTTTTGCGGGCGGTCTGGCCCTGCGCCTGGCTGCCATTCGCTTTGGCTGGCGCTTGCCGGTGTTTTCCTACCAGCAGCGCTGGGAGTAAAGCGCCGCAGGCGCACCCGCCTGAATCCTTGACACCGAAACATGCATTCCACCTCCGCTTCGCCTCTCTCGCCCACTTCGCTTTGCGCCCTGCACGCCTGGCAAGGGCGCGCTGGCTGGCGCATGCTGGCCACAGACTTTGGGCAGGGCGAAGCGTTTTTGCACACCTGGGCCGCCTGGCAGGCCGACGCACAGCGCAGCGCCCAGCTGCACTTCACCGCCGTGCTGGCCGCGCCGCTGGCTGCCAGCAGCGTGCTGGCCCATGCCCCGGCAGCGCTGCAGCCCCAGGCACAAGCCCTGGCCGACGGCCTGTATGGCCTGCTGCCCGGTGTGCACCGCCTGAGCTTTGAGCAAGGGCGCGTGCTGCTGACGCTGTGGGTGGGCGATGTGCAGCCCCTGCTGCGCCAGCAAACCAGCAGCGCCGATGCCGTTCTGCTGCACACCCCCTTTGCCGACGATGCCCACAACGCCAAGGCCCTGGCGCGCCACTGCCAGCGCGGCACTGTGTTGCTGGCGCCAGCCATTCCCAACGCTTTACAGCTGGCGCTGGAAAGCGCAGGCTTTGTCTTCACCGCCCCCAGCGCACCCGACACGGCGACGGCGCACTACACGCCGCGCTGGGAGCCGCGCAAGCGCAGCACCGGCGTGGAGCCCGTGGCCCAAGCGGGCCATGCCCTCGTGATCGGCGCTGGGCTGGCTGGCGCTGCCACCGCACACAGCCTGGCGCTGCGCGGCTGGCAGGTGACGGTACTGGGCCAGGGGCCCCGCCCGGCCGATGGCGCATCGGGCCTGCCCGCCGGACTGTTTTGCCCCCATGTCTCACCCGACGACAGCGCGCTCTCGCGCCTGTCGCGCAACGGCGTGCGCCTGACGCTGCAGCGCCTGCGCGATGTCTGCCAGGAAGGCCAGGACTGGGGCCACAGCGGTGTGCTGGAGCACTGCACCGACGGCGGTACCGGCCTGCCCGCCCACTGGGCCAGCGGCCCTGGTGCAGACTGGAGCCACGCCACCACCACCGAGCAGCTGCACACCGCCGGTCTGCCTGCTGACACCACCGCCTGCTGGCATGCCCAGGCCGGCTGGGTACGCCCGGCCCAGCTGGTACAGGCCCAGCTGGCGCACCCGCGCATTCAATTCCAAGGGCTGGCCACCGTAGCCCAGCTGACCCGCTCCGCCGACGGCGCCTGGCAGGCACTGAACGCCCAAGGCCACGTGCTGGCCCAGGCCGATCTGGCCGTGCTGGCCTGCGGCCCAGGCACCGCCGCCCTGCTGCCCCCCGACGCACCTTGGCAGCTGCAGGCGCTGCGCGGCCAAATCACCTGGGGCTGGCACACGCCGGCCAATGCGGCAGCGCTGCCGCCGTTCCCGGTCAACGGCAATGGCAACCTTGTCACCCACGTCCCCCTCCAAGACGGGCAGATGTGGGTCATGGGCTCCACCTTTGAGCGCGATGTGGACACCATGCCCATCTCGCCCGAAGACCAAGTGGCCGCCCACGCGGTGAATTGGAACAAGCTGGCCACGCTGCTGCCAGCCAGTGCCGCGCCGCTGGCACCGTGGTTTACACCCGGTGATGAACGCTGCCAGCCCACCTGGGGCCGTGTGCGCGTGGCCAGCCACGACCGCCTGCCGATTGCCGGCCTGGTCAGCCCCAGCGCGCCGGGGCTGTGGGCCTGCACCGGCATGGGTGCCCGGGGTTTGACGCTGTCAGTGCTGTGTGGGGAATGGATTGCCGCGCAGCTGCACGGCGAGCCGCTACCGCTGGATGCCAAGCTGGCCCAGCACCTGGGCACCGAGCGCTTGCAACGCTATGTTTGAAGGATGCGCCGAATTGCAATTCAGAAAGTAAAATTTTCTGCAATACGAGATCGCTATTATGTGGAGCACTTGATCTCTGCGAAGGCTGGACGACAGCGAACGGGGACTGGTGCGCAAAAGGCGCTGGTTTCGTCTTTTGAGCTGCCAATGCGGCAGCGAACATCTGCATCGGCGTCGGAGGCCGTGGCCACAACTTCTGAGCTACCTATGCGGCAGCGAACAAGGGGTACGCCATGCAAACCAAAACGCAATTCTTCTGAGCTGCCTGTGCGGCAGCGAACAGCTTGCGCGTGCTGGGTTGCTGTAGCTCTGATTTCTGAGCTGCCTGTGCGGCAGCGAACGCCGTGACCTGGAGCACCACAGCGGGCACGCTTTTCTGAGCTGCCTGTGCGGCAGCGAACTGAAACCATGCAATGCGCTACTTCCGTATGACTTTCTGAGCTGCCTGAGCGGCAGCAAACACCTGGTGGTTGATCGCCGCGCTGCTGTCTTTTTTCTGAGCTGCCTGTGCGGCAGCGAACAACGCTTCACAGTGCAACCATCGGTCCAGGAATTTCTGAGCTGCCTGTGGGGCAGCGAACGGTTCCCCCGCGCTGCTGGGCTGCAGCTCTTTTTTCTGAGCTGCCTGTGCGGCAGCGAACCCACTCCCTCGGATCTCATCAAGTAATTGCTTTTTCTGAGCTGCCTGTGCGGCAGCGAACTCTGCGTTTTGCGGCTCGACCCTGGTGCGCAATTTCTGAGCTGCCTGTGCGGCAGCGAACCTATTGCGCTGGTTGCGCCCACGGGCGGTGCTTTTCTGAGCTGCCTGTGCGGCAGCGAACCGCCGGGGCCAGTGGCTGGTGAGCCGCCGCTTTTTCTGAGCTGCCTGTG
>NZ_JBYOKN010000013.1:0-76046 GCF_057799285.1 Comamonas sp. 14P8.1.4
ACAGCCCAGCATGAGCAGGCGAGGCAACTGTCATGACAACGCGGTAGCAGAAAGCTTCTTCCAATTGCTCAAGCGCGAGCGCATCCGCAAGCATATCTATGCCACCAGGCAAGAAGCACGAAGCGATGTGTTTAGCTACATTGAAATGTTTTACAACCCCATCCGCAGACATTCGTCTGCGGATGGCCTGTCTCCGATAGAGTTCGAGAGACGCAATTCCATGAGGCTTTTAACTGTCTAGGAAATGCTGGTCGATTCACTTCAAGCCCTCGGTGATGTCTCGCTGTGTATTGCTGGCTGTTGGTAGCCAGTAGCGCCAGATTTGACGAGCAAGCATCAAGCCGCGGTCTGCAGTTTCTAGCGCACCTCGATCCTCGATTTTTTGAAGTACCGCCAGCAATTCCATGGGCTGGATCTGATCCATTTCGCGATCACCAATCCATGGAAAGAGATCGCGTTCGAGCTGACTTAATGTTCGTGCGGCATGACCAGGGCTCCAATTGGCTGCTTGCCTTCGGTGCCAATCCAGCGCAACTTCTTTAAAAGTGTTCCCCAGCCCAGTGGGGTTGATGAGCTTTTGAAGTTTTCGCTCTTTAACAGGATCCACACCTTCTGACTTTTTGATGCGCGCAGCATCTCTAGCAAGGCGTGCAGCACTCAAAGAAACATCGGGGTACTTCCCTAAAGCAAGGCGACCTTCCTTGCCATCCTTGCGGTACTTCCAAAACCAGCGCCGGGATCCTCCCGGACTGACTTCGAGGTACAGGCCATTGGCGTCGGTAAACCGCTTCCTTTTAAGGTCAGGCGGGCAAGTGGCATTACGGCACTGAACATCCGTCAACATGGGGAACATCTCCTGTATGAAAGTCTTCTTTACAGGCATATGGGGAACACCGGGGGAAAAATCCAGTAGCAATCACGTTTGTTCCCCTTTAGTTCCCCATCCCCACCATAGATGCCAAAAAACATCCTTGGACGATCAAGGACTCTAAGTCATTGATTTACCAAAAGAAAAGGGGTCCAGTGAACTTCACTGGACCCCTTTGGACGGGTAGTTGGTGGGCTGGCGTCAATTAAACCGAAGCAAATTCACCTTAATAATCAACTATCTTTTGCTACATTTTTTGATGCTAGTTCCCCGGTTTGTTCCCCGGTCATACCTTTCATAGGCTGATCAGCTAATTTTTTGACAGACATCTCCATCAATGTTCAACAAGGTATTCCTGGGACCTCGATATGGCCCCGTCCGCAAGAACCTCAACGAGGTCCGCAAATGTAGTCTTACGAAGATAACCTTTATCCACATCGGTGAGAGCAGCTTAATTGAAAAAAATTTCAACCTCATATCACGAAGCTGAGGACATCTACAGATCCTCAGCAACCCAACGTCACAAGCCCCTGTGTATCTGCGCAGGGGCTTTTTTGTTGCCGTGTATAGGAGATCACTTTGGAAATATCCATCCCCTCGCTTCTGTCTTGCCCCTTCTGTGAGCACCCGGAAGTCACCCCTCGGGCACCGGCCACCTATGCCTGTGCCGTGCTGGGATGTGCTGTCGGTGCTGCTGGAGGCTTTCATGCCTCGAACAAAGGGCTATCAATTGCCAGTCTCCCCAGCACTTCACTTGCTTCAGCAGGATTTGCTTTCAACGGCGTTGCTGGTGCCGTGGTTGCAGCTATGACTGCAGCAGCCATTGGGTGTGATCTAGGTGCTAAAGCTGGCGCCAAGATTGACCTCGTGCTGTTTGACAACTATCGCTGCAGCGCATGTCGAAAGACTTTTAAGGTCTGAGTCGTTCCGTAGCACGACGCGTCACAGTCTTTTTGTGGAATACGTCTCATTTATTAATTAAGGAGAAATCTGATGGCACACCTCATTGAAACCATGGCCTACGCTGGCCAAACCCCTTGGCATGAACTTGGCAACGCATTGCCTGCCAAACAAAGCATCGATGTCTGGGCACAAGCTGCAGGCATGGACTGGCGTATTCAGGAAACACCTGTGCGTTATCTCGCCTCAGATGGAAATACAGGCCTATCTGGTCTATATGCCGAGCCCAAAGAGTTTCCAGAACAAAAAGTGCTCTACCGCAGCGACACGCAGGCACCGCTCTCCGTAGTGGGCAGTCGCTACAACGTGGTTCAGCCCCGCGAGGTACTGGAGTTCTACCGAGACCTGACCGAAGTGGCAGGTTATGAGTTGGAAACTGCTGGCGTACTCAAGGCTGGGCGTAAGTTCTGGGCATTGGCGCGCACTGGTAAATCTGTCGCGTTGAAAGGCAATGATGTTGTCAACGGCTATTTGCTGTTGGCTACGTCATGCGATGGCTCCCTGGCTACGGTGGCCATGCCTACGACAGTGCGCGTGGTGTGTAACAACACTCTCACAATTGCACTCAAGGATGGCGTTGGTTCCGTCAAGGTTCCCCACAGCACTACGTTCGACGCACAGGCAGTTAAACGCCAACTCGGTATCGCAGTTGGACAGTGGGACAGCTTTATGTACCGCATGAAGACGCTGGCCGAGCGCAAGGTCAAGACCCATGAGGCGATGAACTACTTCCTCAAGGTGATCTGCAATACAGACAGCCACTCTGATTTATCAGTCGGCTTGACCAATGAACGAGCACTTAAGAAGGTACAGATGCTCTATGAAGGCCACGGCCGAGGTGCAGAGATGCATGCTGCCAAAGACACTGCCTGGGGCTTGCTGTGCTCAGTGACCGAATTCGTTGACCATGAGAAACAAGCGCGCAGCCAAGACAACCGCTTGGACAGTGCTTGGTTTGGTCAAGGTGCTGCCATCAAGCAGCGCGCCTTGGATCATGCTTTGCAGCTGGTAGCCTGAGCATGCTCGCTGGTTTGCAACTCTGGCCGCATTGGCTGTTTCCGCTAGGTTTCCCCATCTACGTTCCACCCCCACGAACCGCCTTCTGAGGCGGTTTTTTTATGCCCGCAATTTTTGCGGGCCAAGGAGATTTGTATGTCAGTTCATTTGTTGAGCAATGCCAAGTTGGATGTCCGTGAAACACCAGTGGAGCATCCCAGCCGCCCGCGCAAGGGTGCCGCTTTGCGCCTGGTATCGACCAAGGACATGGCACGCGATGATTGGCTGGAGGTGCGTCGCACAGGCATTGGCAGCTCCGATGCTGCGACTGCCGTTGGCCTCAATCCCTACCAGTCCCAACTGGAGTTGTGGATGCAAAAGACCGGCAAGGCCGACCTGCTGCCTGCCATTGATCCCAACGATGACACCAGCCCCATGTTCTGGGGTACGTTGCTGGAGCCCATCGTGGCAGCCCACTACACCAAGCGCACGGGCAACAAGGTGCGGCGCGTAAACGCAGTGCTACAACACCCCAAGCATCCTTGGATGCTGGCCAATGTGGACCGTGAGGTGGTGGGTTCATCCGAGGTGCAAATTCTGGAATGCAAGACTGCAGGCATTCACGGTGCACGCCTTTGGAAGGATGGCGTGCCTGAGTATGTGCAATTGCAGGTCATGCACCAGTTGGCTGTCACGGGCTACAAGGCTGCAGATGTGGCCGTGCTCATTGGGGGACAAGAGCTGCGCATCTTCCGCATTGAGCGGGATGAGGCTTTGATTGCCCGTTTGATCGAGATGGAGCGCGCATTCTGGCAACTGGTAGAAAGCAATACGCCGCCTCCCGGAGATGGCTCTGACAGTGCAGAAAAAGCATTGCGTTGCCTCTATCCGAACAGCGCAGGTGAAGACGTGGACATGAGCGATGACTCAGAACTCAATGCCACCTTTGAAGCTCTGCTGCAGGCCCGTGAGCAGCTCGATGCCGCACAGAAGAAGGAAGCACGCTTGCGACAAGCCATTCAGATCCACATGGGAGAAGCTGGCAAGGCCACGTTTGCCTGTGGTGGCAGTGTGACTTGGCGCCGCAGCAAGGACGGACAAGCATTCGATACCGTGCAGTTCGTCAAAGACCATCCAGAGATGGCCAAAGCCTACTTGAGCACACGTCCAGGCTCACGGCGGTTTTGCGTGCAACCTGCCTAATACCTCTCACTTCTATCCCTACAACCCATCAGCTCCCCGTGGCTTACGCCACCGGGAGCTTTCTTTTTTTGGAGCAAAACATGATCAAAGGCTTGATGCTTACCCCACCTGTGATTGGCCGGATTTCGATTGGCAAGGTGGTTGAAAAGAACGGCAAGCGCCTGCCTGAAAAAGACGATGAGTTCACTATAACTACCCAAGTCCAGCAGCGCGGCCAATGGGTGCTACATCCCTTAGATGAAGCTTTACGCCGTGCACAGGCACATGACGGCATAAAGGAAGGCGCGCAGCCTTCAGATGAAGAGAAGAACAACAATGCGCGTCCAGCCAAGCGCACGCTCAAAGACAAGATGGGGGTTGCAGGTCAAGCGCCTGCAGAAACTAGCTCTCCACGACGCAAGCTACGTAGCATTCCCGTGCGCGTCTTGTTCAATGACCCAGATCTGAACCTGCGGGCCAACTACTGCATGTTTGACCGCAGCACAGCGCGTCCTGTCTGCGTGGGTGACGGGGAGAGCTGCAAGCGCGTCACGGATCAAGGGCTGGAGACGATGGAATGTCCCGGTCCTGATAGCTGTCGTTTTGGGCTGGGTAACTGCAAGCCTTATGGGCGGCTGAACGTCAGCATCGGTGACAGCGATGAATTGGGCAGCTTTGTGTTTCGCACCACGGGCTTTAACAGCATTCGTACCTTGGCTGCACGCCTGCAGTACTTCGCTGCTGTCTCTGGTGGGCACCTGGCCTGTATGCCGCTGGAGCTCAAGCTGCGGGGCAAATCGACTACGCAGTCACACCGCGCAGCCATTTATTACGCAGACTTGGTCGTGCGCTCAGGGCTATCGCTCAATGCTGCCATTGGGCAAGCCAAGGACTTGGCTGCAGAGCGCTTGGCTGCAGGCTTTGACCAGATGGCTTTGGACAGGGCTGCACGCCACGGCTTTGCCAATGGCTGCTTCGAAGATGCACCGGATGAAGTCGCTGAGATTGTGGAGGAGTTTTATCCCGATGGCACTCCAACGCTCACTGGCTCTGGCATTGAGGCCGCCGATGATGGCACCCCAAACCGGCTGCGCCATGGTACGCATAGTCCGTCATCTTAAAGACCGTGATCGCATAGACCGTAGTGTTTAACACCGTGTATTTGCACACCGTGATGCTTTGTCCCGTGTGCAGATGCACTGTGGTCAAGACTGCTACGAATCGTAACCATTGCGCCCCATGGCAAGCAAACCAATGACCGAAGAAGACCGCTCTCCCGTGCTCAAGGCTTTCGGGCAAGCCGTGCGTGAGGGCCGCAAAGCGCAGGGGTTTTCTCAGGAGGGTTTTGCGCATTACTGCGGCTTGGATCGCAGCTACATGGGAGGTGTGGAGCGGGGTGAGCGCAATGTGACGCTGGCCAATATGGAACGCATCATCGCTGCCCTGCACATGAAGCCCTCGGAGTTCTTTCTGGCCCTTGATGGGCATTTCCGAGACATCAACGTGCAACTCAAAACTGCGCATTTGAACGGCTTTGCACCGCACTACCTGCAGACCATCCCCCGCAAGCCCTCGTAAAGCCCATACCCACATCCGCCTTCCTCTGGCTAGAGGGCGGGCGGATGTGTTTTTTCGATTGAAGACCAATACCCAAGAGAGGGATATATGAAAAAGCGACTACTTATTTGTTCGGCCTTGGCCTTGGCTGGCTGCAGCTCATCACCCGGCACTGGCGACGTTGAGAAATTTCTGGAGCCCAAGTTCGCCAGCTGTGAAAACATCGAAATCGTGGACATCAAAAAGACCAACGGCTATGAGGACGATGGCTACTACCGGGTGGAATACACCTACGGCATTGAGCTCAAAGATCCCAGCATGCTCAAACAGCTCTTGCACACCCACGAGCAAGAAAAAGAGAGCGTGCGTACGTGGTTAGAAGCGACAGAGGCACGCAAAAAGCACATTAGCTTCCTTCAAAGGGAGATAGACCGCATCTATGACGAATATGAAGCCCTAGGCCCACAGCGCCACCAATTCTCCAATGATGGCTCACCCTATCCATCACCTGATCGACTCAAAGAATACTTCGCGGCATTCAAAGAATGGAAACAACAAAATCCACCCCCTAGCTCCTGGCAAGAACGAAAAGATGAACTTGCAAAACTCTATGCTGATGGTCCTACGGTTCATCAACCAAATCTGAAGGTTTACAAGAATGAATTTTCCGCAGTAGGCAACTACTACAACGCAGGTTGTCCACGTGAGAGCTTCTCAAAGTTCATACTTGAAATTTTAAAAATCCCTGGACAAACCGTACAAGAGACCCAAGACGTTACCAACTGGTTTCAAGAGTACGAGATAAAAATGCAAGGCACGGTGACCATGCGCAAGACCGATAACGGCTGGCGTGCTTTGAGTGAAGGCTAATAGCGTCTATTCATGCCCAACGCCTTACGCGTTGGGCAAAAAGACTATCTTTTAATTTTTTGGTTTGTCTATGGACAGTTGCCCATGCACATCATCCTTGGAATCATCGTTTTTTTAATTTTTTTAGGGTGTGCACCGAAGCTTTTTAAATGGCTGCTGCTGATAGATGTGGTCGCCTTGGTGCTGTATTACATCGGTCTAAGGATCTGTGCTCTCATCATTGGGGCATCCAAAGGAGGTGCACGCTCTGGGGCTCTTGCTGACTATGCGATGTATGGCATACAGATGATGCTCGCAGCTCCAGCCATCGTAGTTCTAGGCATCCTCTGTGGCCTCATCGTTGTAATGACCAAGCCCAAGACCAGGACTTGAAGGGACTCAAGCAACCTGAGTTTCCATAAGACTGCTGTGCAGCGGTTGCTGCCGGTCCCGGGCGAGACGCCGAGGACTGCTTTGGGGACAGAAACGGACGTTCGAGATGCGATATACGTAACGTCCTCCCGACCAGATGCACCAGGCAGAAGCCAACGCTCAAGCCTGGGCGCATGATCCCCTCTATCCCTCAACGAAAATTGAGAGATAGGCGTTAAGCCTATCCGCTCGTATTGGAGATCGCTCAATCAATTGTTGGCAGTGCCCTTCAAGTTCGATGTCGGTCAGCTGGGACTCGCAAAGATCCGTCAACAGTACGCGAGCGTCAGCCACCAAGGCCGTCAATCGGTCAAGCGTAAATGCATAGCTGTCGTGCGCGGCAGCTGCCACCGTCGCTTTGTTTGTCGGATGAACTACAACCCGTAAGCTCATAAATCCGTTGTAGTTCTTATCGAACCACTGTTGGGCGACAAGCAACTGACCATGCTCTTCCTTGGTTAATGGGTTTTTCTCCAGTTTGCGGCTTTTTGCCTCCAGAATGAGTGCAACCTTATTCGGCAGCAACCACAGGACATCTGGCCCCTCGCCGCCATCATCATGACGTTCTGTCGACAGGCCAATCAATTCACCTAGATCTGCTAAGGCCTGTTCAAACTGATTCGCAGACGCGTTGGAATTCAGCTTTGATACCACCAACTCAAACCGTTGGAGCAGACCACGACGCATCCGGTATCCTCGCAATTGGGATGCGATAGCTGCACCCTGAGCTCCAGGAATTGGCAACGGACGGTACGGAGGCATTACCCGCGGCCGCAACAAGTTGCGATTCGACCCAAAAGCTGCTCGCTGCAGCTCATCGCTACGGTCATTTTGACCCCAATGATTCGCAATACGACCGGCCAACTGGAGCAACCAGCCCCGTGTCTGTTCATCAGGCAAGACTCGACCATTTGCCACGTGATCCAATTTGGCGATCGCCTTGTCGTGATACCCATCCGCCCAATTATTGAAGGCTTTACGTTCTGCCGCAGCAATATCGAAGCGTTGTGGATCAAGATCCTCCTGCTCCACATTTTCAGCTAGGGTGGCTGCATGGTACTCAACCCAATTAACGTCCCTACGGATGCTCATCTCGATTGTCTTCACCAAGTCCTCGACATCCTCCACTTCTTTGCTCACCGTGGACCCCATTTCAAGCTGGGCACGAGTAGCACCGGTGAGTAATTTGAAGTTGGCATCTTTGGCTATCCAGCCTGACAAATCCGCTCCGGCAAGCAGTACAACACAGTAATCGCCAGCGCCTCGTGCTCCGCGTCCGATGCCTTGCTCAATGCGTTGCGCAAGCATTCGACTAATAGTCGAGCCACCATAAAGAGTATTTGCGCGCAGCAATTCATAGTCCGATGTACCCGAAGGCAGACCTTCCATAGCCAGCAACCTGCAGGAATCCCCTGGTAAGTCAATACCATCGTAACGATTGGCGAATGCTATCGGCCCGCTGGTCGCGCGAGCTTGTAACGCCTCAACTTTTGCCTCCACTTGATCGGAACCCTCTGCAATCTCCGCAATATCTTCCCAAGCCTTGGCTGCAAAATTTGATGGTACAAGAACAATCGCCCCAAGGTTGCGCTGCGCTACCTGCGTGAGCAACGTCTTCATGACTTCGTTTGCATCAAACTTGAACTTCATCAAGCTTGGAATCAAGATCATCCGCTCACTGATCCCAGCCAACGATCGAGACGTCAATGCATTCCCAACATGTTGCGGGTCTGCATCGAATGTGCGTACGATTTCGCTATCGTCAGCAATCGTGGCAGACATGTATATGCGGCGCGGCGCGTCAGCAAATGTTGGAAAGCTGTTGACCAGTGGCAGCGCAGATGTCACCGTAAAGGCATCGCTGCTGATTAACGCGTGGCACAGGTGTAGGTTGTCACGCAATAGCGGCCAAGCAAATGGGGTGTCGCTTCCATCGCCGCGTAGCAAGGTGCGCGCGGCATCGATCTGCTCGTGCCAAGCCCAATAAGGGACCTCAACAACGATATTACTTAATCCGGAGACGGTGTCGTCAAAGGTGCCAAGACGGTCGATATCCCGAAATGCTGGCCGGAATAGCGAACAGAGATCGTTGTATCTATCTTGGTCATTCTTGGACGAAATTTCCAGCGTGAAAGATTCCCGCACCACTGAGAAGGCCACATGGGCATCATCGAGGATGACAGCTCCCGCCCTGATTGGCATTCGTCCGCCCCTAACGCCGAACTTGCTGAATCCGTTAAACAGCGCTTTGTACGTCGCGACCATAATACCTTTGCCATTAACAAAGTCATCTGCAAGCGGTTGACCGACAACGTAAGGCACGGCGGTCATACCAAGCGAGCGCGCCTTCTCCAGTGTTTGGTTGACTAACTGCGTTGTTGGGGCCAGATATAAAACCGGTTCTTTGAGTTCGTTCAGTGTTGATTGCGCCATTAACAGGCCAACGAGCGTCTTTCCCCCACCGGTATGTAGCTTTACTACCGTATCGCGCTCGTTTCTGCGTTTGAACCATGCCTCTAATACCTCTGCTTGGCTGGTGTAGAGATCGTTGATCCCTTGAGGCTTTGGAACACGTCTAAAAATTTCAAGCGGCTCGACCGGCGCAACACGCATGGCCTGCGACCTAAGTTTGTTGAAATCAACCATATTTTTCTCTCTTATTTACACTCGCTGACTTAACTAAGGATCACTTTTCGCCATTCATCGCGTGCATGAAATTCACGCAACGAATCCAGGTCGATCACTAAAAACTACTATTTAGTCACTTCTTGTCTCGCATTTCTCGCCCAACTATTTTCCGATGTGCATTAAGGGGCGACATTAAACTCATCATTGAGCCACTTCATAGGAACAAGCTTGGTACCTTCACGCCAATCCTTTAATCCGACGACTCCCGATATATCGCCCCAAAGTTCACGCGAAGCATGGTCCAAAACAATCACCTGAAGGCCACCCTTGGCATTCAGTACAACTTTGTTGAGCACCTCGAAGGCTTTGTGTACGGCAACAACATCTTCGTCACGCAGTCGTGGCTCTACCTCTTCGTCTATCGGGCGCTGAATTACTTGCTTTGGGAAATAGACCTGACTCGGCTGGTCAAAAACCAAAAATCCAGGCACGGGACTATTTGGCTGAGATAGAAAGAACTGCTGCAATGCCAGTAGCATGGCTAAGTGGTACGAAAGCCAATTGGATCCGCTACCAATTTCTGACAGGTAATCATCGCGGTCTGCCCCTTGGACCTTAATTGTGAGATCGCTAATCTCCAGCGAAATGGGGTCGTCAGGATTCTCTACGTCCAGGAAAGGCAAGAGGCGGCCGGCGTATCCATTGACGGCCGTCAGCGCACGGCGCTTCCTCGATTCCACGTCCTGCTCCTTCAACTCAGCGTCAAGGGCCCGCACTTTCTCTCGTAGCTTGCCAACCTCTTCAGCCAAGCCACTGTCACCACCCAAACGGCGATGCAAGTCCAACGCGGACTCAAGTTTGCCCACAAAACGCTCGGCTTTCTTCGCCGCAAACTGTCGCTCATTGGCCTCGACTGAGCGGGATGACAGCGCACGTTTGCGAACTTGCACCGAACGAAGACGCTCGGTCGTCAATCCGACATCTGTTTTTACACGTTGCATTTCGCGATCGAAAGCCGCTGGGACCTCTTTGTTGATCCCCGCTTCAGCTTCCACCGCCTTTAACCTGCCAGACAGCACCTTTAGCTTGTTACGCGCCGAATCGGTATGGCTGCCACACATAGGACAGTCGGAGCTGTCATCCGCGTTTCCGTGGATCCAAGTCGAAAGCTTCAATCGGCCTCGCTGTAATGCGATGGCTGTTTCGTATTGAGCACCACTGACGCTCATGCGATTCATCTCAGCCAGACGATGTCGCAATGTTGTTAACTCTCGTGAAACCTCTCGCTCCTCTTGCTCCAAAGCATTCAGCTCTCTTAACGCCTCCGAGATGGTCGCGGTGCTGACAGTGATCGTGAGGTCGGTACGGGCAACGACCTCTTCTAGCAACTCGATCATTTGACTCCGCGTCGGTTGCACCTCTTGTTTTGGCACCAAGCCTAGTTCCAAAGCTTCACTGAACTTCGCAGTGAGATCTGCCAGCCATCGGGCAGACACCTCCTGAGCCTCTTTGAACTCTCGCTCCTTGCGCCGCAATTCGGATCGCAGCCGGCCAAGTTCATATTGCTTGGCCATGAGACTTGGGGTCACTGCGCCGAGGACGTACGGAAAGATCTTTCGGAGCTTTTCCCTATGCTCATAGGTATTGGTCTTGAAGAACAATACATCTGGGTTAGCGACGACGTTCTGCGGCTGGAAGGTGAAGGCTGCCAAGTCCCGGAAACTTGGTCGGCCGTCGAAGCCAGTGGCCTCTTCACCACCGGTGAAATCCAAGTTTGATAGCCCAGAAAGTTCATCAAGCAGACGTTTTACTACCTCGGCACTGGTGTTCTTAACAATCCGGTGCGGGACATCTTCGATGCGATCAGCTTCCAGTAGGAACATGTCTTCCGTGCTCCGTTGCGCGCCCGGCTCACGGCGAGCAAGAAGTTTGTCACCCTGCGTTGTCGCAACAATTACGCCGAACCACTCACAATGCTTTCGAATCGTGTTGACCGGAATGGAGCAAGTCCTAGAGCCTAAGCAGTAGTCAATAATTGGAATGACTGCAGACTTTCCTGTCCGCGATGCACCGCTGATCACGTTGACCTTACCCAAATCAAAACGCAGTCGGCGAGGCTTGAAATCCGGGTTGCGTGGCCAAAGAATGACTGCACGGATTTGGAAGAACATTAAAGCCTCACCTTCAAGGTCGTAGTGATTTCATGGAGGGTTAGAGGTCCGAACCAACCTCCGAGTTTTTCCGCGCCACTCATGAGTTTCTTGACTTCATCGGGGAGGCCACGTGCCGCCGTTTTTGATAGTGGCAAGGCACAACCGGACTCAGTCAACTGGATCAACCGGCCAGCCGCAGCCAACTCGATCGAATCCAACGTAAGTGTTCTCCATCGAAGCGATCGCTCGTGGATTTGCAACAGTAAATCCTGCTTCGATACTTTGGAGTCACTAAACTTTGCGGCGAAGGCCCTCAAGCCCGAACTGGCCCACGTGCTGTACAACAACTCCACGGTGGCTTGGTGCAGCACGATGGGCAGCACCACGAACAGTGTCGGCAACGCCGGCGCATCGCCAGTGGGATGAGTCTTGACATAGGCACAGCAGAAGCGCCAAAGGAGGGCTGCGCCGAGTGCGGGATTCTGGATGTTTTGTGCTTCGACTGCGAGCATCGTCATGCTGCCTTCTTCGGCCTAAGCTGCAGCTCGAAGTCGGGATGCCAGCCGATCGCTAAGTCATCGGCGAGCCGATGAAGGCAACCGGGAATGAAATGTCCTGGCGCTTCCTTCTGCTGAACAGGCACGCTGTCATCCATGCAATCGGCGTATAAAGCCAGGCCTTGTTGGTCTGGCCTTTTTTCGCTATGAGCAACCCTGCAAGTCAACCGCTTATTCCTCCAACTGCGCTTTAACGTCATGTCCAACTCTTCGAAGGAGGTTGCATCAACGTCTCCACTGATCGCCCACGCAGTTCGGTCCGCAGCCGCCATCAGATAGTCGCTTATAGCCTCGAGTTTGTCTTCAAACTCAAGCCCGATCAGGTCCAACTGCTGTACGAACACCCTCGGCAGGTGACCCTCAGCCTCAGTGGTGCTAGGCCGCTTGGCATAGGTCGTGAGCACTGTCTCGCGGTCTACCTTCTGGACATACGCGGTATACCAGGTACGAAACTCATCACTTGAAATGATAGCGGGCTTGCCCGCCTCCAACATCTCGTCAACGCGACGCTTTACAACACCACTCAAATGGTCGGCAATATCTCGGATCTTGCTGTGCGTGATCGGATGCGTCTTGAGGATCGCCTCGACATCTGCCTGAGGACTTCCCGACCCACAAGTCAGCTTGAAGTTTTTGATGACCCGCGCCACCAATTGCTGGTCAGCGTTGAAGACATTGTCGACATAGGATGCGATGTTGGCAGCGACATGTGCACGTAAGTTATTACCTGGCTCACTTCCCCATAAGGTTGCTCTCGCTACCTCAATGGCTGCATTAGCGGCCTCCAAAGTGGCTGCTCCGGAAAAAGCATCGACCAACGTGGCTGACACCTGCCGAGAAACGTACATCTCGAACGTGGTCCGATCCGGGTCACAGTCGCCAGCGGCGGCCATGGTTATCCAGTTTGAAAACGTTTTCCAAAGAGATTTCGCCCGATCCGCCACAGGGTTGGCGGTAAGAGCGCTTTTGCTTTGCCCCAGTGTGACTCCCTGAGTATCTTCTTGTGCGACGTCATCAAGGTATTCCATGCTGCAGGCGCTTCCCGGTGGCGCCTGCAGCAAGAGCTGCAGAAGGCGCGTGTACTGAAGTCCAAAGCCGAGTGCTTGTCCAGGAACCTCTGTCTTGCGTTTGCGCAGAGAGCCTCCCCTTCCCATCAATTTCGTCATACAACTCCCTCAGGAACTATGGCGACGTCATTTTACAAATGTATCTAGCAGCTTCAATTTGTAGCACGGACGATGTGTGCTGCATGGCGGCGCGGAAGCAAAGCTATCCTTTACGAAAGATAGCTGATCAAGCTTCTGACAACTTTTCCGCACGCTGAGACTCAGGGGGCACTGCGATGTCAAGTGTCTCATCAGCATTTCGCCGCAGCGTCGCCTTTCGGTCAGTGTTCGACGACCACTCTTGGACGCATAGCCGCCGCTTGAAGTGTCCTCATCGAACGGCAGCTCACAGCCTAAAGCTGCCTGCTACTAGATGCTTTCAGGGATGTAGCCCCGGATGATTTCCACCACGCGCACGTAATGCCTCGTACAACTGCGCTGGTCCAAGCAAGATGGATTTCAGACCAGCTCGCACACGCTCACTGTCCAATGCTTGTTTGCTCATTGTGGTGTAAGCATCAAAGGCATCAATGATGGCATCGGTCAGTGCACTATCCAGATCCGGTGAATTGTCAAACTGACCTTTGCTGTTATTGCTGGCTTGCTGCACCAATATCTCAGACTCCAACAACTTGCCTTTGACGTGGTTCACATAGACAAGCCGGTCTTCGTCGCTCAGTTCTCCCTCGAACAGGTCGTTGACCTTCTCCACAAGCTCAGATAGCAGTACTTTTTGCTTGTCTTGAACGGAGCCGCCTCCGGCTTCTGTCATTGGCTCCAGCTTGTGCTGACCATCTGCCTGGTGCAGCGACAAATTACGCTGGCCTTGGTCTTTTAAACGATGGTGTGTCAAAACCACTTTGGATAAGTCCACTCCTTCGCGCTCACGGCCAAAGTCCAGTAGAGGCAACAAGCGTTTAAAGAAAAGAGCGCGCTTTTCAATCGCTGTATTGCCATAGTCAAAGACTTGCCCCAAGAAGGCATAGACTCGAACAAAGGTCCCCAAATCACGCTTGAACAGAATTAGCGCATCCAGTTCATCTTTGGCAGCCTGTGTCAGAGGGCCATCCACAATCGGTCCGCCTTGGGCATCTTGCAGCGCTTGTTGTGCCGCTTTGTAGCGCTTGAGCAATCTGTCTGCAACTGGCTCAATAGCTGCCACCAGCATCGCTTGCGTGGCCTTGGAATTCATTTCCACCTGTACGACACGATCCACTTCAAAGTCATCGTAGTGCCCAGCAGCATCCAGCTTTGCGCGCAAGTCATAGACCAGATGCGGATCTGTCACCCCCGATAGCTCGGCAGTTTCGTAATAGGTCTTAAACGCTGCCAGGATGTCATCAGGCTCGTTCACGAAGTCCAAAACGTATGTCGTGTCCTTGAGGCCATACGGCCCGCTGTAAGCACGGTTGAGGCGGCTCAGTGTCTGCACGGCCTGAATACCACCTAACATCTTGTCCACGTACATGCCACACAGCAAAGGCTGATCAAAGCCGGTTTGAAACTTATTCGCTACGAGCAAAATTTTGTATTCGTCGGTAGCAAAGGCTTCACGCATGTCACGCCCTTTGAGCAAGGGGTTAAGTTGCGTGCTGTTTTCAGTCACAGGCTCTGGCAGGCTTTCAGGATCATTCACCTCACCAGAGAACGCCACCAGTGCTCCTAGCTTGTAGCCTTGCTCTTTGATGTAAGTCTGCATGGCCAGTTGCCAGCGCACTGCCTCTTGACGGCTGCCCACTACGACCATGGCTTTGGCGTGACCATCTAGCAACGGCTGAACGTTTTCTCGGAAGTGCTCAACAACTACCGCCACCTTCTGGCTGATGTTGTAAGGGTGCAAGCGTACCCAGCGCATCAAGCCCTTCATCGCCTCGCTGCGCTCTACCTCTTTCTCATCCCACTCTTTACCCTCATTGGCCAGCTTGAAGGCCAACTTGTAAGGGGTGTAGTTCTCAAGCACGTCAAGAATGAAGCCTTCTTCAATGGCTTGGCGCATGGAGTACACATGGAAAGGCGCAGGCAGATTGCCAGGGCCAGCAGGCAATTCTGGCTGAGGGCGACGGCCAAACAGCTCTAAGGTCTTTCCCTTGGGGGTAGCAGTAAAAGCCACATACGTGATGCCTGCATCATTGGCCCTTGCAGCCATTTGCACTGCCAACAGATCTTCAGTCCCAACTTCTCCCCCGTCAGCCAGCTCCTTGAGTTCTTCAGCACTCAGCAGTTGCTTAAGCTTGCTGGCTGCTTCACCAGTCTGGCTGCTATGCGCTTCATCGGCAATCACAGCAAAGCGTTTTCCTTGTGTTGCAGCCAACTCCTGTACGGCTTTGAGGGCAAATGGGAACGTCTGGATCGTACAGACCACAATTTTTTTGCCGCCTCCCAACGCTTCAGCCAGCTCAGTGCTTTTGCTGCCGCCGTCCCCTTTGATCGTAGCCACTACGCCCTTGGTGCGTTCAAAGTCAAAAATGGCTTCTTGCAACTGTGCATCCAGCACGTTCCGGTCACTGACTACCAACACACTGTCAAACAGTTTTTGGTTGTCAGCGTCGTGTAGGTCGGCAAGAAAATGTGCAGTCCAAGCAATCGAATTCGTTTTGCCTGACCCTGCACTGTGCTGAATCAGATACTTCTGGCCTGCCCCTTCCTCCAACACTGCAGCCACCAACTTGCGTGTAGCGTCCAACTGGTGATAGCGGGGGAAAATAAAGCCAGAAACCTTTTTTTTGCTGTCATGCTGAGTGACCAGATAACGCCCAAGAATCTCCAGCCAGCTATCGCGCTGCCAGACCTGTTCCCACAAATAGGCCGTGCGATGGCCATTCGGATTGGCAGGATTGCCAGCGCCACCGTGATCGCCCAAATTGAAAGGCAAAAAGCGCGTGCTCGGGCCTTGAAGGCGCGTTGTCATCATCACTGTGCGGTTGCTCACAGCAAAGTGCACCAATGCGCCTCTTGGGAAATCCAGCAAGGGTTCTGCAAATGGCTTGCCCTTGGGCTTGGGTATGCGCTCAAAGCGGTATTGGTCGACCGCCGCATTGTTGTCCTGGGTGAAATCAGTCTTCAGCTCTGCAGTGGCAACCGGAATGCCATTGAGAAAAAGCACCAGATCGATGATGTCGTCATGGTTGGTACGACACTGACGTACTACACGCAAGCGGTTGGCTGCGTAGCGTGCTTGCAGATCAGGGTTCATAGCCAGCGCAGGCTTAAACTGTGCCAGCTTGATGGGTGCTCTGACGCCTAGCATTTCAATGCCCATGCGCAGCACATCCAGCGTGCCACGCATATCCAGCTCTTTGCGCAAGCGGTCCAATAGCATGGCTTTTGCAGCAGCGCCATGATTTTTTACCAAGGCCTGCCACGCTTGGGGCTGCGTAGTTTGCACCCACTCCAGCAAGTCCTCTGGGTACAAAGCACGGGCAGTGTCATAGCCTCGTGCATCACCGTCTTGACCAGGCTCTGCATACAACCAGCCGTGCCTGGCCAGGTGGTTGCAAATGTCCAGTTCAAACTGAATTTCTTTGTGCAGAGCCATGGTCTCCCCTTGTATCTTTTGTTTATGCGCTTGCGCTGCTTATCGCCTGGCGTTTGAGTAGGTCCAAAGTGGTCCCATTGCTGTCTTTCCACTCTTGCCACCCGTTGGCGGTGCGCCCCAGCACTGCCATCGCGGCACGGCTTGGAGATGGGAAAAGATGGTCTTTGAGAAAAACGATGCTTTCCCCTTCAACCTTTACCAAGTCAGAGGACAGCAGCTTGTCTCTAAATGCAGCGTCACTGGTCCCCATGATAGAGGGCACATTGTTTTTACGACCAACTGAGCCCTCCAGCACCACAAACCCTTCGGTTGTGTAGATGCCCTTGGCATTGACACCGCCAGAGGTGCAATAGAAAAACTCCAACGCTTGGTCTTTCTGCCCTGCCTGCGGGGCTACTGCATCAAACAAGGGATAGCCCAAGGTGGTCAGCAAGGTTTGCCCCGTCTCAAAGATCTCCAAGCAGTCAGCCTCCATCGGCGCTGGGGTATAAGGGCGAGAGCCTGCATTCCCGTTCTTGGTCTCATAGCGCTGCGCTTTCGTGGCCGCCTGAATGCTTAGCCACTCCAGGTAAAGCGCATGCGTCTGCGTGATGGATTGAGTGCGCGAAATCAGCACCAAGGCACGCTCCCAGAAGTCTTTATCGCTATCGTGCTTCGCTAGGCGTCCGCGCAAGTCACCCGTCTGCCCAACATAGACCTCCGGCTGGCTGTCATCATCCGGCTTGGAAACTAGGTAGTAAACCCCGACCTGCTCAGACTCTGCCATTTTGAAAAAGTCTGGCAGCAGTTTGCGCGGCACTTCAATGACTTGAACAATGCGTGTGGTGATCTCAGCCACGCGAATGCCAGTTGGCGCGCCACCTGGCAAAAAGATTTGGATAGTTTGTGGCCTAAGAGTCATGCGGACTCCTGTGCAGGCCAGTTGCGCACATCAATTTGGCCGGTTACGACTGCAGAGATCAGGGCGGTGCGGCGTTCTTGCAGAATGGCGATAGCGGAGCGGGCATGGGTCACCAGTGAATCGAGCTTGCCAGTCTCGCATTCAAGAAAAGCCTTGATTTCCTCTTGCTCAGCTAGAGGTGGAAGGGCCACAAGAAAATCACGCACAAAGTCATCTGGAACGCGCTTTTGCCCACCTGCACCATACATGAATGACTCACCAAGCAATCGAAACAGAATCGAGATAAAAAGAAGGTGTAAGTAGTTGCTGGTCACCTTGCTTTCACATGGACGTACCACTATCAGTTCGGTAGTGCCAAAGCCGTATCCATTATTAAGGCCTCGCATCACAGCACCTTTTCCGTTCTCAAAACAGGGCGTGATCTTGGCAATCGTCACGTCACCTTCCCGAAAGTAGGTGTAACCGGACTCCACTTCCGCGATAGGACGCGTACGCCTGAGATTTAGCGTGCCATCACCACCAACGTCTTCCATTGGCAAAAACGAAACCTCAGTATCTCTAGGCAGATGGCCAACTTCGGCTTTGGAAGGATTAAGTGAGGTCACATTTCTTAAACGCTTGACCTCCCAATGCGCCGGCACCTCCCCCAGCCAATCCACGCCCGAGTCCTTCATGGGCACGTTGGGGTTGAGCCCCTTGGTTACGGCATGGGAGATAACGGCTTGGCGCTTTTCTTGCAGCAGGGTGATGAGCTTTTCTTGTTCTGCAACCAGTGCGTCAATTTTGGCGGTTTCGTGGTCGAGGAAGGTGGCGATGGCCGCCTGCTCCTCAAACGGAGGGAAAGCTATAGCAAAGTTTCGTACGAAGTCATCCGGCACACGCTTTTGTCCCCCTGCACCGTACATACTCCCTTCCCCAAATTGGCGAAACGGATGTGATGTAAATAGAAGGTATAGATAGTCGCTACTTACTTTACCTTCTGATGGCCGAGCCACAATCAGTTCAGTTGTACCAAAGCCATGACCGTTGTGAAGCCCTCGCATCACAGCGCCTTTTCCGTTCTCAAAACAGGGGGTGATCTTGGCAATCGTTACATCGCCTTCCCGAAAGTAGGTGTAGCCAGAATCGACTTCCGCGATAGGCCGTGTCCGTTCGAGATTCAGCGAACCATCATCACCAACAGCTTCCATAGGCAAAAACGACACCTCGGTATCGCGCGGCAGTTGGGCTATTTCCGATTTAGACGGATTCAGCGTAGACACATTGCGCAGACGCTTCACCTCCCAATGCTCCGGCACTGCCCCCAACCATTCCACACCGCTGTCCTTGTACGCGGGATACTTTGCAAAGCTCATGCCGATAGCCCCTTGATCATGTCCAGGATACGGTCGGTGGTTTGCTTGAGTTCAGCATCAATCACCTCCAGCGGGCGCGGGGGCTTGAACACGTAGAAGTGGCGGTTAAAGGGGATTTCGTAGCCGACTTTGGTTTTGTCGGGGTCAATCCACGCATCGGGTGCGTGGGGCAGTACTTCGCGCTTGAAGTATTCGGCCACGTCTTGCAGGTAGGGCACATTTTCGGTGTCGCGTAAGCTGCTGTTGGGCTGGGGTTTGCCTTTGAGCTTACCTTTTTGGCCCAGCACCACGTTGCCAGCTTCGTCACGCAGGGGGCGTTCTACGGTAATGCTGTAGTAGCCAAATTCTTCATTGTCAAAAATACGGCTAATGGGCGTGCCGTCTTCGCCCTTAGCTTCGACAAAATCCCCAAACAGGCGGGTGATGTGATCGATGTGGGCATCGCTCATTTCTTTGCGCTTGCTGCCTAGGCTTTTGCGCATTTTTTGCCACATGCCAGAAGCGTCAATCAGCTGCACTTTGCCTTGGCGCGCGGCGGGCTTGCGGTTGCTGATGATCCAGATATAGGTGGCAATACCGGTGTTGTAGAACATGTCGGTGGGCAGACCGACGATGGCCTCCAACAAGTCATTTTCTAGCACGTAGCGGCGGATTTCGCTCTCGCCACTACCAGCGCCCCCGGTGAACAGGGGCGAGCCGTTGAGCACGATGCCAAAGCGGCTGCCGCCTTCGTTGGCGGGGCGCATTTTGGCAATCAAGTGCAGCAAGAACAGCATAGAGCCGTCCGACACGCGCGGCAGGCCGGGGCCAAAGCGGCCGTTGTAGCCTTGTTGTTCGTGCTCTTTGCGCACTTCTTTTTCGACTTTTTTCCACTCCACGCCAAAAGGTGGGTTGGAGAGCATGTAGTCAAAGTGTTTGGCGGCGTGGCCGTCGTCGCTGAGCGTGTTGCCAAAGGCGATGTTGGCCACGTCCTGGCCCTTGATGAGCATGTCCGCCTTGCAGATGGCGTAGGACTCGGGGTTGAGTTCCTGGCCAAAGACGGTCAGGCGCGCTTGGGGGTTGTGCTCTGCCAGATATTCGCCTGCCACGCTGAGCATGCCGCCGGTGCCTGCGGTGGGGTCATAGATGGTGCGGACCACACCGGGTTTGCTGAGGATGTCGTCGTCCTCAATAAAGATGAGGTTGACCATGAGGCGGATGACCTCACGCGGCGTGAAGTGTTCACCTGCGGTTTCGTTGCTGATTTCGGCGAATTTGCGGATGAGCTCTTCAAACACCAGCCCCATTTGCATGTTGCTGACACTGTCTGGGTGCAGGTCAATCTGGGCAAACTTTTCTGCGACTTGGTAGAGCAGACCAGCTTTTGCCAGGCGCTCAACTTGCACGTGGAACTCAAAGCGCTCAAACACATCACGCACGGCGGGAGAGAAGCCTTGTACGTAGCTGTAGAGGTTTTGCGCGATGTTGTCAGCGTCGCCCAGCAGCTTTTTGAGATCCAGAGGCGATGTGTTGTAGAAGCTATGCCCAGACTTGCGCAACAGAAACGGTTCTGGGTTGACGCCCTGTTTTTCTTTGGCAGCGAGCTCTGACAGCACGGCATCTTTGGTGTCAGCCAATACACAATCCAGACGACGCAAGACGGTAAAAGGCAGGATGACTTTGCCGTAGTCGGACTGTTTGTAGTCCCCTCGCAGCAAATCAGCGACAGACCAGATGAAGGCGGAGAGAGATTGTTGGTTCATTGGCTGCAAAAGCAGCATCCTGCTGCTTGGTATCGAAAGAGAAAAGGCATGCAACCCAAAGCATGCCCAAGGTAGAAGAGCCGTTATCTAGCTCAGCTCAGCCTATAGCGGAACAACACCTCTTGCCAGTAAATCTTTCGTTCTTGCTTCAATACGTGCTTGCACATCAGCTGGCTGCAAAGACAACTCAGGCAATCTGGCTTCAGGGAAATCTAGGTTTTCGATGATGTAGCCTTCATCGTCACGCCGTTTTGTTCCAGGATGGCTTTCCTCCAGCACAGCGATCTCCTTCAAAGCAAGGCTGATAGCCTCAGTCTCTGCCATTCCCTTGAAGTGCATCAACATGGCGGCCCGTAAGGCATTCACTTCTTGCATCTGCTGCAAAAAAAGCTCTTGCTCCTGCTCAACGGCAACTGTGCTACCTAAACCCATTTACTTCTCCTGAAAACAGAAGATTCTAGGGTTGTTTCCCCATTGCTGGCCAGACTGACACACCCGCACAGATCACCTGGCTCAGCCTAGGTTCATATCGCGCCGGTCGGCTGCTACACGCATCGTGCAATAGTTCAGCTTCTTTCTGATGAGGTCAGCGGGTGTGGATATTTTTTTCTTTGTTCGTTATCGATACTTGCTTTATGCACATTGCCAGCAAAAAACCGCTTACTCAGCGGTTTTCAAGTATCTTTTAGCTAGGTCCAAGCAAGACACAGGGCCCACGTTTCGAAATTTCAACTTGCATCTTTCAGCAAAAGTGCTTTGCTGTACGTCGTGAAGTCATCCAGATGCCTAGTGATCACAGCTTCTACGATGGGTAGCTGTAGCGCTTGGTAGTCATGCATGGCAATGTTTCTAAAGCCAACCATCTTCTGCAACCGCTCAGCAAGTGCCGCTTCAATCCAACGAGCCTGAGCCAGCAGAGTGAACACATCCCTCGAACTTTGAGGAATACCTAGGCGCTCGCGCCGGATCAAATGCTGCCCCATGTCCAGGGCTGCTTCACAAGCCCGCACGACGCTCAAGATCGCCGCATCTTGACAAGTATGGTCGGCTGCAAATGTAGCTGGAGATTTTTCGTACTCCTCTTTAGCCCGCAGGACGCAACGCTCAATCGTTGCTGCTTTGTTCATGAGTACGTCATCAACCATAAACGGTTCCTGTTTTTTGAATGTCTTGCAGCAAGCCAGCGCGCGCCTCGTCCAATGCGGTCTTTTGGCTAAGGATGAAGGCTTCATAGAGTGCAGCCTGCTCATCTCTAGCCCACAGTCGTTGGCCTGTTGTCACAACCCGGTACTGCATCACCGTCGAGGCAGAGCGTAGATTAAGTAAGTCCACAGGACAGCCAACAACCCCTGCTAAACGACTAGCGAGGTCCCAAAGCACCTCAGCACCAAGACTCTCGTCAGCCATCAACGCAACATCCAAATCACTCTCAGGGCCTGCATCACCACTCACCTGACTGCCAAAGGCATAGACACCAGACAGACTGGGGACCATGTCCTTCAGTGCAGCGACTACAGCGCAAAAATCAATGGGACGTGGGGCTGGCATGGACAGCTCGGTAAATTACTTCGGCAAAATGGGATGGCTCATGAAACTGAAGTATGGCAGCTTGAAGATGCCTTCCAGGACGCAAGTGGCGACGCCAGCAATCAGCGTGCCCCACCTTTAGACCAAGCTCTTCTTCTTGGAGGCAATCGCAAGCGCATGAAAGACAATTCCTTAATAAAGACTTGATCTACAAAGCCTTGTAATGCTTTCCACGCGCTGGCATTCTTTTGCGATAGTGACCATTCACCGTTTGGCAAAAGCCGGATACCTGGAGCTTGCACGGTGCGGCCTAAGCGCCCCTCCAGTGCCCCAAGAGGACCCAGCATGAAGTCTGCCCATATCAGCGAAAGTTGGGAGGCCTGAGTTGTGCCATTGGCCAACAATTGCTTCACTTCAGGCCCCAACAAGATCAGCGTACAGCGCGGCTCACCCCATGCTGTGGCTGATAGTTTGATCAGATGGCCCTTGATTTCAGCAAAACCAAATTTTTTAAGGTACGCCACGAATGCTGAAGCTTGCTTCAAAGCTTCCAAAAAATTATCTGGAAATTCGCCGGACAATTGATAGGTAGCACGCTTGACTAGCTGGCTGGCTGCAAGCTCATTTCCTTCTGGCGTGTCTAAGCAAATTTCAAATGCAAAAGCATCAAGATGAGGATGACCAAACCTCAAACCTTTCAGATAGTCCCCAATAGACTCCGCTGCATGGTAAGCCTCGTCGTACAGAGCTTTGTTATGTTTTCGTGCTGATGCTCCTCGAAGCCCCCTTACAGCCTCTTCTAGGCACTCCTGCAAAGCAGTCGCATCATCCCGAGTGAAGCGATGGCGCTCCAAATACAGGTATTTTTTTACTCCCTTTATGACGTCAGCCTGTTTAACAAGCAGCTCCTGAAACAATAGGAAGTGTGCACTCTCAACGAAAGCGGCTGAACGTAATGAGTCCTGGATGTCTCGAAGCAACATCTCCTGCTCATAGCGGTACAGGTCAAGGCAAAGTAAAAGACGTTCCCCAAGAGTGCTGTATTCCAGCCTATCCTTCGAATCACTCCAGCTGAAGTGACGGCCTGAAACATTGGCTGCTATCGAGAGATAAGTGTGCACCGCTATTCGAAGGACCTGCCAAGGATAGGAGCTATGCCAGTCCTTTGTCAGTGAGAGCGTTCCTCGCTGTGGACGCCGTAGCTCTCCTGCTACGGGTAGATCCCACTGCACATTTGATCGTGTGAAAACAAGCCCAACATCGCGCTCCATTCGCTCGATGGTTTTTAACAAATCCATATCTCAGAATGCCCTGACATCAACGGTGCACGTCCAGCGAGCTTAACTGAATGAAATTTGAATTTTGAGCTCCCACGCACCTGTAACATCAGAGGGGCCGACAAGTAAGCAAACGCACCCTGTACGTACGAGATCCCAGAAGGAAGCTATGGAACTGCCAGTATCGCAAGTAAGCAGCAAGATTTTCAGCAAAACTGACGAGCAACGGTATCAGCAACTAACAGCGCTCTATATCGATGGCAAGACCGATGCAGCTCAAGAAGCTGAGTTCCAGGAGTTGCGCCAAAAAAAGATTTCAGCGCGTGTCAAACGAGAGCAGTGCATTGCGCAATTGATCAAAGACATCAAAGAACAAGATATCTCGTTTGCTGAGCTAACTAAAGCCGGCTTAAGCGTGCCACCGATTACTGATCTGTACTCCGAAAGCGAAATTCGGACAGCCGCCAAAGCCCTTGGTGTCACCCATACGGCAAAGGCTGTAGAGGCCACCGAGCCCAAGATGAGCGGCAAGAAACGGGAAGTCAAAGGCTACATCAAGAGCATCAGAAATCCTGACGAAACAGGTGTTTGGCGAGCTGGGCCTCCAAGCTTTTTTAAGGAAGAAGGCGGCTTGGACCAATACGAGCAAGGTAAGCCTATCGACCAGTGGCTTGTTGACACCAAAGATGTGTCGAGCAAGATCAAGCTGCTAAAAAACCTGGAGAAAAAATTTGGAAAAGAACCATCTCAAGAGCAGCTTGGTGACATCACTGCTGAAGCCTATGCAGAAGCATAAAACAACGACACTGCCACGATAGCAACTAGGCAGTCGCGTCGATCTCGCATGCAGTGTGGTATTCCCAGATGGCTGCATTAGGCTGATCTGAGTCATTCGCGGTCAACGCCCGAGTGTCAGCAGTGCTCAAAACCGGGTACTAGATGACCAACAGCGCAAACTACCGACGCAACTACTACAGCGCCGTTTCCCAATCTAGGCGCGAGCGACAATTCGGATTTCATCGAACAGTTGCAATTATCAATCCCCGCCATATAGACATGCCTGCATGCTGCTCTTCAGACACATAGTGCTGAAGCGCCACATCATCGTAGCGGGACACAAGGCAATCGTTGATTGTGCGCATTCGCTTGCTACGATCCTTTTAAAGATTGAGGAGGACGTATGGACGATGAGACCAAAGAAAGAAATGCCAGAGCTACAGAGCGTCAAATGGCGTTTTTCGAGGCATTGCCAAAAGCGCTACGCGATGAGGAAGATGCCATTCCAGCCGCCATTCGAACCATGAATGCTTCACCTCGAAGCAAACTGCAGCGGATTTATCGCCTTGCAGATGCGTTCATGGAACATCGGGATCCATTTGTTGCGTGCAAAAAAGGATGTTCAGATTGCTGCCATATGAACATCACGATCTCGACCGAAGAAGCGACCAGAATAGGTGCCGCAAGTCGGCGCGAAATCAAAAAGCTGCATAAGAGCGTCCACCATGAAGTGGACGCCTTTGCGGGTATTCCTTGCCCGTTTCTAGACGCAGATGCTGCATGTTCCATTTATGCAGATAGGCCTTTGGTTTGCCGAAACCATGCGTCGTTTGATAAAGATGCCAAGCTGTGCAATCCGAAGCTGATGAACAATGTTCAGATGCCTATGATGAATTACGCCGGCATCGATGAAGCTTTTGGTTCTCTGATACTGGCAAGCAGGGATTCGGTGCTCGCGGATATCCGGGATTTCTTCCCATAATGGCCTCCGATGGAGTTGAGGCCATACAGGGTGCGCCGCCCACTCTACGAAGCTTGCTTTTGATGGGGGCGGCGCCTTGGCTTCGATGCACGCGGCCGAGCTCACCGTGCGGCCAAGAGCGAATTCTCAATGTCTCACAATGGCTCATGTCGATAGAGCGCTAGCCAATCGGATGATCAACGAAGTGAGGCGTCCAGCGCAATTTCAAAGACAGTTGCGTCGCCTCTCAAGCGGGGGTCCAGTCTTCCGAACACATTCCTAAGCTCCTGCCGGTAAGAGTCCTTTGTAGAAAAATCCAATCCGACGATCACGGCCTTCTCGAATGACGCTGCTACATCGGCCACCCTCGGATCGCTCTGGAGTTTTACATAGCTGCGAATGGCGATTTCCAGCAGATGCGTCTTGAATGACGCAGACAGCTTCTCACTCGGAATGATGCCTTGCAGCATCGTCCCAATTACCTTGGTGGCTTGCTTAGAGATGTAGTGGCGATCGAAATTAACGGCACAACGGGTTGCCGGCGGGACTTCGGAATCATCCATGCGCGCGCATTGCTCAGCCCAATCCGTAGCGACGCCAACCAGGCGGCCGAGAAGGTAGTGAAATGGCGTTGGCCACTCCTGATAGACCTCTTCGTCGGGGACGCCAGGCATCTGCTTGAGGATCTTCTCGGCGAAGTGCCCGAAGTAGTGCAGCCACATGTGGTCTTGCAACCCTTGGTGGATGCCTTCATGCACCATGATTTCAAAGAGTGTGATGCCTGAATTGATCGGACAGCGAAATCGCCCCACCTCCTGGTAGGAGCCCTGCGGTTCGTTGAGTTTGCTGGCCAAATGCTTGTCTTCATCCAATCGGAGGCATACGGACTCGCCTATGGCAGCCTCCAGGCCGTTTTTCACCGCCGTCGCTGCATCTGCAAAGAAGAAGCGAAGCAGCCGATTGCTTTCCGGCAGGTAAAGACGGCTTCCGCCATTGAGGTTCTGATTGTTCTTCAGCTCAACGTAGAGGCGGCTTCCCGTGGCGTCCAGCAGCGCGTCGATGTAATTCGCAATGAAGTCAGAACGTATCGCTTCGTCCGCTTCCAGCAGCTTGAGACAGAAATGTGGGTGTGCCTGCGCCAGGTGAACGGTTAACTCAGGCGAAGTGACCAGATTCAACAGGATCTCCCGGGCTTGTAAGCTGGCCTGGTCTCGCTCTGCACATCTGGATTTCAATGTGTGCAGAGAACGGCGCCACTGCTTGCGCCAGGCTGAAGGAGGTTTGTGGGGCTCCCCGCGCAAAAGTGCCGCCAGTTCATCCTTGGAATTACCCCCGTTTTCGATCCAGCGCACCATGCGAGAGTGTTGGCGGGTTAGAGAGATAAGAGTCGGCAGTTGGGGCTCGACCAGCAATACAAGTTCGTCATAGCGCTTGGTGAGGTGTAAGTTTTCGATCAATTCACGAAAGACGTGCACTCGCCCCCGGGCCAGCGTCGGAAAGCGTGTTCGCCAAAAGAAGTACAGTGCCACCGAGAGCAGCAGCAGATATACCGCACTCGAACTGTCGAGCCCCCATTTCCAAGGTCCCAAGCTGTAGTACAGCCCAAGTTGCTCCAGGATCGGGGCGTACATCAGGTAGTGGACAAGAAAAAACACCGATCCACCCACGACCCAATCCACCCATGTAGTGCAGAAGCGAAGCCGGAGCCGGTTAGTGGGAGAGATGAGCGCCCACACAGCGGCGATGACTCCCAATATGGTGAGCAGGCCAGTAGTGTCTATAGGAGCGGAGGCCGCCATCGTAGCTATTGCATCCTTCCGTTGGTCAATGGGATCGCACCCAAGTGCAATTTGCGTCCATGCCGACGCAATGCATCCAGGTGATAAAAACCGATGTTCGTTCCCAAACATCGGGCAATCAATCTACGCATCGAGCGTTAAATGCTGCTGCAGTTAGCGATCCAGCCTAACCCTCAATCGACGTGCGCGTTCGCGGAAGGCCTCTTCGCCGCCCTCCAGAATGTCGCAAACCGCCTTGCGAATAGCAGTGTTCTCAAGGCCGCCAGATGTGTATTTAAGTGGGGGCAACCCACCAGCAGGATGAGGGCCAGCGTCGGCGACAATGATCTGGTCCGCATCGGTGTTGATGACGAGATTGGCATTGTGCGTGACCATGATTACCTGGCGTTTGGCCTTAGCCGCGATAAACAGGGCGACCAACTCCTCAAACACAGATTTGGGGTCCAAGTTCTCCTCTGGCTGATCGATGATAAGTGGCCGATCGTCAGCATCGTCCAGTGCCAAGTAGAGAAGAAGAAGTACGATACCCCGCGTTCCAGGCGACAGCTTTCGGATATCCATTCCGTCATAGACTATTTCGTATCGCACCGAGATGTGATCGGTGGCGAAAAGCCAGTGAGCGAACTGCTTCAACCAGCCACGAAACTCTGCTTGTTGATTCTGGCCAAAGGGAGCCTGGCTCAGAAGGTCGCGCATGTATTGCGAAATGAAATTCGTCATCGCTGCCTGCACGTCGGCAGCCGAACCTGTTTCCCAAGCTGATCGCAGGGTTTTGTCCGCCAGTGCGATTAACGCGCCGCGGCCTTGGAATGGCCCTGCCTTCCGTCGGTCTAGAAGGTCTTCTTCAGCTACAGCTCCCCAGGCGGCAACGTCAACGACGCGGCGAACCGAGAAACCGAGCTTGCGAAGGGTGCCGGTGGATGCATTTAAGCGTGCCATCAGGGGTCCATAAAGATCGGCGAGCGAATTCTGTTCGTTGATGATCGCCTGAAATACTCGGCCATAAGCCGCTTCTCGCTCGCTCTGGAGTTCCTTACGACGCGCGCCAGCGCCTTGAGCGTCGGTTAGTCGTGTTTGAAGGCTAATGAGCGCGGCGTTCTCTTGGGCGATGCGCTTTGACAGGGTGGAGTACTGACCGCGAATGACATTGTCGGCGCTTACCAGTACCTCCAGTCGGGCCATTTCAGCCAACAGCGTATTGAGGGTTAATTTAGAAAGGTCAGCAGTGTCTGCGAAGAGCGGCGTGTTTGGGTCGCTGGCCGAAATGGCCGGACCTGTCAGTGCTGCGATTTGCTGATCGGACCATGTGACATACTTGGTCAAACTCGTATCGACATCGCCTTTATAGATCAGCAGGAACTCATCCCATTGCTGCTGATTGAGACCACTGTGAACGTGTCGCTCCTTGGCTTGGCGCAGCAGCTCGGGGGCCTTGGTATTGCGAGTGCTTACCACCTCATCCTGCAGCGCAACGAATGTCCGGCGCTGATTGCCGTAGGCTTGGATCGTTCCGCGCAGCGTCTGCACGGCCTGTCCGAGCTGGGTGTGGCGATTGGCCTGAGCCTCAGTTCCCTTCACGACAAGCTTGGCGAGATCTTCGTTGTAGCTTTTGATCTGGCCTGTCTTTTGCGTGACTTGCAGCGCTAGGCCTGTGGCAGCAGCTTCCTTTTCAATCTCCGTGGCAATGCGCTCGGATAAATCAGCGATTGCCTCAGCCTCCCGCTCTCGGGCCTGCTGAAAACGGGCGGTGCGGTAATCCCTCAATTCGGCAAAGTCGATAGCGCCGTCAAGATCATCTTGTGGATGGGCATCAAAGATCACACGTTCTATCTCCGCGATGAGTCCATCGGAGACGCCAGCAGAGGAGCAAAGCTCCTCTACAAATTGCTGAGACAAGTAGCGCGCTCGGGGAAAGGCTAGATGACCGTTTGCATCTCGCCCATCGAGGAAGCGTGTGACTGAAGCACCTCCACCCCATGTCAGCGTTGCAGTCGCTTGGCCAAGCAACTGGCGGGCACGGACGAGAAATGACGGGCTGATGTTTGCGCTCGCATTCCAAGCGGCTGGAGTGATTGCGTCACAGCCAGCGGCAATCATGTCAGCAAGTGCGGTCTTGCCTGAGCCGCGCGCGCCGATGATCGCGACAAGCCCAGGATTAAGTGGGATGTCCGGAGTTGATGCCCAACTGGCATCTCCGATAGCTATATTCGAGATTACTTGGGAAGGCATGGCCGTGGACGGCGATTCGCTTCCGACATAAGCACGACCTTCGGGGTCTATACAAGCCTGGCGCAGGGCGTCGAACTCTAGACCGCCCTTGATCCACGTATAACGCTCTTCAACCGGCTCGCCTACAGTTTTCTGGTCGTGGGCATCGCTGCCGTGGAGACAGGGCTTGCAGCCGCCATACCGCTCCTTGAGTTGGTCGAGCGTCACACCCTTGCGAGCAGACCAGAATTCGCGCTGTGCTGTGCTACTTGAGAAGATGATGTGGGCGAATTTTTCGATCTCCTGACGCATGGTTGCGTCTGCGGCTTGGCGTAACCCCGAAGTTCCGTCGCCCGTCGCACCTGCAACCGCGATGAGGATGTTGCTCTTCGCCCAATCGCTCTCTCGCATAACCCGGCGGAGTTGGTCAAAATTCACCTTGAACTGCGTGGCGCCGTGCGAAAGCGCAGCGCGGTCATCGAGGATGCTAGTGTCGGCTTTTCTGCCGAGGGACATCAGATCCAGGCGGGTGCAGTTGAAGGTATCGCCATGCGCCTGGAACTGAAGTCGCTGAAGGATGCGGTGCAATTCTGCGACGTGGTTCGGATCTTCAGGGCTGACTAGGAGATGCACGTTGACAAAGCCAGACTTTGCAGCGACATCTAAACGCAATTCGACGTTGGGAAAAATGAGTTGTACATCTTTCAAACGGCCAGCCGCCTTTTGCCTTAGCATCTCTTCGTACGTGTCAGTAAGGTAATAGTCAGTCACCGCCAACGCCTCAATTTTCGGCGTGACTGTCTCAAGCTTTTTGAGATAGGCATCCCAAGGGGAGTCGCTGCCAAACTGATTATTTAGAACGGTTCCTGGCGCATGGATGTGCGGTTCCCAGCGACGCCATTCAGACCCACGACCAATCATTTGCTCATCCTTTGCGGCCATAGACCGTCCTTGTGACAATTTTCGAATGCTTTACTTGGAGTAAGCAAGGCAGTGATTTTTGTAACACTTTATAAGGTTTTAGCGCAATGAGCACCTTTAGCCAGGCACAGCAAGGCCATCTCTCCAAGTACTAACTTGCCCTCCTAGAGGTTGGGTATGTGGTATCTGGCAAGCGCATGGCATCAGGAATGAAAGTTCCGCGAGGTCTAATCACCTGACGAGTGCTCTCCAATTCCTTTTGCAGCACTTCGGAAACTGGCAAAACTATCTTGTTGTTGGCTGCCATAACACTATTGGGCAATCCTTCGAGGGCATACTGCGGTGTGCTCCGTGTCGACGCAAAGGATCAAGCCATGGACAGGTTTTCCTCAGACAACGTCCAGTGTTCCTGCAATACAAAAGCATCTAGCCGACGTCAGCACGCGTCATGCGCCCCGGGATTCGGCCGATGCTGATGACCAAGCACCGCAGCTTGCGATGGAAGGACGCTGATCCACTCGATAGCCGTAGGGGTGGGTGCTCTTCCCCTTGTGAGCGACTGCACAAATTTTTTGCGCCGAGCAGAGTGGTCGTGCGAACGCTGCGGGCACCATGGCCGTGGCTGCGGTTCTTTTGGTGACGCGGTTTATCAGGACCGTCAAAATTCTGCGCATGAATGTGTGACAGCTTTTGGACCTATAGCTGCCGCCAAAGCCTCATCTGCAATTGGCAGCAGTCGCTGCACAGCAGACGCCAATCCACGAGACGTGCGCAATAGATCAAGAGCCACCTCGTCGTAGCCCAGAGCGCCGTTACAAGCCGGATGCTTGCCTTGCTGTAAACTGTATGCATGTACAGTACCACTCCACAAGCCGGCCAGCCTGTGCCGGCAATCGCGTCGCCAATGTGTCTGCCACTGGCAGACTGCTCAGTGCGCGCTGGATTCCCGTCCCCTGCTGAAGACTTCACAGGCAAGCGCCTCGATCTGTCTGCCATGCTGGTGGAGCATCCGCAGGCAACATTTGTTTTACGCGTGGCTGGAACCTCCATGGTGGAGCACGGGATTGGGGACGGCGACATGATTGTTGTAGATCGCTCCATCCAGGCACGGCACGGCCACATCGTTGTCGCGGTGATCGAGGGCGAGTTCACGGTGAAGTCGCTGTATTCGGTCGGTGGCATCGTGCGCCTCAAAGCAGGAAACCCCACGTACCCCGACATCATCCCCAAAGAATGCGAAACCCTGCAAATCTGGGGCGTCGTGACTTCGTGCATCAAGCGCTTTAGCAGGTAGTCATGCACATTCCCGCACGCAGACGCCCGGAGTTTGATGAAGCCCGGGTCTATGAATACCCAGAGCACCTGCGTGACTCTTTGCGGGACATGCCCGCCAAGCCGGGGGTGTATATTTTTCATGCTGCCGAAGGCACGCTCCCCCTGTACATTGGCAAGAGCGTCAATCTGCGTGCTCGGCTGCTCTCGCACATGCGCAATCCAGACGAAGCACGCATGCTGCGCCAAGCGGCGCGTATCAGCCACATCCGCACGGCTGGAGAGATTGGTGCACTGCTGCTGGAAGCCCAACTCATCAAGCAGCAGCAACCGCTGTATAACCAAAAGCTGCGCCGCAATCGCCAACTTTGTGCACTGCGCCTGCGTGAAGGTGTGCCAGAAGTTGTGTACTCCCGCGACATGGACTTTGCGATGGAACCCGATCTGTACGGCTTGTATGGCAGCCGCACCAGTGCTTTGCAAGGTCTGCGTGAACTGGCCGATATGCACAAGCTCTGCTATAGCGCTCTGGGACTTGAAAAGCTCACCAAAGGCCGCGCCTGCTTCAGAGCCATGCTCAACCAGTGCAATGGCGTTTGCTGTGGCCGCGAAAACCCTGTCGATCATCAGCAGCGACTGCTCAGCGCTTTAGAGACTTTGCGCGTAGCCACCTGGCCCTACCCTGGAGCGATTGGTCTGCAAGAAACCTGCGATGACATGCAGCAGATCCACGTCGTGCACAACTGGTGCTACCTGGGCAGCGTAGATACACGCCAGCAAGCGCGCAAGCTGGGCAAGGTAGCTGCCGGGTTCGATGCCGACGGCTACAAAATTTTGTGCCGCCCGATTCTGACAGGCACGGCACGCATCGTGCCGCTGTAGGTGCCGCCATGTTCGCCCTCGTCGACGGCAATAACTTCTATGTCTCGTGTGAGCGCGTGTTTAGGCCATCGCTGCAAGGCCTGCCTGTTGTGGTCTTGAGCAACAACGATGGCTGCGCCATTGCGCGCAGTGACGAAGCCAAGGCCATGGGCATCAAGATGGGCCAGCCGTACTACCAGTTTCGGGATCTGGAGCGAGTAAGCAATCTGGTTTGCCTGTCGGCTAACTTTGAGCTTTACGGGGACATGAGCGACCGCATGATGAGCCTGGCTGCAGGGCTTGGCCCCTTGCAAGAGATCTATTCAATTGATGAGAGCTTTATTGGGGATCTGGATGGCATCCCCGACCTGACACGCAGGGCGTGGGCCATTCGTGCACGCATTGACCGGTGGATTGGCATCCCAACGTGCATAGGCCTTGCCCCCACCAAGACGCTGGCCAAGCTGTGCAATCACGTGGCCAAAGACGCAGAGCGCAAGCCGGGCAGCTACCCGAAAGAGCTGGCTAGAGTCTGCAACTGGACAGAGCTGACACGAGAGATGCGCATCGATCTGCTGCGCCGCACGCCAGCGGGTGATGTGTGGGGCATCGGCCGCAGGATTGCAGCCAAGCTGGCAGAGCAAGGCATCCTCACTGCCTTGGATGTCGCCAAGATGCCCACCGCCCAAGCCCGTGATGAGGGGAGTGTGCTGCTAGAGCGCACCGTGCGCGAGCTTCAAGGCATCAGCTGCATCAGTCTGGAGCAAGCCCCTGCTCCCAAGCAACAGATCGCCTGCACGCGTAGCTTTGGTCACCCCATCACCACCTTGCCTCCTCTGATTGAAGCTGTGAGCGAGTTTGCTTCGCGCGCCGCAGAAAAACTACGCCACGGCAATCAGCGTGCTGGCGCTGTGCAGATTTTTGTCCACACCTCGCCGTTTAGGCCTGGTCCAAGATTCAATAAATCAGCCACCATCCAACTGCACCCACCCACCTCGGACACCACCGTGCTGGTGAACACAGCTGTTGCAGGTCTACGCCGTATCTATGAGCCGGGTTTTTTGCTGGCAAAGGCTGGCGTCATGCTGCTGGACCTGTGCGCTGCAACTACACAGCTGCAAAGCGATCTTCTGTTTGAGGCACCCTGCACGAAACGCGATCACAGCCAACTCATGGAGGTCGTGGATCGCATCAATGCGCGCTATGGCAAATCCACTGTGCACGTTGCCAGTACAGGACACACCCAAGAGGATGAAGCTGGCTGGCGGATGCGGCAGGAGCGGCGCACCCCACGCTACACAACCCAACAGAGGGAGATACCGATCGCACGCGCGTGAATAGCCTTGTCCCACGTAGCGCAAGGCCAGAGGTGGAATTCCGCATGCTCCATGCTTATATCGGCTTCAGGCTGCTAGCCGCCGTTCAACTCCACTCAAATTGGCGGCAGCAATCATTTGCTGCACGTTTCGTGAATAGGTGGTATTAGCGCCTCTAAAGGCTATGAAACCTCCTTATAAAAAAGCTATGACCTTATCACCATGCGTCATTTGTCAAAACACAGGGGCAGAGCCATTCCCATCACTCATTGCGCTGAGAACCTCCTTACGACGCCTCACACGCTCTTTTTTTCTATCATTAATTTCGCCTTTACGAAACTGTTTTTTTAATCCATGAACCACTACACGAGGAAGTGGGTCGGGCTTGGTTACGTAGTCAGACATAGCTTTTAATCCATTCTGAAATTCTTCATCGATCTTTATAAAATTACCAACAGATTTCCATTCATACCTTTCACAATGCTTTTTTTCATTGCAATTGAAATACCTGCCAATACCTGGAACAACATCTTTGACCCAGTGATGTCCAAGTCTCCTTGCCACATTAACATCATTC
The DNA here is from genome assembly GCF_057799285.1 of Comamonas sp. 14P8.1.4. Classification (NCBI taxonomy): domain Bacteria; kingdom Pseudomonadati; phylum Pseudomonadota; class Betaproteobacteria; order Burkholderiales; family Comamonadaceae; genus Comamonas; species Comamonas sp. 14P8.1.4. The sequence goes on from NZ_JBYOKN010000013.1 coordinate 34,318, forward strand.
ATAAGGCTTGAAGCATTGAAGATAAAGATAGAGTGAACATGAACTCCTCTATCATTACCAAATTCAACCTTCATTGCATAGCCCAGGAAACTCTCTTTAAAACTTTTTCGTGCAAAAGCAAGCAACTCATTCCAATCATCTACAACATTTTGCTGAGAGCTTATTGAATTTATAAGCTCTTGATGGTAGTAAAGATCAAGCCTTACAATCATGATCTTACTATGAGCCACTTTTAAATCGTAAATATAGTTATACAGTGACTCTGCTTTACGTTTATGGATCTTATATTCTTGCTGGTATGCATTGTGAAAACCTTTAGACCCAACTCCAATGCACAAGCAATCAAATAATAATTTTTCAAAATCAATCGATGTATTGATTTTAGGCCTGCACTTCACAAGAGCTTCAAAAACAAAAGAGGATGTATAAACTCTATGAATTGCTTCTTTATAAAAATCATCAACATCAATCGGAAGCTCTCTATTTAAGGCTTTAAGCAATACCCTTAGCTTGTTAGACAATCTAATCTTTACATCAGGGCTTGATTTTAAAGATGAATAAATTCTTCTAGCCACTTGATCAGATAATTTTAGCCAAGAAGCCACTTCTAACTCGTATAAAAGATCTCCAATCACAGGAGAGCATGCATCAATCTCGAACTTCATAGTTAACCTTGAAGCTTGACCATCTTAGGGTCAAGCTAAGATGGAGAGAATTGATCCCCTTTAAATCATTAATCAATCAAAGCACAACAAGAATCTATATCCTCATAAATTGCAGTAGGCATGACTCTTGTTTGGCTTCGATAGCCTTCTCTTAAATTCGATATATGATAATTATCCCAATTACACAAACCAATTAATCATTTAAAATTCCTTGGTGGCAAAAGGTTTAATAACTATTAAAAGAATTTAAAGCATTTGAAATTCAATTACAAGTTAAGTCCTTCGGTTGATTTCCTTCAAGACAAATTTTTGAATCTATCCAAGCGTCTATTTGCTCTTCAATCCACACCACAGAGTTAGCAGTTAGCTTAATTTTCTCTGGGAAGCTAGGATCAAAGTACTTTGAATTTTTGTTCCTCAAATTGTAGATAGATGCCTTTGACAATTTAAGCTTCTCACACAGATCTTCAATTCTTAAAAGGACATAGGGTTTGTTCTTCATTTTCTTAGATTGTTCTAACCACTTTCAATGGTGAGTCATCCAAAAAACTCGAAATGAGTTGCTTGTGACAAAACATCTGTCACGAAGTTAAAAAAATCCTAAATATCGATTGGATGGGCTTAATATCCAATCAGCAGCCTCCAAGAATGTGCAAAAAACCTCTACTACTGATACACAACAAGCAGGAACAATCAGATGAAATCCGCATAAAAACTACTTAACTTTTCAGAAAAAGAGAAGTTATTTGATTCTATTTTTTCAAAGAAAGCTAAAAAATTTTTTGTCAGTACAAGAGTGTAAATTTCTATCAAGAAGAAAAACTTCAGACCAGCCCTTTAATAAATAAAAATTTAAAGGTGATATGACACATGACCCAAAATAAAAAGAAGAATTTGAAGTCTTTTTAGTTCTTGGCTCAAATGACAGGGTTGTGGTTTCATAGCTCAGGCAAAAATTGTTTAACTCTAAACAAAGATCTTTTGGACTAGTATTTTTTAATGAAAAAGCCAAACCCAATCTAGCAACAGGAACCAAAGTGCCTGCAACAAATAAACTTCTGTTATAAATTTTAATAAAAGAAGAGGTTAAATCTCCTTTGAATTTTCTATCAAACTTTATTCTTTTTACAAAAATCTGCACACCTTCCCTAAAGGAAGATAGCTCAAATTCCTCAGAATTTGCGAGTACATCCAGAGGAACTAATAAAACCCTTTCATGAACAGCCAAATCTTCAATTAAAGATTGGTGAATTGACTCATTAGCTAAAATGAGTCCCTTTTGAAAATTTTTCTCTTCTTTTTTAAGATTGGAGTTAGAAATAAAATTTAATAAATCTTCAAAGTTGGAATTGAAAAAATTCAGGAACTTAATACATGGATGAAATTTCACAAAAGAAAATTTTTTACAAAGATCGTCAACATCTATGCAGGCCAAATCTTCATTGAATGTTTTAAGCATCTCATCAATCAAGCTCCTCTCATCCAGAAACACTCTTAATTTTAATTTCTCTCCTGCCTTATATATTGCCTTTGAAAAGCAGTTAATGAAAAGTATAAAAATCTCTATTTTTTCTATTTCATAAACATCCTTTTCAAAATTTGACAAATTATCATCTCCGATTATTTTTCTAGAGGCAAATGAAGTGTAAGAATTAAATAGAAATTTAAGTCTATCTCCATAATTCTTGACCTCAAGATCAAACAATCGTCCTTGATAAACCGAAAGATGTTTATTGATTTTTTGATACAAATTATTATTTTTCAAAGCTCATCCACCATTCTTTAAGGAGTCAATGTAATCAGCCCATGTTTGCATCATTGCAGTTCTTTGCTTCAAGTATTTTGTTCTGTTATAAGCCCTGCCATTAGCATCTTTAACAGCATGCGCAAGTTGTGCTTCAATCACTAAAATATCTATTTCAAGTTGCTCATCAAGCATAGTTCTTGCTGAGGCACGAAATCCATGCCAAGTATGCTGATCCGAGTTATAGCCAAGCGCTAAAAGTGCAGTTCTTACGCTGTTTTCAGAAATACATCTATCTTTGCTTTTTGGTGATGGAAAGCAAAAAGCACTTGCCCCCGTATAGAGACGAAGATTTTTAAATATTTCTAAAGCTTGTTTTGATAGTGGAACGAAATGTGGATCACCATACTCTTTGCCATGGACTCCACGCTTCATGCGTTGTGCAGGAATTGTCCACATTGACTCATCAAAATTAATCTCTTCCCATTTGGCGCCACGAAGTTCACCAGGTCTTTGAAAGAGCAAAGGTGCTAGCTTTAAGGCAGATTTGACAACAACACCACCGTGATAGTTGTCTATTGCTATAAGAAGTTTTGCAAAATCCTTAGGGTCCACTATTGCAGCAAAGTGCTTTCCTCTATAGGGTGTTAAAGCACCTTTTAAGTCAACAGTGATATCTCGTTCAATAATTCCTGAGGAAACCGCATAGCGCCACACTTGCCCACATAGCATCAAAGCTCGGCTGGCTGTTTCAAAAGCACCTCGCTTCTCAATAAGACGTATTACTTCTAGCAACTTTGGTGGTTTGATTTCTTCTAACCCTAAGCTTCCGATAAGAGGGAACAGATCCCGCTCAAACTGGCGATAGCAGCGCGATGCATGGGTAGGACTCCAAGTTTTTTGCTGCTTGCCAAACCATTCATTAGCAATTGCCTTGAACGTAGACGCGGACTCAACGGTCTCATTTTTTTTCTTTTCCAGTCGTCGAGCTTCAATTGGATCAACGCCTTCAGCCTTCGCTACTTTCACACGATCTCGTGCTAATCGAGCGGCCGACAAGCTCACTGAAGGGTATGAGCCCAGTGCTAAACGACTCTCACCTCGGTTGCCGTAGGTTTTTAAAAACCAGCGCTTCGATCCTTTGGGACTAACTTCGAGGTACAGACCTGCCGAATCAGTAAAACGGGCTCGTTTTTTGTCGGGGGGGCAAGTGGCGTTCTTGCATTCTTTTTCAGTCAACATCGGTGAGCTCTACAGAGGAGAAATGGCAGAAAACGGGGAACAAATCCCAGAAATCCGTACTTTACCCCGTTTGTTCCCCGGCTCGTTCCCCGGTGTGCTCTTGGCAGCGGTTAGATGCCATTAGACGGCATTAGACAGTAAGCTGTTGATTTGTCAAAAGAAAAAGGGGTCCAATGAACTTCATTGAACCCCTTTGGATGGGTGGGTGGTGGAGCTGGCGGGAATTGAACCCGCGTCCGCAAGCCTTCGTCAGGCAGATCTACATGTTTAGTGCTCTGATTTAAATCTCAGCTTGCAAACCGCGCAGACACACGCTGTAAACAAACCCAGCCCCCTTAGATCTCGCTCGGTACCAAGGTGCCCGGTACAAAGCCAGCTGATGAAAATTCCCTTGCAGCCTGGAGGTATTGCTACCCCCTTGCCCAGCCCATCAGCGTGCTGTTGCAAGGCTCACCGGATTTAAGCGGCGAGTGCGAAACGTTCGTCGTTTGCAGTTAGTTTTTTTGAATCGAGATTTACGAGCGTAACTCAAGCTCGACATGCACCACACTGATCCCGAACCCACGTCGAAACCAGGACAGCCCCATAGGTTCACATTCTAATTCAAACCCAGCAGCTTCGTGAGTTCAACGGGTGAATTGATGATGGCATGCGGGTTCCATGCTTGCACCGAAGCCACACCACCCAAGTAGCCATACGCAGCAGCAACAGACTGCATGCCTGCGGCATGGGCTGCCTGCATATCTCGCTCATCATCGCCCACGTAGATGCAGCGCTCTGGTGCCACGCCCATGCGTTTGGCGGCCTCCCACAACGGTGCGGGGTGGGGTTTGGAATGAGCCGTTGTGTCGCCACAAACCACTGCACCCGCCGCAGCCAGCGCTGCGGTTTTTTGCACGATGGGCAAGGCAAATCGCTCAGCTTTATTGGTGACCACGCCCCAAGCCATGCTCTGCGCCTGCAGGGTTTGCAAAAGCTCCGGGATTCCCTCAAAGAGCTGCGATTGCTGGCCCATGCATTGCTCATAAGCCACAAAGAACTCTTCTTTCAAAGCGTCAAAGTCAGGCGCATCCGGTGCGACATCCAAAGCAATCCGCAACATGCCGCGCGCACCTGTACCCACAAAAGGCCGATAGTGCGATTGCGGCAGCGCAGCCAATCCGCGTGCAATGCGCAGCTGGTTGGCTGCGAATCCCAAATCTGGCGCACTGTCCAGCAAGGTGCCATCCAGATCAAACAAGACGGCATCTATGTGTTCAAGGCTCAAACTCATTGCGCGGGACGCTGTGTTGCCAGCATGTAGTTGACGCTGCAGTCTTCGTTGAGCCAGTAACGCCCGGTCAAAGGGTTGTGCTGCAAGCCCTTGGAATGCGTGACCGCCAAACCAGCCTGGCGACAAAATGCGGCCATTTCGCTGGGTTTGATAAATTTTTCGAATTCATGCGTGCCCTTGGGCAGCATGTTGAGCACATATTCCGCCGCCACAATTGCCAAGCTGTAGGCCTTGATGTTGCGGTTGATGGTGGAGAAAAACACCCAGCCACCAGGCTTAACCAAAGTAGCACAGGCGCGCACCACGGATGCGGGATCTGGCACGTGCTCCAGCATTTCCATGCACGTCACCACATCAAAGCTGGCTGGTCGTTCTGCGGCCAGGGCTTCCACCGCTACTTCGCGGTATTGAATATTGGGCGTACCTGCCTCCAATGCGTGCAACTGCGCAACACGCAAGGATTTGGTGGCCAAGTCCACACCCAAGACGTTGGCGCCTTTGCGCGCCATGGAGTCCGCCAAGATGCCACCGCCGCAACCGACGTCCAGCACTTCTTTGCCTTGCAGATGTGCATGCTCATCAATCCACGCCAGACGCAGCGGATTAATCATGTGCAGCGGCTTGAACTCACTGTCCATATCCCACCAGTGGTGGGCAAGGCTTGAGAATTTTTCCAGCTCGGCTGGATCCACATTGATCGAATCGGTCATGAAGAGGATTGTGCAACGACTTAGATACAGAAACAAAAAAGCCCCGTTACCGGGGCTTTTTGAAGGTAATCAATAAAGATTACTTGCGGGTACCGACCACTTCGATTTCCACGCGACGGTTTTGTGCGCGGCCATCCTTGGTCTTGTTGTCAGCAATAGGCTGCTTCTCGCCCTTGCCTTCGGTGTACACGCGGCTCTTGTCGATGCCCTTGGATTCCAAGTAAGCCTTCACAGCTTGAGCACGACGCTCAGACAACTTCTGGTTGTAAGCATCGGAGCCCACGGAGTCGGTGTGACCAACAGCCACGATCACTTCCAGGTTGATGTCTTGCACCTTGGATGCCAGATCGTCCAACTTAGCCTTGCCTTCTGGCTTCAGAACAGACTTGTCGAAGTCGAAGAAAGCGTCAGCAGCAAAAGTCACCTTGGAAGCAGTTGCAGCAGGAGCAGCTGCAGCAGGAGCGGCAGGAGCAGGAGCAGCTTCAACAGCCTTCACCAGAGCACCGTCGCAGCCTTCAGCAGCTGTAGCAGGTGTCCAGTTGGAATCGCGCCAGCACAGTTCGTTGGTGCCGTTCTTCCACACCAGCTCGCTGGTGCCGTTTTGCCAGTTGTCGATGGTCTTGCCACCGTCAGCAGCCTTAACTTGTGCGCCAGCGGCAGTTGCCAGAGCTGCGGTTGCAAACAGGATCGCTACTTTGTTCAGTTTCTTCATGGTTCTCCTCTTGGGGATTAAGCCGCAGTCAAACTGCGAAATTCATGGACGTCATCAGTGACCATCACCAAGAACGCTGGAATTCATTGTGCCATACGGAATATTCGAATGGCGCGCTAGAGCAGTAGCTTGAGGTAGGACAAAAGCGGAATGCCAACCAGTTGTTGCCTGCGAGCAACAATGCATTGCATCTAAAATGGTCCACTTCGTCGTCATTGCATAACCCTGCACAACTACATGACCCAGTTTGCCAAAGAAACTTTGCCTATCAGCCTAGAAGAGGAGATGCGCCGCAGCTACCTTGATTACGCGATGAGCGTAATTGTGGGTCGCGCCCTCCCCGACGCGCGCGATGGCTTAAAGCCAGTGCATCGTCGCGTGCTGTATGCAATGCACGAGCTCAACAACGATTGGAACCGTCCGTACAAAAAGTCGGCCCGTATCGTTGGTGACGTGATCGGTAAGTACCACCCCCACGGTGACAGCGCGGTGTACGACACCATCGTGCGCATGGCGCAAGATTTTTCGCTGCGCCACATGCTGGTCGACGGCCAGGGTAACTTCGGCTCGGTCGACGGCGACAGCGCGGCGGCCATGCGTTACACGGAAATTCGCCTCTCGAAAATTGCCCATGAAATGCTGGGCGATATCGACAAGGAAACCGTGGACTTCGGCCCCAACTACGACGGCTCCGAAAGCGAGCCATTGACCCTGCCCGCGCGCCTGCCCAATCTGCTGGTGAACGGTTCGGCCGGTATTGCGGTGGGTATGGCCACCAATATTCCGCCACACAACTTGAATGAAGTGGTGGATGCCTGTTTGCATCTGCTGCGCACCCCCGATGCCAGCGTCGAAGATTTGATGGAAATCGTGCCTGCGCCCGACTTCCCGACTGCCGGCATCATCTACGGCATCAACGGTGTCAAGGAAGGCTACCGCACCGGCCGTGGCCGCATCGTGATGCGCGCCAAGGTGCACTTCGAGGACATCGACCGTGGTCAGCGTCAGGCCATCATCGTGGATGAGCTGCCCTACCAGGTGAACAAGAAGACGCTGCAAGAGCGCATGGCCGAGCTGGTGCACGAAAAGCGCATCGAAGGCATCAGCCACATTCAGGATGAGTCGGACAAGTCCGGCATGCGCCTGGTGATCGAACTCAAGCGCGGCGAAGTACCCGAGGTGGTGCTGAACAATCTGTACAAACAGACCCAGCTGCAAGACACCTTTGGCGTGAACATGGTGGCGCTGGTCGACGGCCAGCCCAAGCTGTGCAACTTGAAGGACCTGATCCAGGTTTTCCTGCAGCACCGCCGCGAAGTGGTGACACGCCGCACCGTGTTCGAGTTGCGCAAGGCACGCGACCGTGGCCACGTGCTGGAAGGTCTGGCCGTTGCACTGGCCAACATCGACGACTTTATTGCAATCATTCGTAACGCCCCCACACCACCTGTGGCCAAGGCTGCGTTGATGGAGAAGTCCTGGGACAGCAAGCTGGTGCGCGAGATGCTCACCCGCACCCGCGAAGATGGAGCCGTGGTCAATGCCGACGACTACCGCCCTGAGACCCTGGAAAAGGAATACGGTCTGGGCCACGACGGCCTGTACCGCCTGTCCGACACGCAAGCGCAGGAAATTCTGCAAATGCGTCTGCAGCGCCTGACCGGCCTGGAGCAGGACAAGATCGTGGCCGAGTACCGCGACATCATGGCCACCATCGAAGACTTGCTGGACATTCTGGCCAAGCCCGAGCGCGTGTCCGTGATTATTGGCGACGAGCTGACCGCCGTGAAGGCCGAGTTTGGCCAATCCAAAAAGGGCGAGCGCCGCTCCACCATCGAGTACAGCGCGCAAGACCTGTCGACCGAAGATCTGATCACGCCCACCGACATGGTGGTCACGCTCAGCCACACCGGCTACATCAAGAGCCAGCCTCTGTCTGAGTACCGCTCGCAAAAGCGTGGTGGTCGCGGCAAGCAAGCCACGGCGACCAAGGAAGACGACTGGATCGACCAGCTGTTCATCGCGAACACGCACGACTACCTGCTGTGCTTCTCCAACCGTGGCCGTATGTACTGGCTCAAGGTCTGGGAAGTGCCATCGGGCTCGCGCAACTCGCGTGGCCGCCCTATCGTCAACATGTTCCCGCTGCAAGAGGGCGAGAAGATCAACGTGGTGCTGCCGCTGACCGGCGACAACCGCAGCTTCCCCGAAGATCACTTCGTGTTCATGGCGACCAGCATGGGCACCGTCAAGAAGACCGCGCTGACCGAGTTCAGCAACCCTCGCAAGGCCGGCATCATTGCCGTAGGCCTGGACGAAGGCGACTTCCTGATTGGCGCAGCCCTCACCGACGGCAAGCACGACGTGATGCTGTTCTCTGACGGCGGCAAGGCCGTGCGCTTTGATGAAAACGATGTGCGCCCCATGGGCCGCAATGCCCGCGGTGTGCGCGGCATGAACATTGACGACACCCAAAGCGTGATCGCCATGCTGGTGGCCGAAGCAGAAGCCGAACCGGGCACCGAAGGTGCTGAAGCGGCAGCAGGCGCACAAAGCGTGCTGACGGCCACGGAAAACGGCTACGGCAAACGCACCCACATCAGCGAATACACGCGCCACGGCCGTGGCACCAAGGGCATGATTGCCATCCAGCAGTCCGAGCGCAACGGCAAGGTCGTTGCCGCCACCTTGGTGGCTGCTGAAGACGAAATCATGCTGATCACCGACAAGGGCGTGCTGGTGCGCACCCGCGTGGCGGAGATCCGCGAGATGGGCCGTGCCACCCAGGGTGTGACGTTGATGAGCCTGGATGAAGGCGCCAAGCTGATTGGCCTGCAACGCATTGCCGAAAACGATGCCGCAGGCGGTGAAGGCGAGGCAGAAGGTGAGGCCGCTGACAACGGCGAGGCACCGGACACCGCCGCCGAGTAAGAAAAGAACGACACCCCACTGCGCAAGCCGTGGGGTGTTTTTTCACCTAAGATCGCTTTTTTGATAGCTGCTAGCGCGGACGTGTTCTGCCCTAGTGCGTGATTTGACTGTAAGAACGATGAGCCGCCCTTTCAATTTCTCCGCAGGCCCCGCCGCCATTCCTGAAGAAGTCCTGCAGCAAGCTGCTGCCGAAATGCTCAACTGGGGCGACTCGGGCATGGGCGTCATGGAGATGAGCCACCGCGGCAAAGAGTTCATCAGCATCTACGAAACCGCAGAAGCCGATCTGCGCGAGTTGCTGGCCGTGCCTAGCAACTTTCACATTCTGTTCATGCAAGGCGGTGGGCTTGCCGAAAACGCCATCGTGCCGCTGAACCTGTCGCGCGGTGGTGTGGCCGACTTTGTGGTGACCGGCAGCTGGAGCCAAAAATCCCACAAGGAAGCGGGCAAGTACGCGCGCAGCCAGCTGGCCGCCAGCGGCGAAGCCAGCGGTTTTACCAGCGTGCCCGATGCCGCCAGCTGGCAGCTATCCAGCGACGCACAGTACGTGCACCTGTGCAGCAATGAAACCATCCACGGCGTGGAATTCCAAGAACTGCCCGACCTGAAGGCCCTGGGATGCGATGCGCCGCTGGTGATTGATTTCTCATCCAACGTCGCCTCGCGTGCGCTCGACTGGAGCCGCGTAGGCCTGGCCTTTGGCGGTGCACAAAAGAACATTGGCCCTGCGGGCCTGACCATCGTCATCGTGCGCGATGATTTGCTGGGCCACGCGCTGGACATCTGCCCCTCGGCCTTCAACTACAAAACCGTGGCCGACAACCAATCCATGTTCAACACCCCACCCACCTGGGGCATTTACATGGCGGGCCTGACCTTCCAATGGCTCAAGCGCCAGACCGAAGGCAGCTTGACCGGCGTGGCCGCCATGGAAGCGCGCAACAAGGCCAAGGCCGAGCTGTTCTACCACTACCTAGACAACTCCCAGCTGTACGTCAACAAGGTGGACAGCGCCTACCGCTCGCGCATGAACATTCCGTTCTTCCTGCGCGACGAAAGCCGCAACGACGCCTTCCTGACCGGCGCCAAAGCGCGCGGTCTGCTGCAACTCAAGGGCCACAAGTCCGTGGGCGGCATGCGCGCCAGCTTGTACAACGCCATGCCCATGGCCGGCGTGCAGGCCCTGGTGGCCTATATGCAGGAGTTCGAGCGCACCGGCGCTTGAGCCCCCCCGCCCTGAACCCTATTTAAAAATAAGAGCTGGCAGCGCTTTCCAAGCCTAGGTTTGAGAGAGTTTTCTACTGAAGACGCAACCTACACCAGCGCTGACAGCTCCACTTTTCGAGGAAGCCATGAGCACAGAACCCCAAGCCACGCCCGAGTTGCTGCACCTGCGCAACCAGATCGACAGCCTGGACGCACAGCTGCTGCAGCTGGTGAACCAACGCGCCCATGTGGCCGAACAGGTGGGCGCGATCAAGAAGCAAGAAGGCTCGTCCTTCTTCCGCCCCGACCGCGTCGCGCAAGTCATCGAGAAAATCAAGACCCACAACCCCGGCCCACTCAAAAGCGCACACGTGGCCGCCATCTGGCGCGAGATCATGTCGGCCTGCCTGGCGCTGGAGTCGCCCCAGCGCGTGGCCGTGCTCGGCCCTGAAGGCACCTTCTGCGAAGAAGCCGCGGTGCAGTACTTTGGTGGCGCTGCCGACTTTCTGTACTGCAACACCTTTGAAGAGGTCTTCCACGCCACCGCAGCGGGCAGCGCCCAGTACGGTGTGGTGGGGGTCGAAAACTCCACCGAAGGCGTGGTCAACCGCACGCTGGACATGTTCCGCAACACGCCCTGCCACATCGTGGGCGAAGTCAGCATGCTGATTCGTCACAACCTGCTGCGCGCCAGCAACTCGATGGAAGACATTGAAGTGGTGGCCGCCCACCCTCAGGCGCTGGCCCAGTGCCACGCCTGGCTGTCCAAGCACCTGCCCCACGCCGAGCGTCGCCCGGTCGAGAGCAATGCCGAAGGCGCGCGCCTGGCTGCCCTGCACCCCACCTGGGCGGGCATCTCCAGCGAACGCGCCGCGCAGCAGTTTGGCCTGCACATCGTCAGCCACGCCATCCAGGACGACGCCTACAACCGCACGCGCTTTGCCGTCATCTGCCTGCCACACACCCTGCCCACACCCGCGCCCACCGGCAAGGATTCGACCAGCCTGGTCATCTCCGTGCCCAACCGCCCCGGTGCGGTGCACGACCTGCTGATGCCCTTGAAAAAGCACGGCGTGTCCATGACGCGCTTTGAGTCGCGCCCCGCACGCACCGGCCAGTGGGAGTATTACTTCTACATCGACCTGGAAGGCCACCCCGCCCAGCCCCATGTGGCGGCGGCCCTGCAAGAGCTGCAAGACCTGTCTGCCTTCTACAAAGTGCTGGGCACCTACCCCACCCCTGCGGAATAAGGCGGCGCCATGTTTGAACAATTAGGACTGATTGGCTGCGGCCTGATGGGTGGCTCGTTCGCCCTGGCCTTGAAGAAGGCCGGTCTGGTCAAGCGCGTGGTGGGCTACAGCAAATCCCCCACCACCACCGCCCGCGCCCTGCAGATGGGCGTGATCGATGTGGAAGCGCCCTCCGCGCTGCTGGCCGCTGCCGGTGCCGACCTGGTGCTGCTGGCCGTGCCCGTGGGCGCCACGGAATCCACGCTCAAATCCATCAAGCACCTGGTCACCCCGCAGATGCTGATCATGGACGTGGGCTCCACCAAGGGCGATGTGGTGCAAGCCGCCCGCAACGCGCTGGGCCCGCAGATTGCCAGCTTTGTGCCCGCCCACCCCAACACCGGCAAGGAAGTGGCCGGCGTGCAGCACGCCGATGCCGAGCTGTACCGCGGCGCCAAGGTCATCCTCACACCGACCGAGCGCACCTTGACCAGCCACCTGCACAAGGCCGAAGCTCTGTGGCAGGCACTGGAATGCGATGTGCGCGTGATGTCACCCGAGAGCCATGACGCCGCCTTTGCTGCGGTCAGCCACCTGCCCCACCTGCTGGCGTTTGCCATGATGCAAAGCGTCATGCTTCAGCCCCAGGCCGATGCCTTCCTGAGCATTGCTGGCCCCGGGTTTCGCGACTTCACCCGCATCGCTGCCGGTGACCCCAAGATGTGGCGTGATATCTTGCTGGCCAACAAGGCCGAGGTGCTGGCCCAAGCGGCCCAGTTCCAGCAGGCGGTGCAGGCCTTTGAGCAGGTGCTGCAAGCCGATGACGGCCAAGCCCTGGAAGACATGATCACCCTGGCCAGTGCGGCCCGCGCGCAATGCCGCTTCAACCCGCCAGCAACGGCGGCAGATGCTGCTGCGCCCCGCACCCTGGCCTAACCTTGCTTGTTCTTGCGCATGTACACCACCGCCTTCCTTGACCTGCCCCACCTGGCCACCGCCAGCGGCAGCGTGCAGCTACCCGGCTCCAAAAGCATTTCCAATCGCGTGTTGCTGCTGGCTGCACTGAGCCAGGGCACCACCGTCGTGCACGACCTGCTGGACTCGGACGACACCCGCGTCATGCTCCAAGCGCTGCAGCAAATCGGCTGCGGGGTCGAGCCTGCTGCCGTGGTGCCTGGCCAACCGCTGCGTATCACCGGCTTGGGTGGGCAGCTCACCAGCACCGCGCTGCAAGCGCTGTTCCTGGGCAATGCCGGCACCGCCATGCGCCCTTTAACCGCAGCGCTGTCGCTGCTGGGCGGCAACTTTGAGATGAGTGGTGTGCCGCGCATGCATGAGCGCCCCATTGGAGACTTGGTCGATGCGCTGCGCCAGCTGGGCTGCCACATTGACTACCTGGGCAACGAGGGCTACCCACCGCTGCGCATTGCGCCTGCAGATCTGTCGCAACTGGACCGCCGCCAGCCCATTCGCGTGCGCGGCGATGTCTCCAGCCAGTTCCTGACGGCGCTGCTGATGGCCCTGCCCCTGATTGCCAAAGACGAGGCCGTGCACATCGAGGTGGTGGGTGAGCTGATTTCCAAGCCCTATATCCACATCACGCTGGAGCTGCTGGCCCGCTTTGGCATTGTGGTAGCCAACGACAACTGGCAGCGCTTCACCATCCCCGCTGGCAGCCGCTACCAGTCGCCGGGCGATGTGTACGTGGAGGCCGACGCCTCATCAGCTAGCTACTTCATAGCGCTTGGGGCAATATCGACGGGCGCTACAGGCCAAAATGGCATCAAAATCCTGGGCGTGGGTAAAGACTCCATCCAGGGCGATATCCGCTTTGTGGAAGCGGCGCAAGCCATGGGTGCTGTGGTGGAAAGCGGCCCCAACTGGCTGCACGTCTCGCGCGGCGCATGGCCCCTCAAGGCCATTGATCTGGACTGCAACCACATCCCCGATGCTGCGATGACGCTGGGCGTGATGGCTCTTTATGCCGATGGCACGACCACGCTGCGCAACATTGCCAGCTGGCGCGTCAAGGAAACCGACCGCATCGCTGCCATGACCCTAGAGCTGCGCAAGCTGGGCGCTGACGTGGAAGAAGGCGCAGACTTCATCCGTATTACGCCGCCTGCGCAGACAAGTGACTGGAAAGCTGCCAGCATCCACACCTATGACGACCACCGCGTAGCCATGTGTTTTTCACTGGCTGCGTTCAACCCGGCTGGGCTGCCTGTGCGCATCGAAGATCCGAAATGCGTGGGCAAGACCTTCCCGGACTATTTCGAAGCCTTGTTCAGCGTGACCCAGCCCTCCTCTCCCGCCCCCGTGATCTGCATCGACGGCCCCACCGCATCCGGCAAAGGCACCGTCGCTGCCCTCGTTGCTGAAAAGCTGGGCTTTGCCTTGCTGGACTCTGGCGCGCTCTACCGCATCACCGGCCTGGCCGCCTCCCGTGCAGGCATCGCGCTGGAAGAAGCCAACGCCCCGGCCATTGCCGACCTTGTGCGCAGCAAGGCCATTACCTTCACGCCAGACCAGCGCGTGCTGCTCGATGGCGACGATATTTCCCTGGCCATCCGCACCGAAGAAGCCGGCATGAATGCCTCGCGCGTGGCCGCTTTCCCTGCGGTGCGTGAGGCACTGCTGCAGGTACAGCGTGATTTCCGCCGCCTGCCAGGGCTGGTCGGCGATGGCCGCGACATGGGCACCGTCATCTTCCCGGACGCCCCTTTGAAGGTCTACCTGACGGCCACGGCGCAGTGCCGCGCAGAACGGCGCTACAAGCAATTGATTTCCAAGGGACTTTCTGCTAATATGGCAGACCTTATTGCGGATCTTGAAGCCCGCGATGCGCGCGATATGCAACGCGCAGCAGCGCCGCTCAAGCCCGCGGAAGATGCCCTTCACCTGGACAACTCCAGCTGCACGATCGATGAGGCCGTGCAACAGGTACTGACTTGGTGGGAGCAACGCCAGCCTTTTGCGCGCCGCGCATAAGGGGGCACCATTGGCCCGCACGCCACATCCGCGCTCGATGCGCACTGGTGCTGCGGTTGTCTAACCTTTAACCGCAGGTTTTGCCTGCACCTCCGCCTACAGCCATAAAAACGTGCAGCAATAGTGCTGCCGGAAACCTGTAAGCGGGCAAGGAACTACATGTCTGAATCTTTTGCCGCCCTCTTTGAAGAATCGTTGCAACGCACTGAAATGCGTCCCGGCGAAGTTATCACCGCTGAAGTCGTGCGCGTTGAGCACAACTTCGTGGTGGTGAACGCTGGCTTGAAGTCTGAAGCCTACGTGCCAATCGACGAATTCAAGAACGACCAGGGCGAAATCGAAGTGCAAGTTGGCGACTTCGTGTCCGTGGCGATCGGTTCGATCGAAAACGGCTACGGCGACACCATCCTGTCGCGCGACACTGCCAAGCGTCTGGCTTCGTGGTTGTCCCTGGAGAAGGCGCTGGAATCCGGCGAATTCGTGACCGGTACAACTTCCGGCAAGGTCAAGGGCGGCCTGACCGTTCTGGTCAACGGCATCCGCGCATTCCTGCCCGGTTCGCTGATCGACACACGTCCCGTTAAGGATCTGACTCCTTACGAGAACAAGACCATGGAATTCAAGGTCATCAAGCTGGACCGCAAGCGCAACAACGTTGTGCTGAGCCGCCGTGCTGTGGTGGAAGCCTCCATGGGCGAAGAGCGCGCCAAGCTGATGGAAACCCTGAAGGAAGGCGCTATCGTTCAAGGCGTGGTCAAGAACATCACCGAATACGGTGCGTTCGTGGACCTGGGCGGCATCGACGGTCTGCTGCACATCACAGACATGGCATGGCGTCGCGTACGTCACCCATCCGAAGTGGTGACAGCTGGTCAAGAAATCACTGCCAAGATCCTGAAGTTTGACACCGAAAAGAACCGCGTGTCTCTGGGTCTGAAGCAAATGGGTGACGATCCATGGATGGGCGTTGCTCGCCGTTATCCTTCGGCTACTCGCCTGTTCGGTAAGGTCACCAACATCGCCGACTACGGCGCATTCGTGGAACTGGAACCCGGCATCGAAGGCCTGGTGCACGTTTCCGAAATGGACTGGACCAACAAGAACATCGCTCCTTCCAAGCTCGTGTCCCTGGGCGACGAAGTCGAAGTCATGGTTCTGGAAATCGACGAAGACAAGCGTCGCATCTCCTTGGGCATGAAGCAATGCAAGGCCAACCCATGGCAAGAATTTGCTCAGAACACCAAGCGCGGCGACCGCGTGAAGGGCCCCATCAAGTCCATCACCGACTTCGGCGTGTTCGTGGGTCTGGCTGCCGGCATCGACGGTCTGGTTCACCTGTCTGACCTGTCTTGGAACGAAACTGGCGAAGCCGCCGTTCGTAACTACAAGAAGGGCCAAGAAGTTGAAGCCATCGTGTTGGGCGTGGACGTCGAGCGCGAACGCATCTCCCTGGGCATCAAGCAACTGGACAGCGATCCTTTCACCACATTCGCAACCGTGAATGACAAGGGCCAGATCGTGACCGGTAAGGTCAAGACTGTGGACGCTAAGGGCGCTGAAATCGACCTGGGCGACGACATCCTGGGTTACCTGCGCGTGTCCGAACTGTCCCGCGACCGCGTGGAAGATGCTCGTTCCATCCTGAAGGAAGGCGACGAAGTGACTGCTGTGGTGATCAACGTGGATCGCAAGACCCGCAACATCCAACTGTCCATCAAGCAAAAGGATATGGTTGAGCAGCAAGAAGCCATGGCTTCCCTGTCGGCTCAGTCCTCCAAGGAAAATGCCGGTACAACCAGCCTGGGTGCTTTGCTGCGCGCCAAGTTGGACGCCGACAAGTAAAAAGTCTCTGACAACCACACTTTGAGTGGTTGCTAAGACCCTCGGCGGGCGCTTTCACGGCGCCCGCCGTTTTTTCCAAGTCCTGCTTGGGATGATTGAGTTATGACCCGATCTGATTTAGTTGAAGAGCTGGCAGCCCGTTTTGCCCAACTCACCCAGCGTGACGCCGAGCACGCCGTCAAAACCATTCAAGACGCCGTCAGTGATGCCTTGGTACAAGGCCAGCGTATTGAAATTCGCGGTTTTGGCAGTTTCTCCGTCTCGCGCCGCCCTGCCCGCATTGGCCGCAATCCACGCAGCGGCGAATCCGTACATATTCCCGAAAAGCGCGTCCCGCATTTCAAGCCTGGCAAGGCTTTGCGCGAAGCTGTCGATTTCCAGCCTGCAGCTGACACTGCAGCCGCATCCGCCGCTGTGCTTTGACGCCAGCAGCTGTCTGACAGACACGGATTGCCCGCAAGCCCCCCTGTGCGCCTAGAATTCAGGGCAACAAGGAAGGGCTCGCATGAAATACCTGCTGTGGCTGCTCAAGGCAGCCATTTTTTTCACCCTGTTTGCCTTCGCGCTCAACAACCAGCAAACCGTCACCGTGCATTTTTTCTTTGGCACGTTCTGGCAGGCGCCGCTGGTCTTGGTCGTGCTGGCCGCATTTGTGGGCGGCCTGATCGCTGGCGTGCTCGTCATGGTGCCGCGCTGGTGGAAACAACGCAGCACCGCTGCCAAGCTGAGCCAGCCTGCCGCGTCCGATGACGCTGCAGCCACGCCCACCACCCCTGACCCACTTCCCCCGACCATCCATGGACTTTGATCTCAGTTGGATTCTTCTGGGCTTGCCACTGGCCTTTGTACTGGGCTGGCTGGCCTCACGCATGGACTTGCGCCAGGTGCGCCAAGACAACCGCCAGGCGCCCAAAGCCTATTTCAAGGGTTTGAACTTCTTGCTCAATGAGCAGCAAGACAAAGCCATTGATGCTTTCATCGAGGCCGTGCAAAACGACCCTGAAACCGCCGACCTGCACTTTGCACTGGGCAACTTGTTCCGCCGCCGTGGCGAGTACCACCGTGCGGTGCGTGTGCATGAACACCTGCTCTCGCGCGCCGACCTGTCCAAGGAAGACCGCGACCGCGCCCAGCATGGCCTGGCCCAAGACTTTCTGAAGGCAGGCCTGCTGGACCGCGCCGAAGAAGCGCTGCGCCGTCTGGAAGGCTCGGACTACGAGGCTGAAGCCCGCCTGGCGCTGATGGCCATCTACGAACGCTCGCGCGACTGGGCGCAGGCGGCCGACATTGCGCAGCGCATGCAGACCTCTGGCCAGGGCGACTTCAGCGGCCGCCTGGCGCATTACCTGTGCGAGCAGGCCACCGAGCAAGCCAGCCACGCGCAGCTCGATGCCGCCCACCAGCTGCTGCAGGACGCCGTACGCATTGCGCCACAAACACCACGCCCCCGCATTGAGCTGGCGCACATTCAGCACCGCCTGAACCAGTCGCAAGACGCCTGGCAGACGCTGCAGACACTGGCCCAGGCCACGCCCCAGGGCCTGCCCCTGGCCGCCCCGCTGATGCTGGAGGTAGCCGCCGCTACCGGCCAGCAGGCCGCCGCGGCCCAGCTGCTGCGCACCCGCTACGCGCAAATGCCTTCGCTCGATTTGCTGGATGCGCTGGTGGCCCTGAACACCGCCCCGACCGAAGGGGAAGGCCAAAGCCGCGACTGGTATGTGCAGCACCTGTCCAAAGAACCATCGCTGGTTGCTGCCACCAAGTGGCTGGCTGGCGAGACGCTGTCGCACGAAGAACACCACCCAGCCGTCCAAAAAGCGCTGGAACACGCCAGCAAACCGCTGAGCCGCTACCGCTGCGCCGCCTGCGGCTTTGAGGCCCGCCAGCACTTCTGGCACTGCCCCGGTTGCCAAAGCTGGGACAGCTACCCCGCACGCCGCGTGGAAGAGCTGTAACCAGCGCCGCCCACCGCCGCGCTCTCTAAAAAAAGAGCTGCCAGCACAGGTTCTGCAAGGGTTTCAGCCATCAAAGTGACTGAAACACAGCAACAACCAACGCTGGCAGCTCTTTTTTTCATACCTCACCCGGTTGAGCTTTGGCGCGCTTTGCGCCATGCTTGCGGTCCATGACTGCTGCCCCCACCCTGCTCATCGTCTACCACAGCCACACCGGCGGCACCCTGCAGATGGTGCAGGCGCTGCGCGAGGGCGCGCTGTCGCAAAGCGATAGTCCCGTGCAGCTGCGGCTGCTGCACGCGCGCGATGCCAGCACCGCCGATGTGCTGGCTGCCGACGGCTATGTGTTTGCCACGCCCGAGAACCTGGCTGCCATCAGTGGCCTGATGAAGGATTTTTTCGACCGCTGCTACTACGGGGCGCTGGAACAGATCAACGGTCGCCCCTACGCCACGCTGGTCTGCGCGGGCAGCGACGGCAGCAATGCCGCACGCCAGGTGGCACGCATTGCCACAGGCTGGCGCCTGAAGGCCGTGGCCGAGCCTTTGATCGTTTGCACCCACGCCCAAACCCCAGCGGCCATCGCCGCCCCCAAGCAACTGCACGCCGACGATCTGGCCGCCTGCCACACGCTGGGCGCCGCTTTTGCCAGCGGCTTGCACCTGGGCATTTTCTAGCAACCCGCTGCAGGCGTAGGCAGCCGCACCCACTGCGCTGCGCTGTGCTGCACTGCGCTATGCCACTTAGCGGCGGTGCGGCACTTCGCGCACCGCCAGCGGTTGGGGTTTGAAATAGAAGGTCAGCACCAAGGCCGCACAGCATGCCGCCAGCACCGGCAGCATGGCTAGGCGCAGGCCCCAGACCTCACCAATCAGCCCCAGTGCGGGCGGGCCGACCAGGATCGCCACATAACCGAGCGCCGCCACGGCGCCCACACGCTGCGCGCTGTTGCCGCCGCCCTCTGCCGCCGCTGACAGCGACAGGGGAAAGCCCAGCGCCGCGCCCAGACCCCAGCACAGCACGGCCACGGCCCCCAGCGCCGGGTGCTGCGCCACAACCACCAGCAGCAGTCCCAAGCCACCCAGCACCGCGCTGGCACGCATCAGTGCCAGCCGCGTAAAGCGCTGCAGCAGCCACTGGCCGCTCAAGCGCGCCACCGTCACCCCCAGGGTGAACAACATGTAGATCAAAGTGCCTTGCGCCTCGCTGAACTGGTAGCCATCCACCATCAGCAGCGGCAACCAGTCGTGCGCAGCCCCTTCGGTCAGCGACAAGCCCAGCGCAAACAGGCCAATCAACAGCACCCGCGGGTCTTGAAAGGCCCGCAACACAAAACCGCTGGCGGGCTCTGCAGCCGCAGCGGCCGGGTTCTGCAACGGTGTCTGCGCAGCGCTGTGGTTGTCCACGAGCCGCACAAAATGAGCCGTCCCCCCCGCCCCTGCCAGCGCCACCCCCAGCAAGTGGGCCGCCACAGGCACCTGCAGCCAGGCCATCAAGGTGCCCAGCAGCGCCCCCAGCACACCGCCCAAGCTGAAGCACCCATGCAAGGTGGTCAGCAGCGTGCGCTGTTGCAACTGCTCCAGCGCACCGCCCTCCACATTCACGGCAATATCGGACCAGGCCATGCCCACCCCAAAGGCCATGAAGCCGGCCACCACCACCGGCGTGCTGGCCAGGCCTGTACCCAGCCCCAGCAGCGCCAGGCCCAGCAGGTTTACGGTCATGCCCAGCCCCGTGGCGCGGCGGGCACGGCAGCGCTCCACCAGCCAGTTGGCCGTCAGAATGCCGGCCATCGAACCCATCGAAAACCCAAACAGAATGAGCCCCATCTGCTCGGTGCTGGCCTGCAGCGCATCGCGCAGCGCCGGGGTGCGCGTGACCCAGGAGGACGTCGCTACGCCCAGCACCACAAACACTGCAAACAAAGCTGTACGCAGGCTGCGCGCTTTCTTTTCTTCCAACATTGCACATCAGCGCCGGCAAGCGGCACGCCTTTCCTGCCTGCATCCTAGCGAGCGCAGCGCCTGCCTGCAGACACGCACGTGCAGAGCTTGAGCAAGCCAAGCCAAGCCTATAAAAGCAGAGCAGCCCACGCTGGCCAATACTTGGCTAGCAGGCATTTGATTAAAAAATCTGCAGCGCACTGTCACGCGCTAGGCCGCAAAACGGCTGCGCTGGTGCATAGTCATGGGCATGCAATCGAACTCGCGTTTTGGCCCGCACCTGCGGCTTATTGGTATGGCGGTGTTGTGGGGTGCCTCCTGGCCGGCCGGGCGCATCATTGCGCAAACCATGCCTCCCCTGGCAGGCGCTTGCCTGCGTTTTGCACTGGCGGCGCTGGTGCTGATTCCCTGGCTGTACTGGGCCGGCGGCCTGGGCCAACTTAAACACTGGAGCGCCCAGCGCTGGATGGGCATGGCGGCAGCCGGTGCTACCGGCGTGTTTGGCTACGCTGCGTTCTTTCTGTCTGGCCTGCAGCATCTGCCCGCAGGCAAGGCGGCACTGGTCATCACACTCAACCCCGTCATGACACTGCTGATGGCCGTTTGGCTGTTCAAAGAACGGCTGAACGCCATCATCGCCATCGGCATGCTGCTGGCATTTATAGGGGCCATGGTGGTGCTCTCGCATGGGCGGCCGCTGGAGATTTTGCAAGGCGCCATGGGCGTGGGCGAGTTGCTGATTTTGGGCTGTGTGGTCTGCTGGGTGCTCTACACCCTGATTGGCCGCTGGATGCTAACCGGCGTGGATGCACTGTCCACCACCACCGTCACCAGCAGCATTGGCGCCATCTTTTTGCTCATCGCCAGCCTGGTGGTGGAAGGGCCGCAAGCTTTTTCAACCGCTGTGCACAGCGGCAGCACGGCCTGGGGCGCCCTGCTGTTTCTGGCCTTTGGCGCCACCGCTCTGGCCTATGCCTGGTACTTTGATGGGGTGAAAGCCCTGGGCGCAGGCGCTGCCTCTGGCTACATCACCTTGGTGCCGCTGTTTGGCGTGCTGATTTCAGCCTACTGGCTGGGTGAGACCATCGACACCCCCATGCTGCAGGGCGGCGCTATGGCGATTGCAGGCACCGCGGTCATGAACTGGGGCCGTGCACGGGCATGACGCGCGCTGAGCGCCCTTAAAAAACCATAGCTGGCTGCACAACACTGGCCAGCGCACCCTCAGGAAAAGCCTTGGACAAATGCCAAGGCTTTTTTGCCAAGGGATTTCCCTAGCACCAAAATCAATAAAACACCAATTTTTCATTAGTTAACAATCAGGCAGAGTAATTAACTCATATTTAGTCTGCACCATATATGTGCTGTACGCGCATATCGTTATGCTCCGGCGTTTTACCGCAGCACTTGGAATAAAACTTTCCACCAATAATCACCAAGCTGCTGCATTCACACCCCAATCCGCAGTATTTACGGCCCCGTTTTTCATGGGGTTTTCTTATGAATGCATTCGCAATTCAAGCGCCAGCGAGCCCGTCCCATTCCCTGAGTGGTCGTAACCATAATGTGGACCAAGCCATGCAAGACGTCAGCCGCCAGGCCGATGCATTAATGCTGGTACTGGTGATTATCTCGGCCCTGCTGGCCCTGCCCATTGGCTGGCAGCACAGCGATATGGATGTGGCCCTGGTTGCTGCGCCCACGCTGGTGGGTCTGGCAGCCCTGGTCTTCTGGAGCAGCCGTGGCACGGCGCTGGCGCGCTATGCTTTACCGCTGCTGCTGTGCGCCACAGTGGCCTTGCAGATCCAAGTTTCGCTGGGTACGGTGGAGTTTCACTTTGGCGTTTTCGTGACCTTGGCCCTGGTGATGGTGTACCGCCAATGGCGCGTGGTGGTGGCGTGTGCAGCATTTTTTGCCATTCACCATATTTTGTTTGACCGCCTGCAAGCCTGGGGTTATGGCATTTACTGCACCACGCAAGCAGACTTCATGAAAATCGTGCTGCATGCGGCATTTGTGATTATCCAGACTGCTGTTGAGGTTTTTATTATCAAAAACATGGTGCAGTCATTTCAGCAAGGCATTGAGTTACAAGGATTGGTCCGCGCCATTCACGATGGGGGTCAATTCAATTTGAATATCCCCCATGAGCGCGTTAGTACACCGCTGGCCATGGATTTAAAAGCGATTATCTTGAAGCTCAATGAAACCGTGCGGACTGTCACCCACAGCGTGACGCAGGTGCATACGGCCAGCAAGGAGATCGAAATGGGCAGCGGCGATCTGTCGGCCCGCACCGAGACCGCCTGCAGCGCGCTGGAAGAAACCGCCAACGCCGCCACACGCATCATGGCCAGCGCCGAGCAGGCACGCACACTGGCCACCGAGGCCGACACCATGACCCGTCACGCCGCCGAGGCCGCGCAAAAAGGTCAGAACGTGATGAGCGATCTGGCGCAGAGCATGGGCGCCATCCACCAGCAGTCGCAGCAGATTTCCGAGATCGTGGGCGTGGTCGATGGCCTGGCCTTCCAGACCAACCTGCTGGCGCTCAACGCCGCGGTGGAAGCCGCGCGTGCTGGCGAGCAAGGCCGGGGCTTTGCCGTGGTGGCCGAAGAAGTGCGCCGCCTGGCGCTGCGTTCGGCCGAATCGGCCAAGCAGATCCGCACGCTGATTCAGGCCTCCGAGGCCTCCATCCAGACCGGTGCCACCCAAAGCCAGCAGGCGCTGGCGGCCATGCAGGAGCTGCTGCACGCAGCCCACAATGCCACGGGCCATATGCACGAGATCGTCAGCGCCAGCCAGGAACAAAATGCCGCTATGGCCGACATCACCGAGGCCATGCATGCGCTGGAGACCTCCATGTCGCAGAACTCCGCGCTGGCCGAGCAATCCAGCGCCGCCGCCTCCAGCCTGCAAGACCAGACCGTGCACATGGCGCAGTGCGTACAGGCTTTTAAAATTTAAGAGCAGCTTGCGCTGATAAACAAAGGGGTTCAGACCACAATTGGCCTGAACCCCTTTGTTATTGAGCGTTAGTTGCTCCTAAAACTTCTACAGCGGCTTGCGCATGGTGATGTGGTCAATGCCCGCTTCGTCATACACCTCGCCTTCGGGGACAAAACCTGCACGGGCATAAAAGCTCTGCGCATGCACCTGGGCGTGCAGCACGGCCGAGCGGTCACCGCGCTCGCGCGCAGCCGCGATCAGCTTGTCCAACACCTGGCGCCCCAGCTGGCCGCCGCGCATCTCGCGCGCCACCGCCATGCGGCCAATGCGGGCCACGCCCGGTGCATCGGTCACCAGACGGCCCGTGGCCACCGCGTAGCCCAGGCGATTCACGGCCACAACATGGCGGCAGATGGGGTCAAACTCGTCCATCTCCATCTCGGCGGGCACGCCCTGCTCTTTGACAAAGACTTCCATGCGCAGGCGCTCCGCCAAGCGCCCCAGATCATTCCAGTGGCCCGAGCGCAGCTCCACCATCGCTTCGCCGCCCTCAAACGCGGTGAGCATGTCGCGCAGAGCTTGCGGCACCGGCTGCGGGGTTTGCGTGGCATCGGCAAACACATACACCAGCTCCACCGTGTTGAGCAGCTGCTGCCCCCGGAAGATGCCCGCCTCAAACTGCAGCGAGGTGGTGCCCTGCTTGACGCAGCGAATGCCCACGTCCAGCACATCGCCCATCTGCGCCGAGGCGTGGTAGGTGACGCTGGCTTTTTTGACGAACAGCTCCCCCCCCAGGGCCGCCCAGCTTTGCGCATACGGCATGGCCATTTGCTTCCAGTACTCGGTCACGGCCACATCGGCATACATCAGGTAGTGGGCGTTGAAGACGATTTTCTGGGCATCTACCTCGGCCCAGCGCACGGTCAGGCGCTGGCGGCAGCGAAAGTCTTGAGGACGCATGAATGCTCTTTCCTATCAATAGTCAAACTGTGGCGCTGGTACCCAGCGCGCTGCGCAGCGCAGCCGCCATGGCGGCATGCGCCTGGCGTGCTTCGGCAATGGCACGGCCCATTTTGATGAACTCGTGCGTCACGCCCTTGTAAATCTCCAGCTCCACCGGCACGCCGGCCATGCGCAGCATGTCGGCGTACTGCACGCCTTCATCCACCAGCGGGTCCAGCTCGGCCAGGCAGAAAAATGCGGGGGCCACGCCCTCCACATCGGGGGCCAGCAAGGGGGCAAAGCGCCAGTCTTCGCGGTCGGCCGCGTCGCGCACATAGTTGTCAAAAAACCATTGAATGCCCGCGCGCTCCAGCACCAGTCCGCTGGCGTAGCGAAAGTGCGAATCGGTGTCTTGGTGGGCGCAGGTGCCGGGGTAAATCAGCAGCTGCAGCTGCAACGGAATGCCAGCGTCGCGCGCCAAGATAGCGCACGCCGCTGCCAGGGTGCCGCCCGCACTGTCGCCACCCACGGCCATGCGCGTGGTGTCCAGACCCAGCGTCTGGCCATGGCGGTGCAGCCACAGCAAGGCATCCCAGGCATCGTTGCTGGCCGTCGGAAACTGGTGCTCCGGCGCCAATCGGTAGTCCAGCGACAGCACTGCGCAGCCCGCCAGGTGCGCCAGCTGGCGGCACAGTACATCGTGCGTGGCCACGCTGCCAATGGTGAAGCCGCCGCCGTGCAAATACAGCAGCACGGGCACATCACCCTGCATGTGCGGCGCGTACAGGCGCGCTGGCAGCTGCGCACCATCGCGGGCCGGAATGTGCACATCCTGCACACGCGCCAGTTCTTGCTTGGCAATTTCCAGCACGCCCGCACCCGCTTCATAGGCAACGCGTGCCTGCTGCGGTGTCAGGGTGTGCAGATGGGGGCGGTTGGCCCGCACCATGCGGCGCAACACATCGCGCATGGCAGGGGTGAGAGGATGGTTCAGTTCGTGTTCTTCGTTCACAGCACGCAAGCAGCAATCACAAAGCTGCACATCATGCAGCAATCACAGGGCCGTTGCAGGCCCATGGCTTGTCCCTTGCGCGACGATATGGCGCCTGCCCTCAGGGTTCCCAAGGTGGCTGCCCACCGCCACTTTGGCCAAGATAAAGACCGTTCACAACGCGTTTGCCTGGAGAGCAGCATGGCCTTTATCAATTACGTCACGCAGATTCAGTTTGACTTTGGCGCCGTGCGCCTGCTGGCGCAGGAGTGCCAGCGTGTGGGCATCACCCGCCCCCTGGTGGTGACCGATGCCGGCGTGAAAGCTGCAGGCGTGCTGCAAAAAGCCCTGGATGCGCTGGCCGACCTGCCCGTGACCGTGTTTGATGCCACCCCCAGCAACCCCACCGAGGCGGCGGTGCGCGCAGCCGCCCAGCTGTACCAGCAGCACCAGTGTGACGGACTGATTGCGGTGGGCGGTGGCAGCGCCATCGACTGCGCCAAAGGGGTGGCGATTGCTGCCACGCACCCCGGACCACTGACCACCTACGCCACCATCGAAGGCGGCTCTGCCAAGATCACCGATGCGGTGGCCCCCATCATCGCCGTGCCCACCACCAGCGGCACCGGCAGCGAGGTGGCACGCGGGGCCATCATCATCGTGGATGACCACCGCAAACTGGGCTTCCATTCTTGGCATCTGGTGCCCAAGGCCGCCATTTGCGACCCGGAACTCACCTACGGACTGCCCCCCGTGCTGACGGCGGCCACCGGCATGGATGCGATTGCCCACTGCATGGAGACCTTTATGTCGGCGGCCTTCAATCCCCCTGCCGACGGGATTGCGCTGGACGGCCTGACCCGTGGCTGGGCGCACATAGAGCGCGCCACCCGCCACGGCCAGGACGCCGAAGCCCGCCGCCAGCTCATGAGCGCCAGCATGCAAGGCGCCATGGCCTTCCAAAAAGGGCTGGGCTGTGTGCACAGCCTCAGCCACAGCCTGGGCGGGGTAGCGCCGCGCCTGCACCATGGCACCCTGAACGCCATGTTCCTGCCCGCTGTGCTGCGCTTTAACGCACAGGCGGAATCGGTACAGCGTGAACAGCGTTTGGAAAAAATGGCCCACGCCATGGGACTGCGCAGCGCCAGCGACATTCCGGCCGCCATCCGCGACATGAATGCCCGCCTGGGCCTGCCCACCGGTCTGGCCGCGATGGGCGTGGAGCGCGACTGGTTCCGCTCGGTGATTGATGGTGCACTCAAAGACCACTGCCACGGCACCAACCCACGCATTGCCTCTGCCGAGGATTACGAGGACATGCTGGCCACATCCATGTAACCCCGCCAACGTGGCCGCGCCATGGGCCTAGACGGCCTCCGGTGGCGGAGGGGCAGCGTTTTTGCGCGCGGCACGCACGCTGGCCACCAGCTCCTGGGCCATGTCGTGCAGCACATCCATCTCATCGCCGTCCATGGCGCGCGGTGCGTCATGCATGATGCACAGCGTGCCCAGTACCTCACCGTGCTTGGTGGTCAGGGGCACCCCGGCGTAGAACTTCACCTCAGCCTCTGACAGCGCCGGATTGTCGGCAAAGCGGGGGTCACGGGCCACGTCCTCCACCACCAGATCCTCCCCATCGCGCACCACGTACGAGCAGATGGAACTGTCACGCGGCAACCCTGGCGCGCCCTGCGCACTCGCGCTGCGCAGCAGCAAGCTCCCAGGGGTGTGCACCCAGTCATGATCGACCAGAGACACCTGCGCATACTTCACATTGAACGCGTTGGCCGCTTTGAGCGCTGCCTCCTTGTAGATCGGCAGCAGCGCCGGGGATAACGCGCCACTGTGCTGCAGCGCTTGCATGCGCGCCCCTTCGTTCTCTGGCAGCGCAGCAGGCACATAGCCTTGCCGGGCCTGCTCAGGGGCCTGCATCTGCTGCATGCGCAGCAGCAGCTCCTGCATGCTGGTCACCACGCTGGTGGCGCCCATGCGCTCGATCACCTCGTCCTGCAGCACTTCGGGGACGGCGTTCCATAAGGCCAGCACCACCTGCACCTGGGGATAGTTGCGACGCACCCGGCGCAGCAGCTGGCGCACCATGGCCTGCGGGTGCGCTTGGAACGACGCCACCACCAGCCACTGCACATCGCCCCAGCCCGCCGTCTCTTCAGGCCCCACGGCCGCTGTCAGGGCATGGCTGGCCGAGGTAGCCGGCATGCCATGCAGCTGCAGGCTGTGCATGACCATGTCTGCCGCCAGCGCATCCACCTCCCAGCGCGCGCCCACGCAGTGCACACGGCCCAGCCCTGCCCCCACGGGCTGCGCTGTGGGTGCTGGATAGTCTTCCAGCAGGTCTTCCAGCACATCCTCCATGCCATTGGACAGGCGCATGCGGTGCTCGGCCGTGGCGTTTTCCGTGTGGTGCTGGTAGGCCAGTTGTAGCACCGGCAAGCCAATGTGCTCGTAAAAATCTACCACGGCCTTGGCGGCATCTTGCACCACCGGCTTGCCAGGCATGCGCTGGGTAATGTCGCTTTGCGCCAGGTCGATGGCGCCGTTGACATCATCGGCCAGCAGCCGCTGGTACAGACGGTGCGGCGCATCGAGCACCGGCTGGCTGCCCAGCAGCACCTCCATGAACTGCAGGCCGGGCAGATAGCGTCCCAGCACCAGCAGGCAGACCGTCAAAGGGGTCGACAAAATCAGACCAATCGGCCCCCACAGCGCGGTCCAGAACGTGGCCGCCATGATGATGGCCAGCGTCGACAGACCCGTGCTGCTGCCGTACAGCCAGGGCTCAATCACGTTGTTGCTGATCAGCTCCAGCAACAAGATCAGCCCCAGCGTCCACAGCAGCATGTCCCAGCCAGGGGCTACCGCAAAGGCCAGTGCCAGGGGGAAAACGGCCGAAATCATCGGCCCGACATAAGGCACAAAGCGCATGATGGTGGCCAACACCCCCCACAGCACCGCCCCGGGCACGCCAATGAACCACAGGCCCGCTGCCATGGGCAGGCCATACGTCACGTTCACAATGAACTGCATGCGCAGATACTTGCCGATGCGGTCCGAGGCCTCATCCAGCGCATCGGTGGCCACATGCAAATCGCCCCCCATGAGGCGCAGCAACCGGTCGCGCAGGTCATCGCGATCCAGCAAAATCAAAATCACAAACAGCAGCACGATGCCGATCATGGCCACCGGCTCACTCACCTTGCTGAGCCACTGCACCACCACCTCCAGCGGCTTGGCCTCCTCGCGCACCACCTCCACCTTCTGCACCTTGGGCGCGTTGCGGGCAACATCGGCCGCTGCATTGGTGATTTCGGTCTCTACGGTGCTATAGGTTTTAATAGCACCATCCCACGCACTGGGGCCGCTGCTGAGTGCACGCAGGTTTTTGAGCTTTTGCTTGATGGTGTTTTGGTAGGTGGGCAAATCTGCGCTCAGGCCCTGCACCTGCTTGCCCAGATAAAACCCCATACCCAAGAGCGCGCCCAGCGCCATGGCTACCACCAGCAAGGTGGCCAGCATGCGCGGCAGCCCCCAGTGCTTCAGGCGTGAAACCGCCGGGTCCAGCAAGAAGCCCAGCAACACGGCCAGCGCCAGGGGAATCAGAATATCGCGCCCGAAGTACAGCGCGGCAATGAGCACACTGGCAATCAGCAGGCCGATCAGCCAGCGCAGTGCGGGCAACACCGCCACCAACGAAGAGACGCTCAGATCACTGGGACTGGCCGTGCGTGCCCGGCGCTCGCGCCAGGGGGCATGGGCCCGGGTGCTCTCGGGGGCCGGAGCAGCGGGGGGCAAAGACGGTTCGTGCGGCATGGCGGGCAACAAGGTGAAAGTGGCGCCCAGAATCGCACCCTCTGCCCTGCCGCGCCTGTCATCCTTTTACGCCAGGCTGCGCATGAATTTTTAGCTTTTTAAGGCTCTAGCCCTGATGCAGCAAGCGCTACGCGCTATCAATACATGGATTGCCGCCAGTCGATGGCCTCTTGCTGCAAGACCACGTCCACATCCACGCCCAGCGCCAATGCCACATCCACCGGAAATGCGTCGGCCATGGTGCGCTCGCTCCAGCCACTGTGCTTGACGCGGTTGCACCACACGGCCAGGTGCAGCACACCGGCCATGGGGTCGAACGCCTCGCCCGCCAGGGGCGCTTCCATCGCTTGCACGGCGGCCACCACATCGGCCGGCAGATTCCACTGGCGCAGCAATGCGGCCGTGGTGCTGTTGGCGCTGTAGCCCCAGTGCTTGGCTTCCAGCCGTGGGCGGCGCGGATCCCACAGACCCAGGGCCTGATCGATGGGCGCCGTGCGCTCTGGTTGCACCTGGTGCAGTACAACCTGCCCCAGGCCATGCAGCAGGGCCGCCAGATAGGCCGCGCAGCCATCCAGCCCCGTCAACCCCGCCAGGCTGCGCGACAACTTCGCCGTGGCATGGCTGACACGGGCAAACTGCGCCATGTCCACGCCAGCAATGGGCCGCGCGGTCAGACCTGACTGGGCTTTTTTGAGCAACGCGCGCAACTGCCGCACCCCCAGCAATGCCAGGGCCTGCGAGATGCCGCGCACCTGGCCGCTCATCTGGAAAGCGCTGGCATTGGCGCTTTCCATCAGCTGCGCGGCCAGCACCGGATCGCCTGCAAACAGCTGGTTCAAGCGCCGCAGATTGGGTGTATCGCTGAGCAGCTCCCGCATCAGCAACGCCAGCACGCGCGGCTGGCAAGGCAGGGAGAGTTCGTCAGCAACGTGCATAAACAGGTGTCAGCGCGGAAAGAAAAAGTAATCGGACAGGGCAATGCGGCAAGCATAGCCTTGCGCTGGCGAAAGCCGCCGTATCACTTAGCAGCGTTGTCGCATTCAGCATGAATTTGTTGACTGGAAATGCGGCAGGCTGGCAGGCCAATTCCAGCCATTGCGCGCTGTGCAGTGCCCGCTTACAGCGGCCCGCATCCATGCGGCGAAAAAAAGGGCTGCAGTGTGCAGCCCCTCGCTTCAGCTTCTGTCTGGTGCAGCCACTGCCTGAGCGCTGCACCTGTTTGCGCTTACTTCTTCAGACCTTGCAGTTTGGCGAAGGCTGACGCCATGGCGTTTTGCTGCTCTGGCTGGTTGTTGCGCTGCGGCTGCGCATAACCGCCGCGCTGGCCACCGCCGTAGCTGTTGCCACGGCCTGCGCCTTCAAAGCGGTTGTCACGCGGGCCATCACGGCGTGCGGGGGCTGCGTCCAGCTTCATGGTCAGGCTGATGCGCTTGCGCTCCACATCCACCTCCAGCACCTTCACCTTCACGATTTGGCCGGTCTTGACCACCTCGCGTGCGTCTTCCACAAACTTGTGGCTCATCTGGCTCACGTGGACCAAGCCGTCTTGGTGCACACCCAAGTCCACAAACGCGCCAAACTGCGCCACGTTGCTGACGGTGCCTTCCAGGGTCATGCCTTCGCGCAGGTCCTTGATGTCATCCACACCGTCATTAAAGCGTGCCACCACAAAGTCCGGGCGCGGGTCACGGCCGGGCTTTTCCAGCTCACCCAAGATGTCTTTGACGGTGATGGCGCCAAACTTCTCGGTCACAAACTGCTCGGCCTTCAAGCCTTTGAGCACTTCGCTACGGCCCATGAGTTGATCGACCGGCTTGCCGGTGGCCGTAATGATCTGCTCCACCACGGCATAGGTTTCCGGGTGCACGCCCGTCATGTCCAGGGGGTTCACACCATCGCGAATGCGCAAAAAGCCTGCAGCCTGTTCAAACGTCTTGGCACCCAAGCCCGACACTTCCATCAGTTGCTTGCGACTTTGGAAAGAGCCATTGGCATCCCGCCAGCGCACCACCGACTTGGCGACCGAGCCCGACAAGCCGGACACGCGGGTGAGCAGCGGCGCCGAAGCGGTGTTCAAGTCCACGCCCACCGAGTTCACGCAGTCTTCCACCACCGCATCGAGCTGGCGTGCCAGCTCGCTTTGGTTCACGTCGTGCTGGTACTGACCCACGCCAATGCTCTTGGGGTCAATCTTCACCAGCTCCGCCAACGGATCTTGCAGGCGGCGTGCAATCGAGGCCGCGCCGCGCAGGCTCACATCCACATCCGGCATCTCTTGCGAGGCAAACTCACTGGCCGAGTAGACCGAAGCACCGGCTTCGCTGACCACCACCTTGGTGATGTCCTTATCTGCCTTGGCTGCCAACTTGATCAAATCGGCTGCCAGCTTGTCGGTTTCGCGGCTGCCTGTGCCATTGCCAATGGCAATCAGGTTCACACCATGCTTTTCCACCAGTTTGGCCAGCGTGTGCAGCGAGCCTTCCCAGTCCTTGCGCGGCTCGTGCGGGTAGACGGTGGAGGTGTCCACCAGCTTGCCGTTGCTGTCCACCACGGCCACTTTCACGCCGGTGCGAATGCCTGGGTCCAGGCCCATCACCGTCTTAGCGCCCGCTGGGGCGGCCAGCAACAGGTCGCGCAGGTTGTCGCCAAATACCTTGATCGCCACTTTTTCAGCATCTTCACGCAGGCGGCTGAACAAATCACGCTCGGTCGACAGGCTCAGTTTGACGCGCCAAGTCCAGGCCACGCATTTGCGCAGCAGGTCATCGCTGGCGCGCTTGGCATGGCTCCAGCCCAAATGCAAAGCAATGCGGCCTTCGGCCAGGCTGGGCTGACCGGGTTCTGGCTCGATGGGCTGCACCAGCTTGGCTTCCAGAATCTCCAGCGCACGGCCACGAAACACGGCCAGCGCGCGGTGCGAAGGCACGCGGCCAATCGGCTCGTCGTAATCAAAATAGTCGCGGAACTTGGCAACTTCAGGGTCGTTTTCGTTTTTGGCTTCCACCTTCTTGGACTTGAGCAGGCCCTCCTCCCACAGCCACTCACGCAGCTTTTGCACCAGTGCAGGGTCTTCGGCCCAGCGCTCGCTCAAGATATCGCGCACGCCGTCGAGCACCGCGAAGGTGGTGGAGAAATCAGGGCCGGGTTTGCCATCGTCAAGCACCGTAGCGGGCTTGCAAAAGGCTTCCGCCTCCTTGTGCGGGTCCAGCGTGGGGTCCGCAAACAGCTTGTCGGCCAGCGGCTCGATGCCAAACTCCTTAGCGATCTGGCCCTTGGTGCGGCGCTTTTGCTTGAACGGCAGGTAAATGTCTTCCAGCTCTTGCTTGGTGGGCGCATTGGCAATCGCCAGGCGCAGCGCATCGGTCAGCTTGCCTTGCTCATCGATGGCCTTGAGCACCGTCGCCCGGCGGTCTTCCAGCTCACGCAGGTACGACAGGCGGGCCTCCAGCTCGCGCAGCTGCACGTCGTCCAAGCCGCCCGTCACTTCCTTGCGGTAGCGGGCAATAAAAGGAACGGTGGCCCCACCGTCCAGCAATTCCACCGCAGCGTTGACTTGCTGCGCACTGACTTTGATCTCTGCGGCAATTTGCCCAATGATTTTTTGCATGCGTGCTGCGCCCCGCGGCGCTGGTTCTCCGAAAACGGGCAAGTGTGCCATAGACGCCAGCGGCTGCTGCCATGCAGCTGCAAGCAAATGCATATCCCCATGCAGGACTGTTAATTGATAGCTATCAGCGCTTGCCAGATATGGGTCAGCGGGCAAAATGGCTCTAAACCTCTGAACCCATGCAAGACGATTTGTTTGGCACCGCTGCCAGCCCTGCCCCGCCAGAACCGCCCAAAAAGCCTGTCAAACGGCCTGCCGGCGTGCAGGCTGCTGCGCCCTCAACCGCGCTGCTGGCCCTGGCGCCCACCTTGCCCGCTGCGCTGCGCATGGGGGTCTCTACCTGGTCTTACCCCGGCTGGGACGGCCTGGTATGGGAGGGCACTTATGACGCGTCCACCCTCTCGCGCAAAGGCCTGGCCGCGCTGAGCCAGCACCCGCTGATGCGTACCGTCTGCGTGGATCGCACCTTCTGGCGCCCTCTGAGCGTGGAGCAATATGCCCAGATGGCAGCGCAGGTGCCCCCAGACTTTCGCTTCATGGTCAAGTGTCCCAATGTGGTGACCGATGCCCTGGTACGCGGGGAAGATGGCCAGGGCCAGCAGCGCAACCCCGTGTTCCTGCAGCCCAGCCTGGCAATCGAGCAATTTGTGCAGCCCACGCTGCAAGGGCTGGGGGACAAGCTCGGGGTGCTGGTCTACCAGCTCAGCCCACTGCCATGGGACATGCTGGCCCGCCCGGATCTGTTGTTCACCCAGCTGGGCGCCTTGCTGGCAGCCACGCGCCAGGCCTTGCAAGCGGCGCCCGAGGTGATCGTGGCGATGGAAGTGCGGGACCCCATGCTGCTGGAACCCGGCTTGGTGCAGACCTTGCAGGCCCACGGCACCACCCTGTGCCTGGGCCTGCACGGGAAAATGCCCCCCATTGCGCAGCAGCTGCCTTGGCTGCGCAGGCTGTGGCCCACACCGCTGGTCTGCCGCTGGAACCTCAACACCAGCTTTGGCCCTTTTGGCTACCCCGCTGCGCAAGAAAAACACCAGCCTTTTGATGCCATCCGCAGCCCCGACCCCGAGACCTTGGCCGTGCTGGCCCGCACCATCCACGGCATAACCGGTGCAGGCCAACCGGCCTTTGTCACCATCAGCAACGATGCCGAGGGCTGCGCGCCCCTGTCCATCCTGCGGCTGGCCGAGCAATTGCGCCTTTTGGGCAGCTTGCCCAGCGCCTGAAGGCGCCCTGCGCAAGTTATGAATCGTTCACATTCAGTTCACCACAGGCAACAGACACCAAGTACTTGCCCCACGACAAAGCCGTAAGCGCGACAATTTGACACATTCTGACTAACAAAAACTAACAAGCCATAGTTTTTGTAACAACAACGCTGCGTGCACGCTGCCGTGCACATGTGTCAAATTGCTTTGACCGCAAAGAACTTATGGTGAAACTTCGTGACCTTCTCCTCCTGGCCGGTGGCGTTGCTGCAGCAACCCAGGCCAGCGCCTTGTCGCTGGGCAATACCCGCGGCAGCGTTCAGCTCGGCCATCCCATGGACTTGGTGTTCCAGGTACAGCCCGACGCAGGCCACACCGCCGACAGCAGCTGCATCCGCGCCGAGGTCTGGATGGGAGACACCGCACTCGACCACGACCACATCACCCTGACCCCCCAGGCGCATGCCGTGCGCGTGCGCACCACCACCCCGGTCTATGAGCCGCTGATCACCGTCAAACTGCACGCAGGCTGTGAAGGGACCATGGCGCGCAGCTACACTTTTTTCGCAGATCCGCCCACCACCTTGGCGGCATCTGTCGAACCGATTGACCTGAACAAAATTCAAAGCCGCGCGCTACCCGTGGCCCGGCCTGCAGCCGTACGGCCCAGTGCGCCGCCCAAGCCGCGCGCCGCCAAGCGCCCGGTGAACCCCAGCGCCGCTGCAAAGGCCACACCGCCTGCTGCAACCGCAACCACGGCCGCCCCCACCAGTCCGCCCGCAGCAAAAGCCGCCAACGCCACCAACAACGCAAGCCCGCCAGCACCACAGACCGCGCAGGTCGATACGCCCCCAACCACGACACCACGCTTGCGCGTGGAGCCACTGGAAGGCATCGACGCGCCTGCTGCAACCACAACCACGGCCGCCGCAGCGGCCACCCTGGCCGATACAGCGCTGTCTGCGCCCACTGATACCGCTGTGCAGACCCAGTTGCTGCTCGACGCCAACGCCGCGCGCTTGGAAGCCATGGGAAAGCAGTTGCAAGCCCTGCACACCCAGCTGACCCATAACCGCACCGAGATCAGCAGCTTGCAAACCCAGCTGGTGCAGGCCCAGAACCAAGGCTTGCCCCTGTGGGTACACCTGATGCTGGGCATGCTGGCTTTGGCGCTGGCCACAATCGCCTGGTTGCTGCAGCGACTGCGTCAAACACGCCAGCAAGCACAACCGACATGGGCCGATACGGTGCTGGCGGTGGGAGATTCGGCCAGTGCCACCACCATAGACACCCAGGCGCCCGCAGCTACCCCCGCAACATCGCCTGCGACCCACTCCAACGCCGTCAAGCCTGTCGTTGCCAGCCCGGCGACAGAACTCGTATCCGCCGCGGCCACTGCCCCTGCACTGCCGAACGTAGATGCACCCGTGCCCCACTGGAGCAGCAGCGAGGCCCCCACCCCCACGTTGATGCCCGATGAGCTGTATGCCGAATTTGAAAAGCTCTCCGCCCCGCCCCACCCCAGCCCGTCTACAGCCATCGCTGCAGAGGTATTGACGGCGCAAGCACTGTTCGACGTGCAAGAGCAGGCGGAGTTTTATGCCTCGATTGGCGAGAACGACCAGGCCATTGCCATTTTGCAAGCACATATTGCCGAGCACGAGGCCTCATCCCCTCTGGCGTATATCGAGCTGCTGCAATTGCTCTACCGCCTGGCGCGCACCGATGCATTCGATCAGGTGCGTGAAAAATTCCAGACCCATTTCAACGTCAAAGTGCCGGATTTCCTGGGTTTTGCCCGCAAAGGCCATGACCTGTGGAGCGGCTACCACGACGTGCTCGGCCAGATCGAGTCGCTGTGGCCCACCGATGATGTCCAGGCCCTGTTGCGCAGCTTGATGGTGCGCGAGCCCGCCGCTGCGCATGCGGACCCCGATCTGCGCTTTGATCTGTCGGCCTTTGACGACTTGCTCATGCTCTACAACGTGGCCCAAACCACCCCTGCCGCCAGCCGGGGCCAGTTGCCCGGCCGTATGCGCACAGCGCCCAGCGAGCCACCGCTGCCAGAGATCCTGGTCGCGCCGGTACTGCCCACCAGCGCCACGCAGCCGCCGCCAGCCCAACCAGCCAGCGCGCCTTTGGCCTTGCACGAAGCGCATCTGGAAATGCTCAGTGCTGCGCCCGCAGAAGCCCCCCTGGCCCCACCCAAGCCACTGCCTGATTCGCCCTTTCAAAGCACCACGCACTTCGCACCCAGCGAAGCGCTGATGAGCGAGCTTTCCCTGGATTGGAGCAGCAGCACAGGAGGCACGGCTGGTGTACCTACGCCACCCGATCACAGCCAGACGCCAGACACTTTCCACATGGATGAGCGCGACCTCCCCAAGCCGCCCAAGGCCCCCTGAAGGACCACCGCACCCACAGCACCGTGTTGCTGGGGGGGCGCAGGCCCACACCACGCCACACACCGCCCGGTGCGTGGCGTTTTTTTGTGTCCAGCACAGGCGCGAACATCCTGCAACACACTATTTTTCTCGTTGTGTCCCCGCTTTCACCCTGACGCAGCTGCCTTATTCAGGGCATAGCCTCCCGGTACATGCGAAAATCACGGTTTGCGCAGTTTTGACACGCGTTGGCCTCCAGGGCCGCCCGACTGCCCCCACACACAACAAATCAGGAATTAGCCATGGAAGCCGAACGCATCAACCAAATCGAAGCCACCCTCGCCGATCTGTCCACTCGGACAGAAGAGCTCCGGAGGTATCTTTGACTACGATGCCAAGTTTGAACGCCTGCGCACCGTCAATGCTTCGCTAGAAGACCCTGCGGTCTGGAACGACCCCAAGAAGGCCCAAGAGCTGGGCAAAGAAAAGAAGTCCCTCGACTCCGTCGTGCTGACGTTGCAAAAACTCACTGCAGAGCTGGCCGACAACGCCGAGCTGTTTGAGATGAGCAAGGAAGAAGGCGACGACGCGGGTCTGGAGACCATCGAAGGAGAAGCTGCCAAGCTGCGCCCTTTGATTGAAGACTTGGAATTCCGCCGCATGTTCAACCAGGAGGCCGATCCGCTGAACTGCTTCGTCGACATCCAGGCCGGCGCCGGTGGCACGGAAGCCTGCGACTGGGCCAGCATGCTGCTGCGCCAATACCTCAAGTACGCCGAGCGCAAGGGCTTCAAAGCCACCGTGGAAGACGAAACCCCGGGCGATGTGGCGGGCATCAAGAGCGCCACCATCAAAATCGAAGGCGAATACGCTTTTGGCCTGCTGCGCACCGAAACCGGTGTGCACCGCCTGGTGCGCAAGTCGCCATTTGACTCGTCGGGCGGCCGTCACACCAGTTTCTCCTCGCTGTTTGTCTACCCCGAGATTGATGATTCGATCGAGATCAACATCAACCCCGCTGATGTGCGCACCGACACCTACCGCGCTTCCGGCGCCGGCGGTCAGCACATTAACAAGACCGACTCTGCCGTGCGCCTAACCCACATGCCCACTGGCATCGTGGTGCAGTGCCAAGATGGCCGCTCGCAGCACAGCAACCGCGATGTGGCATGGCAGCGCCTGCGCTCGCGCCTGTATGACTACGAAATGCGCAAGCGCATGGAAGAGCAGCAGAAGCTGGAAGACACCAAGACCGATGTGGGCTGGGGCCACCAAATCCGCTCCTATGTGCTGGACAACAGCCGCATCAAGGACCTGCGCACCAACGTTGAAGTCTCAGCCACCCAAAAAGTGCTGGACGGCGATCTGGACGTGTTCATCGAAGCCTCGCTCAAGCAAGGCGTTTAAGGGAAAACCACATGCTGCGTGAAGGACAAGCCACAGCCATTCAACGGGCTGACTACCAAGCACCGGCTTGGTGGATCGAAACTGTCGATCTGACGTTCGATCTGGACCCTGCCAAGACCCGTGTGCTCAATAAGATGCGCATTCGCCGCAATCCCGACGTGCCCGCACAGGCGCTGCGTCTGGATGGTGATGAGCTGAACTTGGCGCGCGTCATGGTCAATGGCGGCGGCACCTCGTTCAAGATGGATGGCAACCAGTTGGTCCTGGAGAACCTGCCCGAGGGTCATGACCCTGTCGAGCTGGAAATCTTCACCACCTGCGCGCCTGACAAGAACACCAAGCTGATGGGCTTGTATGTGAGCGAAGGCACGTTCTTTACGCAGTGTGAGGCCGAGGGCTTCCGCCGCATCACCTACTTCCTGGACCGTCCCGATGTCATGGCGATGTACACCGTGACGCTGCGTGCCAGCAAGGAAGCTTTCCCCGTGTTGCTGTCCAACGGCAACCTGGTCGATGCTGGTGATCTGGAAGATGGTCGCCACTTTGCCAAATGGGTCGACCCACACAAAAAGCCCTGCTACCTGTTCGCACTGGTGGCAGGCAAGCTGGTGGCGCGCGAACAAAAGATCAAAAGTCGCGCAGGCAATGAGCACTTGCTGCAAGTGTTTGTGCGCCCTGGCGACTTGGAGAAGACCGAGCACGCCATGAACTCGCTCATGCACTCCGTCGCATGGGATGAGGCACGCTTTGGCCTGAGCCTGGACCTGGACCGCTTCATGATCGTCGCCACCAGCGACTTCAACATGGGCGCTATGGAAAACAAAGGCCTGAACATTTTCAACACCAAGTACGTGTTGGCCAGCCAGTCCACCGCGACGGATGTGGACTTTGCCAATGTGGAAAGCGTGGTCGGCCACGAATACTTCCACAACTGGACCGGCAACCGCATCACCTGCCGCGACTGGTTCCAGCTGAGCTTGAAGGAAGGTCTGACGGTCTTCCGTGACCAAGAATTCAGCATGGACATGGCGGGCACCCCCTCGGCGCGCGCTGTCAAACGCATTGAAGACGTGCGCGTGCTGCGCACCGTGCAATTCCCCGAAGATGCAGGCCCCATGGCGCACCCCGTGCGCCCAGACAGCTACATCGAGATCAACAACTTCTACACCGTCACGATTTACGAGAAGGGTGCAGAAGTGGTGCGCATGCAGCACAACCTGGTCGGCCGCGAAGGCTTTGCCAAGGGCATGAAGCTGTACTTTGAGCGCCACGACGGCAATGCCGTGACGTGCGACGACTTTGTCCAGGCGATTGCCGATGCCAACCCAGCCAGCCCCCTGGCCCAGCATTTGCAGCAATTCAAGCGCTGGTACAGCCAGGCAGGCACCCCTGTGGTCCACGCCACTGGCCAATACGATGCTGCGGCGCAAACCTATACCCTGACCCTGTCGCAAAGCTGTGCCTCCACGGTAGATCAAGCCGAGAAGCTGCCCTTTGTGATTCCGGTGCAAATGGGCTTGCTGGGCCAAGACGGCCGCACCCTGCCCTTGCAGCTGCAAGGCGAGAGCGACAGCCAAACCAACCGTACGCTGGTGCTGACAGAGGCCGAGCAGACTTGGGTGTTTACAGGCATCCAGCAAGCGCCGGTGCCCTCCCTGTTGCGAGGCTTTAGCGCTCCCGTGGTGCTCAAGTACGCATTCAGCGATGCCGAACTGCTGACCCAACTGGCCAGCGACACCGACTCGTTCAACCGCTGGGAAGCCGGACAACGCTTGGGTCTGCGCTACGCACTGCAAGCCATCCAATCGGATGCCCCTGTCACGGCAGACATCCTGCCCGCTGACTTTGTCAACGCTTTGCGTGATGTATTGCGCCACCCCGAATTGGATGCCGCGTACAAAGACCTGGTGCTGGCCTTGCCATCCGAAGCGTATATGGCGGAACAGCTAGACGTTGTGGACCCACAGCGCATCCACACGGTACGCGAATCCATGCGCCTGCAGCTGGCCACCCAGTTACAAGCTGACTGGGCCTGGGCATTCGAGACCTATGGCGACACCGGTGCTTATCAGCCCCACCCCGTTTC
Source organism: Comamonas sp. 14P8.1.4 (assembly GCF_057799285.1). Lineage (NCBI taxonomy): Bacteria > Pseudomonadati > Pseudomonadota > Betaproteobacteria > Burkholderiales > Comamonadaceae > Comamonas > Comamonas sp. 14P8.1.4. The sequence goes on from NZ_JBYOKN010000013.1 coordinate 74,163, forward strand.
TTGCGGCAAGCGTTCACTGTCCGGCTCTGCGTTGTTGATGCTGTGTCTGGCCGCACCTGTTACGGGCGACACTGTCTGGCCCGGCAAGGCCTACCAGCGCTTCAAAGACGCGGGCAATATGACCGACCGTTTCAACGCCCTGTCTGCCCTGGTGCACAGCAATGCCGAGCTGGCCAAGCCTGCACTGGAGCGTTTCCACGCTCTGTTCAAGAACGAGCCACTGGTGATCGACAAATGGTTCAGCCTGCAAGCGAGCACCTGCGACCGTGGCGGCAATGTGTTGCCTGCCGTCAAGCAGTTGATGAAGCATGCAGACTTCAGCCTGAAGAACCCCAACCGCGCACGCAGCCTGATCTTCAGCTACTGCAGTGCCAACCCCGGGGCTTTTCACCGCAGCGATGCCGCCGGCTATGTGTTCTGGAGCGAGCGCGTGCTGGAGCTGGACGCCATCAACCCCCAAGTGGCCGCCCGCCTGGCGCGCGCCATGGATCGCTGGAGCAAGCTGGCGCAGCCCTACCGCACCGCAGCCCGTGAAGCCATTGCCCGCGTAGCTGCCAAGCCTGATCTGAGCAACGATGTGCGCGAGGTTGTCACCCGCGCTCTGGGCAACGATTAAGCATCAAAACCGCTGCTAGCGCTTATGCACCAAGCGCTAGCAGCTATATTTTTAAAGAACAGATTGCCGCAGTGCACTCTGGTTTGAGGAGAAAACTTATGACACGTCGTGTCAGCCTGACCCGCTACTTGGTGGAACAACAACGTGTGGATGGCCGCATCCCACCCCAGCTGCGCCTGCTGCTGGAAGTGGTGGCCCGCGCTTGCAAGCGCATCAGCTTTGCCGTGAACAAAGGCGAGCTGGGTGATGTCATGGGCACCGCCGGCAGCGAAAACGTGCAAGGCGAAGTGCAAAAGAAGCTGGACATCATCGCCAACGAAACACTGATCGAAGCCAATGAATGGGGCGGCCACCTGGCTGCCATGGCCTCCGAGGAAATGGAAGGCATCTACGTGGTGCCCAACCGTTATCCCCAAGGTGAATACCTGCTGATGTTTGACCCCTTGGATGGCTCGTCCAACATCGACATCAACGCCTCTATCGGCACCATCTTCAGCGTGCTCAAAAAGCCCGAAGGCCACCCTGGTGTGCACGACAGCGACTTCATGCAACCTGGCACCCACCAAGTGGCTGCGGGTTACTGCATCTACGGCCCCCAAACGACCCTGGTGCTGACCGTGGGTGACGGCGTGACCATGTTCACCCTGGACCGCGAGCAAGGCTCCTTCGTGCTGGTGGAAGAGAACGTCAAAATCCCCGAAGACACCAAGGAATTTGCTATCAACATGTCGAACATGCGCCACTGGGACGAGCCCATGAAGCGTTACATCGACGAGTGCCTGGCTGGTGAAGAAGGCCCACGCGGCAAGAACTTCAACATGCGCTGGGTGGCTGCCATGGTGGCCGACGTGCACCGCATTCTGTGCCGCGGCGGTGTCTTCATGTACCCTTGGGACAAGCGCGAGCCCCGCAAGGCTGGCAAGCTGCGCTTGATGTATGAAGCCAACCCCATGAGCTGGCTGATCGAGCAAGCCGGTGGTGCTGCCACCAACTGCCGCGAACGCATTCTCGATATCCAGCCTACCGAGCTGCACCAGCGTGTCTCCGTGGTGCTGGGCGCCAAGAATGAAGTGGAACGTGTGACCCGCTATCACCTCGAAGCAGATCAAAAGTAACTATAATATTATTCTGTTGCCAGTGTAGCTCAGTCGGTAGAGCAGCTCATTCGTAATGAGAAGGTCGCGTGTTCGATTCATGTCTCTGGCACCAAGTCAATCAAAGAAAGCCTGCTATTCAAAAAGTAGCAGGCTTTTTTTATTTTTGAATCG
>NZ_JBYOKN010000014.1:0-69562 GCF_057799285.1 Comamonas sp. 14P8.1.4
GTTGGTTAGAATACCGGCCTGTCACGCCGGGGGTCGCGGGTTCGAGTCCCGTCCACTCCGCCAGATAATCAAAAACCGCATTAACGAAAGTTAATGCGGTTTTTTTATTGCCGTTTTGCCGTTTCGGGGATTAAAAAACCTCCCGAAGGAGGCTGGTTAATGGCGTTTCAGTGATTATTTGGGTGCCAGGCGAATGGCGCCATCCAAGCGAATCACTTCACCGTTGAGCATATCGTTTTCAATAATGTGCTTGGCTAGCTTTGCATAATCTTGCGGAGTCCCCAGGCGGCTGGGGAAGGGGACGCCTGCAGCCAAGGCATCTTGCACTTCCTGTGGCATGCCAAACAGCATGGGGGTGCCAAAAATACCTGGTGCAATCGTCATGTTGCGGATGCCGTTGCGCGCCAGATCGCGGGCAATCGGGAGGGTCATGCCGACAATGCCGCCTTTGGATGCTGCGTAGGCAGCTTGCCCCATCTGGCCGTCGTAGGCCGCAACGCTGGCGGTGGAGATCAGCACGCCGCGCTCGCCCGTGGCTTCTGGCTCATTCTTGCTCATGGCTTCCGCAGCCAGGCGAATCATGTTGAAGCTGCCAATCAGATTCACTTGAATGACTTTTTGGTACAGCGCCAGGTTGTGTGCGCCGTTCTTGCCCACGGTTTTCTCGGCCGGGGCAATGCCTGCGCAGTTGACCAGGCCCATGAGCTTGCCCAGTGCGGTGGCACGCTGGACCACGGCTTGGCCCTCGGCCTCGTTGCTGACATCGCATTTCACATAGACGCCGCCGATGTCTGCTGCTACAGCTTGGCCTTTGTCTTCCTGCATATCGGCAATGACAACCTGGGCGCCGTTGGCAGCCAGCATGCGCGCAGTGCCCTCGCCAAGCCCCGAGGCACCGCCCGTCACAATGAACACCTTGCCTTGAATTTCCATGTCTTGCTCCTTGATTTTTTCGTTGACGTAAACGTCAATTATGAAAGCAGGTGCTGCGGAATGCCAGCCATCTGGGTGACGCAGGGGCGAAAAAAAACCCGGCTATAAAACCGGGTTTAAAAGGATCCAAGAAACGGGGGTTTCAAGAGGATCCAAGGAGACAACTGGGGACCAGATAACTGGTCGATGAAGGCATTCTAGGGTAAACCCTTGAGATTGTCTAGTACAAGTGCAAAAAATGCGAAGTGCTTCAGGCTTTGCTGCGGCCAGCAGGGGCCTGGGTGGCTGCTGCTGCAGTGGCAGTCACGGCTTTGAGGTTGGCTTCAGCCATGTCAGAGGCTTGCTTGACGGCCTTTTGAACGCTTTCGAAGGCGTTGTTGGCTACAGACACGGCGCTCTTCATGACTGCGACGGCAGTTTCAGAGCCGGCAGGTGCATTCTTGGCGGTGGACTCCACCAGATTGTTGAAGCCTTGTTGCAGCTCGCAAGCCTTGGATTCAAAGGCCTTGCTCACTTCGGAAGAAGTGCTGGTGGCAATGTTGTAGAGGTGGCGGTTGTAGGCCGCTGTTTTTTCGGCCAGTGGCTGGAAAAAGCTGCTTTGCAGTGCCAGCAGTTCCTGGGCGTCTTTCACATTCAGCAGGGCCTGGCTGTGGTTGGCCGCTTCTGCCAGCGCTGCGCGCGATGCGGCAACGTTGAGTTCCACGATTTTTTCCACGCCTTCGAAGGCTTTGGTGGTCAGGCCAAACAGTGTTTCGATGTTGGCTTTGTGTGCAGCGGTGATTTGTTCAGGGGTCAGTGCCATGGTGTGCTCCAGTCATAAAAAGGGAGGGTCGAAATAGCAGCTGCATCCTGTTCAACGATCTATGTTGCAGCGCAGCATGAAGCTATTCTTCAGCAAGCCAGCACGGGGAGCAAGCGTTTTTTGTGCGCTGCAACAAAAAATGTGGCTGAGCCGGACAAGCGGTCGCTATGGGGTGCGTGGACTGGGCGCTGCAGCATGCTGACAGTGGGCTGGCGCTGTCACGTGGATGCATGCGCAATGCGCTGGCTCACCGCACAATCAGCGCATGACATCGAACGCATCTTCTTCTGTGCGGCCTGCGCCGCAGCCGCGCAGCGCTTTTCGCGTCTGGCGTGACATTCCCACGCGCTGGTCTGACAACGATGTCTACGGCCATGTGAACAACGTCGTCTACTACAGCTGGTTTGATACGGCGGTGAATGCTTACCTGATTGAGCAGGGGGCTTTGGACATTCACCATGGCGAGACGATTGGCCTGGTGATTGAAACCCAGTGCAACTACTTTGCGTCATTGGCGTTCCCGCAGACCGTACAGGCGGGTATTCGTGTGACCAAGCTGGGCCATAGCAGCGTGCGCTACGAGATCGGTCTGTTTGCGCAGGGCGAGCCGCTGTGCGCGGCCGTGGGGCATTTCGTGCATGTCTATGTGGACAAGGCCAACCGCCGCCCTTGCGCCTTGCCTGCGGCTTTGCGCGCCGCGCTGGAGCCTTTGCTAGTCAGTGTCTGATCAAGGCGTTTTTTATAGCGCCTGGCGCTTTTGTACCAAGGGAAGTTGCGGGTTTTAATGCTTAAAACTTGCGCAACAGTGCAGACGGTTTGGCCTACACTGTGACTTTCGCCTCCCCCGTCTGCCGCCCATGATCATTACCAGTTTGTTGGATACCGACCTGTATAAGTTCACCATGATGCAGGCGGTGCTGCACCAGTTTCCTGGCGCGCAGGTGGAATACAAGTTCAAGTGCCGCAATCCAGGTGTGCAACTGGCGCCACTGGTGCAGGAGATCCGCGAAGAAATTCGCGCACTGTGTCAGCTGCAGTTTCAGCCAGCAGAGCTGGAATACCTGCGCTCGCTGCGCTTTATCAAAAGTGATTTTGTGGATTTTCTGAGCCTGTTCAAGCTCCACGAAAAGTACATCACGATCACCCCGCTGGCCAACGGCGAGATTGACATCACCATCCAGGGCCCCTGGCTGCACGTGATCCCGTTTGAGATTCCCGTGCTGGCCATCGTCAACGAGGTGTATTTCCGCAATACACAGCCGGTGCCGGACTTCATGGAAGGCCGCCGCCGCCTGGACGCCAAGATCGAATTGCTGCGCGGCGATACGCTGGAGGGGCTGAAGATTGCGGACTACGGCACGCGCCGGCGTTTTAGCCGTGCGTGGCACGAAGAGGTGCTGCGCGTGCTGTGCGCCCGCCTGGGCACGGGCCGCAAACGCCCAGCCCCGGGACATGGTCCGGGCCAATTTGCCGGCACCAGCAATGTGCTGTACGCCATGCGCCTGGGCATTACACCGCTGGGCACGATGGCGCACGAGTTCTTGCAGGCCTGCCAGGCACTGGGGCCACGCCTGCGCGACAGCCAGGTGTTTGGCCTGGAGACCTGGGCCAAGGAATACCGTGGTGATCTGGGGATTGCCTTGTCCGATGTGTATGGCATGGATGCCTTCTTGCGCGACTTCGACCTGTATTTCTGCAAGCTCTTCGATGGTGCACGCCATGACAGCGGGGACCCGTTTGTCTGGGGGGAGCGTCTGCTGGAGCATTACCGCACCAACCGGGTGGATCCGCTGAACAAGACACTGATCTTCAGTGACGCCTTGACCATTCCGCGCACGATTGAGCTGTACCAGCGCTTTCACGGCCGCTGCCAGCTGGCCTTCGGTATTGGTACCAATTTGACCAATGACCTGGGCTATGAACCCTTGCAAGTTGTCATCAAAATGACACGCTGCAATGGCCAGCCCGTGGCCAAGCTCTCGGATGCCCCCGGCAAAAGCATGTGTGACGATAAAAAGTACCTGGCCTATCTGCGCCAGGTGTTCGAGATTCCTGAGGAGACCACGGCATGAAGATGGTGCGATCTATAGCGCTGGCCAGCTTGCTGGCTGCGCCTGTCCTGGCGCAAGCTGCAGAGCTGAATGGGGCCAGCCTGGCGCTGGCATGGGCCATTCCTTTTGCGGGCTTGCTGCTGTCGATTGCACTCATGCCCTTGCTGCTGCCCAATGTCTGGCACCACCATTTCGGCAAGGTGACAGCGGCCTGGGCCCTGGCCTTTGTGATTCCGCTGCTGTTGACCCATGGCGTGGACGTAACCACCGCGAATTTGGTGCACGCCTTGCTGGCCGAGTACGTACCGTTTGTGATTTTGCTCACCGCGCTGTACGTGGTGGCCGGTGGCATCTACATCCGGGGCAGCCTGACGGGCACACCGGTGCTGAATACCGCCATTCTCGCCATAGGCGCGGTGCTGGCCAGCTTCATGGGCACCACGGGCGCATCCATGTTGCTGATTCGCCCGCTGATCCGCGCCAATGCGCACCGCACGCGCGTGGTCCACATCGTGGTGTTTTTCATCTTCATTGTCTCGAACGCAGGGGGCTCGCTCACGCCGCTGGGTGATCCACCGTTGTTCCTGGGCTTTTTGAAGGGGGTGGATTTCAGCTGGACGCTGCTGCACATCTGGCCCCAGGCGCTGTTCCTGATTGGCGCGCTGTTGGTGATCTTCTTTGTGCTGGACAGCTGGATGCACAAGCACGACAACAGCGCTTTGCCTGCCACCACCGGTGATATGGCACGTGAGCGCCTGGGTTTTGATGGTCAGCTCAACTTTGTGCTGCTGGGGGCTGTCGTAGGGCTGGTGCTGCTCAGCGGTCTGTGGAAATCGGATGTCGTTTTCACGCTGGCGGGCACCGATGTGGGCTTGCCCGGTTTGGTACGCGATGCGGGCTTGATTGCTGTGGCACTGCTGTCGCTGGCGCTGACCCCCAAGGCCGTGCACGCCAACAACCAGTTTGGCTGGGGCCCGATGCAAGAGGTGGCCAAGCTGTTTGCGGGCATTTTCCTGACCATCATTCCCGTGATTGCCATGCTCAAGGCCGGTGTTGATGGCCCGTTTGCTGCGGTGGTGCGCGCGGTCACCAACCCTGATGGCACACCCAACACGGCGATGTATTTCTGGGCCACCGGGGCTTTGTCGTCGTTCTTGGATAACGCACCCACTTACCTGGTGTTCTTCAACACAGCGGGCGGGGCCCCGGCCGTGCTGATGACGGCACTGGCGCCCACGCTGGTGGCCATCTCGGCCGGTGCGGTGTTCATGGGGGCGAACTCCTACATCGGCAATGCGCCCAACTTGATGGTCAAGGCGATTGCCGAAGACCGTGGTGTGCGCATGCCCAGCTTCTTTGGCTACATGCTGTGGTCCGTCGGCATCTTGGTGCCGTTGTTTGTGGTGATGACATTCATTTGGTTCTAAAGCTATGCGTAAACCGAGCATCCTGATTGCACGTGCCATTCCTGCGGAAGTGGTGGATTTTTTGCAGCAGCACTTTGAGGTGCAGGCCAACCCCGACGACATCGTCTGGTCGCCCCAGGAGCTGGCGCAGCAACTGCAGGGCAAAGACGGTGTGCTGACCACCGGCAGCCAGCGTATCGATGGCGCTTTGCTGGCTGCGTGCCCGCAGCTCAAAGTGGTGGCCAATATGGCGGTGGGCTACAACAACTTTGATGTGCCCGCCATTACGGCCGCGGGCGTACAAGCCACCAATGCCCCCGATGTACTGACCGAAACCACGGCCGACTTTGGTTTTGCCCTGCTGATGGCCACGGCCCGCCGCGTGACGGAGAGCGAACACTACCTGCGCGCAGGTCTGTGGAAAGAATGGCGCTACGACTTGTTTGCCGGTGCCGAAGTGCACGGCAGCACGCTGGGCATCATTGGCATGGGCCGCATTGGCCAGGGCATTGCCAAGCGTGGTGCACACGGCTTTGGCATGAAGGTGGTCTATCACAACCGCTCGCGCCTGTCGCCCGCGCTGGAGGCCGAATGCAAAGCCAGCTACGTCAGCAAAGAAGCGCTGCTGCAGACGGCAGACCATGTGGTGCTGGTGCTGCCTTACACCGCAGACAACCACCACACCATCGGCGCCGCAGAGTTGGCGCAGATGAAGCCCACGGCCACGCTCATCAATATTGCACGCGGCGGCATTGTGGACGATGCGGCGCTGGCCCAAGCCTTGAAAGCGCAGCGCATTGCAGCGGCGGGCCTGGATGTGTTTGAGGGCGAGCCCAGCGTCCACCCCGATTTGCTGACCGTGCCCAATGTGGTGTTGACCCCGCACATTGCCAGCGCCACGATGGCGACGCGCCGGGCGATGGCGCAGCTGGCGGCCGACAACCTGGTTGCGGTGCTGGGCGGGCAGCAGGCACTTACCCCTGTGAATACGCCGGATGGTGCAGCCAAAGCCCAGCGCTGGTCTGTGTAAACCATAGCTGCTTGCGCATGTTTTTAAAGGCTTTCAAATAGAAAACTATTTGAAAGCCAGGTTTTACTTGCGCTAGCAGCTATTTATTTTGAAGGAGTCTGTGTGGACTGGATGCCTTGGCTACTGCTGGGTGCACTGCTGCTGGTGTTTGTGGTGCAAGTGCTGCACTGGCTCAAGCCGCGGCCAGCGCCTGCCGACCTCGATATGCTCGAGCGCCTGGAGCACCTGGAGCGCGCCCTGCAGCTGACGCAGATGGCGGTGTCCAAAAGCGACGGTGCCATGCGGGGAATGGGCCAGCAGGTACAGGGGCTGGTGCATAGCCTGGGGCACAACCAGACCACGGCTGCCGACAGCTTGCGCCAGCTGGTGGACAGCCACATGCAGCGCCAGCTGCACGAAGCGCGCCACAGCCGCCAGGAGCTGCAGCAACACTTCACCCAACTGCAGCAGGCCCTGGCCCAACAGCTGCAGCGCCTGAACCAAGACAGCCACCAGACGGCCGAACAGTTGCGCGGCACGCTCAATGAACGGCTGGCCACCATCCAGGCCGACAACGCTACCAAGCTCGAAGAAATGCGCCGCACGGTGGACGAAAAACTGCACGCCACGCTGGAGCAGCGACTGGGCGAATCGTTCAAGCTGGTTAGCGACCGCTTGGAGCAGGTGCACAAAGGCCTCGGTGAGATGCAGTCGCTGGCCAGCAGCGTGGGCGATCTCAAGCGCGTGATGACGAATGTGAAGACGCGCGGCACCTGGGGCGAGGTGCAGCTGGGCGCCATCATCGACAACGTTCTGACCCCCGAGCAGTACGCGCGCAACGTCAAGACTGTGCCGGGCAGCGATGAGCTGGTGGAGTTCGCCATTCGCCTGCCCGGGCGCGACGATGAACACCCGGTGTGGCTGCCCATCGACGCCAAATACCCGGTCGAACATTACCAGCGCCTGCAGGACGCGCTGGATGCGGCAGACAAGATGGGCGTCATCGCCGCTGGCAATGCCCTGGAAAGCTCCATCCGCAATGAAGCGAAAAAGATAGCGGCCAAGTATGTGTCACCGCCATTTACCACCGACTTTGCCGTGATGTATCTGCCCTCGGAGGGCTTGTTTGCGGAAGTGATGCGCCGACCAGGGTTGGTGGAAGCCGTGCAAAATGACAGCCGCGTTGTCATCACCGGCCCGGCCAATCTGGCCGCCATGCTCAACAGCCTGCAAATGGGCTTCAAGACATTGGCTATCGAGAAACGTTCTTCCGAAGTGTGGGGCGTGTTGGGGCAGGTGAAAACCGAGTTCGCCAAATTTGGCGATGTGGTCGAAGCAACGCGCAAATCCATTGATGCAGCGGCCAAGAAGTTTGAGCAAGTCGATGTGCGTACGCGTGCCATTCAGCGCCGCCTGCGTACGGTGCAAGAGCTTCCCAGCCCTGCATCGGCTGCGCCACTGCAGCACCCTCTGCCCCCAGGAAGTGCCAGCGCACCGTCCTTCGTGACAGCGGCTGACCCTGAGGACGATTGAAGCTTGTGACTTGGTCTTTGATGCGCCTGATTCTGGCGCAAATCTCTATCCACGCCTGCATGACCGGCATGCGCATGGCCACCCCCTTGCTGGCTTTGCGCGAGGGCTACAGCCCAGCAGCGGTCGGTTTTTTGCTGGCGCTCTTTGCGCTGACGCAGGTCTTTTTGTCGCTGCCAGCAGGGCGCTATGCCGACCGCCATGGTCTCAAGCGACCCTTGGCGCTGAGCGTCATCGTGGCCAGCGTGGGTGCCGCTGCGGCCGTGGTGTTCCCGATCTACCCGGTGCTGTGCCTGGCAGCGCTGTGCAGCGGCGGCGCCTCGGGCGCGGCCATCATTGCCTTGCAGCGCCACGTGGGGCGTGAGGCGCACGACAAGGTCACGCTGCGTAAAGTGTTCAGCTGGCTGGCGATTGGCCCGGCCATCTCCAACTTTCTGGGCCCTTTTTGCGCTGGCTTGCTGATTGACTATGCCGGTGGCGAAGCCGCGAGCACCACAGGTTTTCGCGCCGCCTTCTTGCTGCTGGCTCTGCTGCCGCTGGGCGCCTGGTTCTGGGTGCGCACGGTGCAGGAGCAGCCTGCCGTGCAGCAGCCCGCAGCCGCCAAGAAAACCACGGCCTGGGACATGCTGCAAAACCAGGGCTTTCGCCGCTTGCTGCTGATGAACTGGGCGCTGTCCAGCTGCTGGGATGTGCACACGTTTGTGGTGCCTATCCTGGGGCACGAACGGGGCATGTCGGCCTCGGTGATCGGCACCATCTTGGGCGCATTTGCCATTGCTGCCGCTGCCATTCGCTTGCTGATCCCACTGGTGTCCGAGCGCATCAGTGAATGGAAGGTGGTGATGACGGCCATGGTTGGCGCTTGCGTGCTGTTTGCGGCTTACCCGCTGATGCCCAATGCCTGGGCGATGATGGTCTGCTCCATCTTGCTGGGTCTGGTGCTGGGGTCGGTGCAGCCGATGGTGATGAGCATGATTCACCAGATCACGCCGCCGCACCGCCAGGGTGAGGCACTGGGCCTGCGCATGATGGCCATCAATGGCTCCAGCGTGGTGATGCCCATGCTGTTTGGCTCCCTTGGCACGGTGGTCGGGGTGTCTGCCTTGTTTTGGGCAGTCAGCGCCATCGTGGGCGGCTCGGCACGTTTGCCCTGGTTGCTGGGCAAGCAAGACCTGCAGGCGGAAGCCGCCGTGCCAGCGATCGGCACGGACCGGCATTGAACCGGGCCGCAGCTGCGGCATGGCATAAAAAAAGCAGCCTCAGGCTGCTTTTTTTATGGGCGTGGCTGTGAGTGGGCTCACTCGGGCAACTGGTAGAAGTCGGTGATGATTTTCCAGGCTGCTTGCGGCGTGTCCACAAAGTGGAAGAGGCCGGCATCCTGCGGGGAAATCATGCCTTCTTCGATCAGCAGATCGAAGTTGAACAGCTGCTTCCAGAACTGGCTGTCAAACAAGATGATGGGTACGGGCTTGACCTTGGTGGTCTGCACCAGTGTCAGCACTTCAAACAGCTCATCCATGGTGCCAAAGCCGCCAGGGAAGGCGACCAGTGCCTTGGCGCGCATCATGAAGTGCATTTTGCGCAGCGCAAAGTAGTGGAACTTGAAGCTCAGCTCTGGGGTGATGTAGCGGTTGCCCTGCTGCTCATGGGGCAGCAAGATGTTCAGACCCACATTGGCGGCGCCTGCTTCAAAAGCGCCGCGGTTGGCCGCTTCCATGATGCCGGGGCCACCACCGGTGCAGATGTAGATGCGCTGATCTTGCGGCTGGCGCTGGCTGTGCGTGGCCACCAAGTGGGCGAATGCGCGCGCATTCTCGTAGCGTGCGGCATTGCGCACATCGCGCTCGGCAGCGCGGATCTGGGCGGCGTCGCCATTGGCCTGCGCCGTGGCCAGGCGGGTTTGCGCCGTGGCAGCGTCAACAAAGCGGGCGCTGCCATAGACGACGACCGTGTGCTCAATGCCATGGGCTTGCTGGCCCAGGTCGGGCTTGAGCATTTCCAGCTGAAAGCGAATGCCGCGCGCTTCACGGCGGGCCATGAATTCCGGGTCTGCAAATGCCAGGCGGTAGGCGTCCGGCAGCATGGGGTCAGCACTGGCGGCATCGCGGGCCGTGGTGGGCACATCCAGGGGGGCCAAATCTTCTGCCAGCGAGCGCTCGTGCAGGGATGTCTTTGCGTCCATAAATCTCCAATTGCACTATCACGGGAAAGTCGCCATCTTCGCAGATTGCCAGCGGCTTGGGCGCGAAAGATGGGTGCTGTGGAGAAGGGGGTTAACGCAAGGCGTGCACGGTGTAAATGCCGGCCATGGTGAGGCTCAGGGAGGTGCACAGATGCACCGCGGTCCAGGCCAGCGCCATGCCCCAGCGCTGGGTTTGAAGCAGGGCGATCACTTCGGCCGAAAAGCTGGAGAAGGTGGTGAGTGCCCCCAGAAAGCCGGTGATGATGGCCAGGCGCCAGATGGGGTCGAGCTGGGGCGAGGCATCCAGCCAGGCAATGGCCAGACCAATGCCATAGCCTCCGATCGCATTGGCTGCCAAGGTGCCCCAGGCCAGGTGGCTTTGTGCGCTGAGCCACAGACCCAGTTGCCAGCGCAGCAATGCCCCCAGGCTGGCTCCGGTGCAAATCGCAAGGACGTGGTGCATAGGTCTTATAGTGAAATAGGCATCTAGCCCTTATGGAGCAAGCGCTAGGTGCTTAACTTTTGGAAGCGTCAGCCTCGGCGGGCACGGCTGCTTCTTCAGGTTGCGGCTCGTTGGGCACGATGCGGCTGATGCTGGGTGGCACATCACGCCCGGCCCGGCGCGCGCGGAACAGGGCAGCGCGCATGAGAAAGATGGTGGTGATGGGCACCGTCACCGCAATGAAGACCGCAATCAGCAGCGCGTGCAAGGCCAGGCCTTTGCCCGTGGCGCTGAAGAACACAAAGGTGGCCCACATGATCAACCAGCAGCCCATGGTTGCAATGATGGAGGGGGCGTGCACCCGCTCGAAATAGCTCTTGAGGCGCATGAGGCCCAAAGAGCCCAGCAGCGCAATGATGGAGCCACCGAGCACCAGCACGGCAATCAGGACTTCGGCCCACAGCGGCAGAGGAATCTCATTCATTCAATCACCTCGCCGCGCAGCAAAAACTTGGCCATGGCGGTGGAGCCCACGCAGCCAAACAAGGCAATCAGCAGGGCCGCTTCAAAATACATGGAAGAGCTGTACAAAATGCCCAGCACCAGCATGGCCAGCATGCCGTTAAGGTACATGCAGTCCAGGGCCAGCACGCGGTCTTGGGCAGATGGGCCCTTGAGCAGTCGTGTGAGTGTGCAGGCCATGGCCAGCACCAGCAGGAACAGGGCCAACGACAGCACCCAGATCAGCCATGGGCTCATTCGAAAATCTCCATCAGTGGGCGTTCGTACTTGGTTTTGACATGCTCGATGACGCTCTGCGGGTCGTCGACTTCCAGCACGTGCATGAGCAGTACGGAACGGTCACGCGACATCTCTGCCCAGGCTGTGCCCGGGGTGATGCAGGTGATCATGGCCAGCACGGCCAGGCCATTGGGGTCTTGAAGTTGCAGCGGAATGTGCACAAAAGCTGCGGGGTGCCTTCGCAGCTTGGGAAACAGCAAAAAGCGCACAACCTGGAAGTTGGAGACAGAGGTGTCGACCACCACGGTGCAAAACAGCTTGAAGATAGTCCAGGGGTGACGCACGCGCACGGGCAGCGGGCGCAGGCCGCGTGTCAGCACGGGAATCAACAGGCCCAAGATAGCACCCAGCACAATGTGCCCCTTGCTGACGGAATGGTTCAGCAGCAGCCACAACACAAACAGCGCGACGGACAGCAGCGGTGCAGGAAAGAGCAGCTTCATCATGGCTGGGCCTCCGGTGCGCTGACAGGTGCTGCAGGCAGCGGGATGGGGTTGGGAATGGGCTGGGTATCCATCACGGCTTGCACATAGGTGCCTGGCGCGTGCAGGGCATTGGCCGCATTTTGGGTGTACTGCATCACAGAGTCTGCTTTGACGGTCAGCACAATGCACAGCGCCATCAGGGCGGCAATGGGCAGCCCCTCGGAGATGCGCAGCTCTGGCGTGCCGCGCTCGTGCGTGGCCCAGAAGTGGCGAATGCCCGCGCGGGTCAGTGCAATCAAAGCGAGCAGACCGGTGCTGATCATCAAGCCCATCAGCACCCAGCCCCATTGACCGGCCTGGTAGCCGGCCGATTGGCCCAGCCCCACGGGATTGATCAAATTGCTGAGCATGGCGAACTTGCCAATAAAGCCGGACAGCGGGGGCAGCCCTGCCACCACCAGCGTGCACATGAGGAAGGCCAAGCCCAGGAAAGCAGCAGACGCTGGAATGGCGCGACCAATCAGCACTTGCTCGTTTTCATCGAGATTCAGGCTCTGGGTGGGCACCAGTTCGGAGTTGAGGAACGGCGCCTCTTCGTCATCGATGTCCACATTTCCTTCATTGCGCCAGCGGTCCATGATGTCGGCCAGCATGAACAAAATGGCCACTGCCAGCGTTGAGCTGGGCAGGTAATAGAGCAGACCTGCGGTGAGCATGTTCTGGCCAAAGCCAATTGCCGCCAGCAAGGTGCCCGAAGACAGAATGGCGGCGTAGCCCGCAAGGTGGGTCAGGCGCGTGGCGGCCAAGATACCGATTCCACCAAACACCATGGTGGCCATGCCGCCGGCGATCAGCCACATTGAGCCAAAGAGCGCAGAGTCACCGGCTTCGCTGGAGAACATGAGCGTCCACAGGCGCAAGATGGTGTAGATGCCCACTTTGGTCATCAAGGCGAACAAAGCACCCACGGGGGCGGTGGCGGCACTGTAGGCCGGCACCAGCCAGAAGTTCAGCGGCCAGACGGCAGCCTTGATCAAGAAGGCCGTCGCCAGAACCCCGGCGGCGGTGTGTAGCAGGCCACGGTCGGCGGCTGAAACCTCTGGGATGGCCAGTGCCAGGTCGGCCATGTTCAGCGTGCCGGTGAGGCCGTAGAGCATGGACACGCCAATCAAAAACAGCGAAGACGCGGCCAGATTGATGGCGATGTAGTGCATGCCCGATTGCACACGCATGCGGCCAGAGCCGTGCAGCAGCAAGCCGTAGGAGGCGGCCAGCATGATTTCAAAGAACACAAACAGGTTGAACAGGTCTGCGGTCAAGAAGGCGCCGGACAGCCCCATCAGCTGCAGCTGGAACAGGGGGTGAAAGTGCACCCCGGCTTTGTGCCAGCGCGCGGTGGAAAACAGGCCGCTGGCCAGCGCAATGCTGTAGGTCAGCACCAGCATCAGGGCGGTCAGGCGGTCTACGGCCAGAGCAATGCCAAAAGGTGCTTGCCAGTTACCTGGCAGGTACACCCCCATGGTGGTGCTGGAGCCAGCCTGATCGGCCCACAGCAGCAGGGCAATGGAGGCCAGCAGACCGAGTGCGGTAGAGCCTACGTTCATCACCATCTTGGCCTGCTGCTGCTCTTCCTTGAGAAGCAGCATCAGGGCGGCTGTCAGCATGGGCAGCACGATGGGAATGAGCATGAGGTGCGGCATCAGCGATGCCAGCCATGCAAGAACCAGGCTCATGGCATCTCCTGCACGTCACGACTTTTGACACCATCCACATGGTCGGTGCCGGACATGCCGCGCGAAGCCAGCAGCACGACAAGGAAGAGGGCTGTCATGGCGAAGCCAATCACGATGGCCGTGAGTACCAACGCTTGGGGCATGGGGTCTGCATAGTGCGCCAGCGTTTCAGGGATGCCGGGGCGCAGCACGGGTTCTTTATCGATAGCCAGGCCCTCGCGCCCCATGCTGAAGATGAACAGGTTGACGGCATAGGACAGCAAAGACAATCCCACGATGACCTGGAAGGTACGCGGGCGCAGCAGCAGCCACACGCCGGAGCCAGCGAGCACGCCAATGGCAATGGCCAATACGGTTTCCATCAGCGGTCTCCTTCCTGAGCAGCTTGCTCTTCTTGAATACGGGCGTGGTAGCGGTGGCCGCGTACCGATTGGTGGGCAATAGCCGTCAAGATCAGCAGGGTGGAACCCACAACCAAGGTGAAAACTCCTATGTCAAAGAAGGTGGCGCTGGCCAGGTGAATCTGACCGATCCATGGCACGCTGAAATGGAAGGTGTGGCTGGTCATGAAGGGATAGCCCGCCAAGATGGAACCCAGTCCTGTGAGGATGGCAAACAGCAGGCCAAAGCCGATCCAGCGGCGCGGGAACAGAGGCATGTGGGCCTCGACCCAATGCGTGCCGGAAATGATGTATTGCAGCAGCAGCGCCACAGAAAACACCAGGCCTGCCACAAAGCCGCCACCGGGTTCGTTGTGGCCACGCATGAACAGGTAGATCGACACCAGGGTGGCAAACGGCAACAGCAAGCGCACCAGCACAGCGGGCACCATCAGGTAGCCCACCGCCGTATCTGCGGCATGGCGTGGGTTGATCAAATCCGTCTGCAAGTCGCCTGGGATGTAGCGTTGCTGCTCTGGAATATCCATGGTTTCACGGGCCGGGCGGAAGCGCCGCAGCAGCGCATACACCGTCAGTGCCACAACGCCCAGCACAACGATTTCACCGAAGGTGTCAAAGCCCCGGAAGTCCACCAGCATGACGTTGACCACATTGGTGCCACCGCCCTGGGTGAGTGCGCGCTCCAGGAAGAACGTCGAAGTGCTTTCCGGGAAGGGGCGGCTCATCATGGCAAAGGCCAACCAGCCCACGCCACCACCTGCAGCCAGCGCAATCACCAGATCGCGCGCGCGGCGTGCACGTGCCGACAGCTCGGTGGACAGCGCTGGAATGCGCAGATTCTTGTCGCGCTTGGGTAGCCAGCGCAGTCCCAACATGATGAGGACGGTGGTGACGACTTCCACCACGAGCTGGGTCAGGGCCAGATCAGGGGCGGAGAACCACAAGAAAGTGATGCAGGTGCACAGACCTGCGCCGCCCAGCATGATCAGTGCGGCCATACGGTGGTACTTGGCTTTCCAGGCGGCGCCCAGGGCGCACAGTCCGCCGAGTGTCCAGAGCAGCACAAACGCAGGTGACAGCGGCAGGTTGGCGCGGTTGCCCAACTCCAGGCCGCGTATCCACAGCGGGAGTACACCGGCACCAAGTGCGACCAGCACCAACCACAGCATTTGCCACTGCAGATGCTGGGTGCTGAGCAGCTGACGGGTGTTGCGCGCCAGCAGGCTCAGCCGCGCAATGACATTTTCGAAAATGCGTTTGCCGTTGAGCGCAAACAGCACAGGTGCTGCATCGCCCAGCACGCCCAGCACGCCCAGCACGCCCAGCACGCCCAGTTTGCGCAGCCAGCGCAGGGTGATGTACAGGGCAATACCACCGAGCAGCGCAACCACACTCATGATCAGTGGTGTGTTGATGCCGTGCCAGATAGCCAAGCTGAAGTGGGGCAGGTTGCCCCCGACCACCGGCAGGGCTGCGGCATTGAGGAAGTCGCCCACCGCCCAGGCGGGAAGAACGCCAACGAGCAAGCAAATCAGCACCAGCAATTCGACGGGCACGCGCATCCAGTGCGGTGGCTCATGGGGTTTGCGGGGCAGGTCGGTGGCTTTCGGGCCGAAGTACACATCCGCGGTGAAGCACAGCGAATAAGCCACGCTGAACATGCCCGCAATCGTCGCTGCCAGCGGCAGCACGATGCTGACCCAGGGGCTGGCATCGATAAACACCGTCTCGGCAAAGAACATTTCTTTGGACAAGAAACCATTGAGCAGAGGCACGCCTGCCATGGCCGCGCTGGCAACACAGGCCAGCGTCGCCGTCACTGGCATCATCTTGCGCAGCCCCGAGAGGCGGTCCATGTCCCGCGTACCGCTTTCATGGTCGACAATGCCAGCGGCCATGAACAGCGAGGCTTTGAACGTTGCGTGGTTCATGATGTGAAACACGGCGGCCACAGCGGCCAGCGGGCTGTTCAAGCCCAGCAACAAGGTGATCAAGCCCAAGTGGGAGATGGTGGAGTACGCCAGCAAGCCCTTGAGGTCGCGCTGGAACATGGCCAGAAAGCCACCAAGCAGCAAGGTCGTGATACCTGCACCGCCCACCAGCCAGAACCATTGGTCGGTTCCTGAGAGCACAGGCCACAGGCGCGCCATCAGAAACACCCCCGCCTTGACCATCGTGGCGGAGTGCAGATAGGCCGATACCGGCGTCGGGGCTGCCATGGCATGGGGCAGCCAGAAGTGGAAAGGAAATTGCGCGCTTTTGGTCAGAGTGCCTAGCAAGATCAGCACCAGCATGGGGGTGTACAGATCGTGCGTGCGTACCTGGGCTCCGGCCGCCAAGACATTTTCCAGGTCGTAGCTGCCAACGATATGGCCCAGGATCAGCATGCCGGCAAACATGCACAGTCCGCCGGTGCCTGTGACGGTCAGCGCCATGCGCGCACCGCGGCGTGCGTCTTTGCGGTGGTGCCAATAACCAATGAGTAAGAAGGAGAAGAGGCTGGTCAGCTCCCAGAAGAACACCAGTTGAATGATGTTGCCGGAAAGTACCACCCCCGACATGGCACCCATGAATGCCAGCAAGAACGAGAAAAAGCGCGGCACAGGGTCGGCTGGCGACATGTAGTAGCGCGCATACAGCACCACGAGAGAACCGATGCCCAGCACCAACATGCTAAAGAGCCAGGCAAACCCATCCATGCGGACCACGAAATTCAAACCCAGTGCGGGCAGCCACACCAGCTCTTGGCGTATCACCCCGCCATCTGCAATCTCGGGGAAAAACAAGGCAGCTTGCACGGCACAGGCCAGCGCAATGATGCCTGCCAGCGTGGATTCCGTATTCCGCGCGTTGGCCGGTAGAACAGCAGCTAACAAGCTGCCAATGAACGGTAAAAGAATGAGAGAGATCAGGGGCATGAATGAGGATTCAATGGGGCAGTGGTCTCTTGGATGTGCTCTGGATGAGTGCGCACAAGGTGAAACTTTGTTGCGCTGAAATAAAAAAAGCCCGCCATAGGCGGGCGTTTTGTAAGCATAAAGGAGAAATTCAGCTCTTCTCTGGTTTTTTGCTTGCTGTTTGTGCGGGATTTGCAGGTTTTTCACTGCTGGTACTTGGCTTGGCAGCGGGCTTGCCTGCTGGTTTGTAGGCTTGGCCATTCACAGTCAGTCCTTGTGCAGATAGTTTGCTGGCCGAGTTGTCGCCAATGCCTTTGACGCGGCCGATCAAGTCATCCCAGTTTTTGAAGGGGCCTTGCTTGCGGGCATCCATGATGCGCGTTGCTGTTGCCGGCCCAATCCCTTTGACTTCCTGCAGGTCTGTGTGACTGGCTTTGTTGACGTCTACGGCGGCCATGGCAAGCGCGGCGTAGAAGGCAAGAAAAATTGCAATCCATTTCTTCAGCATATGCATATCTTCCCCAAAAGGTTTGAGTGGATGGTCTGTGCACCAGAGGTGTGCATGGACATGTTACGAATCACGGGGACGCGCAGAAACTAGGGTTGAGGTAATTCTGGTTATGCGGTACGAAGGGGACTGAAGGTCGCAATCCCCTCTTGGGGCACGTTAAATTGCCGGGTTGTCTGCTTGGCGTCCATAGCGTGCAGCCAGGACAGCGGACACCATCAGTTGCATCGGGTGAAACAGCATGACGGGCAGCACCATGGGGCCTACGGCGGCGGCGGTGAACAGCACTTTGGCCATGGGGATGCCGCTGACCAAGCTTTTCTGTGCGCCACAGAACAAGATGGTGGCTTCATCTGCGGTGCTGAAACCCAGGCGGCGGCTGATCCAGATGCACCAGCCCATGGAGCACGCCAAGATCAACGCGCAGACGACAAACAGCGTCAGCATGGCTGTCAGCGGCATCTGCTGCCACAAACCCGCGACCACGGCACCGCTGAAAGCAGCGTACACGACGAGCAAGATAGAGCCCTGATCAATGATTTTGATTTTGCTGCCCAGGCTTTGCAGTACCCCCCTGGTCCAGGGGCGCAGCAAATGGCCAATGGCGAATGGCAGCAGCAGTTGCATGGCAATTTTGCCCACGGCTTCCAGTGGGTTGCCGGCACTGGCGGTGTGGCTCAGCAGCACACCGACCAGCAAAGGGGTGAACACAATGCCCATCAGTGTTGAGCCTGATGCACTGCACACCGCTGCAGGAATGTTGCCGCGTGCAAGGCCGGTGAGGGCAATGGCGGATTGCACGGTGGCGGGCAGGGTGCACAGGAACAGTACGCCAAGCACCAGCTCATGCGGCAGCAGCTGCGACAGCAAAGGCTTGAGCAGCCAGCCCAGTAGCGGAAAGAACGCAAACGTTGTGACCGTCACCAGTATGTGCAGGCGCCAGTGGCCAATTCCCGCCAGGATGGCTGGGCGTGAGAGCTTGCTGCCATGCAGAAAAAATAGCAAAACAATCACTGCACTGGTGACTTTGTCGAGCACAAAAGCAAACGGACCGGAGGCCGGCAGGAGGCTGGCGAGCAAAACAGTGCCAGCCAAAGCAAGGGTGAAGTTGTCGGGGCGAAAACGTGCCAGGGAGCGCATGGTCGGTGGTGGAGTGGCGAAAAGAGAGAAAAAAAAGCGTGTGGTTGAAAAAAACTTAATTTTTCCGAAGTGTGGCCGATATGAGTGTTGTCCGTATTTTTGAAGGCGTGTTCTTATGTTGCTAGTCAGCCCCGGTTCCCCAGATTCTGCTCACGTGCACCATGAGCGATCCAACATGTTTCAAATGCCAGTCTTCAAGCCTGGCGTGCAAGTCATGGCTGGCAGCAGCCGAGAAACCGTGAGCCATGTTGTGCTGCGCCGCCGCGAAATGATGGTGTATTTGGTGGGTAAGGAAGAGCCTGTCAAACCCGATCGCCTGAGTCTGGTGCCGACATGGTTCACCACCAAGCGTCGTCCCGAAGTGTTGAATTGGTACCTGTGAATTGACATAAAAAAAGCTCCTTTCGGAGCTTTTTTTATGTGGCCGTTTGTTGTGCCATGGCCTCGCCCAAGCGCACGGGGGTCGCAGCTTCCCAGTGCGCAGCGAATGTCAGATCGCTGGCGGGGGTGAGTAGCACAATGGTGGAGCCCAGCAAGAAGCGCCCCATTTCCGCGCCTTGAGCGAGCTGGATGTTCTGGTCGGCGTAGTGCCACTCGCGAATTTTCCCAGGGCGTGGTGGGTTGACCACGCCATGCCAAACGGTGGCCATGCTGCCCACGATGGTTGCACCCACCAGTACCATCACAAACGGCCCCAGAGGGCCTTCGAAAACACACACCACACGTTCATTGCGCGCAAACAGGCCGGGCACGCCGCGCGCTGTGGTGGGGTTGACGGAGAACAACTCGCCTGGAACATGAATCATGCGCAGCAACTTGCCTGCACACGGCATGTGAATACGGTGGTAGTCGCGCGGGCTCAGGTACACCGTAGCAAAGTGACCATCCTGAAATTGTGCGGCCAGTTGCGCATCACCACCCAGCAGGGCTTGGGTGGAATAGTGGTGGCCCTTGGCTTGGAAAATCTGATCGCCCTGGATCGGGCCAATCTGGCTGACAGCACCATCTACCGGGCAGATCCAGTCTGCCTGTGCCAGCGGGCGCGCGTCAGGCTTGAGTTCACGCGTGAAAAAAGCATTGAAGCTGGCATATGCGGCAGGGTCGGGGTTCAGGGCCTCCGACATATTCACTTGATAGCGCTGGATGAACCACCGAATCACGGCAGTGGTGGCAGCGCCACCCTGCAAATTGGCCAGGCAACCCATGAGTCGCGTGAGCGCTTGCTTGGGCAGAAAGTATTGAGGCAGGACCGAGAGGCGATCAGACACGAGTAATGAGTGGGTGAGAGACAAAGGTGGGGATTCTATCGGTAGCGCCGAAGGCTATGCCTAGGTGTGACACCGACTTGATCTGATGAGCGGCAAAATGCCAAGCCATGTCTTCGTTGTAATCCGCGCATGGCCTGCGTGAATGCTCTAGGTACTTACGGTGGATCCTTTTAAACATTCTTCAACCAGCACGCTGGACGCCAGCCGGGCGCAGCTCAGTCGCTGGGGCTTGTGGTTGCGTAATTTTCTTCCTGCTTCGGTGCGCATTGGTTATGCGGAAGCCTTTCGCATGTCGCTGGGGATTGCCATCGGTTTGCTGATTACTGGCGTGCTATCGCGGTGGTGGGCTGGTGGTGCAGCCAGCATGTGGATGGTTTCTTCACTGGGGGCCAGTGCAGTCTTGCTGTTTGGTATGCCGGCCAGCCCCATGGCGCAGCCGTGGCCAGTGCTGGTGGGGACGGTGTTGTCGGCGCTGGTGGGTGCTGCGGTGCAGGCCCTGATTGCGGATACCGCTGTGGCTTGTGCGGTAGCCGTTGGGCTCTCGGTAATGCTGATGGTGCCGCTGCGCTGCATGCATCCGCCTGGTGCAGGCTTTGCTGCATATGTGGTGCTGGAGCACATCAATGGCGTGACCCTGGTGGCTTTCCCTGTGCTGTTTAATGTGGCGGTGCTGCTGCTGTGTGCTGTGGCCTACAACACCATCACCGGTGCGCGCTACCCCCATCCCCAGCACAGTCTGCGGCGCGGCTTCAGCACCGAGGGGGGCGGGGCATTTGCGGCAGAGGATCTGGATGCGGCGCTGCAGCACTACAACCGGGTGCTGGACGTCAGCCGTGCCGATCTGGAGGGTTTGCTGCATATCGCTGGGCGCTCTGCCTTCAACCGCAATTTTGGCAATTTGCGGTGTGTCGACATCATGTCGCAGCCAGTGTTTGCTGTAGAGCCTGGGGTGCCGCAAAAAGAGGCTTGGGCGTTGATGCGGCAGGAGCGGGTGAAAGCGCTGCCGGTGGTGGATGCGCAAGGGGTGGTGCTGGGCATGGTGAGTATTGCGGACTTTGTGCGCCAGGCCACACTGGATGCGCCTGAAGGGGTGGTGCAGCGTTTGCGCCATCTGGTGACCGGGCGAGGGGCGCATAAAGCCAAGGTCGAAGCACTGATGGAGACGGATACCCAGGTGGTGCAGGCCAACTGCCTGCTGGTGGATTTGGTGCCACTGTTTTCGGCAGGGGGGTGCCACCACTTGCCGGTGGTGGATGCGCAGCGTAAGTTGGTGGGCATCGTGACGCAAACGGATTTGATCCGTGCACTCAGTGCGGCGATCAGTGTGCCGACACAGCGCTGAAAGCCTTGGGGCTTGTTGTGCCGAGGCGTCAAAACCAGAAGGCGGCCCTTTAATTTGGCGCCGCATGCCGGGCATGTTTCCTGGTTGCTGAAGGAAATTGGGCTTAGCGGCTACAATCAATGGTTATTTTTGTAGCTGACTGCGCTGCATTTTTCCGTTGA
This sequence comes from Comamonas sp. 14P8.1.4, assembly GCF_057799285.1. NCBI lineage: Bacteria > Pseudomonadati > Pseudomonadota > Betaproteobacteria > Burkholderiales > Comamonadaceae > Comamonas > Comamonas sp. 14P8.1.4. Next base: position 21,032 of record NZ_JBYOKN010000014.1, read on the forward strand.
GGCCCTCTGTTCGGTTTGCGCCGTGCGCAACCTTTCTCCGTCGTGCACTACGACACATGTCTTGCCGTACAGGCCATGGCATGGGTTTGAAGCAAAGGCGCCGCAAACAGATACCTACCCTTGAGAGTTGATTGAACATGGCAAAAGAAGAACTGATTGAAATGCAAGGCTCCGTGACCGAAGTGTTGCCAGACTCGCGTTTTCGCGTGACGCTGGAAAACGGTCACCAGCTGATTGCATACACCGGCGGCAAGATGCGCAAGCACCACATCCGTATCTTGGCGGGTGACAAGGTGTCTTTGGAAATGTCGCCTTACGACTTGACCAAGGGCCGTATCACCTTCCGTCACCTGCCTAACCGCGGCCCTGCACCCAGCTCGCGTTAAAACAAATTGCAGTTTTTTTTGAGTTTTGCAAAGTAGCTTGAAATTTCTGCTTATAATTTGAGTCTTGTCGGAGCGTAGCGCAGCCTGGTAGCGCATCTGCTTTGGGAGCAGAGGGTCGCGAGTTCGAATCCCGCCGCTCCGACCAAAAGATTGAAGGACTAGATCGAAAGATCTAGTCCTTTTCTCGTTGTGCGCTTCCAATTTTTGCTGGTGCGAGATGCTGTCTCATTGGCGCAAAAAAATGCAGTTAGCCCTTGGGGGGGGGGAGGGTGCTGATTGCTCACAAAAATAATAATTGAGTCGAGCGCTGCTGAGTGTTGGGTATTTTTGCGGCTTACGGTTTGGCTACATGCCATGCGTTGCCCATGCCGTCGCCGGTAGCATCACCCGGTTTGCCATCCTTGGCCCAGTAATACAGCGGTTTGCCCTGATAGGCCCATTGCTTGGCGCCATCGTCGCGCATCACCACGCTCCAGTGCCCGATGGGGCGTGCGCTGGCAGGGGCCGTCAGAGGTGGCCAGTTGGTGGCGCAACTTCCGTGGCACATGCTCTTGCCGCTGCCGCTCATATCGCGGTCAAATACATACAACGTCATCTGGTTGGGGCCCACCAGCCTGCCATTGAGCACAGTCCCCGGTGATGTGGTGCTGGGGTTGCTTGGTGCGGTGTGGCAGGCGGTGAGTGCTGCCGCCGCCGCGACGGCCAGTGTGAGGGATGTGTAATGTCTCATGCGGTTCTCCTGGGGCGTCCGCTCCGCATGCCCTGTTGCATGCAGGCAAAAACGTGTGCAAAGGAAAGTGCACAACAGCTTGTGCGGGGGAGATGGATTGTTCCTGGGCTGCGCTTGGATTGGCGTAAGGGGGATCTGCTTTGGGTGTCAGCCGTGGTGCTCTGCGTGGGCGCTGTAGTGGGTGGTTGGCGTGAGTGCTACGATGGACTGGCACTTGAAGGAGGTGTTTCCATGAGCCGGACAATGACCATCCTCGCTGTGATTGGCATGCTTGCTGCCTTGTATGTTTTAAATAAATACGGCCTGTACTGATGTGGCCATTGAAGGCCGCTTCAAGTGGCAGATGCATCGCAACCGTTGACCCTGGGCATTGGGGTGTTGACGGTCAAATGTGGTGCAAGCCCTTTGCAGGTAAGCGCAGCCTGCTCTCAAAAAAGTATTTTTCTGCTGCAGTGTGGCTGGTACGTGCAATGGTGGTGCTGCGCGGCACTCGCGGGTGAGTGCGCATGGTGCATGCGAGAGTGCTTAAGCTGCGACTATCAATTTTTGATAGCAAAAATCGGTTATACTACGTCCTGTTCGGAGCGTAGCGCAGCCTGGTAGCGCATCTGCTTTGGGAGCAGAGGGTCGCGAGTTCGAATCCCGCCGCTCCGACCAAAAGATTGAAGGACTAGATCGAAAGATCTAGTCCTTTTGTCGTTGGTGCTCCGCTAATTCTTGTGGAAGCATATTGAGTTAGTGGTGTGAGGGCTGTGGCCAGCAACAGTCTGTTGCTGGCTGCGCTGAAAGCCAGAGCGGGCGATGGCCGGCGCGAATGCATGACTCGGTCGCCCAGCATGCATTGAGGACAGCACGCACCATCAGCATGGCGCAGATCCCATAAAAAAAGCCAGCGGCTTATGGCGCGCTGGCTTTTTTATGGCTGCTCAGCTTTTGATAGCTGTCAGCGTAGGCAGGATCAGCCGCAAGCGCCGATATGGCCGCAAGAGGTGCAGAAGGAGCAACCGTCTTTCTTGATCACGGCATGGGCGCCGCAGTCAGGGCACTTTTTGCCGCTCATGGTCTGGCTGCTTACGGGTGCAGGTGCTGGGGCTGCCGATGTGGCGGGGGCAGGTTGTGCTTCGCCACGGTTGGCGATGATGGCCTGGATGGCGTAGGCCAGCAGGGCCACTTCGCTGTCGTGCCACAGGGGGATGCGAGTGCCGTCTTCCTTGTCCATCCAGCCGTAGCGGATGGGGCCGCGGTCCCACGCAACTTTGCGCAGGTCTTCCAGGGCTTTTTCCAGGAAGCCGCCGCGCGCTGCCAATGACAGCGAACGCATAGTGGCGGTGATCCATTGCTGGCTTTCGCCGGTCTGGCCCACGGGCATGAAGAACTCGATGGGGCGCTCCACACCGTCCACGTTCATGAAGCTCACCACCAGGTACAGGCGGCGTGCACCGTCGTGCGTGAAGTACTCAATCTTGTCGACCACAGCGTTCAGCGGGCCTTCAGGGCGGCGCTCCACTGCGGTGGCAATGCTGCTGTTGTGGCTGGTGGTGGGCTTGGGTGCTTCGGCCGGCTTGGGGGCATCTACCGACAGCACGGCACCCAGGGTGTCGTTGGGGCGGTAGGTGGCGCAGCCCTTGAGGCCAGCTTTCCAGCTTTCCATGTAGAGGTTCTTGAAGTCCTCAAATGGATAGTCGGCAGGGATGTTCACCGTCTTGGAGATGGCGGTGTCGATGTAAGGCTGCACCACACGCATCATGGCCACGTGCTCGGCGGCGGTCATCTCCAGGGCGCTGACGAAGTAGTCAGGCAGCGCGGCATCTTCACCGTGCATGGCCTTGAACAGGCGGTAGGCGTGGTCTTCCACCGTGTAGTAGGCGTTGCCACCGTCGGCGGTGCGCTTTTTGCGGTTGTAGGTCCACGAGAAAGGTGGCTCGATGCCGTTGGAGGCGTTGTCCGCGAAAGCCAGCGACACGGTGCCTGTGGGGGCAATCGACAGCAGGTGGCTGTTGCGAATGCCGTGCTTGCGGATTTCAGCGCGCACCGACTCGGGCAGGCGCTGGGTGAAGCCGCTTTGCAGGTACTTGTCTGCATCAAACAGCGGGAAGGCACCCTTTTCCTTGGCCAGCTCGACCGAGGCCAGGTAGGCGGCGTCGCGCATGTGGCGGGCAATTTCTTCGCCCTGTGCCACTCCGGCTTCGCTGCTGTACTTCAGACCCAGCATGATCAGGGCGTCGCCCAGGCCGGTAAAGCCCACGCCAATGCGGCGCTTTTGCTGCGATTCCTTGTGCTGCTCGGGCAGGGGCCAGACGGTGGCGTCCAGCACGTTGTCCAGCATGCGCACTTGGATGGCCACGGCGGCACGGAAGGCATCCGCATCAAAGTGGGCATCGGCCGCAAAGGGGTTGCGCACAAACTTGGTCAGGATGATGGGGCCCAGGTCGCAGCAACCGTAGGGAGGTAGAGGCTGCTCGCCGCAGGGGTTGGTGGCGGCAATGGTTTCTGCGTAGTACAGGTTGTTGTCGGTATTGATGTTGTCAATGAACAAGATACCGGGTTCTGCGAAGTCGTAGGCCGACTTCATGATGGCATTCCACAGCTCACGCGCGGTGGTGGTGCGGTACACCCATTTGCCATCAGCGCGCTGGAAGGCGCCGCCGTCCAGTTGCACATCGGAAGGGGTAGCTACGTGCACCAACTCCCAGCTGCCATCGGCTTCCACGGCTTGCATGAAGTCGCTGGTCACGCCCACGGAGACGTTGAAGTTGTTCCAGCGGCCTTTTTGGCGCTTGGCGGTGATGAAGTCAAGCACATCGGGGTGGTCGATGCGCATGACGCCCATCTGTGCACCACGACGGGCGCCCGCTGACTCCACGGTGGTGCACGATGCATCAAACACGTCGATGAACGAGCAGGGGCCGGAAGCGTAGGAGTTGGTGCCCTTGACCTTGGCGCCCTTGGGGCGCAGGTTGGAGAAGTCATAGCCCACACCACCGCCGCGGCGCATGGTTTCAGCGGCTTGCGACAGGGCGGTATAGATGCCAGGGTTGCCGTTTTCATCAAACCCGTTGGTGGCGTCGGCCACGGGTTGCACAAAGCAGTTGATCAGCGTGGCCTTGGTGTCCAGGCCAGCGGCTGCCATGATGCGGCCCGCGCCAATGGCGCCGGCTTGCATGTTCTGGAAAAACTTCTCTGCCCACTCGGCGCGCAGCTCTGGCTTTTCCTGGTCGGCCAGAGCGCTGGAGACGCGGCGGAACAGATCTTCAGCGGTTTGTTCGCCGGCGGCCAGGTATTTTTCAGCCAAGACATCCTGGCTGATCGGTTGAGTGTTCAAAGAAGTCATTGCGTCTTTGTGAGATGAAGTGTGAGAAAAAATGGTCGTGCAAGTACAAGCAAGACGCATGCACAAGCACGTTACAAATATCGGGAGCCGGGTGTTCGTGTGAGCGCCCGGAAAATGCAGTTTGATTGCCCTGTGGATCCCTCCAATGCGCCAGGGCGAAGGCCCTAGTGTCCCCTAAATTTAGCCTTTTTTGTGGCTCTAAACACAATAGGTAGTGTTTATCACAAGGTCATAGCGCTACAGTGGACAGTCTAGTGTAGGAGGGGGTGGCGCAGCCTCAGGGCTTGCGCGAGGTCTGCATTTTAACCTTGCAAAACCATCAAAAAGGATAGCGATAGCCTTTTTGCGGGCTGTCCAATCCATTGAATTCATTCGTGAAAAACGGGTCAAAAAAAATGACCCGTCTGTGTGATGAATTGCAACGCAGTGGGGCAAAGGTTTGCAGTGGCAGCCTGCATGCGTTAGAAGCAGCGCGCCGCAGACCTGGCCGAATCAGAGGTGCTTGACCAGCACCTGGCTCTTGCGGTCCCAGTTGTATTTGGCTTTGCGGGCCTCGGGCAGCCATTCGGGGCTGACGGGCTGGAAACCGCGCTTGATGAACCAGTGCATGGTGCGCGTGGTTAGCACGAACAGGCTGCTCAAGCCCTGGTCGCGCGCGCGCTGCTCAATGCGTTTGAGCAGTTTTTCACCATCGCCTGTGCCCTGTGCTTTGGGCGAGACGGTCACGGCAGCCATTTCGCCGGTTCGGGCTTCAGGGTAGGGGTGCAGGGCGGCGCAGCCGAAAATCACCCCATCGTGCTCAATCACGGTGTAGCTGTGAATGTCGCGTTCGATTTCGGTGCGGTCGCGCTTGACTAGGGTGCCGTCGTTTTCAAACGGCTCAATCAGCTGGATGATGCCGCCGACATCGTCAATCGTGGCCTCGCGCAGCTCTTCGAGCTTTTCGTCGATCACCATGGTGCCAATGCCGTCGTGCACATAAATTTCCAGCAGCAGTGCGCCATCGACGGCAAACGGCAGGATGTGGCTGCGCTCCACGCCATGCTCGCAGGCACGCACGCAGTGCTGCAGGTAAAAGCCGGTGTCGGTGGGCTCTTGCGGCGGTGGCAGCTGGGCCAGCAGCTTGCGCGCCTGGGCCAGGGGCAGCTCGGTGTCGATGGGATTGTCTTCGCCTTCGGGCTCTTGCGGGCGGGTGCGCACGCCGGGCACTTCGGTCAGGAAGATGAGCTTGTCGGCCTTCAGTTCGCTGGCCACGCGGGTGGCTACTTCTTCCATGCTCAGGTTGAAGGCCTCGCCGGTGGGCGAGAAGCCAAACGGCGACAGCAGCACCATGGCCTCGGAGTTCAGGGCGCGCTGAATGCCATCGACATCAACCTTGCGCACCAGGCCGGAGTGCATGAAATCCACGCCGTTGACGATGCCCACGGGGCGGGCTGTCAAAAAGTTGCCTGACATCACGCGCACACGTGCACCGGCCATGGGAGTGTTGGGCAGGCCTTGGCTGAAGGCGGCTTCAATTTCATAACGCAGCTGGCCTGCAGCTTCCTGGGCGCAGTCCAGGGCCACGCTGTCGGTGATGCGCACGCCGTTGTAGTACGCGGGCTCTTGGCCTTTGAGGCGCAGTTGCTCGTTCACTTGGGGGCGAAAACCGTGCACCAGCACAATCTTCACGCCCATGGCTTGAATCAGTGCCAGGTCCTGCACGATGCCTTGCAGCTTGCCGGCGGCGATGGCCTCGCCCGTGATGCCCACCACAAAGGTTTGGTGTCGGAACTTGTGGATGTAAGGGGCCACGGACCGGAACCAGGGAACAAAGGTGAAGTTGAAAACAGTGGACATGGACGTGCTGGCTGCAAAGGGACAAAAGGCTTGCCATTCCTTCGGGAATGCAAGCCAGTGCGAAGTGTAGCGGCGCGCATGGCGGCTGCGGTGCTTTTTGTGCCAATGCACAACTCGCCAACAGCGAAGGCGTGGCGGCGGCGTGTGTGGGGAGGGCGCTGCCTAGCGGCGGATGACCCACATGGCCATGCTGGTGGCAAAGCCTGCAATGCCGGCCAGCAGCAGCAAGGGGCTGCCGTAGTACAGCACCGCGTGCAGTACGTCGTGGAGGGTGGCGTTGTCGAACATCGCGTGCTCCTTTCTGGCAAATGGGGTAGCCCCATGCATTCAAGCTACGCGGCTTGCACGCCGGGGTACGTAGGCCAAAGGCGCAATCGGTGTGCGGGGCTTCCCCAGGCGGCGCGGTGGCAAGGTGCAGGAACGTATGCACAGTGCTTTAAAAATAAGAGCTAATTGCGAAGGTATGGTAAGCGTTCATTGTTGATTTGCGTGTGCGTGCAAGGCTTGCTGCGCGCCATCAGCTTCTTAATACATAGCGCGCAATGTGCCAGAGAAGTGGCGCATTGCAGGGCATGCCCCTGTGGTTAATGGCCCGCAGGCTGCGCTGGCGGGTGGCGCGAGTGCGAGAATGCCAGCCCAGCGGTCAGTCGTACCGCCCTTATCCCATGCCCCGTGGGGGCTGTTAATTAAGCTGCCGAGTGCTCCGTCCGGCGGTGGATTTTTGAATCGGAAACTTCATGACTACATCTTTTGCACGCCGCTTGGCGATCAAGCAGGCGTTGCTCGCCGTGGCCGCCACTTCCACACTGGCAGCGTTCCCCGCTTCGGCAGCTGACAAGGTGCTGCGCGTTTCGGCCATTCCGGACGAAGCCCCCACCGAGCTGCAGCGCAAGTTCAAGCCCCTGGGCGAGTACCTGTCCAAAGAAACCGGCATGAAAGTCGTGTTCACCCCCGTGAGCGACTACGCCGCCGTGGTCGAATCGCTGGCCACCGGCAAGCTGGACATGGCCTGGCTGGGCGGCTTTACCTATGTGCAAGCCAAGATTCGCACCAAGGGCACAGCCAACCCCATCGTGCAGCGCGCAGAAGATGCGGTGTTCACCTCGCGCTTTGTCACGGCCGATCCAGCCATCAAGTCGCTGGAAGACCTGAAGGGCAAGACGTTTGCCTTTGGCGCTCCCTCGTCCACCTCGGGTTCGCTGATGCCCCGCTACTTCATCCAGCAAGCCGGCATCAACCCAGAAAAAGACTTCAAGAACGTGGCGTACTCTGGCGCGCACGACGCCACCGTGGCCTTTGTGGCCGCTGGTAAGGCCGATGCCGGTGTGCTGAACACCTCCGTGTGGGACAAGCTGGTCGAGACCAAGAAGGTCGACCCTGCCAAGGTGCGTGTGTTCTACACCACGCCTGAGTACTTCGACTACAACTGGACAGTGCGCGGCGACCTGGACCCCGCCATCACACAAAAGCTGACCGATGCTTTCCTGAAGCTCGATGCCTCCAAGCCTGAGCACAAGGCCATCATGGACTTGCAGCGCGCCTCCAAGTTCATCGCTTCCAAGCCCGAGAACTACGTGGGCATTGAAGAAGCCGCCAAGGCTGCGGGCCTGCTGAAGTAAGCCCGGCTGCTGCTGCGCTGCCCCGTGCAGCGCGGCGGTACTGCGCCCGCCCGCCGTGCAAGCGGCGGTGGGGTGCAGTTTTGATATTCGGTGCCAAATTGCCTTTTTGCGCAATGGCATCAAGCGCTAACAGCTATGGTTAGCGGAGCATCTTTATGAGCTTTTCTCTGCAAGGCCTGGGCCTGACCCATGCCAACGGTTTCGTGGCGCTGTCGGGCATCACGCTGCAGGCGCAGCAAGGCGAGAGCATTGCCTTGATCGGCCCCTCGGGCGCGGGCAAAACCACGCTGCTCAACACCATTGGCACGGCCTACACCCCGACATCGGGCAGCCTGACCGTGCTGGGCCAACAGCCCGGCAGCCGCGCACAGGCCTTGCGCCAGCTGCGCGCGCGCATTGGCACCGTGCACCAGGCGGCGCCCATTCCGGCGCGCCAGCGCGTGGTGACCGCCGTACTGGCAGGCAAGCTGGGGCAGTGGCCTGCATGGAAGGCGCTGGCTTCGCTGGTCTACCCGCAAGACATGGCGGGTGCACGCCAGGCCCTGGAGCGAGTGCACCTGGCCGACAAACTGTTTGTGCGCTGCGACCAGCTCTCTGGCGGCCAGCTGCAGCGTGTTGGCATTGCCCGCGTGCTCTACCAGGAAGCACAACTGATTTTGGCGGACGAGCCAGTTTCTGCCCTTGACCCCACCTTGGCGCTGGAGACGGTGCAACTGCTGGTGCGTGAAGCCAAGGCGCGCAACGCCACGCTGGTGGCCAGCCTGCACGCGGTAGAGCTGGCACGCAGCTGCTTTGACCGCCTGATTGGTATTCGCGATGGACGCATCGCTTTTGATGCACCTTCCAGCGCCGTGACCGATGCCCAGTTGCAAGCGCTGTACGCCTCGGCTGCAACAGGCAGTGCTGCGCAGCAAGCGCTGAGCGGTGCGCCTGCCGATGCGCAGGCGCTACCAACCCACGGGTGCTGCTGATGGCCAGCGCCGTGACGGATATCGAACACCGCACCTTGCGTGACCCGGCAGGGCCGCGCCGTTTGTGGGCGCTGGTGATTGCCCTGGTGGTGCTGTGGCCGCTGTGGCAAGGTGCGGGCGTGCAGCCCGGGGCCTTGTGGGATGCCGAGAACCTGCATGTGATCGGTGGCTTTCTGGCCGGTTTTCTGCCGCCCGAGACCAGCGCCGAGTTTGGCGGCTACCTCTGGCAAGCCACGCTGGAGACGCTGGCCATCGCCACCATGGGCCTGCTGCTGGCCTTTGTGCTGGCCGTGCCTTTGTCGTACCTGGCCACCAGCGCGGTGCGCGAACGCGCCAGCCAAAACCCTGTCGCACGGGTGGTGCTGACCATTTTGCGGGGTGTGCCTGAGCTGGTCTGGGCCCTGGTGTTTGTGCGCGTGTTTGGCCTGGGGCCTGCCGCCGGGGTGTTGGCCCTGGGGCTGACCTATGGCGGCATGCTGGGCAAGGTCTACGCCGAAATTCTGGAAAGCGAGGACGGTGCGCCTGCACGCGCCTTGCTGCGCACGGGCAGCCCACGGGCCATTGCCATGCTCTATGGCTTGCTGCCGCTGGCTTCGAAGGAGCTGGTGTCCTATACCGTCTATCGCTGGGAGTGCGCTATTCGCGCCTCGGTGGTGATGGGGTTTGTGGGTGCGGGTGGGCTGGGCCAGTTGATGGACCAGGCCATGAAAATGCTCAACGGCGGTGAAGCTTGCTCCATCTTGTTGGTGTTCATGGTGCTGGTGCTGCTGGCCGATGCGCTGTCCAACTGGCTGCGCCGCGCGCTGGATGTGCCGCCCGCCGCGCGCACCAGCGCATGGGGCTGGCGCAGCGCACTCGTGTGTGTCGCCCTGCTGGCGGGCGTGGTGGCCAGCTGGCAGTTGCTGGACATGGACCTGTGGGCGCTGTTCACGGGTGAAGCGGCCTCGGCCATGGGCGACTTCATCACCGGCTTTTTCCCGCCCGATACCAGCGCTGCATGGCTGTGGACGGTGCTGGTGGGCATTGGTGAGACGCTGGCGATTTCGGTGATCGGCACCCTGCTGGCTGCGGTGGCAGGCATGGTCTTGGCCTTGCCGAGCTTTCGCGCCCCCTGGAATGTGCTGCTGAACGTGTTGCGCTCGGTGCCAGAGCTGGTATGGGCCACCATCACCGCGCTGGCCGTGGGCTTGGGGCCGTTTGCCGGTGCGCTGGCGCTGGCACTGCACACGGCAGGCGTGCTGGGCCGTCTGTATGCTGAGGCGCTGGAGAACGCGCCCAAAGCCCCCGCCCAGGCGCTGCGCCGCGCGGGCAGCTCCCGCATGCTGGCTTTTTGCTACGGAACCTTGCCTGGCGCGGCCCCGCAGCTGCTGGCCTATACGCTGTACCGCTGGGAGATGAATATCCGCATGGCGGCCATTCTGGGCTTTGTGGGTGCGGGCGGGCTGGGGCAGTTGCTGTACTTCAAGCTCTCACTGTTTCACTATGCCGAGGCCAGTACGGTGATCATCGCCATGCTGCTGCTGTCCATTGCCGTGGACCAAGCCAGCGCCTGGGTGCGCCGCGCCATGCGCTAGGCCCCGCACTCGCCACTTCTCACTCGTTGTGGCCCCCCTGCGCAGCAGGGGCTGCGTTAAGCCGGGGCGCTGCCGGCAGTCTGTGCGCGGGCCAACTCGGCCTGGCGCAGGTGCGGCACGATCAGCCGCAGCAACTCGGGCGTGACCAAGGTGTCGATCTGGTGGCGCATGCCCACCACAGTGCGCAGCTGGGCTCCTGCGATGGAGCGCGCTGTGGTGGCACCACCGCTGGGGTGCACGATGCGGTCTTTGTCCCCGTGGATCACCAGCGTAGGCGTTTGGATCTGGTAGAGGTCTGCACTGCGGTCGCCCGAGCGCACGATGGCGGTGATCTGTCGCTCATAGCCTTGCCGGGCCTGCTCGGGCGTGGTGCGCTGCCAGGCTTGGACCATGTACTGGCGCCACACCGCTTCAATACCCGGCACCTTGGGGTTGCCGATGTGGCGCATCATGCGCACATAGTTGTCCTGTGCGGCCTCCACGGTGGTCGCCGGGCGGCTGAGCAGCATGCGCAGCAAGGTAGAGCCCGCAGCTTGCCCCACGCGCGGATTGCCGGTGGTGGAAAAAATGGAGGTGAGCGAGCGCACCTTGTCCGGCCACTGCGCCGCCAGGTTCTGCGCAATCATGCCGCCCATGGACATACCCAGCACGTGCGCCTGTGCAATGCCCAGGGCATCCAGCAACTGGGCCACGTCGTCAGCCATGTCTTCGATGCCGTAGTGCCCAGGCGGCACCCAGCGCAGCAGCAAACGCCAACGCGGCGGCGGCAACTGCGTCATATGGCTGGAGCGGCCTATGTCACGGTTGTCCGGGGTAATGACATAAAAACCTGCCTGCACCAGCCCTTCAATCAACACCATGGGCCAGGACACCAGTTGCAGCCCCAGTCCGGCAATCAGCACGATGGCCGGGTGCTCAGGCTGGCCATAGCTGCGGTAGCACATGCGCAAGCCATTGGGCAGATCGGCAAACTGGTCTTCGGCCAAAGTGGCCTGCGAGAGAGGGTGAAGCATGGCGGGGTGCAATCGCTGACGAAGGAGACCCGATTGTGCAGGCTGGTGCGTGACTGGCGGTGACTGTGAAGGCAGTAGTCAAAAAACGGGCGGTTTGCGGCAGGGGCTGGGGTGTGAAGTGTTTAGGTGAAAATAGGGTATTAGCCCAATGTTTGCAAGCGCTGTGCGCTATGAAAAACTACAAGCCGTGCATGCGTGCATCTGCCTTGTGGGCATTGGCAGGGCCGCAGGTGCGAATAGCGGTGCTGGTTTTAAAATGATTTGAATTACAAACTATTTGAATCATCAAAGAATAATGAATGCTCCCATGCCCCCGACGGCTGCCTCTGCGCAGCCTTTTTTGAGCGCTCCCGGTGCGGCGCCAACCCCTTTCTTTGGCCATCTGCTGATGGGGGTGAGCCGCAGCTGGCGCCAGGTGCTGGAGCTGCAGCTGGCCGGGCTGGGCCTGACGGATGCCACCTGGGTGCCGCTGTTTCACCTGCATGCTGCAGCTGGGCCATTGACGCTCAAGCAGTTAGCGCAGCGCGTGGGGCTGGACAGCTCCACCCTCGTGCGGGTGGTAGATCTGCTCGAGCAGCGCGGCTGGGCGGTGCGTGCCACCGATGTGCACGATCGCCGCAGCAAATCGCTGAGCTTGACCGACGAAGGCCTACATGTGGTGGCCGATGTGCGCGCCAAACTGCACCAGGTGGAGAGTCAGTTGCTCGAAGGCATGGATGCGTCCACCGTGGAGGCGCTGCGCCAGGGCATGCAGCAGCTGCATGAGCGACTGATTTCGATCCAGGCACAAGACAAGGCCAGCGCATGAATTCCGCAGTTTCCTCATCCGTTGTCTGGTGGCAGCGTGCTGGCAAGGCACTGGGTTTTCACGTGCCCATGCTGGCCTTTGCCCTGCGCACGGCGCTGGCCGCTTTTGCGGCGCTGGCCATCGCCAAGGCCATTGGCTTGGAGCACCCGCACTGGGCGGCCATGTCGGCCTGGGCCTGCAGCCAGCCCATGCGTGAGCATTTGCTCTCACGCAGTATTTACCGCTTCGGCGGCTCAGTGGTTGGTGTGATCTATGCCGTGGCCCTGGTGCTGGTGGTGCAGGATTCGCTGTGGGTGCTGGCCATTGGCCTGGCGCTGTGGGGCGCCATTTGCGCCTTTCTGGGTAATTTGCAGCGGGGCTATATGGTCTATGGTTGCATGTTGGCCGGTTACTCGGCGGCCATGGTGGTGCTGTTGCACCACGGCCCGGCTGCCACCATCTGGCCCTTTGCTTGGGACCGCATGTTCACCGTGATTACCGGGGTGCTGGCTGCGCTGTGCATTTCCTGGTGTTTTGCGCCACGGCGCAAGACGGCCGTGCTGGTGGCACAAAGCCGCAATGCGCTGGCGGGCGTGCTGCAGGCCACTTCGGCCCAGCTGCGCAAGCAGCCGATGCCCCAGGGGCCAGACTACGCGCAGCTGCTGAGCCGACTGGCGGAGGTGGAGGAACTGCTGGAGCTGTACCCCGAGGGTTCACGCACCGCCCGCAACACCTCCAAGGCCATGCATTGGCAGCAGCACTATGCGCTGGAGCTGGTCTACCACCTGGGCCAGATCCAGCTGCAGTCCCAGGCAGCGGCCCACAGTGCCGAGCCCATCTGGACCTTTGCCGCCCTGGACGAAACCCAGCCCTGGGCGCAACAGGCCGCGTTGGCCGATGCGCTGGATGCACTGATTCAAGCCCTGCAAGCCGCAGAGCCCTCAGCGCACCACAGCCCGGTGGCGCTGCACCAAGCGCTGCGTCTGGCCATCACCGCTTGTGAAAATACGGTGGCCCACATTCAGGCCGCAGGCAAACAGGTGCAGCCGGGCTTGAACGCCTTGTACCTGCTGCTGCAGGAAATGCGCCGCGGCCTGCGTGCCGAAGAGCTGGACCTGAACCGAGGCCGCCACGCAGGCATGACCGATCGCCGCCTGGACCCCTTGCCGCTGCACCGAGACTGGGTGGGCGCCAAAGAGGCCGCAGTGCGCGCTGGCGGCACACTGCTGGTGGTGGGCGTGGTCTGGGCCTGGACCGAGGCCAGCATCGTCGGCTTTGCCATGCTGGGCCTGGCCACCATGCTGCTGGTGTTCTCAGCCTTCGAGAGCCCCAGCCGCACCATGGGCTTTGTGCTGCGCGGCCAGATCATCGGCGCCTGTTTGGCGTTGCTGTGCCAGACGCTGGTGTGGCCGTGGGCCCAGTCCAGCTGGCAGATGGTGTGGATGGTGCTGCCATTTGCCATGATTGCGGGCCTGGTGTTTGCCCACAAACGCACGGCCGCAGGTGCGATGGACACCAACATGGCCATGTTCATCTTGTTGGCCCCCGTCTTTCCCAATACCGCCGATTTTGGTCAGCACCTGAGCTATGCACTGGCTGTGGTGTGTGGCCCCGCACTGGCCTGGTTGATGTACCGCAGCATTTACCCCACCAATGCCCAGCGCCGCATGCAGACGCTGGCCCGCATGATGACCGAGGAGGTGCCCGCGCTGGCGCACCGCCTGCTGGACGAAGGCAAGCCCTCTCTGTGGTCGGTGCTGCCGGGCAACACCGGCAACCAATGGCAGGCACAGCTGCACCACCGTCTGTTACGCCTGGTGCGCTGGGCCGATAAAACCCAGCTGCCCGAGCGTGACAAGCTGCCGCGCATGGGCCTGTCGCTGCGGGTCATGCAAACGGCCATGCTGCAGTTGCAGCAGTGGCGCCGCGACACCATCTTGGCAACACCCGCACTGCGCCGCACCGAGCGGCTGGCCGAAGTGGCCTTGCACCGTACGGCGCAGTGGGGCGAAGCCTTGCCGCACAGCGCTGCCAGCGACAAGGCACAGGCCGCGTGGCAGGCATTGGCCCAGCAGGCCAGCTTGCCCGCGGTGCTGGCCGCCCAGGCGCAGCGCATCGCGCAGCGTGACATTGGCGTGCTGGATGGGGTGCGCCAGGCACTGCGCTAGGCCGTCATGTGCGCTCGTCAAAAAGCCCAGTGGTGGTGCCACTGGGCTTTTTGTTTTTACAGAAGGCAATCCACCCGGCAGCAGCCAGGGCGGTCTGAGCAGGGCAGGTGCGTCAGGGCTGGCTGCGCAGCACCAGAATGTCAATAGACGAGGGCACGCCCAGGCGCACGGCAAAACCGGGCCACAGGCCGGCCCCGTTGCTGACAAACAGGCGCATAGCGCCCACGTCGTACAGCCCGCTCACAAAGCCATCGTTGGCTGGGGCCACGATCCAGCGGTCCATGCCGATGATGTGCCCGCCGTGGGTGTGGCCTGCAATCTGCAGGTCAATGCCGTGCGGTGCATAGCTGCGTGCCATTTTGGGTTGGTGCCCCAGCAGAATGTGCAGCTGCGCGCCGCCAGCTTGTGCCTGTGCAGCCACGGCCTGCACGTCGGGCGGCACCCCTTCGGGGACGTTGGGGTCGGTGTTCTGTTCGGACAGGCGGCCATAGGCCGGGTCGCCCACGCCCGAGATGGCCAGCCTGTGACCACGCACCTCCAGCACACGGGCTTCGTTGGCCAGGTAATTCAAGTTCAGGCGCTGAAACACCTTGGCCCAGGCGTCATAGCCGCTGTAGTACTCATGGTTGCCCGGTGCGGACCACACGCCCAGGGGCGCATGCAGCTGGGCCAGCGGGGCAATATTGCCCGCTTGCGTCGGGGCGTCGCCATCGATCAGGTCACCGGGCAGCACCACCATGTCGGGTTGTGCGGCATTGGTGCGCGCCACCAGTCCTTGCACATAGGCCGCATTGTTGACCGGAGTGGCGTGGATGTCGGCCAGTACCGCTACGCGCAGGCCATCCAGCGCAGCAGGCAGCTTGGGCAGAACCACGGTGTGTTCACGCACCTCGGGTAGCTTGGCGCCTTGGGTCAGGCCATAGACATTCAGCAGCACGCACAAAGCCGCAGCGCATACCGTCCACACGGGGGCGGTAATTCGGGCGGCGGCTGCGCGCCCGCGCGTGGCGCGCAGTACCAGCCAGCTGCCGTCACGCACGATGGCCCAGACCAGTGCCATGCCCAGCGCAGCAAACAAACCACCTGAGACGAACTGCAGATGGGCGATCAGGCCGTAGTTTCCAATTTCATGGCGCATGGCCAGGATCAGCAGAGCCGGTGCAAGCCCTGACAGTGTGGTCAGGCAGAACGTCCACCAGAAAGCGTGGCGGTGGGTGCGCCACAGGGGATACCACAGCCACAGCGAAAGAAGAGGCGCCAGCAGCGCGAGCAAGGAAACCATAGGGAGGAGGTTAGTCAGATACCGAGAAAGCCAAAACGCGGCAGAGCGCCATGTGACCGGCGAGCATAGCAATGCAGCCAAAGGGCCCGGAAAGGTATGCCCATTTACGTAAACAAATGCATGCGCGGTCATGTCCGACAAACGGTAGGCGCAGCGCGCCAGACAGTGTGCGATGCGCTACCGGCCCTTGCTGGGGCGTTGTAATGGACTTTGCAAGATTTGGAGGCCTGGATGAAATCTCGATGGGTTGCCGTGGCATGCGGTACGTTGGTGGCGGCGGCGATGTCCACATCTGCGTGGGCAGGGGCTGCCGTGGGTGCCGGTTTGACGTGGACTTTTGGTGGTCCCAAGCCGGTGGCTGGCCCTGCTGTGGGTATCAAGGTGTTCTCGAACGACCGTGAAAAGAGGGCCGCAGGCTATCTGGGGCTGGACTATTCCTTCAGTGATCGGGGCTTTCGCCCGAATGTGGGCGTGGCCTACCTGGGTGAAAAGAACATCTACCTGGGGGCGGACGTGGGTTATTCGTTCGCCCAGGAAGGCGTGAACTTTGGCGCCGGTCTGGGTTATGTAGACACCGACAAACGCTGAGCGTGCCACCTGGTGCGTTTTGCCATCCCTGTGGCGCAGGCCACAGGGATTTTTTATGCCAGCCACAGCGCTAAACCTGCTGGCAACGCGGCCGGGCCGCAGCGGGGATAATTACGCCCCTTATGCCTTTGAAGATCACGTTCCCCGAGTCCCTGCCCGTATCCGCCCGCCGTGAAGAAATCATGGAGGCGATGGACAAGAACCAAGTCATCATCGTCTGTGGCGAAACCGGCTCGGGCAAAACCACCCAGCTGCCTAAAATTGCCTTGGCGCTGGGGCGTGGCAAGGTCAATCAAGTGCCGGATGCCAATGGCAACGTGCGTGGCCACCTGATTGGCCATACCCAGCCGCGCCGGATTGCGGCGTCGTCGGTGGCCAAGCGCATTGCCGAAGAGCTGCACACCCCATTGGGCGAGGTGGTGGGCTACAAGGTGCGCTTCCAAGACACGCTGCAAAAGAATGCCTCGGTCAAGCTGATGACCGACGGTATCTTGCTGGCCGAAACGCAGACCGACCCGCTGCTCAAAGCCTACGACACGTTGATCATTGACGAGGCGCACGAGCGCAGCCTGAACATTGACTTCTTGCTGGGCTACATCCGCCAGATTCTGCCCAAGCGCCCGGACTTGAAAGTGGTGGTCACCTCGGCCACGATTGATGCGGAGCGCTTTGCCCAGCACTTTGAAGGCCCCAAAGGCCCAGCGCCGGTCATCATGGTCTCGGGTCGTACCTACCCGGTGGAGATGCGCTACCGCCCGTTTGAGGAAAAGAAAGACTACGACCTCAACGACGCGATGGCCGATGGCGTGGATGAACTCTGGAACGGCGGTGCCAAGGGCGGCGACATTCTGATCTTCTTGCCCGGCGAGCGCGAAATCCGTGAAGCCGCCGACCACTTGCGCAAGCACCTGCAAAACCAGCCTGCGCTGCGCAGTGCGGAGGTGTTGCCGCTGTTCTCGCGCCTGTCGCAGGCCGAGCAAGACCGCATTTTTGACGGCCACACGGGCCGCCGCATTGTGCTGGCGACCAACGTGGCCGAGACCTCGCTCACCGTGCCAGGCATTCGATACGTCATTGACGCAGGCACAGCGCGCGTGAAGCGCTACTCCTTCCGTAGCAAGGTGGAGCAGTTGCTGGTGGAACCCATCAGCCAAGCCGCTGCCAACCAGCGCGCAGGCCGTTGTGGCCGTGTGGCCAACGGTATCTGTATTCGTCTGTATGACGAGGCGGATTTCACCAGCCGCACGCCGTTTACTGACCCGGAAATTTTGCGCAGCTCGTTGGCGGGCGTGATCTTGCGGATGAAGTCGCTCGGCTTGGGCGATGTGGTGAACTTCCCGTTCTTGGAAGCCCCCTCGGGCCGCGCGATTGCCGACGGTTACCAGTTGTTGGCCGAGCTGGGCGCGGTGGACGAGCGTGGCAACCTGCTGCAAATGGGTAAGGAGCTGTCGCGCTTGCCGCTGGACCCACGTGTGGGCCGCATGATTGTGGAGGCACGTGAGCGCGGGGCGCTGGCCGAGGTGTTGATCATCGCCTCAGCGCTGAGCGTGCAAGACGTGCGCGACCGACCTTTGGAAGCGCAGCAGCAAGCCGACCAGCAGCACGCCAAGTTTGATGATGAAAAGAGCGAGTTCAGCGGTTATCTGCGCCTGTGGAAGTGGCTGATGGATGCGCGTGGCGGCAAGGTTGTCGCCAAAACGCGTGCTGAGATGGCTGCGCAGAACAAGCCCGCGGCCAAGCCCACGGCACGCAACCAGGCGTTCTTGCCCGTGAGCCAGCGCAGCAGTGGTGCGCAGGTTGAAGGCACGGTGCAAGAGCGCTTGGCGCTGTTCAGCCCTTCGGAAGTCACCGAAGAAGCCACCCACAAGCTCAGCAACCGCCAGTGGGAGCAGTTGCTGCGGCAGAACTTCATCAACATTCGCCGTGTGCGCGAGTGGCGTGACATTCACAGCCAGTTGATGACGGTGATCAAAGAGCACAAATGGCTCATCAACAACGAGGCTGCAGGCTATGACGCGGTGCACCTGTCCATGCTGTCCGGCTTGCTGGGCAATATTGGCTACAAGGGCGAAGAAAGCGACGCCTACTTGGGCGCGCGCGGCATCAAATTCCACCCCCACCCCGGCGCGCATTTGAACAAAAAGCCCGGTCGCTGGATCGTGGCCGCGGAGCTGGTGGAAACCTCGCGCCTGTACGGCCGTGGCCTTGCGGCGATTGAGCCGCAGTGGCTGGAAGAGGTGGGCGCGCACCTGCTCAAAAAACAATTGCTCGACCCGCACTGGAGCAAAAAACAAGCCGATGTGGTGGCGCAGGAGCGCGCGACGCTGTATGGGCTGGTGGTCTACAACGGCCGCAGCGTCAGCTATGGCCGGGTCGACCCCGACGAAGCGCGCCGCATGTTCATTCGCCAGGCGCTGGTGGAAGGGCAGTGGGACACGCAGTGGCACTTCTTGCCCAGCAACCAGAAGATGGTGCGCAAGATTGAGGACCTGGAGCACAAATCCCGCCGGCAAGACGTGCTGGTGGACGATGAGTTGATTTACGCCTTCTACGACCAGCACATCCCCAAGGGCATCTACAGTGGCGCGACGTTTGACAAGTGGTTCCGCGTGGCGGGCAAGGGGCAGGCCGAGTTGCTGCGCCTGTCCAAAGACGAGCTGATGCGCCACGAGGCCGCAGGTATCACGACCGACAATTTCCCCAAGGTCATCAAGCTGGGCGGTGTGGACTGCAGCGCCGCCTACTTGCACAGCCCCGGCGACGCACGCGATGGCGTGACGGTGACGGTGCCTCTGTTTGTGCTCAACCAAGTGAGTGATGAACGTGCTGAGTGGTTGGTGCCCGGCATGCTCAAGGACAAGATTCAGGCATTGCTCAAAAGCCTGCCGCAGCGCCCGCGCAGCCGTTTTGTGCCGCTGCCGGAAAGCGCTACGCGCTTGGCGGAGCTGTTTACGCAGAGCGAGCGCTGGGCCAAGGGCGGACTGATTGACGTACTGCTCAAGCAGGTGCGTGACGAAACCTCGCTGGACGTCAAGCGTGCCGACTTCAAGCTGGACATGCTCAGCCCGCACCTGTTCATGAACTATCGCGTGATTGACGAGCATGGCCGCCAACTGGGGCAGGGCCGCAATCTGGCCGCACTCAAAGCCGAGTGGGGCGTGAAGGCACGCGGTGCGTTCCAGGCATTGGCTTCGCTCAAGCTCGATGAAGCCACCCAGCCTGCGGCAGATTTGCAGTCAAATCAGGCTACAGCCCATACTGGCAAAGCGCAAGCAGCTCCTAAAAACGATAAACCTGCCGCCAAGGCAGCGCCCGCGCAAAAGGCCGAGCAGCGTTACACGGCCTGGAGTTTTGGCGAGTTGCCAGAGCTGATGGAAATCAGCAAGGGCAGCACCACGCTGATTGGTTTTCCCGCGCTGATCGATCACGGCAGCGATGTGGGCATTGAGGTGTTTGACGAGCCCGAAGTGGCGGCCGCCCGCCACCGCGTGGGTCTGCGCCGCCTGTTTGCGCTGCAGATCAAAGATGCGCTCAAGTATCTGGAAAAGAACATTCCCGATCTGCAAAAAATGGCCGTGGCCTATATGCCGCTGGGCACGCAGGAAGAGCTGCGTAGCCAGATCATTGATGTGGCCATTGACCGTGCCTTCTTGCAAGAGCCGTTGCCCGCCAATGAGGCCGACTTCAAGCAGCGCGTGCAAGATGGCCGGGGCCGCCTGACCCTGATTGCCAACGAAGTAGCGCGTATGTCGGGCGTGATTCTGACCGAGTACGCCGCAGCGGCGCGCAAGATCAAGGACACCAAAAATGCGCCCGATGCCACGAAGGACGCGGGTGAGCAGCTACAAAAGCTGATGCCCAAGAACTTCATTGCGATTGCGCCGTGGAGCCAGCTGGGCCATTACGCCCGTTACCTGAAGGCCATCACCAGCCGTTTGGATAAATACCGGGCCGACCCCGCGCGCGATGCCGCCAAGTACAAAGAGCTGCAACCGCTGGAGCAGCGCTACTGGCGCTTGGTGGCCGAGCGCAAAGGCCAGGTCGATGCGCGCATGCAGGAGTACCGCTGGATGCTGGAAGAGCTGCGCGTGAGCTTCTTTGCGCAAGAGCTGCGCACGCCGTACCCGGTCAGTGCCAAGCGTTTGGACAAGGTGTGGGCGCAGCTGCAGCAGTAAGTGCCCGCTGTATGACCGCGCACGTGGAATGCCGGAGAATTTTCAGCAGCCAATGAACAAGCCTGTGAACTGATATGCCTTTGCTTCAGCGATTTTTCTACTTCAGCCGCATGACCTCTCAAGCCCACTTGAGAGGGGTGGCGGATATTGCACAAGTCGGGCGTGCGTTCACGCAAGCGCACGGCATCAGTGGCTTGCTCGTGCTGGATGGCGAGTATTTCTGTGAATACCTGGAGGGCCCCCAGCCCGCTATGGAGCAACTGATTGCACGGCTGCGCTCAGATCCGCGCCACACGGGGATGAAGGTGTGGATCGATGCACCTTTGACGGATGCGCGTTGCTTCACCGCGTGGAATATGGCTTTTATGCTGGGTGAGCCGCAATTGCTGCAGACCCTTCAACAACTGGATGGGGACGCTGCGTTGGCGCAATTTATGACCATCGTGCCTCAGCTAGAGACGGTATAGCGGCGGTGTTTGTGGAGGGGTTGGTGTTGCCACCCCGAACGTCCCGCCTTGGTGTGGGTGGCCCTGCGCTGGCGCGCAGCCCAGCGCGCCAATTTGAATGATGTCTGCTTGGCATGAGCAGACTGGTTTTTTTGAGAGTCCGCAATGAATGATTTGACCCAAGACCTGCGTATGGTCGCCATCGATAACGACAGCTATGCCCAAGCCGTGGCTGCTGCCAAGGCCTACCGCGTGGGCGATGACCCAGCGGGCTTTGCCTTTACCGGCAATGCCACACTGATGTTCCAGCGTGAACAAGAAGGCTGGTCGCCCGATGCGTTCAGCAGCTCGCCGCTGATTCGCTATGTCAACCCCGTGCAAGGTGCGGCCGATGCGGATGCCCAGCAAGATGAGAGCTTTCTGCAGGCGGTGGCCAACCAGGTGACCTATCTGCACATCCCCGCAGAATGCCAGGCGATGCAGATCGATGATGTTTGGGGCATTGACTGCGAGTTTTTGATGTTCGCCATGCCCCATCCTGAAGAAGAGGGTGCCACCGCCTGGTTGCTGATCCCCGGCCCCGAAGGGCGTGCCATTTCCTCCAAGCACACCGTGCAGGAATACCAGTTTGCGGAGCTCAAGAACGCGGCCCAGGATCTGGGCCTGTAAACCAGCGGTGGTGTGGGGTGGCGGTTTTCCCAGCGCAGATGCGCGCTGTGTGGCCGCCCCAGTCTGCGCGAGTTGTCCGTCGCTTAGCCTACCAGCGCGGGCAGCGGTTGGGCGCTGGATGCAGGGACGGTGGTGCGGGCGCTGTTCATGACCATGGACAAGAAGGTGTAGTAGCCGTTGACGCCGACCAGATCCATCACCCCTTGCTCACCCCACAACGCCTTGGCGGCGTTCCAGGTGGCGTCGCTCACGCCTTGGTTGCGGTGCAGCTCGGTGCAAAAGTCATAGAGCACGGCCTCATCCGCTTGCAAGGCACGCGGGATGCGGCCTTGGGCAATGTCGGCCAGCGCTTCGGGCGCAATCCCTTCGCGCTCTGCAATGGGGGCGTGGATGGCCCATTCCACCTGCTGCGACCACTGGCGCGCGGTGATGCAAATGGCCAGCTCCGACAAGCGCAGGCCAATGCTGCTGCGGTAGCGCAGGTACTCGCCCATGCGCTGGGCGTGGTCCATCAGCTCAGGGCTGCGCAGCAGTGGCACAAACGGTGAAATCAGCGCGCCGCGTGGCCCGTCAATGATGGGCTGAGCCATGGCGCGTTGTGCGGGCGTCCATTGACTCGGGGCAATGGGGGGCAGGCGGTCGTCTTCTTCGGTATACATAGCGCGGCTCCTGCTCAGGCTGTGGCTTGCAGGGCTGCATCAATCGACAGCGCCAGGCGCTCTACGATCTGATCCAGATCGTTTTCTGTGGCGATGAATGGTGGGGCCAGCAGGATGTGGTCACCGTGCTTGCCATCGATGGTGCCGCCTGCGGGGTAGCACATCAGGCCATGTTCCATCGCCTGGGCTTTGACGGCAGCATGCAGCTTGCGCTGCGGGTCAAACGTGGCTTTGCTGGCGCGGTCTTGCACCAGCTCCACGCCCCTGAACAGGCCACGGCCACGGATATCACCCACATGCGGGTGGCGCTCCAGCCGGTGCTGCAGGGCAGCGTGCAGATAATCGCCACGCGCTTGCACCTGCGGCATGAGCTGGTCACGCTGGATGACTTTTTGCACCGCCAGCGCCGCAGCGGCGGCCATGGGGTGGCCCAGGTAGGTATGGCCGTGCTGGAACAGGCCACTGCCCCGGCGCATGCTCTCCACCACTTTGCGGGTGGCCAGCACCGCGCCAATGGGTTGGTAGCCGCCGCCCAGGCCCTTGGCAATGGTCATCAAATCGGGCACCACGCCTTCTTGCTCCACGGCATGCAGGGTGCCGGTGCGGCCCATGCCGCACATCACTTCGTCGGCAATGTACAAGATGCCGTAGCGGTCACACAGTGCGCGCACACCGGCAAAGTAGCCCGGCGGCGCGGTGAGTGCACCTGCTGTGGCACCACCCACGGTTTCGGCCACAAAGGCGATCACGGTGTCAGGCCCCATGGCTTGGAACCTGTCATCGATTTCCTGCACCAGGCGCTGGCCGTATTGCTCGGGTGTTTCATCGGTGCGCTGGTCGCGGTAAGCGTAGGTGGCGGCCACGCGGCCCACGTCCATCAGCAGCGGGGCGAATTGCTTGCGTCGCAGCTCGTTGCCCCCCACGGCCAGCGCACCCAGCGTATTGCCGTGGTAGCTCTGGTTGCGCGCCACAAAACGGGTGCGCTGGGGCTGGCCGATTTCGACAAAGTACTGGCGTGCCATCTTCAGCGCGGCTTCCACGGCTTCGGAGCCCCCGGAGACAAAGTAGACGTTGTCCAGCCCTTGGGGGGCATGTGCAGCGAGGTGATCGGCCAGCTCCTCCGCCACGGCAGTGGTGAAAAAGCTGGTGTGTGCATAGGCCAGCTGGTCCATCTGCGCGCGCATTGCGGCCAGCACATCGGGGTGGGCATGGCCCAGGCAGGAGACGGCGGCACCGCCGCTGGCATCGATATAGCTTTTGCCTTGGATGTCAGTGATGGTGATGCCCTGCGAGCTGTGCGCGATGCGCGGGGTGTTGAGCAAAGAGCGGTGAATGACGTGTGTCATGGCAGTGTGTGAGAGGTTGAATGTGAGAAATTTAAAAAGAGAGCTGCTTGCACTTATGCGGCAAGGGCTGCATGGGTTTTTTGTGCTGATTGCTGTTGGTGCAGGCGACGGCCTTGCAGCCACCACACGGCGATCAGCAGCAGTGCACCCGGCAGGTAGAACCAGTAGGGCGATGGCCGGTCGTTGGGCAATTGGATCGAGGTGACATCAAAGCCTTCCTCCAACCCCGCCTTGCGTGCTGCACTGCCAAAGCGCACGGCAGCAATTTGCACGTTCTCGCCCAGTGCCATCAGTTGCAGCCCGCTGTCGGTCAGGCGCTTGCGGCCATCGCTGTTGGCGCTGCCCAGCGGCAGGGCTACGGTTTTGGTGCGCTCATCGCCTTCGAGCGTCATGCCGGAGATCACGGCCACCAGCGTGGCGCCTTCAGGCGCTTGACCGGCCAGTGTGTAGATCTGGCTGGCCGGGGCGCTGGTGTAAGCCGGTGCGACACGGTCCATGAAGAAGTCGGGGCGGAACAGCAAGAAGGTGGCCAGAGCCAGCATGGCCATTTCCCACGGTTTGCAGCGCAAGCGCATCCAGTTCATGGTGATGGCGGTAAAGGCCAGCATGGCAAACAGCGATGCGGTGGCGACCAGCGTAATCTCTGCCCAGCTGTCAACGCCAAACAGCAGCAGCGCGGGGTTGAAGATCCAGATAAAGGGCAGGATCACCGTGCGCAAACCGTACAGCGCACCTTGGATGCCGACCTGGATGGCGTTTTCCTGTGCAATCGCGGCGCCTGCAAAAGTGGCCAGCCCCACAGGTGGGGTGACATCGCCCAGCAGCCCGTAATAAAAGACAAACAGGTGTACGGCAATCAAGGGAATGATCAAGCCGTTTTGCGCACCCAGCTCGACAATCACCGGCGCCATCAAGGTAGCGACCAGCACGTAGTTGGCGGTGGTCGGCACGCCCAGGCCCAGCACCAGGCAGACAAAGGCGGTGAACAGCAGCATCAGCATCACATTGCCTTGCGCCACAAATTCAACAAACTCTGTCATGCGCAGGCCCAGCCCTGTGAGCGAGATGGCGCCCACAATGATACCGGCCGTGCCCGTGGCAATGGCCACGCCAATCATGTTGCGGCTGCCGGCATTGAGGCCTTGCACCACATCCATACAGCCTGCGCGCAGCTTGGCCGCGCACTGGCCTGTGCCGCGGAAAGTGGCAATCAGCGCGTGTTGCGTGGCCATCAACACCATCAGTACCACAATGGCCCAGAACGCTGCCAGAGCGGGGGAGAGTTCCTCCACCATCAGTGCCCAGATCAGGGTGCCAATGGGCATCATGAAATGCAGGCCCGCCTTGACGGTGGACCATGTGTCCAGGCGCTGGGGGTTGTCCACATCGATGTCGTCGGGCAGATCCGGTTCGCGCGCAGCCATGTAGACCGATGCCAGGTACAGCACCAGCATGACGGCAGCCACAGCCCAGGCTGCGTAGTCGCCCATCAGGGATTTGGCCGCTTCCAGCACAAAGTACAGCGCGCACACCAGCACCAGTGTGCCGCTGCAGCCTAGCGCGGTGCGCAGTGTTTTCTCCCGCAGCGTGCGTTGCAAGGGCTGCACCATGGGCTCAATCTGGAGCTTGAGTGCCTCCAGGTGCACGATGTAGAACAGGCCGATGTACGACAGGATGGCAGGCAAGAAAGCGTGCTTGCAGACCTCGGAGTAAGGAATGCCCACGTACTCCACCATCAAAAAAGCGGCAGCGCCCATCACGGGCGGCATGATCTGCCCGTTGGTGGAACTCATGGTTTCAATGGCTGCCGCTTTGACGCCGCCGTAACCGGCTTTCTTCATCAATGGAATGGTGAAGATGCCGCCCGAGACCACGTTGGAGACGGAAGAACCCGAGATCAAACCGTTCAGGCCTGAAGACACCACAGCCACTTTGGCGGGGCCACCGCGCAGGTGGCCCAGTGCGGCAAAGCTCACTTGCATCATGTAGTTGCCGCCGCCCGCACGGTCCAGCAGCGCGCCAAACAGCACGTACACAAAGATGGCGCTGGAGGACACGCCCAGGGCCACGCCAAACACGCCTTCGGTGCCCAGCCACATTTGCGAGAGCATGCGGTTAACGGATGCGCCCTTGTGCGCCAGCACATCGGGCATCCACGGGCCCAGCAGGCAGTAGCCGATAAACACCATGGCCAGCACGCCCATGGGCCAGCCCACAGCGCGGCGCGTGGCTTCCAGCAGCAAGATCAGGCCGGTGATGCCGGTGACGATGTCCAGCGTGCTGGGTTGGCCGGGGCGGGTGGCCAGCTCGTTATAGAAGGTAAACAAATAGCTGCCCGCAAACGCAGCAGCAGCGGCCAGCACCCAATCCCACAGCGGCACCTGGCGGCGTTGGCTGGCACTGCGCCAGGCGGGAAAGGCCATAAAGCCCAAAAATAGCGCCAGCCCCAAGTGGATGGAGCGCGCCTGGGTGTCGTTCAAAATGCCCCATCCCAGCGCAAACGGCAAAGGAGAGGCTTGCCACAGCTGGAACAAGGCCCAGCCAATGGAGAGTGCAAATACCACTGCGGCGGCAAGGCCGCGTGCGCTGCGCCCACCGGTGTCGTTGTCGGCGACCAGTGTCTGCAGAGCTTCGGGGGCTTTTTCGAGATCAGTTGCCATAGGGTGACCATGCGGGGTGCGCATGTCCCGTGTGAATCAAACGCAAAGTGGGCTGCGCAGGCGCAGGGCTGTACCCGCGCAGCCAGTGGGTCAGCAATGCCGCAGGCCAAGGCCGGTCTGCGCACGCTGGAGCCAGTGGGTGGCTTATTTGACCCAGCCTTTTTCCTTGAAGTAGCGCGCTGCGCCTTCGTGCAGCGGCGCTGTCAGGCCGTTGGCGACCATTTCTTCGGGCTTGAGGTGGGCCAGCGCGGGGTGCAGCTTTTTGAAGTCTTCCAAGTTGTCAAACACCTGCTTGACCACGGCGTAGACGGTGTCGGGCGATGTTTGGGCGCTGGTCACAAAGGTGGCGGAAACGCCGTAGGTCTCTGTGGGCTGCGGGTTGTTGGGGTAGGTGTTGGGCGCAATCGTGACCTTGCTCAGGTAGCTGTGTGCACCGACCAACTTGTCCACGCCGGGGCCTTTGAGCGGCAGCAGCTGCGCAGCGCACGAGGTGGTGGGGTCCTGGATATTGGCCGAGGGGTGGCCGATGGCAAACACAAAGCCGTCGATCTTGCCGTCACACAGCGCGGGGCCATGCTCATCGGCTTTGAGCTCAGAGGCCAGGCTCAAATCGCTGATCTTCATGCCTGCAGTGGCCAGCAGGTCGTCTGCACCGGAGCGGTGACCCGAACCAGGGTTGCCGATGTTAAAGCGCTTGCCTTTCAGATCCTCCATGGACTTGGCGTTCAGTGCCTTGCTCACCACCACGGTCATCGGCTCGGGGTGCATGGCAAACATGGCGCGCAAATCTTTGGCAGGGCCTGCATCCTTGAAGTTGCCTTCGCCCTTGACTGCGTTGTATTGCACATCGGACTGCACGATGCCCATGTCCAGCTCACCAGCGCGGATAGCGTTGGAGTTGAAGACAGACCCTCCGGTGGATTCCACCGAGCAGCGCAGGCCGTGTTTGGCACGGTCCTTGTTGACCAGGCGGCAAATGGCGCCACCAGCGGCGTAATACACACCGGTGACACCACCGGTGCCAATGGTCACAAACTTGGCTTGCTGGGCCATGGCAGCAGGTGCTGCCAGCGAGGCGGCTGCCAAGGCCAGGGCGGCGGGAATGAATGCAGTACGCATAGAAGTCTCCTGGTTGCGGGCGGTGCAGTTGGGATGAACCCAAAAAGGCGGTAGGCCCTGTGAATGAAACAAACGATCCGTTTTTTATTTGTTTGCAACATTTGTGCCAATCGGGGAAAGCCCACCTGTGGTGGAAGCGAAGGCGCTCCCGCAAGGGTGCTTGCACGGCGAAGTGGTGTGGAGAAATGCGCAGTGCTGAACGGCTGGTGTCCCTGGGCTACGCTGGGCGGAAATGGAAAAAATAGTGACACCGATGCTGGGTGTGGGCGTTCAGGCTCGCACACGCAATGCTGCAGTGCTGTGCATGCTTTGCACCAAGACAGGGCGCGTTGCCGGCATGTGTTGCATGGCGTGCGCTGTCCAACAGAAAATAGGAATAAAAATAGCTGCTTGCGCTTATGGGGTAAGCGCAAGCAGCTATGAAAAATGAAGATGAGGTGGAAGGTTGGCCGCTGGCTACCGCCACTCAGCGGTGGCGAAAAGCTTTGAGGGCTTGTTTGCCCTGCACATAGACGCCACTGTCCACCAAGGCCGACTCGGCTTTCTGGATGCGCTGAGGCAGTTGAGCATCGCCGAGGGCTACGAGCTGTTCGAGCAGTGCTTCTACCAGAGCCATGCCAGCGGCGACGGAAGGGAAGAAGGAGGGGCTGTCGACCGCAAACAGGGCGGTATGGTCGGCCAGGCGTGCCAGGGGGGATGTATCGCTGTCCGTCAGCGCCACCACACGTGCCCCCCGGTCTTTGGCGGTTTGGGCCAATTCCAGGCATTCTCTGGAGTAAGGCGCAAAACTGATGGCCACAAGGACATCGTTGGCCGCCAAGGGGCGCAGCTGCATCTCGAGATTGTGTGCATGTGCATCCAGTGACTGCACGCTGTCGCGAAAGAGGCGGTAGCCATACAGCAGCGCAAACGCCAGCGGATAGCTGGCACGAAAGCCAGCAATATAGACTTGCCGTGCAGATTGCAGGCACTGGGCCAGCGGCACCAGCTTGGCGATGGACTGCTGGCGCGTGTGCTCAAGATTGGCAACGTGCGCATCAAAAAGCTCGTCGGCCAGCGTGGGTTTGTGCGCATGGCCTGCCAGGCGCTGTGCACGACCGGCATAGCCATGGGTCTGCTCAAGCCCCCATGCCTGGGCGAAGGCATCCTTGAGCGCAGGCCAGCCCTCATAGCCCAGTTGCTGCGCCAAGCGCACAAGGGTAGAGGGAGGCACGGCTGCGCGGTCAGCCAGACCGCGCATGGAACGTATCAACACCTCTTGAGGGTGATCGACAACAAAACGTGCGGCGGCTTGCAACTGGGGGCTGAGGCCATCGAATTGCAGAAGGATTTTTTCACGGATGCTCACGGTCACAGTCCGAACTTTCTATAAAAGCGCATTCTTTATTTTTCGCATTATCTGGGCGGCATGGCTTTGCCAGCACAGACCGGGTGTGCCAAGGCGTGGACAAAGCCACGGCCACGGTAGTTGCCACAGCCCGCTGGCGAAGCAGTCACCAGGTTGGGGCCGTTGCCACCATTGCGCTACGCATGAATGCTGGCCTAGATCGTGAAGGTGAGAGAGTGCCGGTTTAACGTGTGCCTTCTGCCGTACTTTTTGGGGGCTCAAAAAAGGCCACCAGATTGTTCAGCTCGCGCGCGGTGTGCATCAGCTCTTCCGAGGCGCGCCAGGCCTGCTGGGCTTCACCACGGTTTTCCACAATCAGCTCTGCCACCTGCCGCATGGCGCCGGCTACCTCTTCGGCGCCAAACGCCGTGAGGCGGGTGGCCGTAGCCAGCTCCTGGGTTTCTTGTGCCAGGACCTGGTGCTCGCCATTGGCCAGCTCCAGCAAGCGCTCAGCGCGCGTGCTGAGGTCGCTGGTCTCGGAGACCGCTGCGTCGAGGGCGCGCATGGCGGAATACACCTGGTCGTGCTGGGCTTCGGAATGTTCCGTGACTTCATAGAGCGCTTCGTTCAGCACGCGGCAGTGGCGGTGAATCCGCCGTGCCGCCAGCGCGATTTCGTCGAGCATGACTTTCAGGCGCTGTTGCATGACGGTGGCGGCATGGTTGAGTTGGGCGGTCTCTCCGGTGCCAGAGATACGGATGTCACCTTGCAAATCGCCCTCGGCAATCCGGTTCAGGCGCCGGATGGCTGCGTTGAGCGGATTGACAATGCCGCGGATGAAGCAGTGGCCCACCACCACCACGATCAGCAAGCCCAGCACGATGCCGAGGATGGCGAAATGGCGAATGCGGGCGTTGCGCTCCAGGGTTTCGCTGAAGCCTTGCTGCGCTTCGTCGGCCAGTGTCTGGCGCAATGCCTGCGCGGTCAGGCTGGCCTGGTGTTCCAGTGTCAGCAGCTGTTGCAGCACCAGGGGGGGCAGTGGTGCGGACCGCTCGTGTGTCTGGCGGGCCTGGTCAATCAACACCTGGCTTTGCGCGGTGTACTGCTGCAGCGACTGGATCAGTGCGCTGGCAGCGCTGGAGCTGGATGGCAGCGTGCTGGCAAGTTGGCTGAACAGGTCTTCGATATCGTCGTAGTCACTTTGCAGCTGCTGCACATGGGCGTTGGCCGGTGCAGGGTGTGCGTTGTGGTCGCTGCCGCTGGATAGAGGCCATTGCGCTTCCAGGACATGGGCGCGAATGGCGCTCAGGCGTGCCTCCATCTGGCCGACGGCCAGTGCGGGCTCAAACTGGCGGTGGTACATGCGCTCGAATGCGGTATCGGCCAGCTGCAGCCCCCCTACACCGAGTGCACCGCCAGCGAGCATCAACAGTGCGACGAAGACCGTTCCGGCCCGCATGCCAAAGCGGATGCCCAGCCAGGCAGGCAGCTTCCACACTTTGGGCATGCCGTGGGTCATGATGCGGGCATAGGCCGCCTCAGCTGTCGCCACCGCCTCAGGCGCAGCGCGCTTGCGCACCGACATGAAGCCAATGGTCTGCCCATTGCGGCGGATGGGCACCACGCATGCATCCACCCAGTAAAAGTCGCCGTTTTTGCAGCGGTTTTTCACCAGGCCTTGCCAGGGTTTGCCCCGGTGCAGCACTTTCCACATGTCTTCAAACACGGCGGCAGGCATGTCCGGGTGGCGCACGACGTTGTGGCTGTGCCCTTGCAGCTCGTCCAGAGTGAAGCCGCTGATGTCAATGAAGGTCTCGTTGGCATAGGTGATGATGCCCTTGAGATCGGTCTTGGAGACCAGGCTGGAGCCTGGTGCAATCTCTACCTGGTGCGTGGTAACGGGAAGGTTGTGCTTCATGCGTGCATCTCTCAGGAATGGGTCCAGAACCGTTTCATCACCAGCGTGGCAGAGCGGCATTCTTCAATGCGCAGGATGTCGGTGATGGCGTGTGCGGGCAGGGCGGCATCGCGCCGCTGCGGGGTCATGATGGGCATGCCGTTGCAGTTGTAGATGGCCCATAAATCGGTTGTGCCGCCTATTTTTTGGCGGCTGCGCACCACGGCCAGCTCGCCATTGGCCAGGCGCACCATGGTGCCCGGCGGCAGCGTGGTCAGTGCGCCCACGGACAGGCGCAGCAACGCTTCGTCGTACAAGCTGGTGCGCTGCAGGTACAGCGCTTTGAGCGCATCTTTGGGGAACTGTCCCGCGCGGTTGGGACGCGGGGTGACCATGGCGGCGTAGGAGTCTGCAATGGCCAGCAGGCGTGCACCGGGCAAGATAGCATCGCCGCGCAGCGCGCTCGGATAGCCAGAGCCGTCGACGCGCTCGTGGTGCTGACGTACAAACTCCAGCCACAAGGGGTCATCCACACCTTGCGCAGCCAGCAGCTCTGCCGAGCGAATGGGGTGTGCACGCACCAGTGCGTTTTGCTGTGCATCCAGCCCGTGGGTTTGCATATCGAGCTGGGCCTGCCAGGGCAGCAGCGCGATGTCGCGCGTCAGGCTGGCGCAGGCCAGGGACAGCCGCGTGGGTTCATCCAGGCCCATGTCGCGGGCGGCGATTTCGGTGAGGGCACAGCCCAGCAACTGCTGGATGACCAGGTAGGGTGACTGGCGGTCCAGGTGAAAGGCAGCCAGCAGGGCGTCGACATCGTCGGCGCAGGCCTGCATGACGGCATTGGCCAGACTGCGCACGATGGTGCGCAGCTCTGCCTGCAGCAACTGGGACTGCAGGTGGGCGTGCAGGCGTTTGAGTGTTTGGGTCAGTGCCTCTGCCCGGGAGAAAACGGGTTGCACGGAGGGTAGGGTGGAGGCGCGAAAAGCAAAGGGCACCTCTGGCGCGGGGGCTTGCAGCGCGGGCGCTGCCACAGGCTTCTTGAATTGGGTCTGCACGTACGCACCCCGTTTGAGCAGGGCGCTCAAGTGGCGGGGGATGCTGATGACATAGCCTTCTCGCAGGAGCAAGTTGCCATGCTCATCGTAGATGGGCCAGGGCAATGGCTTATCGAGGATTAACTCACTTTGCTGAACGCGGCGCATTACGGGGGTGCCAGGGCTGGGTGAAAATTCGAAGCCCGATTTGTAAGCTAATTGTTTAAATTCTTAACAAATTGTTAATGAATTGAGTGATACGGATCAAACTCAGCGACGGTGCAGGTGTTTGCGCGTATTGCGCGCGGGCCGGCATTGCGGCGGGGGGGGGGTGGAATTGATGTGCGTTAAGGAATGCCAAAGCGCGGCGTGTATGCACGGGCTGGTTGCTGATAGATCGCGCGCATGACGGGAGGCGTTGGGGTCAAGCGCAAAAGGGCAGCTATGCCTATCACGTGGATCAGCAAGCGCTGCTGGACTGGGCTGCAGCTTTTCATCCTGCACCGCAGCAGACTTATGTGGTGCATGGCAAGGCCCATGCCGCGCAGACGTTCGCGCAGGCCCTGACGACGCAGCGCGGGCTCAGGGCCACCATCCCTGCGCAGAGTGAGCGTTTCGCACTGTAAATACAGCTCACATCCTGCTTGCGTGGTGCGCGCACAATGGCGGTGCAGAAAGGAGGGGCCATGCTTGCTCTGAATGAACCAGCAGTTGCGGCGGCGAATGAGTCGGTGCCCATTGCACCGGTGCCCGGTATGCCCAAACCACCCCCAGCGCGCAAGCGGCCACCCGCGCCGCAGCCGCCACCTGTCCCCATTCAGGAGCCACCCAGCGGCACCCCGCCGATCCAGCTGCCTCCAGAGCCGGCGCCGCAGACCCAGCAGTAAGTGCGTGGCGGGCGGTATGTACGCGGGAGGCGCACGTCAGTGTGGGGTGCTCCGCGTGACTCAGCTTTTGAGGGTTTCTGAGCGAGGCAGCGGCGTCGGCCGTGCGTTGTGCGGTGCAATGTGTGCATGGTGATGTGGCTTACAACGTGGTGGAATTCGGCGCGCCAGGCCCTGGCACAGCGCTGGCTGGCGCCGTGGTGGCGCCCCATGCTCCCTGCGGAGCAGGTCTTTGTGGAACATTTTTTTGGCGCAGCGCAGGGCGCATGGCTGATGGCGCGTGTGCGCCTGGGGCAGCGCCGCGTTGGCGACACCCAGCGGGCGTTGTGCATGCAGGGCAGCTGGGTCTCGGTGCCCCGCAGCTTCTTTACCGCGGGCAACTTTCACCAGCCTTTGCGGCTGAGCCACCCCGCCGTGGCGGGCATCTGGGCGCATGAGCTGCTGCATGCCCTGCAGCGCCAGCAGGGGCTGCCGGTGACGCGCGAAGCCCTGGTGCTGCACTGCCGCTGGTGGCTGCAGCGGCGCGATCCCTATAGTTATAGCTGTCAGCGTAGTCCCCGTGCGATTTTGCGCCAGTTTTTGCTAGCTAATGTGGAGCAGCAGGGGCAGATGTGGCAAGACTGCGTACAGGCCCAGGTGGCAGGCCAGCCTTTGGCTTCGCACGCGCTGCTGCCATTGGCGGTGCAGCGGGGGCGTTTGCGGCGGCGCAGGCATGAGGTGGGAGATGTGCAGCAGTGAAGCCATCCAGAAATGCTGGGCCTGCGCGCGGTCTGTCACCATGGTGTGCTCCGTGCTTGAACTTCGATAGCACATGCTGCTGGCGCACTGTGTCGATTTGACGAAAAGCCAGCAATTGCGCCCTTGTCTGACATGATTTTTATTTGGCGGTTCTGCAGTGCGAAACACGCAAAACCGTCACGGAAGTGACCGCTTGTGGGGACCTTCCCGAATGCGATACCTGGTTGAAGGCGATAGTTTTGCGGTATTCGCAACCCGAGATGGAACTGCTTTTATGCGCTCGCACTTCAACCACTGGCCACGTCGTGTTCCCCATAGCCTGACAGTCCCCGCCACATCGCTGTGGGACAACCTGGCGACCAGCGCACGCCGTTATCCAGGCAAAGCGGCCCTGCAGTTCTTTGGCCATACCACTACCTACCGCGAGCTGGCCGAAGGGGCCGAGCGCATGGCCGCGCACCTGCATGCTGCCGGTGTGCGCAAGGGGGACCGGGTGATCTTGCTGATGCAGAACCTGCCGCAGCTGGTGCTGGCGCACTTTGCCATCCTGCGTGCCAATGCGGTGGTGGTGCCCGTCAACCCGATGAATCTGGCTGAAGAGCTCAAGCACTACATCACCGACGGCGATGTGAAGGTGGCAATCACCACCGCAGACCTGGGCGCCGAGCTGGTCAAGGCCAGCAATGCCTTGCCAGCAGGCCAGGGCTTGCAGCAGGTGGTGGTCACCCAGATGGGGGAATACCTGCCACCGCAAGGCCAGCGCGAGCCCATTCCCGATGCGTGGCAAGCCTGGCTGACGATGGAGCGCCCCGCCTTGACCTTGCAGGGCGGCGAAGTTGTGGCGTGGAAGCAGGCCCTGGCCAGCACGGCGCCCGCGCCAGCGCTGGAAGTGGGGGCGCAGGATTTGAGTGTGCTGCCTTACACCAGCGGTACCACCGGTCTGCCCAAAGGGTGCATGCATACGCATGCCAGCATCATGTTCAACGCCATCGCTTCGGCCACGTGGGGCAATGCAACCAGTGAGAACGTGACGCTGGCCGTCATCCCCATGTTCCACATCACGGGCATGGTGTCCATGATGCATTCCAGCATCTATACGGGTGCCACCATGGTGCTGATGCCGCGTTGGGACCGCGAGCTGGCTGGCCGCCTGATCTCGCAGTACAAGGTGACCAACTGGACGAATATTCCGACCATGGTCATCGACCTGTTTGGCAGCCCCAACTTCCAGCAGTTTGACCTCAGCAGCCTGACCTATATCGGCGGTGGTGGGGCGGCCATGCCGCAGGCTGTGGCGCAGCGTCTGTTCGAGGCATATGGCCTGCGCTACCAAGAAGGCTATGGCCTGACAGAAACGGCCGCCCCTTCGCACAACAACCCGCCAGAAAACGCCAAGCAGCAATGCCTGGGCATTCCCTTCATCAGCACCGATGCGCGGGTGGTGGACCCGGACACCCTGCAAGAGATGCCCGTGGGTGAGCAGGGTGAGATTCTGGTGTGCGGCCCGCAGGTGTTCCAGGGTTACTGGCGCAATGAGGCGGCAACCCGCTCCGTGTTTGTCGAGCTGGATGGCAAGCGCTTTTTCCGCACCGGAGATTTGGGCCGCACGGATGAGGATGGCTACTTCTTCATCACCGACCGCCTCAAGCGCATGATCAACGCCAGCGGCTTCAAGGTCTGGCCTGCCGAGGTGGAAGCG
The DNA here is from genome assembly GCF_057799285.1 of Comamonas sp. 14P8.1.4. NCBI lineage: Bacteria > Pseudomonadati > Pseudomonadota > Betaproteobacteria > Burkholderiales > Comamonadaceae > Comamonas > Comamonas sp. 14P8.1.4. The sequence continues at coordinate 55,973 of NZ_JBYOKN010000014.1, forward strand.
CTGATGTTCCGCCACCCGGCCATCCAAGAGGCCTGCGTGATCTCGGCCAAAGACGCGTACCGGGGCGAGACCGTCAAGGCCGTGGTGGTGCTGCGCCAGGAGCACAAGGGCAAGGTCACAGAAGAAGACATCAGCGCCTGGTGCCGCGACAACATGGCCGCCTACAAGGTGCCGCGCTTGGTGTCTTTTGTGGATGCGCTGCCCAAAAGCGGCAGTGGCAAGGTGATGTGGCGGCTGCTGCAGGAAGCGGAAGCCACGCCAGCCTGAGCGCGCTGAGGGCCCGTCGCCTTGACCCCAAAGCCAATACCCGTCAGGGATTGGCTTTTTGTTATGCCGGGCCACGCGATGCATGTGACGTGCGCGGTGGGGTGCTGGGTTCTTTTAGAGTGTTTTTAGGCGCTAGCCCTTATGCATCCAGCGCTTTTAGCTCACTATTTATAAAAAGTGTGCTGCGACCCACAGAGGGCTGCGTTCACCCTGACTGGCCTGCGCAGGAGTAAGCTTGCAGGCCTTATGGCCTCTGTGACTTTTACCCCCCCGTACCACGCTCCCAACCGCGTGGTTGAGCAACTGCGTGACCATGGCTACGCCGTGTTGCAGCCTGCGGATGTGGCGGCTTGGCTGGGCTGCCCGCTGGATGCTTTGTTGGCCCTGAACCCAGACTGGGAGGCGCTGCCCGCAGACGAGTTTTTGAAAGACGGTGGTCGCTACCGCTTTCGCCGCCATGGCAGCTTTACCGTGACCGACGGTGCGGTGCAGCAAGTACCCCACCGCGCCCACTGGCAGCCAGTGAAATACAACGCCTTGCACGGCGGCATGGAGCGCTGGTTCGCCCCCATGTTGCCTGCTACCACGCAGCAGCCGGTGTGGCCGCTGCTGGTGGGGCAGTTGGCTCAGCTGTCGCAGCAGTTGTTTGCCGAAGACGTACATGCGCCGTGCTATGTCGAGGCGCACCAGTTTCGCATTGACACGGCCAACGGCATTGGCCGGCCCACACCCGAAGGCGCACACCGCGATGGCGTGGACCTGGTGGCCGTGTTCCTGGTGGGGCGCAAGGGCATCAAGGGTGGTGAGACCCGTGTGTTTGAGGCCCGTGGCCCCAGCGGTCTGCGCTTTACCCTGACGGAGCCCTGGTCGCTGATGCTGCTGGATGATGCGCGCATGATCCATGAATCGACCCCGATTCAGCCGATCGACGCAAACGCGCCGGGTTCGCGCGACACCCTGGTGGTGACCTGCCGCTGCAACGGTTTTCAAGGCATGGAAAGCAAAAAGTAACCTGATTTGACGCGAATCAAGATGGGCGCTCTACTACAAGCGCAGACTGTGGTCATGGGTGGAGGTCAACGCAAGGCATCCCCGCCCCCTGTTTACAACACGAGGAGTTTTTCATGTTCAAGCACATTTTGGTTCCAGTAGACGGTTCGGAAACATCGCTGAAGGCGGTCTCCAAGGCTGTGGAGTTGGCCAAGGCCTTTGACAGTGAAGTGACGGCGGTGTACGTGCTCGACCCCTATCCCTTCACCGGCGTGGGCGCGGACTTTGCCTATGGCCAGGCCCAGTACCTGAGCGCTGCCACCGCAGAGGCGAACAAGGCCCTGGAAGATGTGAACAAGGCCATGGCCGACTCCGGCGTGGCCGTGAAAACACTGGTGGGCGAAGGTCATGCCGTGCACGAAGGCATTGCCCGTGTGGGGGAGAACGTGGGTGCTGACCTGATCGTCATGGGCTCGCACGGCCGCCGCGGTCTGGAAAAACTGGTGCTGGGCAGCGTGGCGCAACGCGTGCTGCAAACCGCACATGTGCCAGTGCTGGTGGTGCGCGACTGAGCGTCTTGCCACACACCACAAAAAAACGCTGCCTGAGGCAGCGTTTTTTTGTGGTGTGTGGCGCGGCAGGGGGGGTAGGTGAGATGGGGGTAGCTATCGCATCGGCTGCCGCCAGCCTCAGAAAAGGTGCTGGCCGGGGCTACTGCCCCAGGCGGGCATACAGCGCATCGGCCACACGTTTGGCCGTCTGCAGCATTTGAATGGTCAGCGGTGCCAGCACATGCCAGCCGCCTCTGCGGCCCGTGCGCAGGCGGTAGGCGTCGTCCAGCCGCTTCCACTGCACAAAAAAGTGCTCGATAAAGCGCATCATCAGCGCCAGCTGCAGCGCAAATCGCTGCGCGGGAAAACCGATTTTGGCCAGCGGTTGCAGCAGGGTCTCCAGCAGCTGCAAGATGTGTGTGGGGTGGGTGGTGACGGTCAGTGCCACGCCCAGTGTGGAAGCACAGGCCAGACGCAGCGCGCTGACGAGGGCCAGCGCATAGTGGCCCATCCAGGCATGAAAGCCGGCAATCAGCAACGCTGCAATCAGCACTGACACGATCAGGCGCCGCGCCACGCGCGTGGCAGGGCCCAGGCTGAGCCAGAGCACGAAGCAACCCAGGGCGCAGCCCACCATGATGGCCGGGGACTGCAGCACAAACAGCACGGTGCTGAGCACGGCCATCAGCACCAGCTTGAGCGCGGGGCTCAGGCGGTGCAGCCAAGTGAGGTGTTCGCTGTAGAGGCTACCCATGGCGCTCAGTGGCCCGCAGCCGCGATGCGCAAGCGCACATCGGCCTCGTAGGCGGCGCATACGTCGGTGCCCGCACCATCGGCGCGGACCTGGCCACGGTCCAGCCAAATTACGCGCGGAAAGTGGCGCACATGGTCCAGCAAGTGGGTGGAGACAATCACCTGCTGCGGGGCCTGTGCAATATCGTGGGCCAGCTGGGCTTGGCTGGGCAGGTCCAGGCTGGCATAGGGCTCATCCAGCAGCAGGCTGCGCGGGCCGGCCAGCAGCAGCGCCAGCCAGCACACATGCTGGCGCTGGCCTTGGCTGAGGCTGGTGACGGCGCGCTCGGCCCAGTCGTGCAGACCGCGGGCCTGCAAAAACTGCAGGGCCTGGGCCTGGGCTTGTTTTTTGTTCAAACCCTGGGGCTGCAGGCCCAGCGCCAGCTCTTCCACCACGGTGGGGAAGATGATCTGGTCATCTGGGTTTTGAAACATCATGCCCACCCAGCGTGCGCGCTGCGCACCGGCCGCGTGCAGGTCCTGGCCCTGGCTGCGAATCTGGCCGCTGTCTGGCACTTCCAGGCCGCACAGCAGGCGCAGCAAGCTGGTTTTGCCCACACCGTTGTCGCCGATCAGGCCAATGCGCGGTTCGTGCAATTGCAGATTCAGCCCCGCAAAGACGGCGGTGCGGCCACGGCGCAAGTGCACATCGTGCACTTCCAGGGCGGGTTCACAAGCGGGAGAGGGGGAGGGAGCGTTCATTCAGGGGAGCAGGCCATTGGCCATCGGCGCAAAGCAGGCCGCATTGTGCCTGATGGGGGAGAGGGCGACGCTGTAGGCGTTGGCTCACGTCTGCGCCCAGGTGTTGCTTTCATAATGGGTGCCATTTTCAACCCTGGAATCCTGGAGTGCGTTTTATGAGTCAAATCCAAGTGGCCGTCATTGTGGGCAGTCTGCGCAAAGATTCGTTCAATCGTCAACTGGCCCATGCCATGGCGAAGATGGCACCGGCGGGCGTGCAGTTCAAAGAAGTCGCCATTGGCGATTTGCCGTTGTACAACCAGGAAGCAGACGGCCACGAAGTGGCTGCCGTCAAGCAATTTCGCGATGCAGTGCGCGCTGCCGAGGCGGTGCTGTTTGTCACGCCCGAATACAACCGTTCGATGACCGCTGCGCTCAAGAATGCGCTGGATCAAGGGTCGCGCCCTTATGGCCAGAGTGTGTGGGATGGCAAGCCTGCGGGGGTGATTGGCATCTCTTTGGGCGCCACCGGTACGTCGATGGCGCAGCAGCACCTGCGCAATGTGATTAGCTACCTGAATATGCCAACGCTGGGGCAGCCCGAGATGTTCCTGCAGTACAAGGAAGACTTCTTCACCGCAGACGGTGCGGTGGGTGAGCGCAGCAACGCCTTTGTCCAGAAGTTTGTGGACCAGTTTTTGGCCTGGGCGGCCAAGCACAAGCAGTAAGCCCTAGGGCCTGGCGGGCAGAGCCTGCGCACAGGCCGGGCACAACAAAGTGCTTATAAATAAAGAGCTGCCAGCGCTCGTGTTTTCTAGGTTTTGCATGCTAATGGCATGGAAACCCAGTCACACCAAGCGCTGGCAGCTCTTTATTTTGCGCAATCGCTGACGGACTCTTGCCAGCGCTTACAGGCCCTTGGCCTGGTCGATGGCCTGCACAATGGTTTTGCCGGTGTTTTGCACGCCCGGTTTGTCAAAGCCCGTGCCTGGGGTGACGGCGGGGTGGGCCAACAGGTATTTGCGGGTTTCCTGGGCCTGGGCCACTTCCTGGTTGCGCGCAGTCATGGCTGGTGCGGCGGACGGCGCTGGCGTGTCCTGGGTGTTGCGCAGGTAGTTGCTGTACACGTCAGCCTGCTGGCGTTGGGCGCTCTGGTCACGCTGCGTCTGCATCCAGTAGCCACCGACGATCAAGGCTGCCACCAGCACCATCACGGTAAAGACCAGACCTGTGACCAGGGTGGAGTCGTTGCTTTTGGCGGGAAGTGCGCGGGGTGCAGCCATGGTGTGTTTCAGTGTTTTAGCAGTGGTATCGGGAGAATTGTAGGGCGCAAGAAACACTGAGTAACTTTTTCTCGCACCGAGAGCTAGGGTTTTTGCGTAGCTGCAGACGCAGCCTTCGTTTTTCGGTATGTGCGTACAAACACGTAGAAATGACAAATGGCTGTGATGTTGTGGTAAGTGCTTGCTGTCGTTGGGTATTTTTTGTTTTCTGGTCGTATTTCCCCGTACAGGCAGGCGCAACAATTTTTTTACAATGTGGTCAGATTTTTTAAATAAGAAGCTTCGCGGTGACAGGCGTGCGTGCATGCGACGCCTGTCGGAGTGAAGCGCTATTCATATCACTGCATACGAGGGACATCCCATGGTCATGATTCGCCGTACTTTTATCGCCGCCTGTGCCACTGCCGCTGTGGCGCTGACCGCAGGTAATGCCGTTGCCGCACCCAAGGAAGTGAAGTTGGGCTATGCGCTGGCTGTGAATTCGCACTACGGTGCAGCGGCCAAGGCCTGGTCGGAGTCGGTCGAAAAAACCACGGGCGGTGCATTTGCCGTCAAGCAGTTCCCTTCCAGCGCCTTGGGCGGTGAGCGCGAGCTGATCGAAGGTCTGCAGCTGGGCACCGTGGAAGCGGCGATCGTCTCGACCGGCGCGCTGAGCAACTTTGTCGGCGACGTCGGTATCGTGGACATTCCTTTCCTGTTCCGCGACACCAAGCATGCCCGTGCTGTGCTGGATGGCAAGTTTGGTCAAGACCTGCTGGGCAAGTTCAAGCAGCGTGGCCTGGTGGCACTGGCCTGGGGTGAGCAAGGCTTTCGCCACCTGACTAACAACAAAGTGGCGGTCAAGAATGTGGCCGACATGAAGGGTCTGAAGATCCGTGTGACCGAGAACCCCGTGCACATCACCGCGTTCCGCACACTGGGTGCATCGCCCACTCCCATGTCCTGGCCCGAAGTGATCAGCGCCTTGCAGCAAGGCACGATCGACGGCCAAGAGAACCCCATCTCGGTGCTCACTTCCTCCAAGCTGTGGGAAGTGCAAAAGCACCTGACCCTGACTTCGCACGTGTACGCCCCCGTGGTGCTGATTTTGTCGCCCACCTTCTGGGGTGGTCTGAATGATGCACAAAAGGCCGCCTTTACCGAAGGTGCCAAGGCCGGTGCACTGGCTTCGCGCGTCTTTGTGGACGATGTGGAAACCAAGGGCGTGGAAATGGCCAAGAGCCATGGCATGCAAGTGGTGGACAAGGTGGATGCAGCCGCCTTCCGCGCTGCTTTGGAGCCTGCTTACAAGCAGTACGCCAAGAAGTTCGGCCAGTCCACACTGGACGCTATTGCGAACGTGAAGTAAACAAGCGCGGCTTTCCCTGCATTGCGCTGCAATCGCAAGGCCTGCGAGTGCTTTTGAGCACCGCAGGCTTTTTGCCTTTGGCGATGGCGGGGAAGGTGGCGCAACGGTACCTGCCGGTCAACCTTGTTGGCCTGTGGGAAGAGTGGACTCTTTAAAGAAAGCGCTGTGGGACTGGTGCACATCGATGTGCGCCGCGCCCATGGCGACAACCTATGCTGGATCGCTTTGAACGCGGCTTGGTGGCAGCCAACCGCTGGTTACTCATTCTCTTGTTGCTGGCCATGGCCATCATCATTTTTGCCAACGTGGTGCTGCGCTACAGCACGGGTGACTCCATCATCTGGGCCGAAGAAGTGGCACGCCACATGATGATCTGGGTGGCTTTCCTCGGTGCAGGTCTGGCCCTGCGCTTTGGGGGCCATGTGGCCATTGACAACTTGCACCGTGCGGTCAGCACACGGGCTGCACGCGTCATGCGCAGCGTGGTGGTGCTGGGTCTGGCGCTGTTCTTCATCTTCATGACGGTGGCATCCAGTGACTATGTCTGGCGCACGCGCTTTCAGAGCACGGCGGCCACGGACATTCCGATCTCCTTCATCTACGCGGCCATGCCGGTGGGCTTTGTGCTGATGCTGCTGCATCTGCTGCTGATTGCGCGCCGCTACATCGCAGAGGGTGACTACGCGCACTCCGAAGAAATTGACGGCGAAGCCGCAGGCTCGCTGTAAGCAGGGTCAAGACAAGGAAAACCAATGACTTTGACACTGATTATTGGCCTGGTGCTGTTGATGGCGCTGGGCTTTCCGGTGGCCTTTGCCTTGGCCATCGCCTCCGCCATTGCCGTTTTTGTGGGTGGCAAGTACCCACAGCTGGTGGTGTTCAAGGAGATGTTCACCGGCATCGACAGCTTTCCGCTGATGGCCGTGCCCTTCTTCATCTTTGCGGCCGAGTTGATGTCCGGTGGCGCACTGACCCATGTGCTGCTGCGTTTTGCAGCGCAGTTTGTGGGACATTTGCGCGGTGGCCTGGGCTATGCGAACGTGGGCTCGTCTGTGCTGTTCTCGGGCATTTCCGGCTCGGCCCTGGCCGATGCAGCCGGTCCTGGCGCGATGATGGTCAAGATGATGCAAAAGGCCGGGTATGACCGTCCGTATGCGGCGGCGTTGTCGGCGAATGCGGCCATCATGGGCCCCATCATTCCACCGTCGATCAGCATGATCATCTATGCACTGCAAGATGAGAACGTCTCAGTGGGCGGCTTGTTCATCGCAGGCTTCATCCCGGGCCTGTTGATTGCGGCGGCCCTGTGTGTGGTGAACTGGTACATCAGCAAAAAGCGCGACTATCGCTCAACCGAGGCACGTCCATCGGGCCGTGAAATGCTGATCAACACCATCAAAGCCATTCCAGCGCTGGGTCTGGTGGTGCTGATCATTGTGGGCATTCGCTTTGGCGTGTTTACGCCCACCGAGGCTTCGGTGGTGGCGGTGGTCTATGCCTTTGTCTGTGGCAAGTGGGTGTATCGCACGCTGCGCTGGGATGCGATTCCGGCGCTGACCTCGCGCTCGGCGCTGCTTACGGCTTCGGTGCTGCTGGTGATGGCGGCTTCGCAGCCGTTTGCCTGGATTTTGACGGTCGAAGGCATTCCGCAGTACTTGTCCGAGTTGATCATCAGCTGGGGGCTGTCTCCCATCATGTTCTTGCTGGCGGTGAACGTGCTGCTGCTGGTCTTTGGCATCTTCATGGAGCCACTGCCAGGCATCATGATCTTGGTGCCCATCCTGGCGCCTATTGCCAATGCGCTGGGCATTGACCCCATCCAATTTGCCATGGTGGTGGTGGTGAACCTGACGCTGGGCATGATCACGCCGCCAGTGGGGGGGCTGCTGTTTGTGACCTGCGTGGCCACCAAAACCACTTTGAGTGAGCTGAACAAGGAGTTGCCGCTGTTCCTGGTGGCCCAGTTTGTGGTGCTGATGCTGCTGACCTTCATTCCCGCCCTGTCGACTTGGGTGCCGCATGCGCTGGGCTTTTGACGTCGGTTGATTGCACCTCTACCAAGCCCGGCAATGCCGGGCTTTTTTGTGCCGACGGATGTGTGCATTCCGTCTGAATCTGATGAGCCTGCCCGTGGGTGGGGTTGCCGTGTTGCGTGACGTTGGGCTGCGGCACCCGGTGGCAGTGGAGCGCAGCAAAAGAAAAAGCGCCTCGAAGGCGCTTTTCAAAATTTGGCGGAAGGGGCGGGATTCGAACCCGCGGTAGGCTATTAACCTACACACGCTTTCCAGGCGTGCGACTTAAACCGCTCATCCACCCTTCCTGGCAACACAGGCAGTGCTGTGTGCTGAAATGCAAATCCAAGCGATGCGCTTGGATTTGGAATTGATTCACAAGATGTGTGATGTCTTGTGAAGAGTGTCGATTGTAACCCGGTTTACGGGGGCTGAATGGAAGATGGGCAATTTACCCCTGGAGAGGGCGGTGTGCCCGGAGGACGGGCTTTCAATAAAAAAATAGCTGCAAGCGCTGATCTATCAGACGCTTGCAGCTATTTTTTTTGATGGCGTGGACTTAGCCGAGTAGCAGGGCGTCATCCGCCAGTTTTTCGCCACGCACTTTCTCGAACATGTGCAGCAGATCGGTCACATCCATTTGGGCGCGTTCTTCGCCACTCACGTCCAGTACCACTTGCCCCTGGTGGAGCATGACGGTGCGCTCGCCCACGTCCAGGGCTTGGCGCATCGAGTGCGTGACCATCATGGTGGTCAGCTTGCTCTCACGCACGATGCGGTCGGTCAGCTGCAGCACAAAGTCCGCAGTGCGGGGGTCAAGCGCAGCGGTGTGTTCGTCCAGCAGCAGGATGCGCGAGGGCTGCAGCGCCGCCATCAGCAGACTGACGGCCTGGCGCTGGCCACCCGAGAGCAGGCCGATGCGGTCGGTCAGGCGGTTTTCCAGGCCCAGGCCCAGTGTGGCCAGGCGTTCGCGGTACAGCGCACGGTGTTCATTCTTGACAGCACGCGAGAGGCCACGCGATGCGCCACGGCAGTGTGCCAAGGCCATGTTTTCTTCAATGCTCAGGTCTTCGCAGGTGCCAGCCATTGGGTCTTGAAACACGCGGGCCACGCGGTGGGCACGGTCCCACACCGGGCGCTGGGTCATGTCTTCACCGGCGATATGGATGCTGCCCTTGTCCACACTCTGATCGCCTGAGACAGCGTTCAAGAAGGTGGATTTGCCCGCGCCGTTGGAGCCGATGACCGTCACGAATTGGCCATCCGGAATGTTCAGGGACAGGCCGCGCAGGGCGCGGGTTTCGATGGGCGTGCCAGGATTGAAGGTGAGTTCGAGGTTTTGGGCGCTCAACATGGAATGTTCTCCGGCCAGTGGCTGCCGTGGCAGCACTGAAATTGGGGTGGGCCCTGCCTGGATGCACCAGGCGAGGGCCGCCTTGCAGCGATGGCGCACGCACAAAGTGGGCGGCGCCATTGCTCAGGGTTACTTCTTTTTGAGCTTGCGCTTGAGTTGGGGTATCACCAGGGCAATGGTCACCAGCACGGCGGTCACCAGGTTCAGATCCTGGGCCTTCAGGCCGATGAAGTCGCTGTTCAAGGCGGCGGCAATAAAGAAGCGGTAGACAATCGCGCCGACCACCACGGCCAACGTGGCCCAGATGATTTTGCGCGAAGGCAGGATGGTCTCGCCCACGATCACAGCAGCCAGTCCAATGACGATGGTGCCAATGCCCATGGAGATGTCAGAGCCACCCTGGGTCTGGACAAACATGGCGCCGGCCAGGCCCACCAGACCGTTGGAGACAGCCATGCCCAGCAAAATCATGCCGCCGGTGTTGACCCCCTGGGCACGTGCCATGCGGGCGTTGGAGCCTGTGGCGCGAATGGCCAGGCCGCGCTGGGTGGCAAAAAACCAGTCCAGCAGCAGCTTGGCGGCAATCACAATGACCAGCAGCAGCAGGGGGCGGAAGACGTAGTCCTCCATGCTTGCGGGCTGCAGCAGGTTGAAGATGGTGGGGTCGTTGATCAGCGGCACATTCGGGCCACCCATGATGCGCAGATTCACCGAGTACAGCGCAATCATCATCAGGATGGAGGCCAGCAGATCCATGATCTTGAGCTTGACGTTCAGCCAGCCTGTCACCATGCCAGCGACCGCGCCTGCGGCCGTGGCGGCCAGCGTGGCGAGCCAGGGATTGGTGCCTGTGGAGATCAGGATGGCGCAGACGGCGCCCCCCAGCGGAAAGCTGCCGTCGACCGTGAGGTCGGGAAAGCGCAGCAATCGGAAAGAGATATACACACCCAGCGCGACGAGGGCGAAGATCAGGCCAATTTCAATGGCACCGAGCAGCGAAAACAGAGACATGGAACAAAAGCAGTCGGTTGCTGGGAAGAAATGAAAAAAGGCAGGGCCAACCCATTGGCGCCTGCCTTTGTGCTCAAGCGGGAGATTACTTCACCACTTCAGCGGCGCTTTTGACCAAGGCGTCAGACAGTTTCACACCTTGCTTGTCGGCTGCGCCGGGGTTGACGAACAGCTCCATCTTGGTGCTGACTTCAGGCTTGATGGTGCCTGGGGCCTCGCCCTTCAGAATGCGCGCGACCATGCGGCCTGTTTGCTCGCCCAGATCGCGGTAGTTGATGCCATAGGCGGCCACAGCGCCGCGCTTGACGGAGTCGGTGTCCGAGGCCACCAACGGAATCTTGGCGTCCTGGCCCACTTTGACCAGCGCTTCGTACGCGGAGACCACGTTGTTGTCGGTCGAGGTGTAGATCACATCCACCTTGCCCACCAGGCTGCGTGCAGCGCTGCTCACGTCCACCGAACGCGGGGCGGCTGCTTCGACCAATGTCATGCCCAGGGTTGGCAGCAGCTTTTGCAGTTCTTTGACGACCACCACGGAGTTGGCTTCGCCAGGGTTGTAGACCATGCCCACGCGCTTGGCTGCAGGTGCCACTTGCTTGACCAGGTCCATTTGCTTGTCCAGGGCCAGCAGGTCAGACACGCCGGTCACATTGGTCTTGGAAGCTTCCCAGTTGGGTACCAGCTTGGCGGCCACTGGGTCGGTCACGGCAGAGAACACCACGGGCACGGACTTGGTGGATGCCACCACAGCCTGTGCGGATGGGGTGGCGATGGCCACGATGGCGTCGGGCTTGTCACCCACAAACTTGCGGGCAATTTGGGCGGCGGTGCCGGTGTTGCCTTGGGCGCTTTGGTATTGCCACTTCAGGTTCTTGCCCGCTTCAAAGCCTTCGGCCTTCAGTGCGGCTTGCACGCCGTCACGTACGGCGTCCAGGGCAGGGTGCTCGACAATGGCTGTCACAGCAACGGACTTGTCCGCAGCGTGTGCGCTGGTCAGGGAAGCGATAGCCAGAGCGACAGCACCCAAAGGTGCCCAAGACTTGAAATTCATTGCTTTTCTCCACCGTTGTTATGAAGCCGGAATGGCTGTGATGCATGCAAAGAACGGGCCAGCTGGTGTTCGTGCTTTGCGCCAATCAAGTCTATAGCAGCGACTGCGTACCACTTTTACAGGGCACAGGCAGATGTGTCCGATTTCCTACATCACGCATTTTTATTGCGTGATGTGCAAATCTCCTGCGTTGTGCCTGTTTGTGGTGCCTTCAGTTGTAAAAAAAGGCTCGCAATGCGAGCCTTTTTTGCATAAAGCATGCAGCCAAGGGCTTACATGCCTGAGTAGGTCGGGCCGCCGCCGCCTTCGGGGGTCACCCAGACAATGTTCTGTGTGGGGTCCTTGATGTCACAGGTCTTGCAGTGCACGCAGTTTTGCGCGTTGATCTGCAAGCGCTTGCCACCTTGCTCGGTGTTGTCCACAAATTCATAGACGCCAGCGGGGCAGTAGCGGCTTTCGGGGCCGGCAAACTTGGCCAGATTGATGTTCACGGGCACCGAAGCATCCTTCAGTGTCAGGTGGGCGGGCTGGTCTTCACCGTGGTTGGTGCCGCTGATGAACACGCTGGACAGGCGGTCAAACGTCAGCTTGCCATCGGGCTTGGGGTAGTCGATGGGCTGGCATTCGGCCGCAGGCTTGAGGTAGGTGTGGTCGGGCTTGTCGCGGTGCAGCGTCCATGGGATGTTGCCCTTGAGCAGGAATTGCTCAATACCGTTCATGACGGTGGCGGTCGACAGACCCTTCTTGAACCAGGTCTTGAAGTTACGCGCCTTCCACAGTTCGTCGTACAGCCAGCTGCTCTCGAAAGCGGTTTCGTAGGCGTTCAACTCATCGCCTTGGCGACCGGCAACGATGGCATCGTAAGCGGCTTCAGCGGCCAGCATGCCGGTCTTGATGGCCGCGTGGCTGCCCTTGATGCGCGAAGCGTTCAGGAAGCCCGCGTCGCAACCCACCAGCGCGCCGCCGGGGAACACAAACTTGGGCAGGCTCAAGATGCCGCCGGCCGTGATGGCGCGGGCACCGTAGGAGATGCGCTTGGCGGGCTTGATGCCGTTGGCCTCGTCACCTTCCAGGTAGTAACGGATGTTGGGGTGCGTCTTCCAACGCTGCATCTCTTCAAACGGCGAGAGATAAGGGTTGGCGTAGTCCAGACCGGTGACAAAGCCCAGGGTGACCAAGTTGCCTTCCAGGTGGTAGAGGAAACCGCCGCCATAGGTCTTGCTGTCCATGGGCCAGCCGCCGGTGTGCAGCACCATGCCGGGTTTGTGGCGTGCGGGGTCAATTTCCCACAGTTCCTTGATGCCCAGGCCATAGGCTTGGGGGTCTTTGCCATCGTCGAGCTTGAACTTGGCAATGATTTGCTTGCCCAGGTGGCCACGTGCGCCTTCGGCGAAGATGGTGTACTTGCCGTGCAACTCCATGCCCAGCTGGAATTCGCCGGTGGGCTCGCCATCCTTGCCAACGCCCATGTTGCCGGTGGCAATACCTTTGACGGAGCCGTCTTCGTTGTAGAGCACTTCAGCCGCGGCAAAGCCGGGGAAAATTTCCACGCCCAGCGCTTCGGCCTGGTCGGCCAGCCACTTGGTCACAAAACCCAGGCGGACGATGTAGTTGCCTTCGTTGTGAAAGCACTTGGGCAGCAGAAAGTTGGGGGTGCGCAGCGAGCCTTTTTCGCTGAAGAACACCATGGCGTCTTCGGTGACAGGCTGGTTCAGTGGTGCGCCTTTTTCTTTCCAGTCAGGGATCAGCTCCGTCAGCGCGATGGGGTCCATGATGGCGCCCGACAGCGTGTGCGCGCCGGGCTCGGAGCCTTTTTCCAGCACCACGACAGATACGTCTTGGCCTTTTTCCGCGGACAGCTGCTTGAGGCGGATGGCTGTTGCCAGACCGCCGGGGCCGCCGCCGACGATCACCACGTCATATTCCATAGCCTCTCGGGGGCCGTATTGCGCCAAGATCTCTTCGTTTGTCATCGGGGTGTCTCTCTTGGAAATATCAAAACCTGTATGGCACGCGCGTGCTAACACCTGCCACAAATTGCGGCTGATTCTATGCGGGGTCTTCGCATCTACCTAAGAACTTGCAGCGTGGTAGACACGTTTGGTGCGCAGAATGGGGGTTTTAGTCACATTGCTGACGCATTGGCGACGCATTCTTTGGGCGTTGCCACAGGGCGCAGGGGTGATGCAGACAAGATGTGCCTATTAGTGAAAAAGCAGGAGCCAAGGGTATGAAGCTGGAGATTCCAGA
>NZ_JBYOKN010000015.1:0-67132 GCF_057799285.1 Comamonas sp. 14P8.1.4
TGCGTGGATGGGGTGCGGCTTTTCTTGGGCATAAAAAAACGCCCCGAAGGGCGTTGGTGAAGTGGGCGGAAGTTCAACCTTGCGCCCATCTCTGTCTTTTACTTCTTCAGATCGAAGCGATCCAGTTCCATGACCTTGACCCAAGCGGCCACAAAGTCCTTGTAGAACTTTTGCTGGTTGCCCGCTTCGGCATACACCTCAGCCAGAGCGCGCAGGATGGCGTTGGAGCCAAAGACCAGGTCTACACGGCTGCCGGTCCACTTCTTGGCACCTGTCTTACGGCATACGCCTTCGTAGTCGCCGTTTTCCAGGGCTTTCCACTGTGTGCCCATGTCCAGCAGGTTGACGAAGAAGTCGTTCGTCAACTTGCCAGGTGCCTGTGTCAGCACGCCCTTGTCGCTGCCATCGGTGTTGATGTTGATGGAGCGCAGGCCGCCGACCAGGACGGTCATCTCAGGGGCTGTCAGTGTCAGCAGCTGGGCCTTGTCGATCAGCAGGGCTTCCGCAGGGGCCGCAAACTTGGCCTTCAGGAAGTTGCGGAAACCGTCAGCCACAGGCTCGAGCACGTCGAACGATGCTGCATCAGTTTGTTCGGCGGATGCGTCAGTACGGCCGGGTTGGAACGGCACAGTGATCTGCACGCCTGCATCCGCCGCAGCCTTTTCGATACCCACACCGCCCGCCAGCACGATCAGGTCTGCCAACGAGATCTTGAAGTCAGCACGGATGCTCTCCAGCTTCTCCAGCACCTTGGCCAGTTGCGCAGGGTTGTTGGCAGCCCAGTCCTTTTGAGGGGCCAGGCGAATGCGGGCACCGTTGGCGCCGCCGCGCTTGTCAGAGCCGCGGAACGTCGAGGCAGATGCCCAGGCAGTACCCACCAGCTCTTGCACGGTCAAGCCCGAAGCCAGCAGCTTGGCCTTGATGGCATCGATCTCTGCTTGGCCCACGGGTGCGTAGAACGGTGCAGGAATGGGATCTTGCCAGATCAGCTCTTCCTTGGGCGCTTCAGGGCCCAGGTAACGGGCACGTGGACCCATGTCGCGGTGGGTCAGCTTGAACCAGGCGCGGGCAAAGGCTTCGGCAAAGGCCTGTGGGTTTTCCAGGAAGCGGCGCGAAATCTTCTCGTAGGCTGGGTCCACGCGCAGGGCGATGTCCGAGGTCAGCATCGTCGGCTTGCGCTTGGCACCACCCGCATCGGGTGCGGGGATCACGTCACCGGCATCCTTGGCTACCCATTGAATGGCGCCTGCGGGGCTCGTGGTCTTTTCCCACTCGAAACCGAACAGGTTTTCAAAGAAGAAATTGCTCCACTGGGTGGGGGTTTGCGTCCAGGTCACTTCCAGTCCGGAGGTGATGGCATCCTTGCCGTGGCCGGAGCCAAAGCTACTCTTCCAGCCCAGGCCTTGGGATTCCAGGGCATC
The DNA here is from genome assembly GCF_057799285.1 of Comamonas sp. 14P8.1.4. Classification (NCBI taxonomy): domain Bacteria; kingdom Pseudomonadati; phylum Pseudomonadota; class Betaproteobacteria; order Burkholderiales; family Comamonadaceae; genus Comamonas; species Comamonas sp. 14P8.1.4. The sequence goes on from NZ_JBYOKN010000015.1 coordinate 1,422, forward strand.
GGCTTCAGGGTCGGCTCCCACGTGGCTGGCTGGGCCGGCACCGTGTGTCTTGCCGAAGGTGTGGCCACCAGCAATCAAGGCCACCGTTTCTTCGTCGTCCATCGCCATGCGGGCGAAGGTGTCGCGAATGTCATGGGCCGACGATTGGGGGTCACCATTGCCGTCCGGACCTTCGGGGTTCACGTAGATCAGACCCATCTGCACCGCGGCCAAGGGGTTGTCCAGATCGCGCTCACCGCTGTAGCGGCTGTTGGGGTTGTTGGTAGGGGCCAGCCATTCTTTTTCAGAGCCCCAGTACACGTCTTGGTCGGGTTCCCAGGTATCCGCACGGCCACCGGCAAAGCCGAAGGTGCGGAAGCCCATGGTTTCCAGTGCCACGTTGCCAGTCAGCACCAGCAGGTCAGCCCAGGAGATTTTGTTGCCGTATTTTTGCTTGATGGGCCACAGCAGGCGGCGCGACTTGTCGATATTGACATTGTCAGGCCAGCTGTTCAGGGGGGCAAAACGCTGCTGACCACGGCCTGCACCACCACGGCCGTCCTGCATGCGGTAGGTACCGGCAGAGTGCCAAGCCATGCGGATGAACTGAGGGCCATAGTGGCCAAAGTCAGCAGGCCACCAGTCTTGGGAATCGGTCATCAAGGCGCGCAGGTCACGCTTGAGGGCTTCGTAGTCCAACTTTTTGAATTCTTCGGCGTAGTTGAAGTCTTCGCCCATGGGGTTGCTTTTGGCGGAGTGCTGATTGAGCAAATCCACGCGCAGCTGGTTGGGCCACCAGTCACGGTTGGTGGTGCCACCACCCTTGGCAGCAGTGCCGGAGTTTTGGCCTTGGTGGAAAGGGCACTTGGATTCTGTAGTCATGCGTGATCTCCGTTGTTACGTGACCTGTTGGGACAGGCTCGGGGGGCGAAAATATCAATAAATTATTGATATTGGAAGCTTTAATCGATAGCTTTATGCAATCGATTGATGAATTATGCAGTACGAATGCCGTGCAGGGGGCCTTTTGCGGTATTGAAATTTCTTAGCTGGGCCATAGACAAAACCTCAGACAGATCAGGAGGGGGCATACGCCACGCACGATGTGCTGCACATGTGCACCAGACCAGTCTAGAGCGCCTGTTTTCTGCAGGCAAGCGCACTACATCAAACACGCAGCTTGAACGAGCCAATGGCAGTTGTGCCTGAGGATTTCCCCGACGCAGGTGTTTCCACGGGGCAGTGCCTGCATGGGGGGCAGTTGCAGCCTGGGTCTGCGTGTTGGGCACATGGCTATGGCCATGGGGATCACCATCATGCGGTCAGCAGCTTGTGCACCAAATCGGCAGTGGTGAGGGCGTCGTACTTGCGCATCAGCCGTGCGCGGTAAATTTCTACCGTGCGGTGGCTGATCAGCAGGGCGCGACCAATTTCTTTGGACGTCAGCCCTTCGAGCAAACGTGCGGCAACTTCCCGCTCACGCCCTGTCAGCGTGGCTTTGACGGGGCGTTGCTCGCTCATGTCTTCAAAGCTCCAGATGCCCGCTGCATGCGGGTTCTCGCGGTCCAGTGCGCGCCCGCTGACATGGCACCAAAAAGCTTCTCCGCTGCCGCGCTTCATGATGCGGTTGTCGGAGTAAGTGCCTCTGGCGTTGAGAATGGGCGCCATGCGTGCACCCTGGCGCTCATATTCATCGGCAGTGGGGTAGAGCAGCTGAAACGATTGCCCCACCAGCAATTCGCGGGAGATGCCAAACATTTCGCAGACCCGCTGGTTGCAGTCCACCATGATGCGGTTGCGTGAAATCACCAGCCCCACGGGCGCGAGGTCAAAGGCAAGGCGGTGATCAAGCTCCATGGTGCAACTCTCTAAGAAATACTACGTATGCTGCTACGTAGTATCGTATGAAGCAGTGATCGCAAACAAGGAGACAACGTGAAAAAACTCTATCCTTCCGCGCAAGCTGCCTTGCAGGGCGTGGTGGCGGATGGCCAACTGCTGGCCGTTGGCGGCTTTGGTCTGTGTGGCATTCCCGAAGCGCTGATCGATGCATTGCGCGACAGCGGTGTCAAGCAGCTGACCGTGGTGTCGAACAATGCGGGGGTGGATGGTTTTGGTCTGGGCAAGCTCCTGGAGACGCGCCAGATCAAGAAGATGATTTCGTCTTACGTGGGTGAAAACAAGGAATTCGAGCGCCAGTACCTGGCAGGCGAGCTGGAGCTGGAATTTACCCCGCAAGGCACGCTGGCCGAGAAGCTGCGCGCAGGGGGCGCTGGCATTCCGGCATTTTTTACCAAGACGGGCGTGGGCACTCTGGTGGCAGAAGGCAAGGAGCTGCGCGAGTTTGATGGCGAAACCTACGTGATGGAACGTGCCATCGTTACCGACGTTTCGCTGGTCAAGGCGCACCGCGCGGACAAAAGCGGCAATCTGCAATTTCGCCTGACGGCGCGCAACTTCAATCCGGCGGCTGCGACAGCTGGCAAGGTGTGCATTGTGGAAGTGGAAGAGATCGTGGAAGTCGGTGAGATTGCGCCGGACGACATCCATCTGCCTGGCATCTATGTGCACCGCATCGTGCACAACCCGCATCCGGAAAAGCGCATTGAAAAGCGCACCATCACCGAGACAAAGACCGAGAAAGCAGGAGCTTGATATGCCTTGGACGCAAGATCAAATGGCCGCGCGTGCGGCGCAAGAGCTGGAAGATGGCTTCTACGTGAATCTGGGCATTGGCATTCCCACGCTGGTGGCCAACCACACGGGAAGCAAAGAGGTGTGGCTGCAGTCTGAAAACGGCATGCTGGGCATTGGCCCTTTCCCCACCGAAGCGCAGGTGGATGCTGATTTGATCAATGCGGGCAAGCAGACGGTGACCACGATTGCGGGCTCCTCCATCTTTGGCAGCGACCAGTCGTTTGCCATGATTCGCGGCGGCAAGATCAATCTGTCCATTCTGGGCGCCATGCAGGTGTCCGAAAAAGGCGATCTGGCCAACTGGATGATCCCCGGCAAGATGGTCAAGGGCATGGGCGGTGCCATGGACCTGGTGGCGGGCGTCAAGCGCGTGATCGTGCTGATGGAGCACGTTGCCAAGAAAAAAGATGGCACCACCGACTTGAAGATCCTGCCCAACTGCAGCCTGCCGCTGACCGGTGTGGGCGTGGTAGACCGCATCATCACCGACCTGGGCGTGATGGATGTGACCCCGCAGGGCCTGCAATTGGTGGAGCTGGCCGATGGCGTGAGCTTTGAAGAGATTCAGCGCCAAACTGGCGTCACGCTGCTGCGTTAAGACCACAACCCCAGCGCATAGGCATCCAGCCCGCCATTTGGCCGGCTTTTTTGCAGCCAGCATCCACTAATATCAGCATTGTTACCACTTTATTACAGAGCATGGATTCGCAGACCGCTGAGGCAGCAGACACCGTTTTGGACAGCGCATCGTTAATCAACGACCCGCATTACTTGCAGGCCGTCTCCAAAATGGCCGACGCACAAACGGTGACGACGGGTGGCGCCATCTACTCCGCCAGCGGGCTGAAGCTGCTGGACACCGGGGTGCGTGTGGACCACCACCTGTATGAGCGCCTCAAGCAACACCGCCTGTCAACGCCCATTGAAGAGCTGCTGCAGGCCCAGAACGTGGTGGATATTCCCAGCCTGGAAGCGCAGGTCATGCTGCTGTCTGGCTCCACGCTGCTGGGGCAGCAGCTGTCTGCGCACCTGGGGGCGCAGCACTACATGCTGCTGGAGGTGCTGCGGCACATGCCGTGGCCGCAGCAGGCCAGTTTCAAGATGACGGTGATGCGCCATGAGCTGCCTGAGCTGTTTGAGCACAGCGTGCTGATGATGATGTCTGCCGTGTTTCTGGCCGTCAAACAGCGCCTGTCGATGCCCGACTGCGCAGAGCTGGCCGCTGCCGCACTGCTGCACGATGTGGGCATGCTCTACATGCCGCCAAGCTGGAAGAACGTGCGCCACAAGCTCACGGCGCCAGAGCGCAAGCAGCTGGCGGCGCACAGCATCACCGGCATGCTGGTGGTGCGCGAGGCCGGCGTGTATTCGCAGCGCGTGGAAGCGGCGGTGCTGGAGCACCATGAGCGCCTGGATGGCAGCGGCTACCCGCGCCACGCCAAGGGCGAGGCCATCTCGCCTTGGGGGCGCATTTTGATGCTGGCCGAAGTGATTTCGGCCTTCTACAGCAAGTTCACGGATATGCCGGCGCAGCGCCTGTCCCTCATGCTGCGCATGAACCACCGCCGTTTTGATGCAGCGCTGACGCCGCACGTTTACGCGCTGCTGGCCAACGATGCGGGCCCCGTGGGGACAGCGGCGCACACCAGCGCCGAGGTGCGCGAAGTGATTGCCACCTTGGGCGCTGTCATGCAGCACTGGGAGCTGTGCAAACGCAAATTTCCCCAGGGCTGGCAAGCGCTGCCCGGGGCTGACGCGGCCCATTACGTGGATGCGCGATTGCAGGGCTTGGAGAAAGCGCTGGCCGAATCTGGCTCTCACCCGCGCCAGCAGGCCGACTGGCTGCAGATGTTTGAGGATGACGCCAGCAGCATGGCCGAGCTGGTGCTGATCAACAAAGAAGCCCTGTGGCAAGCCGACAGCTGTGTGGATGCCTGCGTGCGCCAGTGGCCGCAGTTGTTGACGCCCGCCAATGCGCTGCAAGAAGCGGTGGCGGACTGGCTGGTCAACTGCCGCACGGTGCTGGGCGCGCACGCTGCGGCACAGTGAGTGCGGGGTGTGGCGCAGATCGGTCCCAGTGGGGTGGGGGCGCACAGCAGTAGGCGCGGGGTCGCGGTAGCCTTGCTTTTTTTATAGCTGCTAGCGCTGGCCCAATCGTCATTTCAGCGTCTTTTGTACCGCATGTTAAGAAAGAACATGCGCAAGCTGCTCTTGTTTTGTTGTCATCGCACTGACACAAGCACCGCTTAAGCTGGTGCCTGCCCACACACAATGAAACATGCAGCACAGCCGCAGCGGCGGCGCACAGACGCTGTGGTGTCACAGCGGAAAGGACAGTTTGATGGAACACCACCACCTTCAGCGCACCACCGTAGAGCGCTTTACCTTTGTCTCGAACGCGCAGCACGCAGATGGCGCCGGGTTTGTCTCGCAGCTGAGCATTGACAGCGGGGAGGGCAATGCCCGCAGCCAGCGCTTTTTCACCTTCAGCCCAGTATTTGAGACGGCGGAATGCGCCATTGCCTACGCGCAGGAGCAGGCGCGCCACTGGATGCAGCACAAAGCCTTGGCATAGGCGCGGTGCACGACGCGTGCCCCAGGCCTGCGTTGGCGTACTGCACCATGCCCATGAAGAAAGCCCTTGGCCATCAGGACAAGGGCTTTCTTCATGGGCACAAGAGCCAGCCCGGCGCGCAGCGCTCAGACCACTGCGTATCAGGCAACTGCGTGTATCAGGCCACGTGCACCTGGGCCGCACCAGCGGCCATGTGGCCCACCACGCAGGCGTCGGCAAAGCCACCACTGCGGAAAATAGCCAGCACCTGGTCCACCGTCTCGGGGGTGCACGACACCAGCAAACCGCCGGAAGTCTGTGGATCCGTCAGCAGCGCGCGCTGGGTATCGGTCACTGAATCGGCCAGCGCAATCGCATCGCCGTACGAGGCCCAGTTGCGGCCTGATGCGCCAGTGAACACGCCTTGCTCGGCCAGCGCCATCACACCGGGCAGCACGGGCAGGGCGGCTACATCCAGGTGTGCACTCAGCTGGGCACCGCGTGCCAGCTCTAGGCTGTGGCCCAGCAGGCCAAAGCCTGTCACATCGGTTAAGGCATGCACGCCGTCCAGCTTGGACAGCTCGGCACCAGGGCGGTTGAGCTGGGTGGTGGCCTGCACCATCGATTGGTAACCTGCATCATCCAGCAGGTTCTTTTTGAGGGCGGCCGACAAAATGCCCACGCCCAGGGGTTTGCCCAGAATCAGCACATCGCCAGCCTTGGCATCGGCGTTGCGCTTCATGTGCTTGGGGTTGACGATGCCAATGCCCACCAGGCCGTAGATCGGCTCCACCGAGTCGATGGAATGGCCCCCCGCCAGCGGAATGCCCGCCTCCTGGCAGACGGAGGCACCACCTTCCAGGATGGCCGCAATAGTCTCGTGCGGCAGCACATTGATGGGCATGCCCACAATCGCCAGTGCCATCAGTGGCGTGCCGCCCATGGCGTAAATGTCGCTGAGCGCATTGGTCGCTGCAATGCGGCCAAAGTCACGTGGATCATCCACGATGGGCATGAAGAAGTCGGTGGTGGCAACAATGGCCTGCTCATCGTTGATGCGGTAGACGGCGGCGTCATCGGCCGTTTCTGTGCCCACCAGCAAATTGGGGAAAAACTGCTTGGGCAAGGTGCTCTGACCAATCAGCTTGGCCAGCACGCCGGGAGCAATCTTGCAGCCACAGCCACCGCCGTGGGACAGTGAAGTGAGGCGAGGGACGCTGGCGGTGGTGTCAGAAGCTTGTGTCATGGTGATTCAATGGCTGCACGCAGCACTGAAAGTGGCTTGCACAGAGAAATAGGAATGGGCGATATTGTGCGCCAGTTGCGGCCTAGCATGGCGGATGCGGTTATGGACGCTGCATGAGTCCACAACCGTAAACCCGGGCATCACACCAAATCAATGGAAACGGGGTGCACTGGAGGCCGCGGTGGCGCAGCTTAGCGCAAGTCAAATGTACTGCGCTGCACATTGCCACCATCATCGATCCAGCCATACTCCAGCGTGCCGGGCAGCTCCAACGCGCGCGGAGACACAAGCGGTACATCCCGCTGCGTAAAGGGCGCAATCAGCTGGGCAGGCAACAGTGGCTGTGCCGTTGGGCGCTGCTGGACACCGGTCAGGGTGATGAAATAGGGGCTGGGGTTGATGATTCTGAGGGTTTCGGGGGCTGTGGTGTTGGCTTTAAACATGAGCTGGCGCGCTCCAGTGTCGCTTTCATTACGCAGTGCATGGGGGCGGTAGAAGACTTTCATTTGGGTGCGCAGTGTCACGGTCAGCTGTGCCGCAGTGGTGTCCGTGGGCTGGGGCGGAATCTCATAGATGTTGAGCCAGTAGAGGGATTCGCGATCAGGCGGCACCGTGTCGCCGGTGGGAATAAAGCGCAGGCTGCGTTGCTCGCCAGGTGCCATGCGGAAGATGGGCGGCAGCGGAAGCAAAGGGCCCTGGGCATTGGAAGGGTCAGCAGCCAGTGCACCGTCGTCTACCCAGACCTGCGTGAGTACGGGATAGGGATTCTGGTTGACCAGCAGCAAGGAAGCTTCTCGATCTGCTTCGTGAAACACCACGCGCGTGCGCTCGGCAGTGACACCTGCAATGGCTGTGGGGGCGAGCAGAAGGGCACAGGCCGCCATGGTTGCTGCCCAAAGCTGCTTATTGCACACGGATGACCACTTCTGCGGTGGCCTGGACTTTGCCCGCTGTGACCGGTGGCTGTGTGCCTCTGTCGAGTTTTTCCAAGCGGGCGCGAAATACTTCACGGTATTGATCGATGCCGTTACTGCTGTCCACCTTGTTGGAGGCCGGCCCGACCACAGGGTACCAGCCCTTGGCATTGGCTGCCGAGCTGCCCAGAGCCGAATTTTCGTTTTGCAGCAGATGGATGGGGCTGCCATCGCGCAGTATCCGTATGCCAACGCCGCCTGCAGTGCCTGGGGTGCCGTAGTTGTCTGCGACCAAGTGGCTCAGGCCACCTTCGGCGTTGGCCAAGCCCAGCGTGTTGGCTGCACTTTGCGCACCAGCTGATGCCTTGATACCCATGGCGGTGCCATTGATCGCGACGCTGGAGGCAGCTCCGGATTGGCAGCGGAAGCTCACTTCAAATGCAGCTTCGTGGTTGGCCCCGTTTTGGATTTCTCCCACGGAGATAGAAGAAAACGTCACCTGGGGGGTGACATTGTTCACCGTGCACGTGGGGTAGCGTTTGAGGGTTACCCGGTTGTACAGACCAATAGCGCCGGGCCAATTAGTGTGGAAACCGCTCCAGTTGCCATTGTGGGTTTGGCCCACATTGGGGTAGGAAAGCCCAGGCCCTTTGATGGCGATATAGGCTGCGGGCTGGCTGTAGGCATACAGCTGCGAAGGGGTGTTGGGTGAGTAGTAACGCGTGTTCTCCAGCGGTGCGCTGAAAAGCTCCGCCCTCACAGCGCTGAGGTTTTTTGCTTTCACCAGCTGAAAACCACGGGAATCGATATCAAGGTTGGTGAGACGGCGCTCGCGCCAGATATCGGTAAAGAACTGCCCAGTTTCCATGTGGGTCAAGCGAAGCAGCACGTTGGGCCATGCAGTGCGATAGGCTGCCTGTAGTCCAATGGAGTTGCCCACCGCGTCGCCGCCTGCGTACCAGCCGCTGAACTGGTTGTCTGCATTGGTGGAAAACATCTCATACACGGCATCGCCTGCGGCACAGCGGAAGAAGACCCTCTCGGGGTCATACCCCGCAGAAAACCCATACATGGCAAGTGGCGCCACGGAGCTGGCAATCAAGGTGGGGTAGGGCTGAAAGCTGGGGTCGCTGACGTTGATGACAGTCGGCAAGCCCAATGAGCCGTTGCAGGTGTCACAAGCTCCGCTCCAGCTCGATGCGGTGCCTTCACCGGGACGAATCTGGTTGTTGCTGGTGGTGGTGGTACTTCCAACGCTGGTGACTTTGTAGCAAGTCGCCCATGTGGGCAGGGTGAGCAGTGCAGCTGCCAGCCCGAAACACCAGGATAAATGTAGGCGTCGTGACATAAATCAATCCTTGGTCAACCGCCGGTGGTGGTGGGTGCACAGATGGCCTCCAGCCGGATCAGCCGCTGGGGTTTCCTGTCTTTAAGGGCGTAGGGCAGCTGGCAGTGTTCATGGGGGGCATGGCCCCACTGCACACGCAAGAGCGCACTTTTGACATCGGTGCGCACATAGATTTGCCCGCCTTGACCGACGATGCCAATGTTGGTCCCATCGGCATTGAGAACGTTGGCGCCCAGTGGCACAGGGCTGCCATCTTCAAGACGTGCAGTGAACAGCAAGGCTTGGCCGAAGGAGGTTTGGAAGGGCACATGCACGACAGCACCCGCGTAAGGGGCAACCTTGCGTTCAGACTCGATCAGTTCAGCATGGTCGCTGATGCCTCTGGAATCCAAACTGATGGGGTTGTAACGGTAGGGAGTCAGCGAAGGGGCCAGTGCAAAGCCATTGGCATTGACTTGGGCACCTTGACCGCCGCGTACGGTAGCGCCCGCAGCGCCTTTGGCTTCCACCAGCGCAAACGTATCGCCTACATAGGGCCCTAAAGTCACGTCTCCCCGGTGAGCGACCAGTGCGCCGCGCACACTGGCATTCATTTGCTGGTAGTTTTTGCCGGATGCATAGCCCCCCCCCAGGGTGGCATAGGGCAGGCGCTGTTGCACGGTGCTGCTCCAGCTGGTTCCCAGGCCATCGCTGTCATGGTTGGCGTTGATGCCATAACTGGTGGTTTGCTCTTTGCCTAGGGTTCCATTCAAGCTGGCTTGGTAGAGCGTTCCGGGCATATCGCCCGAATGGCTGGAGGCCGATGTGCTGAGTGTTGGCGCACGGCTGCTGTGCCCCAGCGGGATGGACACCGTGAGCATCACGGTATGGTTGCGGCGGCCGAGTGTGCCCTGTTCTGTCGGGCGCAAAGGGTCGTAAGGCAAAGGATTCCAGAGGGTGTCGTTCAGCTTGGTGTACGACAGGCTATAGCTAATGTTGCGATAAGTTCCCGTGTAGCCGAACTGCAGCTGCCGGTTGCGATTTTTGCCGCCGTAGTACGTACTGGTGGCACCGGAAAGGTACAAGCTGCCATAGTCTCCCAGACTTTGGCTAATCAAGAGCGTCAACTGATTGCGCTGCTTGTAGCTGGGAGAATTCCAGTCTTGCCCTCGGTGTCCATAAGCACGCGCCCCGAGCACATCCCCGAGTTCACGGTAGCCATCGGTGGAGTGGCGGTAACCGGCCAATGTCAATGTCGTGGCGGTGCTTTGAAAGGTTCGACTGTAATTGACGCCCACACGCCAGCCTTGTTTGCGCGTGTGATTCTCTCGAGTGCTGGAAAAGGTGGCATTCAGGCCCCAGGCACCAATGCGGCTTGCCAAGACAGCGCCGCCGAGCATAGCCCAGTAATCCTGCGCAAGCTGAAGACCCGAGTTGAGCGTCAGCTGATTGCTGATGCCGCGCTGGTAGGTCATATCTGCGAACAGGTCATGGCTTGCCCCATAAATGCGGGCCTGACCCACTGCCAGGCTGTAGCGTGACAGGCCGGGCCGCATCGACTCGGGCACGGAGGAAAACGGCACTGTAAAAGTCGCCACGCTGCCATCTGCTTCAATCACTTGAACATCCAAATCGCCAGCATGGTTGGCACCGTAGAGGTCTTCAATCAGGAAGGGGCCAGGTGCAACTTGGGTCTCGTAGATTTTTTGCCCGTTTTGTTGGATGGCAACGCGTGCGTTGGTTTTGGCAACTCCCCGCACCCTTGGTGCATAACTGCGTTGGGATTCAGGCAACATTCGATCATCTGATGACAGTCGCAATCCCCGGTAGCCCATGCTAGAAAAAAGGTGCCCCTCTGTGTAGTTGTCTCCCAAGGTCAGCTCACTGCGCCACTTCGGTAATGCGCGCTGTGCATAGGTGCGGATGGCATTCCAACTGGTGGAGGTGTGCTGTGCGTAGCGTGAGTGGTTAAAACTGGACTGGTGCCTGAGGCGCCAGAGGCCAAAATTAATGCCTGTGTTCAGGCCGACGAAAGCATAGTCGGAGTGCCCGGACAATGCACCGCCGTAGCGCGCGCTGTACATGCTGGCGTCGTAGTTGGCAAACAGCATGGTGTTACCTGCATCCCAGGCCTCTGGGCTGACATAGCCGCGGGGGCGGATGTGCAATGCAGCTTGCGGAATCTGCAGGTCCAGCCGCAGTCTGGCGATGTCCAGCTTGTAGGCGGAGCCCGGCAGGCGCTCCTGTAAAGTTCGGCAGCTGTCTGCAGGCAGGGTCGGGCTGGAATCGGGTTTGGCGCCTATGCGCTGTGTGAGAAATAACTCCTTAAAGCAGGGGCCGATGGTGTGGGAGGGGGCTTGTTCCCTAAACTCCACCGCGTCGCGGGTGATGTAGTCGCCGTTGACGTAAAGATCGACGAAATAAGTGCCTTCATCGATTTGATCTGGGTTGTTAAATCGCGCAAGTTGGCCGTTGCCCAAACGCGAGCCCATCAGCAACTTGCTGTCGAATTGATAGCCTGTCTCAGTGGGGGCTGGTGCAGCGAAACTGTGCAGCGGCAACAGGGTGCAAGCTGCCGCACATAAACAACGCAAAGTCTGTACAGATACGACGGAGTGGTTATGGCGCCAGCACATCTCAGGGGCGCAGCGTTTTCAGAAGCTCTACACGAGCTCCGTAGTCGTTGATCAACTGGGCGCGTAATTTGACCGGGTTGTCTGCAATGTCTGCAGCGCTTTCCAGCAGCCAGCGCGCTTTGGCGCCTGGGGCCACCATCTCTGCTTTCAACGGAATCTCTTGGGTGTTAGTTACCAGGAACGCGCTACCAAACGAAGCGAAGTAGCCCGTTGGGTTCTCCACTTCGACGACCCATCTGGACGTTTCTTGCTTGAGCTGAAAGCGCAGATTTTGGGGTAATTCTTCTGGAGCCCCGGCAATGTCTGCGGGCCGATAAAAGAGTTTTAAGCGGTTTCGCAGCATTAAAAGCATCTGATTATTTTTAGAATGTGCGGCATTTCGTGGTGGTATTTGTAAAATGTTCAGATGAAACAAGGACTCACGATCTTGGGGGAGCGTCTGATCCCCAGTGTAGATAATCCTCAAGTTCTGACCGGTTCCCGCTTCCATACGAAATATGGGCGGAGTGATAAAAAATGGTGTTTTTACAAGCTCAGGTGATTTGTCAATTTCATCCTGATCAATCCAAGATTGAACAATGTTGGGGAATTCGTCCTGATTGGTCAGTCTCACCGTTTTTTCTCGATCACCTCCGTTGTAGATGACACGTGTTCCAGTGACCACCACACTGCCTTGGGCAGAAATGCTGATCAATAAAAAACAAATACCTAAAGAAAAGTATTTTTTAAAACGTAAAGCGCTGAACATTTTGAAATTTAGATAAATTTTTTACAAGCACTTCTTTGTTATTAATTATTTTGAAGTGCTAGAAAACTATTCGTACCGAACGGTATAGGTCACTGCACCCAGTACGGGACCTGTAGTCACAGCCATGTCTTCGGAAACGTATTGCACTGCATACTCATAGGTGGTGCTGCTCTCTTGCGCAGGCAAAATAATATCGCCGACTGGGACTGGCCCGCCCCCGATGAGAGACACGGCATCACCACTTGGCGCATGCAGGAGCTGGAGAGCCACACCTTCGGCGCCACCTGATGCAGTGTTACGAAGGTTGCCGCTAGGGGTGGCGTTGGGGGCCTGAAAGAGAACTGTGAAAGTTTCGTCAACACTTGGGGCAACACAGTTCGTAAGCTGTAAAGTGAATGTCGTTTCTCCCGCTACTTTACCTACCTGGCCTTGTAGCGCACCTACAGTGACACTGGGCAGTACCACGGTCGGATCCGCTTTGCCATCAATTACTGCCTCGCAAGTTTGGTCAGTTACTTCTCCATTAAATACAATCGTATTTGCGGAGAGTGCTGGAAAAGCTGTAACCAGCAGCCCGGACATTAATATTTTTTTTAAATTTATCTTTGAATTTGAATTGAATGGCATATAAAATCCTTGTATTTTGGTGAGTGAATGTTTAATTAATTGATTATAAATAATATTATTTGCTGCCTCCATTTTTGTAGTTGCTGAATCTATTTTTTCACTTTTAAATTAAAGCGTATCTTTTTGAAAAAAATAAGTCAACGGAACATTGGTTAATGATTGAATCAATGCGTAAATCATTTTGATGTAGGTCTAATTAACGATATTTATCTTTATAATTCTTCGGGGAGAGTTGTTGGAAATGTTATTTTTTGTCAAATGGTTAAATATATTTAACTTTTTATTTGATGTTAATAAGGTCTTTGTTGTAAATAAAACTGTTTGCAGTGATTTATAAAAAACCAGCCGTGGCTGGGCCAAGATTGCCTCTGAGTGCAGTCAAGCTCAATATGGCTGTCTGGATGTGCAGTTCTTTGAATTCGTGCACAGAGTTTCGGGGCATTGCACGTAAGCCCATCTGTTTAATAGAGCTCACTTTGGTTTTCACCAAATTTCATCAGTAGTTAGTCACACCAATGTTCCCTAATACCTGCCCAATTGCCAGCACGCGGCAACTACTACATTGCGATGCTTAAAGGCAATCCCGCTATGGATCCGTTCGCTCTTTCGGATCGGAATGACCGATGTGCTGTACTGCCGTGCTCCCGTTTCAGGGGGCTGCATGTCGTACGCCATCCCCTATGAGGCTTTCCAGCGTTCCTTTTTCGGTAACGGCTGTAGTAAGCCTGGTAGCGCAGAACCATCGTTCACATTTCTGTAAGTCACAGATGGCTCGAATCTGCCATGTTTTCGCATCAATGTATGTCAATGGCACCGGCGTTCAGCCCCATGCTTTATGCATTTCCACTTGCCTAGGCCTAAGAAATTGATTTCCGCCAAGTCCAGCAGTAATCACAGGCCCGCTTGGCTATGGGTGTGGGGAAACTGAGCATTTAGATTGAGTTATCGTCTGCGCAATTTGCGAAAGTCTGGTGCTGGCCACGCAAGACCACGTAGTTGCAGCACAGGTTGAACCAAGACCGTGGTTCATTTGAGTGCCAGGACAAGCAGGTTCTCTGGAACGCCAAATACCCGAGAACTCAGGGCTTGGCTCCCGTTTGTCTTTTAAAGCGGCAAACCAAGACCAGTGTTTATTCAGCCAGATTAATAACGAGCCACGAGATTTAAGTGCGGCAGTTGTCCTGCTTCCATTTGATCGTGTGGCAGCAGGGTTTAGAGTCCAAGTTGCATGTGGCAATGCCTACAACAGGCGGTGCGCCAAAGACCATTGTGATATCGATGCGATCTTCACCGGGACACTGAAGGCCGCTGGGTCACTTGGATGTAGCACTGGATGCATCACCTGCACAATAAAAAAGCCTTGGTCAGTTGTGACCAAGGCTTGGTATGTGGCGGAAAGCAGCTGGAGTCGAACCAACCCGAGAGTGGCTAACACCCTCCACCGGGTTTGAAGCCCGGCCGCACCACCGGGCACGATTGCCTTCCTAAGAAGATGGTGCCCATTGTATCGCTGCGCACGAGCGGTGCTGCGGCAATGGGGCTGAATTTCATGCCGGGGTGCTGCGCGGATGCCACTGTGCGTCGGGGCGCAGCACGTGGGCGTCGCGCACGCGGCGGGTGTAGCCCAGGCGGTCAAAGCATTCAATGATCTGAATGGCGCGTTTGCGGCCCAGGCCCGTGGCATCACGGAAGGCGCGCGCCACCACTTCACCGTTGGGGGTGGTGCTGGCCAGGGTGTGGATGGTGTGGGCCAGCTCGTCCATGCTGGCGGCTGTGTAGAACAGGTCTTTGACGACCTGGAACAACGCACCCTGACGTGCCAGTTTGCGCAGCAGCTGGCGCACCACTTCTTCGCCCGTGCCGGTGTCTGCGGCCAGGTCGCGCACCCAGGGTGGGTCAAAGCGGCCGGCTTGCAACTTGGGTAGCAGCTGCTCAGCCAGCGCCTGCTCGGCAGCGGTGAACTGCACACTGTGGCTGGGCAGGTGCAGCCAGGCACCGCTGCTGGCCAGTTGCTGCGCGCCGAGCAATTGCTCCATCAGTGCGCGCCAGAGTTTGTCGTGCTGGCTGTGGATCAGGCCTGGCCAGGCCATGCGGCGCAGGCGGGCAGCGTTGATGCCAGGCTCATCCGGGTATTTCTCGTGAAAGCGCGCGATGGTGTCCATCACCTGCTGCTGCAGGTGTTGCCAGCGCGTGCTGTCAATCAGCAGGGCATCGCCATCGGGCTGGGCAATGCGCTGCGTGTCTGGTAGATCCAGCCCTTCCATGGCGCGGCCAGACAGACGCTGCAACTGCGCCAGGCTGATGCCATGGCCTGCCTGGGCCACCAGCGCAGCGGGACTGCGCGTGAGGATCAGCGATTCCAGCGCCTGCAGATAGGTCAGCCGCTCGGCGCTGCGGCGTTTGCGCGCGGGGGCATAGGGGTCGAGCACCATGCCGCCAGCAATAGTGCGGCTGGCCTGGGCGTTGCGCAGGATCAGGCGGTCACCGGGCAGGGTGAAGACAGGTTGATCCAGCACCAGTTGCGCTGCAACCTCGGTGCCGGGCTCAATGGTGCCGTCCTGCAGCAGAGCAACGTGGGCGGTGCAGCGCTGGGTGCCAATGTGCACGTGCACAGCGGTCCATTGCTGCATGGGCGGTGCTTCTGCCAGCAGGTGCAGGCGAATGTCAATGCGGTCCGTAGCCTGCAAAACGCGGGCATCGGCGATCCAGTCGCCGCGCACGATGTCTTCCTTGGCAATGCCGGCCAGGTTCAGTGCGCAGCGCTGGCCTGCCACGCCTTGCTGGGCGGTCTGGTTTTGTGCGTGGATGCTGCGCACGCGCACGGTTTGGCCGCTGGCCGAGTGTTGCAGCATATCTCCCACGGCCACTTGACCGCTGAAGACCGTGCCGGTGACCACCGTGCCTTGGCCGGGCAGGGTGAAGACACGGTCCACCGCCAGGCGGAACAGGCCGTCTTGCGGGCGGGCGGGCATCATCTGCGCCTGCACTTCCAGGTGCGCGCGCAGTTGCTGGACGCCAGGGTCGCCAGCTTGGTTGGCGGCCGTGGGGAAGATGGGGCTGTCGTGCAGCGAAGTGACGGAGAGGATGGCTGCAATCTCGAGTTGGACCTCTTCCACGCGTTGTGGCAGCACGCGGTCCACCTTAGTCAGCGCGACGGTGCCTTTCTTGACGCCCAGCAGCTGCAGGATTTCCAGATGTTCCAGTGTTTGGGGCATGACGCCGTCGTCTGCGGCCACCACCAGAAGCGCGTGGTCAATGCCAACGGCACCAGCGGCCATGGTGTGGACAAAGCGCTCGTGGCCAGGCACATCGATGATGCCCAGCACATCGCCGTTGGGCAGGGGCGCGTAGGCATAGCCCAGCTCAATGGAGATGCCGCGCGCTTTTTCTTCTTTGAGGCGGTCGGTTTCAACGCCGGTCAGCGCGCGCACCAGGGTGGTTTTGCCGTGGTCAATGTGTCCAGCGGTACCGATGATCATGCAAACACTTTCAGAGTCAAATGGGCTTCTAGCGCTTATCTGGTAAGCGCTGATAGCTATGAATTATTGAGGGATAGCGCAGACAGCTGCTGAGTGAACTGCGCTTGCATGGGGGTCTCCAGGCAGCGCAGGTCCAGCCACAGGGCGTCGTCATGCAGGCGCCCAATGACGGGGCGGGGCAGGGCGCGCAGGCGTGCTTCCAGCTGCATCAGCTGGCGCCCCGCTTGCTTGCCACTGGCGGGGCAGAGCTTCAGCCCCCAGCTGGGCAGGTTGTCCACGGGCAGTGCGCCGCTGCCAATTTGGCTGTGCATGGCTGCGGTTTCCACCACCCATGCAGCGCCCAGCACGGCTTGCAGCTGTGGCAACAGGCTTTCTGCCTGTGCTTGCATGGCCGCTTGCGGGCGGGTAAACAGGCGCAGCGTGGTCAGGCGCTCGGCCAGTTTTTCGGGGTGCAGGTACAGGCGCAGCGTGGGCTCCAGTGCCGCCAAGGTGAGCTTGCCCACGCGCAGGGCGCGTTTCATGGGGTTCTTTTTGATTTTGGTAATCAAATCCTTGCGCCCAACGATGATGCCTGCCTGTGGGCCACCCAGCAGCTTGTCACCGCTGAAGGTGACGATGTCGGCACCGGCATCGATGGTTTCACGCACCGTCACTTCGTGGGGCAGGCCCCAGTCGCGCAGATCCACCAAGGTGCCGCTGCCCAGGTCCACCAGCATGTTCAGCCCACGCGCATGGGCCATGCTGGTGACTTCGGCGTCAGACACCGCCTTGGTGAACCCCACCACTTCGTAGTTGCTGGTATGCACCTTCATGAGCAGGGCGGTCTCGTCCGTTACGGCCTCTGCGTAGTCTTTGGCGTGTGTGCGGTTGGTGGTGCCAACCTCGACCAGCTGGCAGCCTGCGCGTTTCATGATGTCGGGGATGCGGAACGCGCCGCCAATTTCGACCAACTCACCGCGCGAGACGACCACTTCTTTGTCGGGGGCCAAGGTCGACAGCGCCAGCAATACAGCGGCAGCATTGTTGTTGACGATGGTAGCGGCTTCAGCGCCCGTGAGTTCGCAGATCAGCTGCTCAACCAAGTCATCGCGGTCGCCACGGCCGCCGGTTTCCAAGTCATATTCGAGATTGGCTGGATTGGTGAGCGCCTCTACCACCGAATCAACCGCCTCTTGCGGCAGCAGCGCGCGGCCAAGGTTGGTGTGCAGCACCGTGCCGGTGAGGTTGAAGACCGATTTAAGGCGCGGGGCAAAGCGCTCGCTCAGGCGGCTGTGCACGGCGGTGACCAGGGCAGTTTCTTCGACGTGTGCCGCTTGCAGATGGCCTTCACGCAGTTGGGGGCGTAGCCCCTCTAACACTTGCCGCACTGCATCGGTCACGCTGGTGCGGCCGTATTCAGTCTGCAAGCCTTGCAAGACGGGGTGTTGGAGCAGTTTGTCTACCGATGGCAGACGCGGAGCGGAAGTGTTCAAAGTTCAGGCTCTTTTAGAAAGCGCAATAAAGAAAGGCCGCCGCAGCGGCCTTTCGGCGGGGTGGGCAGCGCTTATTGTGCCGCAGGGTCGATCAGCTCCGATGCCTGGCCATCCGACTGTTCTTCGGCCACAGCCACAAACAGCAGGGGGTTGGCGCTGGAGCGCTTGAATGCGGTGCTCTCGCTCATCAGCAAGTCCAGCATCAGGCTGGCCAGATCGTCTGCCAGCGGCTCGGCCATGGGGTCTTTTTCCTGGTTGATGATCTTGCGGTAGGTGCCGCATTCATCGCAGGTTTCCGCCATGATCACATCCTTGCTGCCTTCCACAGTCTGGTAGTGGATGCCCTTGGTGGATTCGCAGTGCGAGCACTTGACGCGCACCATGTGCCATTCGGTGCAGCAGGTGCCGCAGTGCAGGTAGCGGTGGCCGTTGGCCTGGCCACCAATGCGCAGCACGCTGGCCACAGGTTCGCTGGCGCAGACCGGGCAGATGGTGGCGGGGTCGGTGTAAGGCACGTCGGCCACCTGCAGCGCAGCAGCACGCTTGGCGTAGGTGACCTGCAGTGCCGCCATGATGAACGGCGCCATGCCAATGTGACGGGCTGCCACTTCTTTTTCCAGCAGACGCTGGGCGATTTCGTCACGTTCTTCGTGGCCGAGTTCGCGCAACGAGGCAATCAGAGGCTGCAGTGGCTCGGGCATGCCTTCGTTGCCCGAGAGGGTGTCGAGCATGGCATCCAGCACCAGGTGCCAGGCGGGGTCGATGTGCTCTGCAGCGGGCAGCAGTGACATGGAGAACTGCTGGGCACGCTCCATGGTGCTGGTATCCAGCGCCTGCAGCGTGACAGATGCTGCCGCGGCATGCTGTGCATCCACGATTTTGGCGGCAAATTGCAGGTAGTCAGCAATCGGGTTGCCGTCTGCCAATTGGCGCAGGCGCGCTGCACGTTCAGCAAACAGGCTGGCAACTTGCGGCAGCAAGATGCGTGGGAAAGAGGTCTTGTCCAGCGCTTCGATTTCGCCGGGTTGAAGAATGCGTTGTTGCATAAAAAGGAATCCCTAAATTGAAACCGCCGGTACGCCCAGCGATGGGCATACCGGCGGTAATCAACAAGCGTCTAAGTGACTTCTATTTTCGGACTGATCGCGAGGATCAGTCTTTTTCGCCAGTCATCTTGCGATACCAGCCGCGGTGGTGCTGCTTGGCCCAAGCACGGGTCACTGTGCCATACAACATGGCACGGATGGTCCCGCTGGTCCAAATAGCCGCATAGACGTGCATGATGATTAGGCCAATCATCCACACGGCGCCAATCGCGTGCAGGGTCGATGCTGCGCGGACCAGGTCCACAGGCAGATTCCACCAGGCGCGCCACATCAGGAAGCCCGAAATGGTGATCAAGGCCATACCAATGACCAGACCCCAGAACAGCATCTTCTGACCGCCGTTGTACTTGCCTTGTTCAGGCATGTTGTGGTCATCGCCTTCGATCATCTTGTTCACGTTCTTGAGCCACTCGATGTCGCGCGGCTCAATTACGTTCAGACGCCAGAAACGGAACGCCATGATGATGAAGAAAACAGCCATCACCACCCCGATGTAGGGGTGCAGGATGCGGGTCCAGGGACCACCACCGAACAACTGGGTCAGGGGGAAGAACGCTGGATGGAAGAAGGCCAGGCCAGAGAGCGCCAGCAAGATGAAGCAAATGCCTACCACCCAGTGGTTGGCACGCTCCGATGCGTTGTAGCGCACGAGGTCGCGTGGATTGCGTTTCATTGGCCGTTCTCCTTCTTCTCGGCTGCAGCATCCTTGCGGTCCATTTCATCTTCCAGGTCCTTGGAGACTTCGTTCGGTCCCATGGTGATGTAGTGGAACAAGCTGCCGACAGCGGCTGCACCCAAAGCTGCCATGGCCAAAGGCTTGGCAACACCCTTCCACAAGGAAACCATGGGACTGATCTTGGGATCGTCGGGCAGGCCCTTGTAAAGCGATGGCTTGTCAGCGTGGTGCAGCACATACATGACGTGTGTGCCGCCCACAGCTGCTGGGTCATACAGACCGGCTTGCTCGTAGCCGCGTTGCTTCAAGTCCGTGATGCGCTTTTCTGCCACATCGTGCATGGCCTTCTTAGTGCCAAACTTGATGGCGCCGGTTGGACAGGTCTTGACGCAAGCGGGCTCGCGGCCCACCGCCACGCGGTCCGAACACAAGGTGCACTTGTACGCCTTGTTGTCCTTCTTGGAGATGCGTGGAATGTTGAAGGGGCAGCCGGTACGGCAGTAGCCGCAACCCACGCACTGGTCTTGCTGGAAGTCCACGATGCCGTTGGCGTACTGCACGATCGCTCCGGGCGATGGGCAGGCTTTCAGACAGCCAGGATCTTCACAGTGCATACAGCCGTCCTTGCGGATCAGCCATTCCAGATTGCCGGTTGCTTCGTTTTCGTACTCAGCAAAGCGCATGACGGTCCAGGAGTTCTCGGTGAGGTCCGTGGGGTTGTCATACACACCTGCGGCCAAAGTACCAACTTCGTCGCGCAGGTCGTTCCACTCCATGCAGGCAGTTTGGCAAGCCTTGCAGCCAATGCATTTGGAGACGTCGATCAGCTTGGCCACTTCACCGCTGTACGCCTGGCGTTGGCTGGGCGCGGGGGTGGTGGTCGCAGAACGACGCTTGATATCGAGGGACATGGTTGAAGACATCAGCTATTCCTCCTTATGCCTTCTCGACCTTGACCAGGAAGGTCTTGGACTCGGGGGTGTTGCTGTTGCCATCGCCAATCGACGCGGTCAGGTTGTTGGCCATGTAGCCCTTACGCCCTGTCGTCGAGAAGCCCCAGTGAATTGGAACGCCCACGTGGTGGATGGTCTTGCCGTCAATTTGCATCGGCTTGATGCGCTTGGTCACCACGGCGGCTGCCTTGATGAAGCCACGCTTGGACGAAACTTTGACCTTTTGGCCGGTTTCGATGCCCAGCTCCTTGGCAAGCGCTTCACCAATTTCCACGAACTGCTCAGGCTGAACAATGTTGTTCAGCTGAACGTGCTTGGTCCAATAGTGGAAGTGCTCGGTCAGGCGGTAAGTGGTACCCACGTGTGGGTATTCCTTGGGGTCGCCAGCCGTTCCCTTGGTGGATTCCAGCACGCGCGCAGCAGGGTTGATAACGGCCAGCTGGTTCTCTGGATACATCGGGTTGTAGCCCAATGGGTTATCAAACGCTTCGTAGTGCGTAGGGAATGGACCTTCGTTCATGCCCTTGCGAGCGAAGAAACGGGCCACACCTTCGGGGTTCATGGTGAAGGGGTTGCAGCTTGGAGGCAGTGTTGCGCCAATATCTGGCACATCCGCACCCACCCACTTGGCGCCATCCCACTTGATCAGCACGCGGTTGGGGTTGAAAGGCTTGCCGTTGGTGTCGCACGATGCACGGTTGTACAAGATGCGGCGGTTGGCAGGCCATGCCCACGCCCAGTTCAGCGTATTGCCGATACCTGTGGGGTCGCTGTTGTCACGGCGGGCCATTTGGTTGCCCGACGAAGTCCAGCAGCCCGACCAGATCCAGCAGCCCCCCATGGTGGAGCCGTCGGCACGCATTTCGCCAAAGCCAGCCAGCTGTTCGCCAGCCTTGCGGATCACCTTGCCATCTGCATCTAGCAGATCGACCAGCGCCTTGCCGTTGTATTCCTTGGCAATTTCCTCGGACGAGGGGTGCGCTGCCTGGGCGTAAGGCCACCACAGGTTGACGATAGGTTCAGGGAACTTGCCGCCATCGGCTTGGTACAGCTTCTTGAGGCGCAGGTGCAGACCCGACATGATCGCGATGTCAGTCTTGGCTTCACCAGGAGCGTCAGCAGCCTTCCAGTGCCACTGCAGTACGCGAGAAGAGCTCACCACAGCACCATCTTCTTCTGCGAAGCAGGTGGTAGGCAGGCGGAACACTTCGGTCTGGATGGACGCGGTATCCACGTCATTGAATTCGCCGTGATTCTTCCAGAACTCCGACGTTTCAGTGACCAGCGGATCCATCACCACCAGGAACTTCAGCTTCTTGAGGCCTTCGCGAACATTGTTCGAGTTGGCCAGCGATGCCAATGGGTTAAAGCCTTGCGCAATGTAGCCATTGATCTTGCCCTGAACCATCAAGTCAAAGACTTGCAGCATGTCGTACTGCTTGTCTAGCTTGGGCAGGTAGTCAAAGGCCCAGTTGTTTTCGGCTGTTGCCGCAGGACCCCACCAAGCCTTCATCAGATTGACGTGGAACTTGGGTGTGTTCTGCCAGAAGTTCATCTGACCGGGACGCAGCGTCTTGGGCGTGCGCGCGGTGATGTACTTCTCGTAGTCTTGTTCGCTTTCGTTGGGCAGCGACAGGTAACCCGGCAACGAAGCAGACAAGATACCCAGGTCAGTCAGACCCTGGATGTTGGAGTGGCCGCGCAGCGCGTTCATACCACCGCCAGCGACACCAATATTGCCGCACAGCAGCTGAATCATGGCGCCTGTACGCAGCATCTGTGCGCCGGTGGTGTGCTGTGTCCAACCCAGGGCGTACATGATGGTGGCGACACGGCCAGCCACAGCGGTCGAGGCAAATTGCTCAGCCACGTGAAGGAACTTCGCCTTCGGTGTGCCGCAAATGCTTTCTACCTTCTCTGGGGTATAGCCAGCGTAGTGGCGCTTGAGCCACTGGTACACGCAACGGGGGTGTTGCAGTGTGGGGTCAACCTTCACGAAGCCGTCTTCACCCATTTCGTAGTCCCACGACGATTTGTCGTAAGTACGGGTTTCGGGGTTGTAGCCCGAGAAGATACCTTCGTCGAACGCAAAGTCTTCACGCACGATGAACGAGAAGTCTGTGTAGTTCTTCACGTATTCGTGGTGAATCTTGTCGTTGGTCAACAAGTAATTGATGATCGCACCGAGGAACACGATGTCCGAGCCCGAACGAATAGGGGCGTAGAAATCGGCTACCGAGGCAGAGCGATTGAAACGAGGGTCGACCACCATGAAGTGAGCACCGTTGTGCTCTTTTGCTTCGGTGACCCACTTGAAGCCACATGGGTGAGCTTCTGCGGCGTTACCACCCATCACGAGAATCACATCAGCATTCTTGATGTCTTCCCAGTGATTTGTCATCGCGCCACGGCCAAATGTTGGGGCAAGACCTGCCACCGTTGGGCCGTGTCAGACACGTGCTTGGTTATCGAGCGCCAGCAGACCCCAGGAACGGGCTACCTTGTGTGTGACGTAACCGGCTTCGTTGCTTTCAGCCGAAGCTGCCAGCATGCCGGTGGTGAGCCAACGGTTGACCGTTTGACCCTTGTCGTTCTTCTCAACGAAGTTGGCGTCGCGGTCTTCTTTCAGAAGTGTTGCGATACGGCCCAGAGCTTCGTCCCACGACATGCGCTTCCACTCATCGGAGCCAGGAGCGCGGTATTCGGGGTACTTGAGACGGTTGGGGCTGTGCACGAAATCGAGCAGCGAAGCACCCTTGGGGCAC
The DNA here is from genome assembly GCF_057799285.1 of Comamonas sp. 14P8.1.4. Classification (NCBI taxonomy): domain Bacteria; kingdom Pseudomonadati; phylum Pseudomonadota; class Betaproteobacteria; order Burkholderiales; family Comamonadaceae; genus Comamonas; species Comamonas sp. 14P8.1.4. The sequence continues at coordinate 24,601 of NZ_JBYOKN010000015.1, forward strand.
AGCGTGCCGCGATTCACTGGGTGATCTGGATCACCTTCAACGTGCATCACGGACATCTTGGCATTCTTCACACCGTCGCTGTACGAATACATCAAAAGACCACAACCGACCGAGCAGTACGTACATGTCTGCCGTGTGACGGTGGTTGCGGCCAGCTTGAACTGGCGTGCTTCAGCCAAGGCCGCGGTGGGCGAGAAGCCCATCACTGCCAAGCTGGATGCCGCCAGACTCGAGCCAGTCACTTGCATGAACTGGCGTCTGGATAGTTGCACCATGGGGTTACCTTTTTAAAACTTGACGCTTGTAGGCGAAATTCTAGTTATATGTCTCATACAAGACACATTCTTCAACCCCTAAACCCGACAGGGCTGGCTGGAGAATGTGTGCATATGTTTGCATAGATCGCTTCTGGGTATACCGCTGCAAACCCTTGGCAGCGTGTAAGACTGCACCTGCAGCACCGATGTATGGGGGCGGCGCTGCACGGCGTCAGGATCGCGGCGACAATTGAGGCATAGCAAGGATCTCTGCGGCTGCAGAGGCGTGTCGAGGCTCGACCAACCCTTTCTTTCCTGCCAGCCGCGCCGTGTGTGCGCCTGGGTGTGTCGAGCCTGAGCGCCCGCCTAGCATTGTTGAATTGAGATGTCCCACCGCCAACCCGTTCGCGTCACTGAACTTGGGCAATACCCCACGATCATTGATGCGCGCACCCCTGCAGAGTTCGAGTTAGACCATATCCCTGGCGCCATCAATTGCCCTGTTTTGAGCAATGAAGAGCGCGTCACCATCGGCACCATCTACAAGCAGGTCAGCCCGTTTGAGGCCAAGCGCCTGGGCGCGGCCATGGTCGCCGCCAACCTGGCCAAGCACCTCAAAGAAACCTTCTCCGACAAGCCTGCCAACTGGAAGCCGCTGGTGTATTGCTGGCGCGGCGGTTTGCGCAGTGGCTCCATGGTGACCTGGCTGCGCCTGGTGGGCTGGGATGCCCAGCAACTGGCCGGGGGCTACAAGTCATTTCGCCAGCATGTGGTGTCGCAAATCGATGAGCTGGTGCCGCAGCTGCAGTTGCGAGTGTTGTGCGGTGCCACGGGCAGTGCCAAGACACGCGTGCTGCACGCAATGCAGGCGCAGGGCGCACAGGTGGTGGACCTGGAAGGGCTGGCGCGCCACAAAGGCTCGCTGCTGGGCAGCTTGCCCGGGATTGCGCAGCCAAGCCAAAAGCACTTTGACACCTTGCTGGCACAAGCACTGCAGGCGCTGGATGTGAGCCAGCCGGTTTATATCGAGGGTGAAAGCCCCAAGATTGGCCGCGTGGCCTTGCCATTGCTGCTGGTGCAGCACATGCGCAAAGCCCGCGTGGTGGAGATTCAGGCCAGCACGGCAGCACGACTGGAGTTTCTGCTGCGTGACTACGCTTATCTTGGCGATCAGGTGCCTGAGCTGTGCGAACGCCTGGGCTTCCTCAAGGAAATTCAGGGCAACGAAACCATTGCCCGCTGGCAAGCCTGGGCGCGTGAGGGGGATCTGCCCGCGCTGTTTGAAGAGTTGATGCTTCTGCACTATGACCCGCAGTACCAGCGCTCGCAGTCCAAACACTTTGAGTGCTGGGCGCAGCGCAGCAGCGTGCCAGCCCAAGATTTGTCAGACAAGGCCACCCACGCACTGGCAGCGCAGATTCAACGGTTAGAGTGCGAAAGCGCCTGAGCTGCGGCACCAAAGCCGGGCTTGGGGCGGGCGGTGGGGCTGAACCACCGTATGTCTGTGTCTGCATCCCTCTATGTGATTGGAGCTCTCATGTCTGTTGCGACCCCTTTTTCTCCCGCTGAACGTATCACTGCTCGCAAGGGCAGTCTGGGTGAAGGCATGGAGATTGCGCGGGCGCTGCCCACCAAGCAGCGACGCATGATTGGTGCCTGGTGTTTTCTGGACCACCTGGGCCCCATCGCTTTCCCGCAAGGGGCAGGGCTGCACGTGGGGGCACACCCGCACACCCGGCTGCAAACGTTTACCTGGATGATTGAGGGCGAGGTCATGCACCGCGACAGCCTGGGCTATGCGCAGGTCCTGCGGGCCGGGCAAGTCAACCTGATGACTGCAGGCTATGGCATTTCGCACACCGAAGACTCCGTGCGCGACGGCGAGCGCTTGCATGCGGCCCAGCTGTGGGTTGCGCTACCCGATGCGGTGGCCGACCAGGCCCCTGCGTTTGACCACTATGCCCAGGTGCCGCAATGGCAGGAACAGGGCTGCGACTGGTCGCTGATGGCGGGCAGCTACGGCCCGCACACCGCACCCACACAGCTGTACAGCCCCTTGCTGGGGCTGGAAGTGCTGGCTGGTGTGAACGGCGGGGCGGTGCAGCTGCAGGCCGACAGCCGCTTTGAATATGGCTTGCTGGCATTGACCGGAGGCTTTTCCATCGACGGTGCAGACTTTGCCCAGGATGAGCTGGCCTACTTGGCGCCGGGGCGCACCCAACTGGCAGTGCAGCTGCTGCCCGGCACGCGCTTGCTGGTGGTTGGGGGCACGCCGTTTGCCGATAAGGTGACAGTGTGGTGGAACTTTCTGGGTACCGACCTGGAAGCCATCCGAGGCTACCGTGCCGAATGGGAGGCCGGAGCCGCGCGTTTTGGCCAGGTGGAGGGCGGTGCGCATCGCCGCCTGTCGGCGCCCCAGGTGCCCTGAACGCCACAGCCACGCTGTGTTAGTGCACCAGGCCGCGTAGCTTGGTACCGATACCTGCCGATACCTTCTGTGCGCAGGTAACCGCAAACGGTTGGCTGTGTGCAGTGCCAAAAATAAAGAGAGGGGAACGATCTGTGACCGCGCAACCGAATGCCGCGCGCCGCTCGCTGTGGCGTATTCAGGCAGGCATGGCCGTGTTTTGGGTGCTGGTGCTGGGCCTGATGTATGTGGCCATGGACCGTTACCTGCAGCCCACAGCCCCGGTGGTGATGGCCGATGGCGGCCTGCAGCTGCAGCGCCAGCGCGACGGCCATTTCTACGTGGACGGCAGCGTGAACGGCCAGAGCGTGCGCTTCATGGTGGACACGGGTGCCACCACCATCGCGGTGACCGATGCGCTGGCCGCGCAAGCAGGGTTGCACGGTGGGGAGGAAGTGCAGTTTCACACCGCCAATGGCATACGCACCGGGCGCTTGGTGCGGGCCGATCGCATCACCGCCGGGCCGCTGCAGGTGCGCCATCTGACCGTCGGTACGGGCTACACGGGCAGCAGTCCGCAAGACGCTTTGCTGGGGCAGAACTTTTTGCGGCAGTTCGAGGTGCGCATCAGCGGTGATGTGCTGGAGCTGCGCCGCAAATAAGCGCCCCCAGCGCTATCGCTGCCCTGACAGTGCCGCAGGGTTGGCAGCCGGCAGGCCACCCGGCTGCCCACCCTGTAATCCCTCAGCGCCTGCAAGGTGCAAGCAAGGTACAGGCACGGCGCAGGATTTCAATAAAAATAGCTGCTAGCGTAGGCTGCATAATGGCTAGATGCTGTTTTTATCGCAGGCTTTCAAGCGTTGGCTGCAGCGTTGGATGCCTATGCCGCAATCGCCAGCACCGTGGGCGCGGCGTGGCCGGGCATGGTGAACTGCTTGATGGCCTTGTCTAGCACATGGGCCTGGTCGTGCAGCGAGGCAGAGGCTGCGCTGGATTGCTCCACCAGGGCTGCATTTTGTTGCGTCATGTGCTCCAGCTCATCCACGGCATGCAGCACGCCAGCGATCTGGCGGTGTTGCACGCGGGCGGCTTCGGAGATTTCGGCAATCACCTGGGCCACGCGGTCAACGCTGCCCACAATATCGTCCATGGTGTCGCCCGCTTGGTGCACCAGGGAGGTGCCGCTGTCCACACAGGCGGTGGAGGTGGTGATCAAGGTCTTGATCTCCCGGGCCGCATCGGCGCTGCGGCCTGCCAGGGCACGCACCTCGTTGGCCACTACGGCAAAGCCCCGGCCTTGCTCGCCCGCGCGCGCCGCTTCGACGGCGGCATTGAGCGCCAGGATGTTGGTCTGAAAGGCAATGCCGTCGATAACGCCGGTGATGTGCGCAATCCGCTGCGCACTGTCTGCGATCTGCGCCATGGTCTCCACCACGCTGGCGGTCACTTGCTTGCCGCGCTGGGCCACGTGGGTGGCGGTCTGTGCCTGCTGGTGGGCCACTTCGCTGGAATGTGCGTTGTGCTGCACGCCCTGGCCCAGCTCTTCCATGGCACTGGTGGTGGTTTGCAAATGCGTGGCCGTACCCTCGGTGCGCTCGCTCAGGTGGTGGTTACCACTGGCAATTTCGGCGCTGGCTGTGGAGACCTGGCCCGCCGCGCTTTGTACCTGTGCCACCAGGCGGCGCAGGGCGTTCTGCATCTCGGCCATGGACTGCACCAGCTGGCCCACCTCGTCGTGGTTGAGGGGCGTGATGTCTTGCGACAGATCGCCGGCGGCCACGCGCTGGGCCATGTCGCGGGCCATCTGCAGCGAACGCATGATGGTGCGCACACTCCAGAAGGTCAGGGGCAGCATCACGCCCATGGCCACCAGCACGAGCGCGGCCATCAGCGTTTTCATCTGCAGCGCTTGCTCTGTCATCTGGCTACGTGCCTGGTCCAGCTCGGACTGCGCCTGCATGACCGCAGCGCTGAGCAGGGCGTCGGCATCGTGGATGGCTGTGCGCACCAGCTCGGCTTTTTCGGCACCCTCGGCAGGGCTCACCAGCCCCTTGCGGACTTCGGTGAGCACCGGTTTCACGTCCAGCCCGTAGCGCTCCAGCGAGGTGTTCACCACGCCGAGTTTTTGCGCGTAGTCTGAGCCCTCGGGCTGCAGCATCTGCAGCATCTGGGTGCGTTCGCGGACGCTGCTCAGCGTGGTCTCCCAGCGGCCCAGCATTTCCTGCACCACGTCGGAGTTGTCTGCGTTGACGATGGTGTTCTTCTCTGCCAGCTGCAGATTCCCTAGATTGGTGCGCAGCTCGCTGATGTCAGTGAGTGTCTGCACCCGGGTGGCGAACACCGCTTGCACGGTGTTGCCGGTGCGCTCCAGCGCATAAAAGCCGGCCGCGCCAATGAGGCAGAGCATGACCAGGCAAAACAGCGTGCCGCAGTACAGGCGGCTTTTGATCGACAGATTGGCTATGAACTTCATCATGGAATCCCTTGCAACGCACTGCAGCCCGTGGCTGCATCATGTGTAAGTATTTGTTGCAACATTCGCGCCAGCTTGATGGTCAAGGAGCGGCCGCTGCCTGCCTGCGCTGGGCCGTGAAGGTGCGCTGGCTGACGTGGGTGCGCACTGCCTTCCTACGCGCGCGACGGCTGCGTTTGGCTCGAATCAAATGCATGCCGCGCAGCGAGGGGCTGGGCGGCGTCACTCTCAATAAGGAAGCAGCCATGGCTGGAGCAAAACTGATTGGCGTCGTGCTGGTGGTTCTGGGGGCGCTGGGCCTGATTTACGGTGGTTTTTCCTATACCAAGGAAGAAACCGCCGCCAAGATCGGCCCCATGGAGATCAAGGTGGCGCAGAAAGAAAACGTCAACATTCCGCTGTGGGCAGGCATTGGCGCCATCGTGATTGGTGGCGCGCTGCTGGTGATGGGGCGCAAGTCCTAAAGTGCGGCCCCGTCGGGGTGACGCAAAAAAGCCCGCTGCTGCGGGCTTTTTTGTGGGTGGAAAGTACGCAGCCGCTTATGGCTTGGCTTGCAGCGTCTGAATGATGCTGGAGAAATCCAGCGCCCCGCGGCCCGCAATGCTGTGCTGCGCATACAGTGCGCGAGCCAAGCCACCAAGCGGGGTGCTGGCCTTGACGGCCATGGCGTTCTCCTGCGCCAGGCCCAGGTCCTTGAGCATCAGGTCGGTGCCAAAACCGCCGGCATAGCCCTTGCTGGCCGGGGCGGTCTCGTGCACACCGGGGAAAGGGTTGTACTTTTCCAGTGCCCAGTTGCCGCCGGAGCTGCGGCGCATGATCTCGGACAGCACCTTGGGGTCCAGCCCATTGGCCACGCCCAGGGCGATGGCCTCGCTGGTGCCAGCCATCAAAATGCCCAGCAGCATGTTGTTGCAGATCTTGGCGGTCTGGCCAGCGCCCACCGCGCCGGCGTGGAAGATGTTGGCGCCCATTTTTTCCAGATAGGGCTTGGCGCGCTCGAGCTGTGAGGCCGTGCCGCCCACCATGAAGGTCAGCGTGCCGGCGATGGCGCCGCCCGTGCCGCCCGAGACGGGCGCATCGATAAAGTCAATGCCTGCGGCATCGGCGGCCTTGGCCACCTTTTGGCTGGTGGCAGCGGCAATCGTGGAACTGTCGATCACCAGTGCACCGGGGGCAATGCTGGCCAGCAGGCCGGGCGCGCCGTCCTTGCCCAGGAACAGTGCCTCCACATGCGGGCTGGCGGGCAGCATGGTGACCACCACTTTGGCACCTTGCACCGCATCTTGTGCGCTGAAAGCGGCCGTGGCACCTTCGGCCACCACTTTGGCGACGGCGTCCTTCGACAAGTCAAAGGCGCGCACGTCGTGCCCGGCTTTTTGCAGATTGATGGCCATGGGCGCGCCCATATTGCCCAAACCGATGAATGCGATGGTGGTCATGAAGGTCTCCTTGTAAATATGGATCTAAGTTTTGATAGCTGTTCGCGTAGGTGGAATAAGCGCTAGGGGCTGAAAAAGCTTTGAATCTGCAGCGTGCAGTCGGCGGCTATGCGCGCGGCGCGTTGGGCAAGTCTGGCGCGCAGGTTGTACGCAATGCGGTGATGGCAATTCGGTGGCGCGGTGGACATGTGGATGTGGGCGAGCATGGGCTTATTCCTCCCCAAACACGCTGCGCCGGGGCGTGGGTTTGCGCCGGGGGCTGGCTTTGGCCTGTGGGTTGTAGGCCAGTGCGGTGTCGATCCAGTGCTGCCACTGCGCGCGCGTGGCGTAGGCGCTGGGCTCGGCCCAGAAGTAGCCCTTCATACCGCCGCGCGGATCCAGCTCACGCAGGCCCGGCTGCTCGGCCATCTGGGCATGCTGCGTGGGCGACAGGCGCAGCAGCAAGTCCTCACCTTTGATGCCGAGGCACAGCTTGCCATCCACAAAAAAGCAGTGGCTGCCAAACAGCATGCGTTCTTCCACATCGTCGCGCTGCGCCAGCGCCTGGCGCACGGCAGCAATCAGGTGCAGGATTTCGTCTGAGAGTGGGCGGGCGGGCATGGGCTAGACACGTTCCATAGGGTGATGGGGGGCATTGGGCAAGATGATGTCGACGGTGTCTTGCGCTTGCACACGGCCTGCTTGCAGCACGATGGCCATGACCCCGGTTTTGCGCAGCAATCGGCCCTCTGGGGTGCGGCCCAGCATCGCGGCCAGCAGCCCTGGTTGCCACGCCTCAATCTGGGGGCAGGGGTTGCGTAGTCCTGTGAGCTGCAGCACGGCACCTTGGCCGAAATGCAACTGCGTATGCTGCGGCAGCGCAATCAAGGCCTGCCAGTCCAGCTGCGCACTGGCAGCCAGTGTGATGTTTTCACCCAGCTGGCCTGCTTGGACGTCAAAACCCAGCGTACGCAGGTGCGTGAAGAGCGAAGCGCTGATGAGGTGTACCTGCCGCAGATTGGGTTGATCGGGGTTGGCCTTCACGCGTGAGCGGTGCTGCACGGTGCGCCCGCAGTGTGCGTCGCCTTGCACGCCCAAGCCAGCCAGCAGATCGATGTGAGGAACCGTGGTTTTGGAAAACCGATGCGCATCATCGCTATGCACCGCCAGCACCGGCACTTGCAAAGCAGGCAAAAGGGTGTGTGTGTTGGGCATTGAATGGGCCTCTAGCCTTTGTGGGGTCTACGTCAACAGCTATGGTTGTTAACGAATGGCTTGCGGCGCATCCCCTTCCAGCATGCGCCGCGCAATGATGATGCGCATGATCTCGTTGGTGCCTTCCAGAATCTGGTGCACGCGCGCATCGCGCACCAGGCGCTCGAGCGGAAAGTCACGCAGATAGCCGTAGCCGCCGTGCAGCTGCAGGGCCTCGTTGCAGACCATGAAGCCCGCATCGGTGGAAAAACGTTTGGCCATGGCGCAGTAGGTGCTGGCATCGCGCGCACCGGCGTCGAGCTTGCTGGCCGCCAGCCGCACCATTTGGCGCGCGGCAACCAGCTCGGTGGCCATGTCGGCCAGCTTGAACTGCAGGGCCTGAAAGCTGGCAATGGCTTTGCCGAACTGCTTGCGCTCGTGCAAATAAGCCTGTGCCTGGGTCAGAGCCCCTTGCGCCGCACCGACCGAGCAGGTGGCGATGTTGATGCGCCCGCCGTCCAGGCCCTTCATGGCAATTTTGAAACCTTCACCTTCGCGGCCCAACAGGTTCTGCGCGGGAATGCGCACGTTGTCAAAGTTGATGACCCGCGTGGGCTGGCTGTTCCAGCCCATTTTTTCTTCCTTCTTGCCGTAGCTGATGCCTTCGGCGTTGGCAGGCACGGCAAAGGCAGAGATGCCCGATGCGCCGGAGTTGGCATCTCCGGTTCTGGCCATCAGTACCAGTACATCGGTGCTGCCGGCGCCGCTGATGAAGGCTTTGCTGCCGTTGATCACATAGTCATGGCCTACCAGCTCCGCCCGGGTCTTGAGCGAGGCGGCGTCAGAGCCTGCGCCGGGTTCGGTCAGGGCGTAGCTGGCCAGTTTTTGGCCACTGGTCAAAGCCTCGCCCCATTCGGCACGCACGGCATCGGTGGCCCAGGTGCCCAGCATCCAGGTGGCCATGTTGTGGATGGTGATAAAGGCGGTGGTGGATGGGTCGGCGGCGGCCAGCTCCTCGAACACTAGCGTGGCATCCAGGCGCGGCAGGGCCAGACCGCCTGCAGCTTCCGGTGCATACAGGCCGCAAAAACCCAGCTCACCCGCTTGGGCAATGGCTTCACGCGGGAAGGTGCCGTCAGCATCCCACTGGGCAGCGTGCGGGGCCAGTGCACTTTGGGCAAAGGCCCGTGCTGTGTCGGCGAATGCACGCTGGTCTTCGGTCAGCTCAAAATCCATGTGTTGTCTCCGCGGTAGTTGTTGTGTCTGCTCGCCCCATAGATGCCAGGCGTATCAGTGATGGCTGGAGGGCGTCACGGCGGCGCTCCGTGGTGCAGCCAATGCTTGAGCACCACATTGCGCGCCTGAATGTGCTCGACCAGGCAGTCGTGGTAGCGGCTGGGCCAGTCGCTGCGGGTTTCAAAGGCCTGGGTGACCTGCTTGCACTGGGTGATGCGCTGGCGGGTCCACGCGCTTTGTTCCTTGCGCAGGGCGGGGCGTTCATGGGCGGACAAGGCCAGCATCACATCGCCGTAGAGGATTTGGTGCTGGGTATCGGCCGCCTGGAACGCCTGAATGGCACAGGCATTGGTTTCGGCCATGCTGCCGCCCGGAACACAGGCGGCACCGGCCTGCGCGTGGGCTGCATGGGCCAAGGTGTTGGCGAAAATAAGAGCGGCCAGCCTTGGTATTGCAAGGCTTAGAGGCCAGTTTTGTTTGAAGCCATGCAACCGGGAGAGCATCGCTGCTGCACCGCCATGGACGGTGTACAACCGGGCGAAATCGCGCTGGGAGGCGGCGGCTGTCATGGCTGGGCCTGCCTGCGGGTCAGAGGAAGCCATTCGCTTTTGTAGCGCATTAGGCGCTCCAGTGCCGTGCGGGTGCGGCAGGCCAGCTGGTCTTGCTGTGCATGGGCGTAGCCGTTGGGCTGGCAGTCTTGTGCGCGTTGCTGCTCCCAGCGCTGTTGTTCGGTATAGAAGGTCTCGGCCTGCGCGGCAGGCAAGCCCAGCGCGATCGTGCTGTAGAACACCTGCACGTTTCTTTCGATCACCGCATTTTGCTTGTCCAGGCAGTCTGTGCTCGGTGCATCGCCTGGGGCGCAGAGGGACGTGGTGGAGGCTTGCATGGCGTGCTTAATGGTGTGGCGAACGCTGTCCAGCCACTGGCTGCGCTCCATGGTCCAGCGACTGTGGCAGGGCTCGGCCTGTGCCGTGCTGCTGGGTGCGGGGTTTGGGTCGTTCTGAGGCGTACAGGCTGCTGCGCGGCGCTCGCCCCAGTCGCGCTGCTGGGCCTGAAGCTGCGCGCTTTGTGGGGGGGGCAGCAGGGCCTGCAGCGACTGCAGGCTGTGCTGCAGTGCGGCCTCGGCGGGCGCGGTGGAGGTGGAGGTGGTTGCACATTGCGCCTGGGCGCAGTCCGCACTGGCGGGTGGATTTGGCAGCGCTTGTGCGTAGGCCATGCCGGGCAGCAGTGACAGGCAAGCGGCGTGCAGGGCACGTGGGCCCTGCAGCGCGCGACGGGGAAGCAAAGAAAACCAATGCAAAGGCATGTCGGGGGGGAAGATCAGCTCAAAGAGGGGCTAAGGATAACGGGCCTTGCTGTGCGTGATCCGCCCCCTGTGTGCGGGGCGGGTGCAGTGGTGGCGCGCTGGGGGCTTGCCCCGGGGCATGGCGGCCGCAGCCCCCTGTGGGGTGGCTGTGCGCGGCACATCGTGTCCCCATCACTTCAGGCTGATGGTGGTGTTCACACCGTGGCTGGTGGTCGAATCATCGAACCAGCGTGCGGTCACCGTCTTGGTCTGCGTGTAGAACATCACCACCTGCTTGCCGTAAGGGCCCAGATCACCCAGCTTGGAGGCGCGGCTGCCGGTGAACGAGAACAGGGGCACTGGCACAGGGATTGGCACATTGATGCCGACCTGGCCCACATCGATGTCTTCCTGGAACTTGCGTGCTGCGGCGCCGCTTTGCGTGAAGATGGCCGTGCCGTTGCCGTTGGGGTTGGCGTTGATGAAGGCAATCGCTTCGTCAATGTCGGCGGCTTCGGCAATGCACAGCACGGGACCGAAGATTTCCTGGTCATAGACCGACATGCCGGGCTTGACGCCGCTGAAGATGGTTGGGCCCACAAAGTTGCCCTGGTCGTAGCCCGCTACCTGGGGCTTGCGGCCGTCCAGCTCCAGCTTGGCGCCATCGGCCAGGCCACGCTCAATCAGACCTTCCACACGGGACAGGGCGGCGCACGACACGAGTGGGCCGACATCGGTGCCTGCCTCGGTGCCGCCGCTGACCTTCAAGGTCTTGGCCTTGGCGACCAGCTCGGGGATCCACTTTTGCGCTTCGCCCACCAGTACCACCACCGACAGCGCCATGCAGCGCTGGCCTGCGGCACCGAAAGCGGCACCGGCTAGAGCGTTGAGCGATTGCTCCTTGTTGGCATCAGGCATGACGATGGCGTGGTTCTTGGCACCCATCATGCATTGCACGCGTTTGCCGTTCAGGCTGGCGCGGTTGTAGACATGGGTGCCGACCTTGGTCGAGCCGACAAAGCTGATGGCTTTGATGTCGGGGTGGTCGCAGATGGCGTTTACCGCGTCTTCACCGCCGTGAATCACGTTCAGCACGCCGGGGGGCACGCCCGCTTCCAGTGCCAATTCGCACAGGCGCATGGTCACCATCGGGTCTTGCTCGGAAGGCTTCAAGACGAAGGTGTTGCCGGTGGCAATGGCCATGGGGAACATCCACAGTGGAATCATGGCGGGGAAGTTGAAGGGTGTGATGCCCGCGCACACGCCCAGCGGCTGGTTGATGGTGTAGGTATCGACGCCATTGGCCACGTTGTTGGCCAGCTCACCGAGCTGCAGCGTGCCGATATTGGCGGCGTGCTCCACCACTTCCAGGCCGCGGAAGACATCGCCTTCGGCGTCGGGCAGGGTTTTGCCTTGCTCGGCCGTCAAGATGGCGGCCAGCTCTTTCATGTTTTCGCGGATCAGCTGTTGCAGCTTCAGGAAGATGCGGGCGCGGGCGCCGATGGGGGTTTTCTTCCAGGTCTGGAAGGCTTCCTTGGCGTTGGAGACGGCCAGATTGATTTCTTCGGGCGTGGCAAACGGCACGCGGGCCAACACCTCTTGGGTGGCGGGGTTGACCACATTGCGCCACTGCGTGGTCTTGGACTCAACCAGCTGGCCGTTGATCAGCAGCTTGACGGTGGGGGCGAGCACGGCGGATTTGTCAGGGGCGTTCATGGTTGTCTCCAGGGCTTGAATAGGTGTGATGACTTCGGTGAGCCATTGCATTCATCGTAGATGTGCAAATCTGCTTGGGCAATACGCGTTTACGCACCTTGGCTTTGCAAAAAAGCACAGGCAAACTGCAGGGCATGGACTGGGATCACCTGCGTTTTTTTGCGGCTTTGGCACAAACCGGTACTTTGGCGGGGGCTGCGCGTGCGCTGGAGGTGGAGCACACCACGGTGGCACGGCGCATTCAGGCGCTGGAGCAGCAGTTGGGCCATCCGCTGTTTGTGCGTGAGGCTTCGGGGCACAAGCTCAATGCAGCCGGTCAGCAGCTGTTACCGGTGGCCCAGGCCATGGCACAAGCTGCACGGGGGGTGGAGCGTTTGTCTCACCCCTCGGTGGCAGCGGCTTCGGAAGTGGCGGGGCTGGTGCGCGTGGGCGTGACCGAAGGGCTGGGTGTGCAACTGTTGGCCGCACCCCTGGCGCTGCTGGCCAGGCAGCACCCCAAGCTGTCGGTGGATTTGTTGGCCTTGCCGCGACTGATGCACCTGTCCCGGCGGGAGGTTGACATCGTGATTTCGCTGGAGCGCCCCAAGCGCGGTACGGTGGTAGTCAGCAAGCTGGCGGACTACCACCTCTATCTATATGGGGAGCGGCAATACCTGGCGCGCAAGCCGCTGGTGCGCAGCAGCGAGGATTTGCGCCACCACCAGTTCATTGACTATGTCGATGACATGCTGTTTTCCAAGGAGCTGCAACTGCTGGCCCAGCTGCACAAGCCGGTGCAGTACGTGTTTCGCAGTACCAGCATTGCCGCTCAGTACGCCGCCGTACGCGTGGGGGCGGGCCTGGCCGTGCTGCCCGCGTTTTTGGCCGATCGCGACCCCTTGCTGCAGCGGGTGCTGCCTGAGGCGGCACAGTTTGAGCGCACGTTCTGGATGTCCATGCCCGAAGAGGCCAAAGGACTGCTGCGCATCCAGACCGTCTGGCGCCTTATCAAGCAAGTGATGGCCGAGTACCACGCTGGTTTAAGGCCGATTTGACCTGGGTTTATGCGCGTTATTAAAGCCTTGGGTTTGTTGTTGGGGGGGCTGCGCACGGTTATGCTCAGGGGATAGGTAATGTTTGTTAGCAATTGCTGCACCACCCATCGATCGAATCTCCGTACTTCTGCGCCTCGTTTATGACATTTCGCTCCAAGCTTGAACAGCAGCTGCACATCTGGTGGCCAGCAGCAGCGGTGCTCACGGTAGGGTGCGCGTTAAGTCTGGGCTTGTGGCAGGCCCTGGAACACCGCCAGTCACAGACGGTGCAAGAGCGCCTGCAAGAGCAGGCACAGTTGTTTACCACCACGCTGGAACAACGTCTGTACGCCTATGCAGATTACGTGCAGGTGATGGGGCCTGTGCTGGAGCAAACCCCCAGTGCAGCCTATGAGGTTTTCAAGTCGCTGCGCGGCGCGCAGGACAGCAGCACCCGCTACCCCGGGGTGGAGGTGCTGAGCCTGGCGCGGCGCATGAACGCGGCCGATTACGCCGTACGCAGGGCCCAGTTGCTGCAGAGTGTGCCCGCACAGCTGCGGGTGGATGAATCCTTGATGCCTGCGTGGCCCTTGCAGCAGTCTTCGTATTTCATTGTCGATGAGGTCTGGCCGCTGAGTGCCCGCCAGTCGTTGCTGGGTCTGGATGCAGCGCAGCAAGCGCCTGTGCAGGCGCAGCTCGCGCGGGTGCAGCAGGGGGCTGGTGGCCCGGTGATGAGTGCCCCATTTGCCCTGCAGGATGCGACCAAACCCGCCACGGGGGTGCTGATCAGTGTGCCGCTGCATGGCGGTGCGGTGCAGACAACGCCGCAAACCCTGGAGGGTGTGTTGAGCCTGCAGGTGCAGGTGGATGCCATGGTGGCGCAGTTTGAGTCGCGGGGCATGCTGCCGCACACATGCATTGCCATCACAGACATCACCTCACGGGATGCCGCAGGGGCTTTGCCTATTTTTGCGTCGCAGGGCTGGGGGGAGGCTTCGCCCTCTCTGGCGCAGACCCAGCGCAGTATCGCCGTGCTGGGGCGGCAGTGGTCTTTGAGTTTTGTGGCCAGCGATGCCATGTTGTCGCCGGTGGAGCGCGCGTTCCCGCTGATTATTGGTGCCAGCAGCCTGGGTGCGACCTTGTTGCTGGCTGCCGTAGTGCTGCTGCTGTCCCTGCAGCGCGCCCGTGCGCAAGGGCAGGCCAAGGTCAAGCACCAGCTGCTGCGCGAGCGCACCGGCCGACTCAAAGCTTTGTTCAACCAGTCTGCGATTGGTGTGGCCGAGATTGAAGCGGCGACGGGGCGCTATGTCAGTGTCAACACCCGTTTCTCGGACATCGTGGGTTATGACTGGGATGCGCTGGAGGACATGGATATCTATGCCGCCATTCACCCGGATGATCGCCCGGAGTGTTTGCGCCTGGAGCGCCAGCTGTGCGAAGGTCGGCTGGAGCACTTCACCACCACGCAACGCATGGTGCGTGAAGATGGTGGCGTGATCTGGGCGGAAATCTGGGTGTCGCCGCTGCAAAGCATGGACGGCAAGGCACAAGGCCGCCATTTCATGCTGCTGATGGATGTGACGGAGCGCCACCGCCTGCAAGCGCAGTTGCAAGCCCGTGAAGCCTATTCCAGCGAAATGCTGCGCTACATGCCTGTGGGCTTGGTGGTGGTGGGGCCGGTGGGCAATATCGAGTTTGTGAACCACCAGTTCGAAGCCATGACCGGCTGGGCGCAAAGCGATATGTCGGATGAGTCGACCATGTGGCGCCACCTGTGTGTGGATGTGCAGCAGCATGCTGCCTTGCTGCAACGCCTGAATGCAGGCCGCTGCGAGGTGGTGCCCAACGGGGTGAACATGCCGGCCATGGAGTACTTGCTGCGCAGTAAGGACGGCCAGGAGCTGGTGATGGAAGTCTCTGGCCGTTTTCTGGGTGGACGCATTTTGCTGAGTTTTGTGGATGTCAGCCAGCGCAAGGCGGCGGAGGCCGAGATCCGCTGGCTGGGGTATTACGACACCTTGACGCAGCTGCCCAACCGCCGTTTGCTGCTGGATCGGCTGCAGGAGGCGCTCACGCGCAGCCAGCGCGCGCACAGTCCCAAGGGGGCGTTGCTGCTGCTGGATATTGATAACTTCAAGTCGCTCAATGAAACACTGGGCCATGAGCACGGCGATGCCTTGTTGCGCCTGGTGGCCACACGTTTGAGCAGCTGCATCACCGGGCGCCATACGCTGGCGCGCCAGGGTGGTGATGAATTTGCGGTGGTGCTGGAGGATTTGCCCCCAGACCCGCTGGAAGCGGGGCGCTGTACCGAGCAGGTGGGCGGCGCCATTTTGCAGGCCTTGCGCACGCCGTTTTATCTGAATAACCAGGATTTCCACGTCACCGTCAGCATGGGCGCGGTGGTGTTCTGCGGCCCTGGTGACTCGGTGGAAGAGTTGCTCAAGCGCGCAGATCTGGCGCTGTACCAGGCCAAGAGCGTGGGGCGCGATACCCTGCAGTTCTTTGACCCGAGCATGCAAAAAGCCGTCAGCGCCCGCGTGGAGATGGAAAAAGACATGCGCCTGGCGCTGGAGCGCCATGAGTTTGATCTGTTCTTCCAGCCCCAGGTGCAGCGCGACAAGGTGATTGGTGCCGAGGCGTTGCTGCGCTGGCGCCACCCCACCAAAGGGTTTATTCCGCCTGCGGTGTTTGTGCCTGCGGCGGAAGAGTCGGGCCTGATCTTGCCGCTGGGCGAGTGGGTGCTGTATGCCGCCTGCCGCCAGCTGGCGCACTGGGCGAAAGACCCGGCGATGGCGGGTCTGACCATGTCGGTCAACGTCAGCCCGCGCCAGTTCTATCAGCCTGATTTTGTCGAGCAGGTGCAGCAGGCCTTGCAGGTCACCGGTGCCCGCTCCAGCCAGCTGGAGCTGGAGTTGACAGAGGGCATGCTGCTGACCGATGTGGAAGACACGATCCGCAAGATGGTGCAGCTCAAGGCGATCGGTGTGATCTTTTCGCTGGATGACTTTGGTACGGGCTACTCGTCGCTCAGCTACCTCAAGCGGCTGCCACTGGACAAGCTCAAGATCGACCAGAGCTTTGTGCGTGAGGTGGAGACCAGCGTTAACGACGCCACGATTGCACGCTCCATCATTGCGCTGGGCAATAGCCTGGGCCTGCAGGTGATTGCCGAAGGCGTGGAAACCGAGGCACAACGCGCCTTCCTGGCGGCCAACGGCTGCAGCTATTGGCAGGGCTTTTTCTTCAGCCGCCCGCAGCCAGCGGACAAGTTCGAGGCCTGGGTGCACGTGTACGGCAACCAGCACAGGCTGGATCCGGTGGCCAGCCACTGAGCCCCCCAACGTGGCCCATCTTGCAGGGGCGGTGTTGCGCCAGCACCGCTCCTAATTGAAGAGCTTTCAGCGCTTGCTACATCTGCGCAAAAGCCAATTTTGTTACAAACTTCGCAGGGGCGGCTGGCAAGCGCTTGTAACCGAGCGCGTTATCATCGCTGTTCGTCCATCTCGCTTTGCCTGCTTCTGAGACAGATCCTCCGTGCGCCTTAACTCCATCAAGCTCTCTGGTTTCAAGTCTTTTGCTGAGCCAACCAATTTTTTGCTGCCTGGGCAATTGGTGGGTGTGGTGGGCCCCAACGGCTGCGGCAAGTCCAACATCATGGACGCCGTGCGCTGGGTGCTGGGAGAGTCGAAAGCCAGCGAGCTGCGTGGCGAGTCCATGCAGGACGTGATCTTCAACGGCACCACGCACCGCAAGCCAGCCAGCCGCTCCAGCGTGGAGCTGGTGTTTGACAACAGCGACCACCGCGCAGGGGGGCAGTGGGGGCAGTTCACCGAAATCGCCGTCAAGCGCGTGCTTACGCGCGATGGCAACAGCAGCTACTTCATCAACAACCAGCCGGTGCGCCGCCGCGATGTGCAGGACGTGTTTCTGGGCACAGGCCTGGGGCCACGCGCCTACGCCATCATCGGTCAGGGCACGATCAGCCGCATCATTGAGTCGCGCCCGGAAGAGCTGCGCCTGTTCCTCGAAGAAGCTGCGGGCGTCTCCAAATACAAGGAGCGCCGCCGCGAGACCGAAAACCGCTTGGGCGACACGCGCGAGAACCTCACCCGGGTGGAAGACATTCTGCGTGAGCTGAACGCCAACCTTGACAAGCTGGAAAAGCAGGCCGAGGTCGCCGCTCAGTACAACGCGCTGCAAAGCAGCGTCAGCCTCAAGCAGCACCAGCTGTGGTTTCTGAAAAAGCAGGACGCCGAGGGCGATCTGGCCAAGATTCGCCAGGAAGGCCTACAGGCGGTCAATGATCTGGAAGAGCGCATGGCTGAGATTCGCCACATCGAGGCGGATCTGGAAGCCGTGCGCCAGGCGCACTACGAAGCCGGGGACAAGGTCAACCAGGCGCAGGGGCGCTTGTACGAAGCCACGGCCGAAGTGGGCAAGCTGGAAGCCGAAATCCGCTACGTGGTCGAAGGGCGCCAGCGCGTTGAGCAGCGCATGCAGCAGCTGGCCGAGCAAATCACCCAGTGGGCGCAGCGCAAGGAAGATGCCGACGTGGAGCTGGAGAATCTGGCTGCCAATGGCATGGATGCCGAAGAGCAGTCCGAAATGCTGGCTGCTCAGCTGGAAGAACAAAGCCTGCGCCTGCCTGATCTGGAAGACGCCTTGCGCGCTACGCAGAACAAGGCCAACGACCAGCGCCAGCAAGTGGTGCAGGTGCAGCAGCAAATCCAGGTGCTGGCCGCTGAGCAGCGCAGCATCAACGAACAAAACCGCCAGCACGAAGGTCGCCTGGAGCGCTTGCGCAATGACCGCAACGCCTTGGCCACGCCGGACGAAGCGCGTCTGCAGCAGATCACCGCGCATTACGAAGACGCGGCCGAAATGGCCGAAATGGCTGAGGCGGCCCTGGCCGAGCTGCAAGACAGCGTGCCGCAACTCGACGATGACCGCCGCACGCGCCAGCAGTCGCTGAACAGCGAGACCGCCAAGCAGGCAGAGCTGGCTGCGCGCATGGAAGCGCTCAAGGCTTTGCAGGAAAAGGTCAAGACCGATGGCAAGCTCCAGCCCTGGCTGGCCCAGCACGGACTGGAAAGCTTGCAAGGCCTGTGGACCAAGATTGCGGTGGAAACCGGGTGGGAAAACGCCCTGGAAGCCGCTTTGCGCGAACGCATGGGGGCGCTGGAGATCAGCCGCCTGGACATGGTGCGCGGTTTTCTGGGTGCCGGTGCCAAAGAGGCGCCGCCGGCCCGCCTGGCGTTCTATTCCAAGCCGGATGCCGCCATCACGCTGCGTGGCAACGGCCTGCCTTTGCTGGCGGACTTGCTGCGCGTGGCCGATGTCGGTCTCAAAGCCTTGCTGACCGAGTGGCTGGCTGGCTGCTACACCGCGCAATCGCTGGATGAAGCGCTGAACCACCGCGCACAGCTGCAAGCGGGTGACACCATCTACGTACCCACCGGCCATGCCGTGACGGCGCACAGCGTGAGTTTTTATGCCCAGGACTCGGAGCAATCCGGCCTGCTGGCCCGTGCCCAAGAAATTGAGCACCTGGAAAAAGAGCTGCGGGCCCAGGCGTTGATCAGCGAAGAAAGCCGTACCGCCTTGGTCAAGGCCGAAGCCGCGTATGCCGATGCCTCACAACGGCTGGTGACCGCACGCCGCGAAGCCACGGAAGCGAAACAGTCTGCGCACGAGCTGCAGGTGGACATGCTGCGCTTGACGCAGCAGGCCGAGCAGGCGCGTGCGCGCACCGCGCAGATTGAGGCCGATGTGGCCGAAGTGCAAGCAGTGTTGGATGATTTGCAAGAGCGGGCTGTGGCCGCCGAGGCGCGCTTTGAAGAGCTGGACATGCAGTTGGCTGACAGCCAGGAGCTGCACGCCCAGCTGGACGAAAAGGTGATTGAGTCCGAGCGCAAGCTGGCCGAAAGCCGTGAGCAGCTGCGCACGCTGGAGCGTCGCGCACAGGAAGCGACCTTCAGCCAGCGCAGCATGCAGGCGCGCCAGGCGGAGCTGCAGCGCACGCTGGAGACGGCCGAGCAGCAAACCAAGGCCTTGCTGGAAGAGCGCGAACGCGCCTTGGCCGAGCAGGGGCGCTTGAACGATGCCGCCGCCCAAGGGGGGCTGCAAGATGCCCTGGCGCTGAAGATGGAGCGTGAGCAGGCCGTGGCCAGCGCACGCAGCGAATACGAAGACCTGACCAACAAGCTGCGTGCCAGCGATGACCGCCGCGTGCAGATTGAGCGGGCGCTGGACCCCATGCGTGCGCGCATCACGGAGTTCCAGCTCAAGGAGCAGGCGGCCTCGCTGGGCAGCGCCCAGTACGAGCAGCAACTGGCCGAAGCTGGCGCCGATCTGGCGGCCGTGGCCCAGTCGATTCTGGAAGGCAACGTCAAGCTGCATGGGCTGCAAAGCGAAATCGACCGCTTGCACCGTGAGATTGCTGCACTGGGTGCGGTGAATCTGGCCGCGCTGGAAGAGTTGCAACTGGCCAAGGAACGCAAGGTTTTCCTGGATGCCCAGATGGCCGACCTGACCGAGGCCATGACCACGCTGGAAAACGCGATCAAGAAGATCGACAACGAAACGCGTGAGCTGCTCTCGGGCACTTTCAATACCGTCAACGAGCACTTTGGCCGCATGTTCCCCGAGCTGTTTGGCGGCGGGCAGGCCAAGCTGATTATCACGGGCGATGAAATTCTGGATTCGGGCGTGCAGGTGATGGCGCAACCACCGGGCAAAAAGAACCAGACGATTCACTTGCTGTCCGGTGGCGAAAAAGCCCTGACTGCAATTGCGCTGGTGTTTGCCATCTTCCAGCTCAATCCCGCGCCTTTCTGTTTGCTCGACGAGGTGGATGCCCCCTTGGACGATGCCAACACTGAACGCTATGCCAAACTTGTGGCCAGCATGAGCCGTGGAACCCAGTTCCTGTTCATCAGTCACAACAAGATTGCCATGGAAATGGCACAACAATTGATCGGTGTGACGATGCAAGAGCAAGGTGTCTCACGCATTGTGGCTGTGGATATGGAATCTGCCCTGTCCATGGCGCACGCCTAAGTACGGATTACGGGACAGAGCAATTCCATGAGTACCCTTCAAATCAGTCTGGCCGTGGTGGGTGTGATCCTGCTGGGCCTGATCGTGGCCTACAACACCTGGATGCACCGCCGCAATGCACCCAAGCGTGCCGATGCAGAAACCCGCCTGGCTGAGAGCCAGTCCCGTTTCGACCCGGCGCTCGATGGCGTGGACGTCACCAACATGCCCGAGCACGCCCGCGAGCCGCTGGTGGACCCGTTGATGGATGCCACACCGGCCCATGAGGCGGGTGCCGAGGGCCTGGCCCATGACCCGGCGCTGCAGAGCGTGCCTGCTGGTGAGTTGGCGGAGGGCGCGACCGCAGGGGCAGCAGCCGCTGCCGAGTCTGGCGTGCGCACTGCCCAGCACAGTGCGGATCGCAAGCTGGCCCTGGATGGCCTGATTGACGCTATTGCACCCATCCGTCTGGAAGGCATCATCAGCGGTGATGCCGCCCTGGTGGTGCAGCCCACCACGCGCCGCGCTGGCAGCAAGCCTTTTCGCATTGAGGGGTTGAACGCTATCTCTGACGAGTGGGAAACCGTGCGTGCAGGCCAGCGTTATTCCGCCTTCCAGGCGGGGGTGCAGCTGGCCAACCGCTTGGGCGCGCTCAACGAGATCGAGTTTTCGGAGTTCGCTGCCAAGGTCCAGGGCTTTGGTGATGCGCTCAACGCCGCTGTTGACCTGCCTGACATGCTGCACGAAGTCAGCCGCGCGCGCGAACTGGACCAGTTTGCGGGTGAACATGATGCGCAACTGAGCTTCATGCTGCGCCCCCGCCGTGCGGCCTGGAGCCCCGGTTATATCGAGCAGCACGCGGCGGCGGCAGGTTTTGTGCCTGCGGCCATGCCCGGTCGCATGCAGCTGCCTTCTGGTGTGGCAGGCCACGCGCCGCTGCTGAGTCTGGCGTATGACGCGCAGGCTGCCCAGGCGGACAACCTGGACCAAACCGCTGTGCATGAAGTCTGGTTGAGCCTGGATGTGCCCCAGGTGCCACGCACCGAAGAGCCGTTCACCCGCTTGCGCGAAGTGGTGCAAAGCCTGTGCGAAGGCATGGATGGCATGCTGTGTGACCAAAATGGCTACCAGCTGCTGCCCCAGGTGCTGGATCCGATCGGTGCCGATCTGGAAAAGCTCTACGACAAGCTGGACAGTCGCGAGCTGTCGGCCGGCTCCATGCTGGCGCGCCGTCTGTTCAATTGATGGTGTCTTGGCACGTTCATGAGCGATACTTTCGACCTTTTTGGCGATGAAACGCCCGCCCAGCCTACGCTGACTGCTCCTAAAGCGGTAGTTACCAAGGTGGCGGGTCTGCGTCGCCAGCTGCAGCAATGGGCGCATGAGTACTACGTGCTCGACACCCCCTCGGTGCCCGATGGCGAGTACGACCAGTTGTTTCAGCAGTTGCAGGCCCTCGAAGGTGCATACCCCAGCTTGGTGACACCGGATTCGCCCACGCAGCGGGTGATTGGCGCCGTGCTGGACGGTCTCAATCCTGTGCGCCATGTGGTGCCCATGCTGTCGATCCGCACCGAAACCGATAACGAAGCATCGGGCGCAGAAGCCTTTGATGCGCGCATTCGCCGTGAGCTGGAGCTGGCAGACGATGCGCCCGCCGTGGAATACGTGGCGGAGCCCAAGTTTGACGGCCTGGCCATGAGCCTGCGCTACGAGAGCGGCAAGCTGGTGCATGCCGTCACGCGGGGCGATGGCGAGGTGGGCGAGGATGTGACGCACAACATTCGCACCATCCGCCAGATTCCACTGGTGCTGGATGCCGCCGATGTACCCCCGGTGCTGGAAGTGCGCGGTGAGGTGTACATGCGCCGTGCGGACTTCACCCTGCTCAATGAACGCCAGGAAGCTGCAGGCGGCAAGCTGTTTGCCAACCCGCGCAATGCGGCGGCAGGCTCGGTGCGCCAGCTCGACTCCAAGATTGCCATGCAGCGGCCGCTGTCGTTTTTTGCCTATGGCATGGGCGAAGTGACACCGGCAGCGCAGGGCGGCCCCGATTTCGCCACCCATTACGGCTTGCTGATGCAACTGAAATCTTGGGGTTTTCCGGTGGCAGCCCAGGTGCGTATTGCGCATGGCGCTTCGGAATTGGTAGCTTTTCACACCTTCATGGGGCAGGAGCGCCCGCAGCTGCCGTACGAGATGGACGGCGTGGTCTACAAGGTTAACAGCCTGGCCTTGCAGCGCCAGCTGGGCTTCGTTACGCGTGAGCCGCGCTGGGCTGTGGCGCACAAATACCCGGCCGAAGAAATGGCCACGGTCATGGACGGAATGGATGTGCAGGTGGGGCGCACCGGCAAGCTCACGCCTGTGGCGCGGCTGCAGCCTGTGAGTGTAGGTGGCGTGACGGTGACCAATGCCACGCTGCACAACCTGTTTGAAATTCGCAAAAAACGCGTGCGCGTGGGCGACACGGTGATCGTGCGCCGCGCAGGCGATGTGATTCCGGAAGTGGTGGGCAAGGTGCCGGGCGAGCGCCCCGCCTATGTACCCAACTTCCAGATGCCCAAGACTTGCCCGATCTGCGGCTCCGCCGTGGTGCGAGAGCCTGGTGAAGCCAACCACCGCTGCACGGGCGGGCTGTTCTGCCCGGCGCAGCGCAAGGAAGCACTGCTGCACTTTGCGGCGCGCCGCGCCATGGATATTGAAGGGCTGGGCGACAAGCTGGTTGACCAACTGGTTGACGGTGATGTGGTGCGCACGCTGCCCGATCTGTACCGCCTGGGGCTGATGGCACTGTCGTCCCTGGAGCGCATGGCGGAAAAATCTGCGCAGAACGTGCTGGCGGCGCTGGAAAAGTCCAAGTCCACCACGCTCAACCGTTTTTTGTTTGGCCTGGGCATTCGCCATGTGGGCGAAGCCACCGCCAAAGACTTGGCGCGCCACTTTGGCTTGCTGGACGCCATCATGGATGCCAGCGTCGAGCAGTTGCTGGAAGTGCGCGATGTCGGCCCTGTGGTGGCCGAGAGCATTCACACCTTTTTTGCCCAGCCCCACAACCGCGAGGTGGTGGAGCAGCTGCGTGCCTGTGGCGTGCACTGGGAAGAGGGCGCACCAGCCGAGAAGGCCCCGCAAATTTTGGCGGGCAAGACCGTGGTGCTGACCGGCACCTTGCCCACGCTGGGGCGCGATCAAGCCAAGGACATGCTGGAAGCGGCAGGGGCCAAGGTCAGCGGCTCGGTCAGCAAAAAGACCAGCTATGTGGTGGCCGGTGTAGAGGCCGGCAGCAAGCTGGCCAAGGCCCAGGAGTTGGGCGTGCCCGTGCTGGATGAAGCTGGCATGCTGCAGTTGTTACAAGGTAAGGACGTTTGATATGGCACTGGCCCCGCGCACTCCGAAGATTGGTTTGGCGCTGGGCAGTGGCTCCGCCCGTGGCTGGGCGCACATCGGTGTGCTCAAGGCCCTGACAGATGCGGGCATCAAGCCCGATGTGGTCTGTGGCGCATCCATCGGCGCGCTGGTGGGCGCCGCCTATGCGGCGGGTGAGCTGGAACGTTTTGCCGAGTGGGTGCAAAGCCTGGGCATGCGCGACGTGTTTGGCTTCATGGACTTCAACCTGGCCGGTGGCATGCTCAAGGGCGAGAAGCTGATTGATTTTTGGCGCCGTAACTTTGCCGACTTTGACATTGAAAATGCGGCCATGCCGTTTGGTGCGGTGGCCACCGACCTGCATTCGGGCGCCGAAGTCTGGTTGCGCCATGGATCGATTGCCAAGGCGGTGCGGGCATCGATTGCGCTACCCGGCCTGTTTACCCCGGTGGCGCGCGATGGGCGGTTGCTGGTGGACGGCGGACTGGTGAACCCCGTGCCCGCCTCTTTGGCTCGGGCCATGGGCGCCGATATCGTGATTGCCGTCGATCTGAACGCCGATTTGATGCAGCGCCACATGCGCCCGCTGGGCGTGGTGGCTTCCGAGCCACAGCAAGACAATCACCCGCCCGAAGTGGTGGAGGCGCAAAGCGCCGCGTGGATCAGCCGCCTGCAATCGGGCTGGCGCAGCTGGATGCCTGGCGGTGCAGGCCTGGCCAATCCCGATGCAGTGCCCATTCCTTCGCTGCTGGATGTGGTGATGACCAGCGTCAACATCATGCAGATGCGCATCACGCGCAGCCGCATGGCTGGAGACCCGCCAGAGCTGCTGATTGCGCCGCGCCTGGCGCACCTGGGGCTGCTGGACTTTCACCGTGCCCAAGAGGCCATGGACGAGGGCTACGCTGCAGCCCAGGCCGCTTTGCCGGGCCTGGTGCATTTTGGCTGGAAGGCCCTGGATACTGAAAAATAAATAGCTGCTAGCGCTTGTCTGGTAAGCGCTGCAGCCTGTTTTGATGGTGAATGCCTAGCGACGGCGCACAGCGCCTGCGCGCCCGGCCTTGCTCCAGTCATAGACCTCGCCGTCGGGGGTGCGGCCATTTTCCACGGCCGATACACCCATGATGCCCACCATCTCGCGCAACTCCGAAGAGATGCAGATGTGTGCATTGCGCGGGTCGGCGCGCAAATGCTGGCACTGGGCCAGGGCCTGGCTCATCTCGCGGTCACTGTAGGCTTGGCAGTGAGGCTGCCAGACGGGCGGCTGGCCCTCGGGTTCGGCGTTGTGCAGGTGAAAGACGACGATGCTCATGGCGGTGCAGGTGTTTCTGGGGCAAAAGTGCTTTGTAACGCAAGCTCTGGCAAGCTGCAGCGCTATAGACCTACTGCCCCCAATGTTGGTAGTGCAAACGTACACTGTGGGGTTAAATTTTCCCGCACGAATCCCCCGATGAACGCACCGATTGATGTTTCCTTTTTTCAGCGCGATGCCAAGCCGCTGACCAGCTATCGCCCGTACTGGGCGAAGCGCTTCGGCACGGCCCCATTCCTGCCGATGACACGCGCAGAAATGGACCAGCTGGGCTGGGACAGCTGCGACATCATTTTGGTGACGGGCGATGCCTATGTGGATCACCCCAGCTTTGGTATGGCCGTGATCGGCCGTGTGCTGGAATCCCAAGGCTTTCGCGTGGGCATCATCGCCCAGCCTGACTGGCAAAGCGCCGAGGCCTTCAAGGCACTGGGCAAGCCCAACCTGTTCTGGGGGGTGACGGCGGGCAATATGGATTCGATGATCAACCGTTACACGGCGGATCGCAAAATTCGCACTGACGATGCCTACACCCCCGGTGATGTGGGCGGTAAGCGCCCGGACCGTGCGGCCATCGTCTACTGCCAGCGCTGCCGCGAAGCCTTCAAGGATGTGCCCATCGTGCTGGGCGGCATCGAAGGCTCGCTGCGCCGCATTGCCCACTATGACTACTGGAGCGACAAGGTGCGCCGCTCCATCGTGGTGGACAGCAAGTGCGACATCCTGCTTTACGGCAACGCCGAGCGTGCGCTGGTGGAAGTGGCCCACCGCATTGCGCGGCGCGAACCGGTGGAAACCATCACCGACGTGCGCGGCACGGCATTCTTTCGCCGCGCTTCGGAAGAGGGTTGGTTTGAGGTGGACTCCACCGTGGTGGATGAGCCCGGTGTGGTGGAAGCCCCCATCAACCCCTATATGACCACCAGCGAGCAGGCTGCGGCCCAGGGTCAGACCTGCTCGAAGGAAGATGCTTCCAATGATGTAGCTGCAAGCACTGGTGCAGCCTGTGCTAGCGGCCAAAAAGATGCGCAATCGGCACTGCCTGCGGTGCAGCCGATTCAGTTTGTGCCCAATCTCTCGCTGCGCAGCAAAAGCAAGCTGCCTCCGCGTGACAAGACAGTGTTGCGCCTGCCCAGCTACGAGCAGGTCAAGAGCGACCCGATTCTGTACGCCCACGCCAACCGCGTGCTGCACCTGGAGACCAACCCCGGCAATGCCCGCGCCATGGTGCAAACCCACGGCGAAGGCACGGCTGCGCGTGATGTGTGGTTGAATCCGCCACCCATCCCGCTGACAACGGCCGAGATGGACTGGGTGTTTGGCCTGCCGTACGCTCGTGGCCCGCACCCCAGCTATGCCGATGAGAGCGGCAGCCACGAGGGTGCGACCAAGATCCCCGCGTGGGAGATGATTCGCACCTCGGTGAACATCATGCGCGGCTGCTTTGGTGGCTGCACCTTCTGCTCGATCACCGAGCACGAAGGCCGCATCATCCAAAGCCGCTCGGAAGACTCGATCATTCAAGAGATCGAAGACATTCGCGACAAGGTCAAGGGCTTTACTGGCACCATTTCGGACTTGGGCGGCCCCACGGCCAATATGTACCGTTTGGGTTGCTCCAGCCCCGAGATCGAAAAGCATTGCCGCAAGCCCAGCTGTGTGTTCCCGGGTATTTGCCAGAACTTGACCACGGACCATGGTCCGCTGATCAACATCTACCGCCGTGCACGCAAGCTCAAGGGCATCAAGAAGATCTTGATCGGCTCGGGCCTGCGCTATGACTTGGCGGTTAAATCGCCCGAGTACGTCAAAGAGCTGGTGCAGCACCACGTGGGCGGTTATCTGAAAATTGCTCCTGAGCACACCGAGGCTGGCCCGCTGAACAAGATGATGAAGCCGGGCATTGGTAGCTACGACAAGTTCAAGCAGCTGTTTGAAAAATACAGCGAAGAGGCCGGCAAGAAGCAGTTTCTGATTCCGTACTTCATTGCCGCCCACCCCGGCACCAGCGATGAAGACATGATGAATCTGGCCATCTGGCTCAAGAAGAACGGTTTCCGCGCTGACCAGGTGCAGACCTTCTACCCCAGCCCCATGGCCACCGCCACCGCCATGTACCACTCGGGTCGCAACACCTTGACCAAGGTGCGCCGCGAGATGCGTGACGAGCAGGAAGAGCGCGTGGACATCGTGCGTGGTGAAAAGCGCCGCCGTCTGCACAAGGCGTTCTTGCGTTACCACGATCCCAACAACTGGCCGCTGTTGCGCGAGGCGCTCAAGACCATGGGGCGTTCGGACTTGATCGGCAACAGCAAGAATCACCTGATTCCGACCTTCCAGCCCCTGGTGGACGGCAGCTACCAAACCGCGCGCAAGAAAAACAGCACGTCTTCGAGCAGTGCCAAGGCTGGCATGGGCTACACCACGAACAAGGATGGTAAGGCCGTGGCCCTGCGCCCGCGCAAGGTAGATGAACAGGCCCTGATGGAGCCCAAGGGCGATGTGCGCTTTCGCAGCAAGGCTGAGGCAGGGCAACAGCCACGCCCTGGCAAGCTGCTGACCCAGCACACCGGGCTGCCTCCGCGCGCAGGGGTCAAGAGCCGCAGCACCGGTGGTAAGCCGGGCAAGCCGCAGCGCTAAAACAAAAGGCCGACTTTGCAGTCGGCCTTTTTTATGTCTTCAAAACCGTGGGACCGGCGTTTTTTCGCTGCCCACGGGGGCAATTTGTGGGGGCGGCAGTGATGCCCGCAAAAAGAATTCGGCATTCAGCGGCACCGGGGGGGCAATGTAAAAGCCTTGGGCGTAGTCCACTCCCATAGCCTTGAGTGCTTCGAACGTGGCCGCATCGCTGACAAATTCGGCCACCGTGGTCTTGCCCAGTACGCGCCCAATGTGGTGAATGGCTTCGACCATGGCATGGTTGCTGGGGTTCTTGAGCATGTCTTGCACAAAGCTGCCATCAATCTTCAGGTAGTCCACAGGCAGTTGCTGCAGGTATTTGAAACTGGCCATGCCAGAGCCAAAATCGTCCAGCGAGAAGCGGCAACCCATCTCGCGCAGCTCGGCAATCATGGAGGAAGCGCTTTCCATGCTGGCAATGGCGCTGGTTTCGGTGATTTCAAAGCACAGCTTCTCGGCGGCCACGCCGTACTCCAGGATGTTGTGGCGGATGAATTCCAGCAGTTCGTTGTCGCCCAAGCTGGCACCAGAGAGATTGATGGAGCAGGTGCTGATGTTGGCATCCTGGGACAGATAGGTGCGGACCAGCTTGAGCGCGTTACGCACCACCCAGCGGTCGATGTGGGGCATCAGGTCGTAGCGTTCAGCGATGGGAATGAAGACGGTCGGGGAGATGAAGTTGTTCGGCCCGTCTTGCAGCCGCAGCAGCACTTCGAAATGCACGCCGGTCATGCCCTTGGCCTGGGGCTTTAAGGGGTACACCGTTTGCGCCATCAGCGTGAACTGGTTGTTTTCCAGGCTGGAGCGCAGGCGCTGTACCCACTCCATATCGCCTTGGTAGCGCTGAAAAACGCGGTTGAAGGGGTTGTAGACCGTGATGCGGTTGCGCCCCGTGCTCTTGGCGTGCTTGCAGGCCTTGTCCGCCATGCCCAGCAGGGATTGCGCATCGCTGCTGTGGTGGGACTCGATGTGTACCACGCCAATGCTGACGCCGGTGTGCAAATTCTTTTGGTGCCAGTGCACATTGAGCTCGTGCACGCTTTTGCGCAAGCGCTCGGCCGTTTGCATGGCCGCATGCGACTGGCAGTTGGTGAGCAGCACGGCAAACTCATCGCCCCCTATGCGTGCGAGCACATCGCTTTCACGCAGGGCGGTGCGCAGCATGTGGCAGACCTGGCGCAGTACCTCGTCGCCGACGGCATGGCCGTAGGTGGCGTTGATCATCTTGAAGTGGTCCAGATTGAGCTGCAGCAAGCTGGCCTGCTGATTGCCAATGATCTGTTCCAGAAAGGTTTCGAACGCAGCGCGGTTTTGCAGGCCGGTGAGCGAGTCATGGCTTTCTTGCCATGCCAGCATGCGCATGTAGTTCTGCTCTTGCGAGACGTCATGCATCACCACCACATGGCCGGAGTGCTGGTCGTCGTGCTGCAGCGTGGTGATCGAGATGCGCACGGCCACGCTGTCTTTGTCTGCGCGGTTGATCCAATGGACGTTGCTGTCGGCCTTGTTCTTGGTGGTGTTGGAATGGGTGGAGGCTGGCGGGCCTGCGATGAGTTCGGGGATGAAACTCAGAATGTCTGCAATCTTGCGGTCCAGCAACTGCCCGACAGGCATGTCCAGCAATTGCAGGGCAGAGGGGTTGGCATAGCGAATATGCAGTTGTGCATCAAGGGTGATGACGCCATCGCCCAGGGCGGCCAGTGTCACGCTGCTGTGCTGGCGCTCCACCTCCAGCTCGTTGTGCGCTCGGTCACTTTCGGCAATGGCGCGTTGGACGGAGAGCCAGTAAAGTAGGCTCAAGACCAGTGCAGTCAACAAGTTGATGCACAGCAGCAGCTTGCTGAGTTGGCGTGAGTGGTAGCCCAAGGAGGCACTGAAGGCTTTGGCCAAAGGCATCACGGTGTTGTTGGCATCCGTGATCTGCTGGCTCCAGGCGTGAATTTCTGCGGCGGTGACGGGTTTGCTGGAGCTGCGCCGCTCCAGAATTTTTTCACCCAGTGCTTGCACCTCTTGAACATGGCTATCACCCTGGCGCCAGAGCTGGATCGTTGGCGCAAGTACCGGGGCATCCCAGACGTTGGGTAAAACCTGCAACAGGCTGTCGATGTCATCCGGATGGTTTTCCCCTTGGAGCAGGCCTTGGCGCACGGCCGCCAGGTTGTCGCCATGGCTATCCAGAATTTTGCGTGCACTGCCGACCCCCAGAGGTATGGCCAGTGCCCGCTGAAAATCTGCATAGTCTTGGGCCATGCCGCTCTCTGCATAGCGCTGCAGGTGCACAAAGGCGGTGGATAAGCCCTTGCTCCACAAACTCTCGCCGCTAACCACAACACGGACCGAAGAGATCAACATGATGCTGCCACTGGCAACGAGCAGCTGAACCCCGACGGCGCAGATGAAGAGCCAGCGCCGCCATTTGTATGCTTTGCGGGTGATGGTGTGGCTGGGCATGCAAGTTTCTCCTGAACTTAAAAAGCAGCTTGCATGGGGAAGATGGCCGCAGAGGGATGGGGCCGGGCTAGTGACGGTGCGATGGAAACGGTAGGTTCGACGTGCGTGGTAGGGTAGGGCGCTTCGGAAGGGGCACTTTTGACATCAATGACCACGCTCTGGAGCTGGGTGGCTTGCTCCAGCAACTGGGCGGCAGCAGCGGCGGATTGCGAGACCAGGTGTTCGTTGTCCTGTGCCATGGCTTCCAGGTTGTTGATAGCGGTGGTCGCTTGCTGAAGCGAGTGGGCCTGTGCGCTGGCCAGTTGGCTAAGTCGCTCAATCGCCTCAGCCATGCTGTGGGTGTGTTGCACAACGGCCTGGGTGCTGTTGCCCGCCGCCTGAACCAGGCTGGCACCCTGCGCTGCATGTTGCAGTGAGTTCTGAATCAAACTGCGAACATCCTTGGTGGCGTTGGCACTGCGCTGCGCCAGGCTGCGCACCTCGGAAGCAACCACCGAGAAGCCTTTGCCATGTTCGCCTGCACGTGCGGCTTCGACAGCTGCATTCAGTGCCAGCAGATTGGTTTGGAAAGCAATGGAGTCAATCAAGCCCACAATGTCGCCAATCTTGCGCGCACTATCGTGGATGGCATGCATGGTGGTGACCACTTGGCCAACTACGGCGCCACAGTTTTGCGCATCACGCGTGGCATGTGCTGCAAGTTCATGGGCGGAGGCAGATTCTGTGGCGCTGGCATGCGCGCCATCCTGGCTTTGTCGCACGCAGGCAGCGGTGGCCTGTAGCTGGGTGCTGGTGTCCTGGGTACGCTGCTCCAGATGCTGGTTGCTTGCGGCAATGTGGGCGCTGCCTTGCTGGACGACATCGGCGGTCACTCGCGCTTGAGAAACCAGCTGGTTGAGCTTGAGAAAGGCTTCGCGCACGGCCATGGCCGACGCGCTGCGCACTTGAATGGGGCGCACATCCAGGCTGAGCTGCCCCTCGGGAGTGGGTTGGCACAGCGTGTGCAGCTCGTGCGCTTCTACGGCTTCGGCACGCATGCGCAGGGCCATCACCACTTCCACCGCAGTTTGCACAACGACGAATGCCGCATGCATGAGCACGCGGCCAAAGTTGGGCTCGCTCATGCAGAACACGGGCCAGCCCAGTGCTTGCAAACGGTCAAAAGCAATATGGTGAATGGCAATGGTGGCTGCGGCAGCAACGATGGGGCGCCAGTCGCGGTAGACCAGCAAGAACGCCAGAAACACGAAGACGCCGAAATGCAATTCAGTCAACCCCATGGACAGCTGTATGTGCAAGCTCACCATGAGCATGCCGATGACGGCAAGGCTCATGCGGCTCCAGAGGGTGCCGGGTGCCAGGCGCCAAGCCAGCAGACCGATGACGGCCAGTGCGCTGGCCATGGCGGTGCCGGAAAGGGCTGGGCCGTTGATGGCGCCAAGCATGGCTGCTGCAACAGCACCTAACAACAGCACCCCTATGACCATGCGGTCGGCTTTGAGGGCCAGGGTTTTCAAACTGTTATCGGCAGCGACCGCCAGACGTTGAACCATCGACACAAACCTTTCAAGCGCAGCAGCAGGGCAGGCCTGTAGATGGGTTGAGAGTGGCTTTAGCGCAATGCGCTACGAGAGGTGGCAGGCCGCCGGGTGCTTGATGTAATTATTTGTGATCAGAGGAAATCAACTGTAGGGGGATGTCGCTTTGTGCTGCCATCGCCAATATTTCCGCGCCTGAGTGGCGCTGCATGAAGGTGGCAATGGCGGTGTGAACGGTGGGCGTGCGCATCTCGTCCACGCTGCCGGTGCAGTGTGGCAGGCCTGCGGCATGGCAGATGCGCTGTGCAAAGTGTGGCTCCAGCGCAGCCAGTGCCACCCAGGCGTCCTGGCAGCGGTACAGGCGATAACCGGCGTGGGCGCCGCCCACATCCCCGCTGGGTGTGGTCATGCCCCACTGGCGCGGCAGTGCCAGCCATTGCGCGGCCTGGGCCAGGCCGACGTGCAGGTAGTGCCCGCCGCCGCTTTGTGCGCGTGCCAGCAAGGTTTGCAGCACAGCTTCGCTGGCCATGATGGCGCCAGCCATGTCGGCGAACAGGCTGGCGGGGAGATGACCGCCGTTGACCAGGCCAGCTTCGCTTTGGTAGGTCAGGTCATGGCCAGCATGGTCCATGGCCTGTGGCGCGATGCTGCCGAAGATGCAGACCATGTTCAGGCGAGGGTGGCGGGTGTGCAGACTGTCCCAGCTCAGGCCCAGTTTTTCCAAGGCGCTGGGGCGAAACGAGGTGAGCAGCACATCCGTGCGCGTCAACTGGGTATGTAGCAGGGCCTGGCCTTCTGCCGTTTTCAGGTTGGCTTGCAGGACTTCTACCCCGTCGTGCAACTGCGCATACGCGTCTGGGTTGTAAGCCTGCATGGGGTCGGCGCTGCGCTGGGGGGGGGCGATGGGCTCCAGCTTGCTGCAGTGCGCGCCCATCTGGTGACAGCGCAGCAAGGCAGCAGGGCCTGGCAGGTTGAGCGCAAGACTCAGCACGCGAATGCCTTGCAATGGCAAAAAAGCGGAGGATGGGGCGGTGGCATGCATGCACGCTTTGTAGCAGTGTGTGCCGTGCAAAGTCTGCCGCCAAGGCGTCAATTGATAAATAGATAGCAGCTTGCGCTTGTTTTTATTGGCTTGTAATTGGTTTTAATTCGGAAATCAAGGCGCAAAGAGCGCTGCTAGCTATTGTTTTATGGGGTTGGGCATAAAAAAACCGCCCGAAGGCGGTTTTTGATCAGTTAGCAAAAAAGCTTAGATCACGGCGGCGATGGCCTTGCACACGTGCTCAATGTTCTTGCTGTTGAGCGCGGCCACGCACATGCGGCCGGTGTCTGTGCCGTACACGCCGAACTCGGAGCGCAGGCGAATCATCTGTTCCTTGGACAGGCCAGAGTACGAGAACATGCCGATCTGGGTGGTGATGAAAGACATGTCTTGCTTGACGCCCGCAGCCTTCAGGCCGTCCACCAGCTTTTGGCGCATGGCCTTGATGCGCACGCGCATCTCGCCCAGTTCTGTTTCCCACTGCGCACGCAGCTCGGGGTTGTTCAGCACGGCAGCCACGACCGCACCACCGTGTGTAGGTGGGTTGGAGTAGTTGGTGCGGATCACGATCTTCAGCTGCGACAGCACGCGTGCAGCTTCGTCCTTGTCAGAGGCGACCACGGACAGGGCGCCCACGCGCTCGCCGTACAGGCTGAAGCTCTTGGAGAACGAGGTGGACACAAAGATGTTCAGGCCGGCAGCCACGAACTTGCCGATCACGGCGCCGTCTTCGGCAATGCCGTGGCCAAAGCCTTGGTAGGCCATGTCCAGGAAAGCGACCAGGCCCTTGGCCTTGACCACTTCAATGACCTTGTCCCACTGGGCGGCAGTGATGTCGTAGCCGGTGGGGTTGTGGCAGCAAGCGTGCAACACCACGACGGTGCCCGCGGCGGCGGCGTTCAGGTCGCGCAGCATGCCGTCGAAGTCGATGGAGCGGGTGGCTGCGTCGTAGTACGCATAGGTGCCCACTTCAAAGCCTGCATTGGTGAAGATGGCCTTGTGGTTTTCCCAGCTGGGGTTGGAGATCAGCACCTTGGCGCTGGGGCTGATCTTCTTCAGGAAGTCGGCACCAATCTTCAGGCCGCCTGTGCCGCCAATGGCTTGCACGGTCGATACACGGCCCGACTTGACCACGTCGGACTCAGCGCCGAACACCAGGGCCTTGACGCCATTGTCGTAAGCCGCGATACCGTCGATAGGCAGGTAGCCACGGGGTGTGGGCTTGTCCATCATGGCCTTTTCAGCGGCTTGCACGCACTGGAGTAAAGGCAGCTTGCCGTTGTCGTCAAAGTACACGCCCACGCCCAGATTCACCTTGCTGGGGTTGGTGTCGGCTGCGAATTGTTCGTTCAGACCCAAAATAGGGTCGCGGGGGGCCATTTCGACGGCGGTAAACAGAGACATGGATTGTCCTTGAGGGTAGAAATAAATCAGCGCACCCCCAACGAACTCCTGCGGTAGGCTTGAGGGTTAGCTCACGATTTTACTCCGGCATCGAGCCATGCGCTGAACACATAAATCCATGCAAGAAGAAACAAATGCTTCTGTGCCTGAGGGCACCTTCGTTACTTTTGCCGACTCGCCATTCGAGCTGTTTCAGCCATACCCGCCAGCGGGCGACCAACCGACCGCCATCAACAAGCTGGTGGAGGGGGTGCAGGATGGCGAGGCATTCCAGACATTGCTGGGGGTTACGGGCTCAGGCAAGACCTTCACCATGGCCAATGTGATTGCTCGCCTTGGGCGGGCAGCTATCATTTTTGCGCCAAATAAAACGCTGGCCGCACAGCTGTACAGCGAATTCCGGGAGTTCTTTCCGAAGAATGCGGTGGAGTATTTCGTCAGCTACTACGACTACTACCAGCCTGAAGCCTATGTGCCGCAGCGCGACCTGTTCATCGAAAAAGACAGTGCTATCAATGAGCATATTGAGCAGATGCGCCTGTCATGCACCAAGAGCTTGATGGAGCGGCGCGACGTGGTGATTGTGGCCACGGTGTCGGCCATCTACGGTATTGGTGAGCCCGAGAGCTATCACCAGATGGTGATGACCGTACGCACCGGCGACCACATGAACCAGCGCGATGTGATTGCCCAGCTCATTCGCATGCAGTACCAGCGCAACGACCAGGGTTTCTCGCGCGGTACTTTCCGCGTGCGGGGTGACACCATTGATGTGTTCCCGGCAGAGCATTCCGAGCTGGCTTTGCGCATTGAGCTTTTTGATGATGAGGTGGATAGCTTGCAGTTGTTTGACCCGCTCACGGGGCGTATCAAGCAAGGTATTCCGCGTTTTACCGTCTACCCCAGCAGCCACTATGTGACGCCGCGCGACAAGGTGCTGGCTGCGGTGGAGACCATCAAGGAAGAGTTGCGCGAGCGCAGCAAACAACTGGTGGACATGGGAAAGCTGGTGGAGGCGCAGCGCCTGGAGCAGCGCACGCGGTTTGATCTGGAGATGCTCAGCGAAGTGGGGCACTGCAAGGGGATTGAGAACTACACGCGCCACCTGTCGGGTGCAGCGCCCGGTGAACCACCCAGCACCCTGACGGACTACATGCCCAAAGATTCGCTGATGTTTCTCGATGAGAGCCATCAGATGATCGGGCAGTTGAACGCCATGTACAACGGCGACAGGGCGCGCAAGACGACGTTGGTGGAGTACGGTTTCCGTCTGCCTTCGGCCATGGACAACCGGCCACTCAAATTTGAAGAGTTTGAGCAACGCATGCGCCAGGTGATTTTTGTCTCGGCCACGCCGGCTGAATACGAAAAGACCCATTCGGGTCAGGTGGTTGACCAGGTGGTGCGGCCCACGGGCTTGGTGGATCCTGAGATTGAAGTGCGCCCCGCTACGCACCAGGTGGATGATGTGCTGCAGGAGATTCGCTTACGTTCAGAGCAGGATGAGCGCGTGCTGATTACGACGTTGACCAAGCGCATGGCCGAGCAGCTGACCGACTACCTGACCGAAAACGGTGTGAAGGTGCGCTATTTGCACTCCGACATTGATACGGTGGAGCGCGTGGAAATCATCCGCGATCTGCGCCTGGGTGTTTTTGATGTGCTGGTAGGGATTAACTTGCTGCGCGAGGGTCTGGATATTCCGGAGGTTTCGCTGGTGGCCATTCTGGATGCGGACAAAGAAGGCTTTTTGCGGGCAGAGCGCAGCTTGATTCAAACGATTGGCCGTGCTGCCCGTAATTTGCATGGCAAGGCCATTTTGTATGCCGATCGCATTACGGACTCCATGCGCAAGGCCATGGATGAGACGCAGCGCCGCCGGGAAAAACAGATGGCTTTTAATGAAGCCAATGGAATAACGCCAAAGGCACTTGTCAAGCGGGTGAAAGACCTGATTGATGGCGTCTACAGCGAGAAAAGCGTGCGTGCAGCGGATGAGCAAAATCGCGCGGCAGTTCACCGTGGCGCTTTGGAGGGGATGTCCGACGCAGAGCTCACCAAAGAGATCAAGAAAATGGAGAAAGAGATGCTGGAGCGCGCCAAGAATCTGGATTTCGAGGCAGCGGCCCGATTGCGGGATCAGGTCGCAGTGTTGAAGCAAAAGCTGTTTGGAGCTTGATTTTTAAACACTTTTCCTGCGCTGATAGTTTGGCTTCATGGCGGTGATTGCGTGTATCCGACAAAAATAATGGGGTTTCTGGTATACTGCGGGTAATTACTCAACAACAACAAAAAACTTCTCAATGAAGGGCTCGGTGCTACCACAGGAACGTAGTGCTGGAGTAAGGGCGGAGACGGTAGTCAATCCGGTTTGCCGCGATTGATGTTTCTGTAACTAACAGCCTGACTGAAGGAGCTCACGATGCGTCTCACTACCAAAGGCCGCTTTGCGGTCACAGCCATGATCGACTTGGCATTGCGCCAAAACAATGGCCCTGTCACGTTGGCTGCGATCAGTCAGCGCCAGCAAATTTCGCTGTCTTACTTGGAGCAATTGTTCGGTAAGTTGCGTCGCCATGAACTGGTGGAATCCACCCGCGGCCCTGGTGGCGGCTACACACTGGCTCGCAAGGCGGCAGAAATCACCGTAGCAGACATCATTGTTTCGGTGGATGAGCCTATTGACGCCACCCAGTGCGGCGGTAAAGAAAACTGCATGGGCGAAGCCGGTCGCTGCATGACCCATGAGTTGTGGTCTGCACTGAACCAGCGCATGGTGGAGTTTTTGGACTCTGTCACGCTGCAAAAGCTGGTCGATGAGCAGTTGGCCAAGGGCGTTCAAATTGAAGACAAGCCCGTTGTGCGCCGCGCCATTTCCACTGCACCAGTGGTGAAGCCCATCCGTGTGAACGCCCCCAATTCGGTATTCGCGCTGGGTAACGTTTTCGCCAAATCTTAAGCGCGAGAGTCCGCCCGCCGAGCTGATCGGCAGGTTGATCAACGTTTGATACGGCAGCAGTGATGCTGCCAGAGATATTCATTAGAGCCAGCCATGGACATGACCCCACATTTCCCCATTTATCTTGACTACGGTGCAACCACTCCCTGCGATCCTCGCGTAGTGGATGCCATGATTCCGTGGTTGCGTGAGCACTTTGGCAATGCGGCTTCCCGCAGCCATGCTTGGGGTTGGGAAGCAGAAGAAGCGATTGAGAAGGCGCGCCAGCAAGTGGCTGACCTGATTGGTGCAGACCCTCGTGAAATCGTCTGGACCAGTGGCGCTACAGAGTCTGACAACCTGGCATTGAAGGGCGCTGCGCACTTCTACCAAGGCAAAGGCAAGCACCTGATCACCGTGAAGACGGAGCACAAGGCGGTGCTGGACACCATGCGTGAGCTGGAGCGCCAGGGCTTTGAAGTGACGTATCTGGATGTCAAGGACAACGGTCTGGTGGATCTGGAAGTTTTCAAGGCAGCGCTGCGCCCTGACACGATTTTGGTCAGTGTGATGGCGGTGAACAATGAAACCGGTGTCATTCAGGACTTGAATGCCATTGGCTCTATCTGCCGCGAAAAAGGCATCATCTTCCACGTGGATGCAGCCCAGGCAACGGGCAAGATGTCTCTGAACATGGCCACGATGCCCGTCGATTTGATGAGCTTGGCATCGCACAAGACTTATGGTCCCAAGGGTATTGGCGCTCTGTATGTACGTCGCAAGCCGCGTGTGCGTTTGGAAGCCCAAATGCACGGCGGTGGTCACGAGCGTGGCATGCGCTCGGGTACTTTGCCAACACACCAGATCGTGGGTATGGGTGAAGCTTTCCGCTTGGCCAAGGAAGAGATGCACAAGGACTATGAGCACGCCAAGCGTTTGCAGCAGCGTTTGCTCGATGGCCTGAAGGACATTGAACAAGTGTTCGTCAATGGTGATCTGGAGCACCGTGTTCCACACAATCTGAACATCAGCTTCAACTATGTGGAAGGCGAGTCCCTGATCATGGGTATCAAGGGTTTGGCAGTGTCTTCCGGTTCGGCTTGCACATCGGCCAGCCTGGAACCTAGCTATGTGTTGCGCGCCTTGGGTCGCAGCGATGAGCTGGCACACAGCTCGCTGCGCATGACCATTGGTCGCTTCACCACGGAAGAGGAGATTGACTATGCCATCACCACAATCCGTCAAAACGTTGCCAAGCTGCGCGAGTTGAGTCCGCTGTGGGAAATGTACAAGGATGGTATTGATATCAGCACCATCCAGTGGGCTGAGCACTAAGCACGCCAACGAACTGATTATTTGAATTCAAGAGGTAGACACCATGGCTTATTCCGAAAAGGTTATTGACCATTACGAAAATCCCCGCAACGTTGGCTCTTTCGACAAGGGTGACGACAGCGTAGGTACTGGCATGGTGGGTGCGCCAGCTTGTGGTGACGTGATGAAGCTGCAAATCAAGGTGAACCCTGAGACAGGCGTGATCGAAGATGCGCGCTTTAAGACGTACGGCTGTGGCTCTGCGATCGCTTCCTCTTCGCTGGTGACCGAGTGGGTCAAGGGCAAGACGCTGGATGAAGCGGCAGCGCTGAAGAACAGCGTGATTGCAGAAGAGTTGGCATTGCCTCCCGTGAAGGTGCACTGCTCGATCTTGGCTGAAGACGCTATCAAGGCTGCAGTGAATGACTACCGCGCCAAGCGCGGCGAGACGGTTGCTGCTGAATAAAAATGGCAGTCACGCTCTCTGATGCAGCAGCACGCCATGTCAACCGCTATTTGACCAAGCGTGGCAAAGGGGTTGGGGTGCGCCTGGGTGTGAAAACCACGGGCTGCTCTGGTCTGGCCTACAAACTGGAATATGTGGACGAGCAAGACCCAGACGACGTTGTTTTTGAAAGCAACGGCGTGAAGGTCATGATTGATCCCAAGAGCTTGGCTTACATTGACGGTACCGAGCTGGACTTTGTGCGTGAAGGCTTGAACGAAGGCTTCAAGTTTCACAACCCCAATGAGCGGGATCGTTGCGGTTGCGGTGAGAGCTTCCGCATCTAAGTTGCCAACGGGCTTTCGGGCTCTTTATAAATAAAACCGCCATTACGCTTGTGCTGGCGGTTTTTTATTGACATGAATCTGCAGTCTGACGATTTTGAATTGATGGGCCTGCCACGGCAGTTTGCGCTGAATCGTGACACGCTGGACGCGCGTTGGAAGGCTTTGCAAAAGCAAACTCACCCGGACCGCTTTGCGGGGGAAGGTGGGGTTGCGCAGCGTGTCGCCATGCAGTGGTCGGTGCGCATCAATGAGGCTTATCAGCGCCTGAAAAACCCGCTGAAACGGGCCGCGTATCTGTGCGAGTTGTATGGCGTGCCTGTCAGGGCTGAAGACAACACGGCCATGCCGACTGATTTTTTGATGCAGCAAATGGAGTGGCGTGAAGCGCTTGATGATGCTGTGACGGAAGATCATCTGGATGATTTGTCGTCAGAAGTGGCGCAGGTAAAGCGCAGTATGCTTCAAAAGTGCGAGCAGCTTCTGGTGTCTGCGGCAGGGGCCCATGAGGCGGTGCAAACCGTGAGATCCCTCATGTTTGTAGAGCGCTTTGCGCAAGACATCGAACGCCGCCGCGAGCAGCTGGAACAATAGCTTGCTTATAGCGCCCTGCGTTGTTGTGTCAGGGTACAGGAGCGGCAGCGCCGCTCATAAAGAGACAGATTCACATGGCCTTATTGCAAATTTCCGAACCTGGGCAATCCCCCAATCCTCACC
Organism: Comamonas sp. 14P8.1.4; assembly: GCF_057799285.1. Lineage (NCBI taxonomy): Bacteria > Pseudomonadati > Pseudomonadota > Betaproteobacteria > Burkholderiales > Comamonadaceae > Comamonas > Comamonas sp. 14P8.1.4. The sequence continues at coordinate 64,191 of NZ_JBYOKN010000015.1, forward strand.
AGCGTCGTATTGCTGTGGGTATCGATCTGGGTACCACACACTCTTTGGTCGCGTCTGTGCGCAATGGTGTGGCAGAGTGCTTGCCTGATGATGATGGCCGGGTGCTGCTGCCTTCCGTAGTGCGCTATGCCCCCGAAGGTCAACGACAAATTGGCTATGCAGCGAGTGGCCATGAAGTCGAGGATGCTGCGAACACCATTGTGTCGGTGAAGCGCTTTATGGGGCGCAGCCTTGCGGACCTGGGCGCGCAGAGCCAGCAGCTCCCGTATACGTTGGAACAGACGGCGGGCACCGCGATGGTGGAGTTGCAAACCCGTGCGGGTCGTAAAAGCCCGGTGGAGGTCAGTGCGGAGATCCTGGCCACGCTGCGCTACCGCGCCGAAGATACTTTCAACGACGATATTCATGGTGCAGTGATTACTGTGCCGGCGTATTTTGATGACGCACAGCGCCAAGCAACCAAAGACGCGGCGAAGCTGGCGGGGCTGAATTTGCTGCGCCTGATCAATGAGCCCACTGCTGCGGCGATTGCTTATGGCTTGGACAACGCCAGCGAAGGTATCTATGCCGTGTATGACTTGGGCGGTGGCACCTTCGATATTTCCATTCTGCGGCTGGCACAAGGTGTGTTTGAAGTCATCGCGACCGGCGGTGACTCTGCCCTGGGTGGAGACGACTACGACGCCGCCTTGGGGCGCTGGGTGTTGGATCGCTGCGGCGTAGAGCCTCAATCGCCCGCTGACTGGGCCGCATTGCGGGTGGCTGCCAAGGCCTGCAAAGAGCGGCTGACGGATGCAGATCGCACGGAGTTTGCGTTGACGCTGCCTAGCGGAGCCTTGTTGCAGCAAACCGTGACTCGGGAGGATTTCGCGCAGACCACGGCTGCATTGACCAAGCGCTCACTGCAAGCGGTGCGCCGCGCATTGCGGGATGCTGATTTGGGTGTGGACGAAGTCAAGGGCGTGGTCATGGTCGGTGGCTCCACACGCATGCCGCAAGTGCAGGAAGCCGTTGCCGAACTTTTTGGCCAGCCGCCATTGACCAACCTCAACCCCGATGAGGTGGTCGCCCTGGGGGCGGCCATTCAGGCCAATCAATTGGCAGGCAACAATGCCGCGGGTGAGTTGCTGTTGCTGGATGTTATTCCGTTGTCACTCGGCGTAGAAACCATGGGTGGTTTGGTGGAGCGCATCATTGCGCGCAACGAAACCATTCCTACGGCGCGTGCGCAGGATTTCACCACCTACAAAGATGGCCAGACAGCCATGGCTATTCATGTGGTGCAAGGTGAGCGCGATCTGGTGCAAGACTGCCGCAGTCTCGCGCGTTTTGAGTTGCGCGGCATTCCTGCCATGGCAGCCGGTGCGGCGCGCATTCGCGTAAGTTTCACGGTGGATGCCGATGGCCTGCTGTCCGTGAATGCCAAAGAGCAAACCAGTGGCGTGGAAGCGCAGGTCGATGTCAAACCATCCTATGGTTTGTCGGATGAGCAGGTTGCGACCATGCTGCAAGAAGGCTTTGCCACAGCACAGGCTGACATGAAGGCGCGTGCGCTAGTAGAGGCACGCGTTGACGCGGACCGTATGCTCTTGGTAACACAGAGCGCGTTGGATGCGGATGGCGATGTTTTGACGCCTGATCAGCGCGCTGATATTGAGGGGTTGATGGCGCAACTGCGCCAGGCAGTCACCTCGGAAGAGGCGGCCCATGTGGAGGCCGCCACGCACACCCTGGCCAAGGGGACGGAGGCGTTTGCTGCAGAACGCATGAATCGCGGTATTCGCGAAGCCTTGGCAGGTAAGAACGTTCAATCTATTTCTTGATCAATCCAAAAAATGGCCATTATCAAAATTCTTCCCCACGCTGAATATTGCCCTGAAGGGGCTAGCCTGGATGTGCCTGCGGGCACTTCTATTTGCGAAGCGTTGCTGGACAACAATATCAAGATCGAGCACGCTTGCGATATGAGCTGTGCTTGCACCACGTGCCATGTGGTCGTGCGCGAGGGCTTTAACAGCCTGAATGCTTCTGAAGAAGAAGAGGATGACCTGTTGGATCGTGCCTGGGGTCTCGAGCCTCAATCGCGCTTGAGCTGCCAGGCCATCGTGGCGCAAACGGATCTGGTGGTCGAAATTCCCAAGTACTCGATCAATCACGCCAAGGAAAACCACTGATTTATGTCGCGTCTTATTGTTCTGGATACGGAAACCACAGGTCTGTCCGCGGAGGCGGGTGACCGCGTCATTGAGCTGGGTTGCGTTGAGCTGGTGAATCGCAAGCTTACGGGCAACAACCTGCACCTGTACTTCAATCCAGGACGAGACAGCCATCCCGATGCATTGCGTGTGCACGGGCTGACCACCCAGTTTTTGAGTGATAAACCCAAGTTTGCTGAGAAGGCCGAAGAAATCTTGGCCTATCTGCAAGGTGCAGAGCTGATTATTCACAATGCGCCTTTTGACGTAGGGTTCTTGAACAAAGAGTTGTCTCTGCTTGGGCTCAAGCCCGTCACGAGCTATGTAGGCAAGGTGACGGACTCTTTGCTGATGGCCAAAGAGTTGTTTCCGGGTAAGCGCAACTCACTGGATGCCCTGTGTTCACGCTTGGAGGTGGATAACAGCGGTCGCGAGCTGCACGGTGCATTGCTGGATGCGGAGCTGCTGGCAGACGTGTACATCAATATGACACGTGGCCAGAATTCACTGGTGATGGTGGCCGTGGATGAGGTGCATGCCAACGTGCAAGTTGGCTCCGCAGTGCAAGCGATTGATTTGCGCAGCTTCAAATTGCCTGTGCTCCAGCCGAGTGAGCAAGAGCAAGCCTTGCACGAAGCAGTCTTGGCGGATCTGGATAAAGCGTCTGGTGGCAAAACAATTTGGCGGGTATGAAAAAACGCAAGCCAAGCTGTGCCATAATCTAAGGCTTGTCAGCACACTGACATC
>NZ_JBYOKN010000016.1:0-49966 GCF_057799285.1 Comamonas sp. 14P8.1.4
CAGGTAGGAAAGCAACGACCACAAACCAGAGCTTTTTTTCTTCAAAGAGGGCTCTGCTTTGTGGGTTACCTGAACTTACCAAGAAGGTGTAACGCACGCACTTCTGGTTGCGAAAGAGATTACTGTGAGCTTGGGGAGGCAGTCGTTTTTATTTTTTCAATCGGAGGTCTTATGTCATGGTTCCACAAGTATTTACCCTCGTTCTGCAAGAACTCTCAGCGCAATTCAAACGCCGCAGCCCAGCAACCAGCGCCGCCTGATAAGGCTCCAAGCCCGCAGGATAAAACAGGCTCACAGCCAGTACCCCCAAGAAAGCGCACACCTCTCAGTGCATCACAGCTGGATTACTAAACACCGAGCGCTCTTCAAACAGAGCACTCTCACTAACAGGGAATAACAAAATGAAAGAATCTAAACAGCAAGGCCAACCTAGCAAGCCTGAGCCGCGCAATCACAGCAAACCGGCTGAGCAAAAAACCAATTCCAAGCCTTCTTCAATTCAGCCATCCACCTTTGACAAGGGACACCCTGGACAGTGCCCAAAGGAAAAAACTGAAGACGTGTACGAGTAAGGAGGATGCGTTTTTTTGATTAACGCACCTGTCTATCAATAGAGCTTTGCCTGCCTAGTGCAGGTTTTTTTTATCCATACAAAAGCTGGCTAACACCCTATTGAATGCTGTGAAGCTAAGCGGATGTAACGCCCAACCAGCAGTCCCCACAAAGATGTACTCTGAACGTGGGAGGGTTTATGGCTATTTCTTAAAGAGGTGTTGTATGTCTTGGCTTCAAAAATGCTTTAAAAACCTGTGTAGATGCTGTGGCGCGAAACCTAACGCCACCGCTACGCACCCTCCTCCTAATCAGCCCGATAAGGCGCCCACCGATCAGGAGCAAAAAAACGATCAGCAGCAACAGCGGCAGCGAATGAATCCGTCAAACCCTCTGCCCCTCACCAAACTTGAGGCTGAATACTAGGTGCCGTAGGCGCTCATCATCACAAGATGAAGCCCTACTTAAACAATGTCGTTACTTACGTATTCGTACAACGATGGTACTCATTTAGGTTCACTGTGAAGACGTGGCAACCATTTCGGTTACCACAAACTTAAGGAGTCATCGCTATGACACAAACCAACCAACCAGGTTCTACCAACCCCAGCCAAAAGCCAGGCCAACCGCAACAAGCAGCGCCTAACGAGCCACAGCCTGGGCAGCAGCCTTCGGATAAAAAGCAAGACGACAAGTCCAAGCAACACAGCTAAAGCTTGTTTCTTGCCAAGGTAACCGTCTCGCTTGCCTGTCTGGATCCTAGTAACAAGGCCCGCACATAGCGGGTTTTTTTTCGTCTTGTTTTAACAGAGCCATCCAGTGAACCCTTTGCGCTTTACGGGTCTCGCTTGCAACGCCTATCCCTCTGGGCAAAGCAGGTAGCAAAGGGTTCGCTAGATGGTGAATGCGCGGCAAGCCGCGTGGCGCTTTGGAATTGAACCGGCGTCGGAATGTCCTAGGCTGTACCCGAAAGGGCTAGGCAGCTGCCATGAAAAAACAGGCGCGACCCTGACCACCATCTACCTTTCCAGCCGGGTCGTGGGCGTCTCCTCCCTCCCTCTCTTAATTCCCATGACATGCCGAAAGGCACCGACTCTTTATCCCCCAGCCCGCAGCACGCGGGCTTTCTTGTTTCTGGAGGTTCCCCATGTTGATGACCGCAAGCCCATGCGCGGATGCTGAGCGCTGGGAAAACGAACAAGACCGCCGCGCCTTTACGGCCGAAGCGCTGGAGATTGAAGCCGGCCAAATGGTGCTGGTCGTCCTCACTGAGGCCAAGCCCACGACGTGGCACACCACCGTCGGCCTCGGCTCCAACAACTGGTCGCCCGACGAGCTGCTTGTCGAAGCACTGGATTGCGACGACGAAACGATCAGCGCTTTTGCTGAGCTGATGACCAGCCCCGCTGCGCAGAAGGTGCGCGAGGCCATTGCAGCGCACCGCGCCAAAGCCTACTGGCGCGACATCGTGGGGGACAAAGCAGATGGAGTTTGAGTACACCCCGCCACCAACATACCCAGAGCCACGCAGCCCTGAAGAAGTGCGCGAGAAGCTGGGGCCAACTGAGAACGAACACCAAGCGGAGGCGATATGAAAGAAACAGGACTGATGTTCAAAGCGCCGCTGGTGCGCGCAATCCTCGCCGGACAGAAGACGCAGACGCGGCGCATTGTGAAAAGGCTGCCATTGCGACTCAATCGTGAGACCAACACGATGGAGATTGATGTAGCCAACATTGAAAACGGGAAATTCGCAAAGCTCGTCCCCTGCCCCATGGGTAAGCCAGGTGACCGCATCTATGTGCGCGAAACATGGCAGCACGCCAATTTCCCACTTGGGCCATACCAGGACGGAACACCTGTGTTCTATCGAGCCGACTACTTGGATGATCCACATGGACCAGATGGCGAAAAGTCACCAGAAGGAAAGTACCGCCACTGGCGCCCTGCAATCCACATGCCTAAGTCGGCCGCCCGCATCTGGCTTGAAATCACTGGAGTGCGCGTCGAGCGCCTGCAGGACATCAGCAACGCTGACTGCATTGCCGAAGGCGCGCATGGCGGGCATGGCTCTATCCCTGGCTATAACTACAACGCACCACCCTATGAGCACTTCAAGCACATATGGGAATCCACAGGCGGCGACTGGAGCGCCAACCCTTGGTGCTGGGTCATAGACTTCAAGCGTACAGATAAACCAGCCGCCCAATGAGGCGGCTTTTTCTTGGAGACAACACCATGGCATTCCTAATCAAAGTGGCCGGCACAAAGTACCCCGGCATCTTCCCTAGCGTAGATGCCGCACAAGCTGATGCCTACGCCAAGTTTCCCGAAGCACGTGCCGTGGTGGTGCTTAACGCAGCGAGACTTAAATGAGCCCACCCATCCAACTCCAGCGCATACCGCGCAAACGCCGCCCCTTCAAGCCCGCCACTGTGCGGGCTTTGTTTTGGGTGGTTCTCGCCTTCGTTCTGGCCGTCTTCGTCTGGGGCTTCATCTCCAAGGTGACTTCGTGAAAGCCGTTTTCCATCTTTTCATCTGGCTGGGCGTCAGCGCCAGCACTTTTGCAGCCGCCGCGCTGATGACTTTTCCACTGTGAGGTTTGAATGAATGCCGTAGTCCAACCAACCGCAAGCACTGCCTTGCGCCCATCGGGTCAGTTTGATCTGAGCCCTCAGACGTTTGAGCAGGCACTGACTTTCTCCAATTACTTGGCAGAAAGTGACCTGGTGCCCAAAGACTTCAAGGGCAAGCCCGGTAATTGCCTGATAGCTATGCAGTGGGGCAGTGAGCTGGGCCTCAAGCCATTGCAGTCCCTGCAAAACCTCGCAGTCATCAATGGTCGCCCCGCCCTCTGGGGTGATGCAGTCATTGCCTTGGTGCTGGCCAGCCCTGTGTGTGAGTACGTCACAGAGGACGATGACGGCAAGACCGCCTTTTGCCGGGTCAAGCGCAAAGGCGCCCCCGAGCAGGTGCGCACTTTCAGCATTGACGATGCGGTGAAAGCTGGCTTGTCCGGAAAGCAAGGTCCTTGGTCACAGTATCCAAAGCGCATGCGCCAGATGCGTGCCCGTGCCTTTGCGCTGCGGGACGTATTTCCGGATGTGCTGCGCGGTATGCCGGTGGCCGAAGAGCTGCAAGACATGGAAACAAGCCAGCAGCACACTGGCGGCGAAAAGAACATGGGCCCTGCTGAAGTCATTCAGCCTGAATGGCCAGCAGACAAGTGGGCAGCAGGCCTGCCCAAGTGGACCAAGGGTATTGCTGGCGGAAAGCCGCTAGATGAAGTGCTGGCGTGGCTTGCCAGCAAGGGGAAGGTATCGGATGCGCAAGAAAAGCAGCTGCGCGATGAAGTGGCCAAGCTGCAGCGACCAGCAAGCACCGGCGCCCCACAAGTAGACCCAGCCAAGCTGGAATCCGACATGAAGTCGTGCACCGACCTGGACAAGCTCTACGAGCTGGGTGGCCTGATTGAAGCCATCTCCGATGAAGCCACAAAGCTTCACCTCAACGAAATCTTTAACGCCAAGTGCGAAGAACTGGAGCAAGCATGACCATGCAAATCGTCAAACTGATTCAGGGTACGCCAGAGTGGCATGCCCACCGCGCTAAGCATTTCAATGCCTCCGACGCACCGGCCATGATGGGCTGCAGCAGCTACAAGAGCCGCTCGGATCTGATCAAAGAGCTGGCCACAGGCCTGACGCCTGAGGTTGATTCCAACACCCAGCGCCGCTTTGACGATGGCCACCGCTTTGAAGCCTTGGCCCGTCCACTGGCCGAGGAAATCATTGGCGACGACTTGTCGCCCTGCGTAGGAGTGAAAGGCAAGTACAGCGCCAGCTTTGACGGCTTGACGTTCATGCATGACGTGGCTTTTGAGCACAAAACACTCAACAAGGCGCTGCGCGACATCATGCACGAAGGTTGTACTGGCGCTGACTTACCTCTGCAATACCGCGTGCAAATGGAGCAGCAGGCCATGGTCTCTGGCTGTGAGCGCATCCTGTTCATGGCAAGCATATGGGTGCCAACTGAAGGCTGTCCACGCGATGCTGAAGATGCCTACACAATGGCAGAGCGCAAATATTGCTGGTACGAGCCCGACGCCGAGCTTCGCGCCCAGATCATTGCTGGTTGGGAGCAGCTGGGAAAGGATGTGGCCGCCTACGACCCCACAGCCGAGCGCCCTGCCCCTGCCGTAGCCGCACCCGTGGAAAGCCTGCCCGCAGTCGTGGTGCAGGTCAAAGGTGCACTCACCGTAGGCGGCAATCTGGACGCTTTCGGTGCTGCGCTGCGCGCTTTCATTGAGCGCATCCCTGCAAAGCCAGCCACTGACCAAGAGTTTGCCGATGCCGAAGCCGCATGCAAGGCGCTCAAGAAGGCTGAAGATGCTCTGGCAACTGCTGAAGATGGTGCACTGGCACAGATCAGCGATGTGGAGCTGATGCGCCGCACCGTGGCCGACCTCAAAAACTTGGCGCGCACTACCCGCTTGGCTACGGTAAAGCTGGTGGACGCTGAGAAGGATGCACGCCGCGCTGCCATCGTCACCGGTGCACAGCAGCAGCTGGACCAGCACATCATCAGCCTGAACCAACGCCTTGGCGCCAACTGGCTGCCACGGGTAAACGGTGGCTTTGGCGAAGTGATCAAGGGCAAGAAGTCGCTGGCCAACATGGATGATGCTGTGGCCGTGGCTTTGACCGGTGCCAAGCTCGAAGCCAACCATCTGACCGACCGTCTGGAAGCCAACCGCAAGCACCTGGTGCAAGAGGATGGTGACTGGATTGCCTTGTTTGCTGACTTCGCCACCGTGGGTACCAAAGAGGCCGAGGACTTTCAGATCCTGACTGCCCACCGCATCGGTCAGCACAAGCAGGCTGAGGCGAAGCGCCTTGAAGCCCAGCGCGAGCAGATCCGCAAGGAAGAAGCAGAGCGCCTGGAGCGCGAAGCCGCCGAGAAAGAGCGTCAACGCATTCAAGAGCAGACTCAGGCACAGCAAGCCGAAATCAACGCTGCTCAGCAAACCGGCCAACTGCCAGCGCCACTAGCTCAAGACCTCACAACTCTGGCGGCTGACAAGGCCGCCGAGGCTGTGGCCGGTATTGATGCCCAGCAGGTCATTGCTGCAGCCAAGACAGGAGCCACACCAAGCGCGGAAGGAGCAACCCTCAAGCTTGGCCAGGTCAACACCATGCTCAAGGATCAAGGCCTTGGTCAGATCTCTGCAGAGACTCTGGAAACCAACGGCATCGCCTTCACCAAGGAGCGTGGCGCCGTGCTGGTGCAGACATCTGACGTGCACTGCCTGTTGATCAAAATGGCAATGGGCATGCGCAAGCTGGCTGAAAAGCTGGCTGTTTCTGCATAAAACCATAGCTGCCAGCGCTTGAAAGACTTGCGCTGGCGCTTCTTTTTAAACAAGGAGAACCCTGTGAACAAAGCAGAGTTGATCGACAAGATCGCATACGACGCCGATATCTCCAAGGCTGCAGCAGCCCGCGCCTTGGACGCCGCCACTGCTGTAGTCACCCGCATGCTGCAAAAAGGCGGCAAGGTGCAAATCGTTGGCTTCGGAACATTCGAGTCCAGCAAGCGCGCAGGACGCACCGGACGCAACCCTCGTACCGGTGAGCTTATCAAGATCAAGGCCTCGAAGGTTCCAGTCTTCCGCCCTGGCAAAAAGCTCAAAGAAGCCCTGAACTGAGCCACCCATCACCCCAGCAAGCCCGCAAACAGCGGGCTTTTTTATTGCCCCACTAAGCTCAATAAAGGAGACCAACGTGAGCTTTGAAATCTCAGAAACCACCGCCGTCGTTGTCACAAACGCCAACCCTCGCCGTGAGCTGCACGGCGAAGAGAAGGTTCGTGCAATCGATATCGCCTGCTCTCTGACCACAGAGAACAACATCCTGAACCAACTCCAGGACGGACTGCGCGAGCACCACTTTTGCAACAAGGCTGCAGACGCACAGCAAGGCACGCTGCCAGATGTGATGATTCCGCTGCCCAATCTGCGCTTCCCACAGTTGCCGACAACCTACCACTTCAACAAAGGCGTGAAGCTGCGTGGCTACACCTTTATTCGTGACTTTGGTACCGACGATGAGCGCGTGCGTTTTGAGGATGCCGTGCTCTCAGCCATCAGCTACGAGATCTTTGAAGGCGGATCTGTCAAGCTGAACTTTACCGTGCAGTACAACGGTGACGAGCTGCAGGACAACGAGCTGTATGGCGATCTTTCTGGCCTTGCATCAGAAGGCGAGATCCACATCCGCCTGCTCAAGCCCGCTGAGCTGAAGGTAGCCAAGAAGGGATATCGCGCTGGCAAGCCCGACACGCAGACCGCCCCGGAAAAGAACAAGGATCAGATGGAGCTTGGTGATGGCCAAACCCCAGAGGATGCCTTGATGCTGGCCGCCCTTGGCAAGGTCTGGTCACGCGGCTGCGAAGAAGAGAAGCACGAGAGCATCGACGCACTGCTGATCGCCACCAACGAAGAGAACCCTCTGGAAGTTGGCGAAGAGCTGGACATTGACTCCGAGCAAGGCACGTTCTTGGTCATTCGCATCAGCGAGATCGATGAAGAAACTGGCAAGGCCGGCTTTGACATCGTGAAGCAAGAAGCGCCAGAGGCAGAAGCCGCCTAAACCCAGCCACCCCAATTCCCGCCTCGAGCGGGCTTTTATATTGAACCCAATCTTTAATGGAGTTTGACATGGTAGTAATGGCATATCTCAGATAAAGATTCACAATTACTAATAAGTTCTTCTTTCTCTTTTATTAGATCTTTGCCTTTGCTCTGCAATTTAAGATTTAGCCTTGCAAGATTGCTAAATAAAACTTCAGTTGCGTGAGTTATTTGCCAGTGATTATTAATATTAGAGATATTTTTTAGAAATCGTCTTTCAAATTGATTCAATTCGAGGATCAATAAGTCTTTGGATTTTTCCAATCTTTCAACAGCATCATTGTTGCTGCCATCGTACGATGGATGTATCTATGGCTGCAATCAAACAGTCACATTCAGTAAGCTTTTTTTTAAGCCAGCTGCAGTTATTTGAAATATCGAAAACTGTATGAAACATTAGCTTGTCTTCATCTAACGACCGCAATTTAATCTCGGATTTGTAGTGCAATTTAGCTTGAACCAAAATACCAAATAAAGCAACTATAGAAAAAATTGCTTGTATCCAAGCCGCAAGCCCATCATTGCGATTAATCCAGCAAAGGATTTCATCACCAATAGCAATAAATAAAAATATAAGAACCAATGAGGCGACTAAAGCGAAAGCAGCAATAAACGACTGATTGGACGTCATTGGATAAATCTTAGTTTTACTCACTTCACCCTCGCAATGCTTTTAATTGCAATGAGGTTACACGAAACCATCCAACAAACACAGAGGCATGAGCACAGCGCCTGCCCGGGCGCTGTCCTGATCCCCCTGAACACGGAGACCGACATGCACGCACAAGCACATAACCCATTCAATATTGCCAATACAGCAAAGACCAAGACCGGCTACCGCACCCGCGTGAATCCCGAAGACTTGGAGATCTGCGACGACCCCGTCCCTGTCAAACGCCAGCTCGGCAGCCAGTACGACAGCATCTTCGCAAAGATGAAGCCCGGCCAGTGCATCAAGGTAGAGGCTGAATACACCGGCACCGTAGGCAACGCACTGCGCAACTGGATCCGCAGAAACAAGAAAAAGGGCGTGACCGTCAAAAGCGTGCGCCTGTATCCAGGCTGCAAAGAGAAGCTGGGCCGCGTTTGGCTGATTGAAAAGCCCAAGGCCGCATGACCCCGGCATACGTTCGCTGGCGCTGTGAGCGCATCGACCAGCTGCTCAAGACCGTGGGCAGACACGAAGCTCTGCAAGCCATCAAGGCTGAAGAGTTGGACAAGCCCTGGGAGCATGACCCAAGACCAGTGCCGAAGCCTCTGCCCATGGGCGGGCCCCACGGCCTGAACCCACCACACCTGCAACCCGCCTGAGAGCGGGTTTTGTTTTATCTGGAGAGAGACATGATGGATTTCACAATGAGTCAGTTCGCCAGCAAGGACGACTTGATCAAAGCTCAGGCTGCGCGGATAGCGGAGCTGGAAGGCCAGCTGGAGGCAATAGGGGCTGGTGGTGTGGAGCCGCTGCGCAAGCTATCCAGCGCGCAGAGCGGGGAGCAAGCAGCACCGCAGGAAGTGCAGTACGAAGTGCCGGATGGCTGGGCACTGGTGCCGGTGAAAGTTACGGATGAAATGCTAATGGCTGGCTATACCGCTGTGGCGCCCGACGTAATCTTGGGACCTGCTTGGGACAGGATGCTCGCCGCCGCCCCCGCGCACCCCGCAGAGGGAGTGCCATCGCATGCAGTGGCTGGGAATGATCTGATTCGCGCGGCAAAACAGGCGCTCGCATGCATGGATGGGTTGCAGCAGCACCTGGGGCGAGCAGTTTGCCAGATCGAGGCCGACGAACTTCGCACCGCGCTTGCCGCCACCCAGCCAACAGAAGCAGCCCGCAGCGGACTTGCAGAGCGCGCCCGCCAGATTGCCGCCGAGGGCTGGACGCCAGAGAAAGACGATGCATACAACCCTGGAGTACTGGCAGAAGCTGGCGGGATTTACGCGCTGCACGCTTTTGACCCATTCCGAGCCAAAGAAGCCCCAGAGGGTTGGCCATGGTCCCCCGGCTGGTGGAAGCCAAAAGACCCGCGCACCAATTTAGTGAAAGCTGGCGCGCTGGTCTTGGCTGAAATTGAGCGCATTGACCGTACTTATGCAGCCCAAGCCAAGCAAGGGGGTGCAGCATGAGCCAAACCAGTACAACTCCAGCAACTCCTCAAGAGGCAGAGCAACTGGCCATCGAGGCGGTGAATGAGTACCTGGCCGCCTGCCGCGCCAATCCAAGCGATCCAAACTACGGCAACTACTTGATGAAGTTGTGCAGCGTTGCAGGCGTGTTCATTGCCAAAAGAGATGGCTATGTCACAGCAGCACAGCGCCTAGAGGGAACTGCCCTTTTTCTGCTCGGCCAAGCGCCTGCAGCAATACAAGGACAACTCCAATGAGTCGCAGAGCTCGCAACAGACGTGACAAGCGCACACCTTGGCCTGATTTTGACGAACCCCAGCCCCGCCACTGAGCGGGGTTCTTTTTTTGGAGAGAGCAATGCTCACCCCTCAATTTCTGCTTCCTGTACACAGCGAGCTGGTGGTGGATCTGTTTGCCGGCGGTGGCGGCGCGTCAACTGGCCATCGAGCAAGCCATAGGCCGCCCGGTAGACATTGCCGTCAACCACGACCCCGAGGCCATCAGCCTACACACAAAGAACCACCCGCAAACGCGCCACTTCTGCAGTGATGTGTTTGAAGTGGATCCGCTGACCGTCACCGAAGGCCAGCCCGTGGGCCTGCTATGGGCCAGCCCCGACTGCAAACACTTCAGCAAGGCCAAGGGCGGCAAACCCGTGAGCAAGAAGATTCGAGGCTTGGCATGGGTAGTGGTCGAGTGGGTTAAAGCACTCTTGCCAACTGATACGCACCCCAAGCTCATCCTGCTGGAGAACGTGGAAGAGTTTCAGACGTGGGGCCCACTGGGTGCTGATGACCGCCCTTGCCCTGAGCGTAAAGGCCAAACCTTTCAGCTGTGGGTGCAAGAGCTGCGTAACCTTGGCTACAAGGTGGAGTGGAAAGAGCTGCGCGCCTGTGACTTTGGTGCTCCCACGATCCGCAAACGACTGTTCCTGGTGGCGCGCCGTGATGGGTTACCTATCGTGTGGCCCGCCCCTACGCATGCAAAACCCGATGCAAAGGGCAAGGTGCCCGCTGGTATGAAGCCATGGCGCACAGCAGCAGACTGCATCGACTGGAGCATCCCAGCCCCCAGCATCTTTGAGCGCAGCAAGCCGCTGGCAGATGCCACCTGCCGGCGCATTGCCAAGGGCATTGATCGTTATGTGGTGAAGGCGGACAAGCCTTTCATCGTGGGCGAAAGCGCACCCTTCCTGACAGAGCACGCCAACGCCAGTACGCAGCGCACATTCCGCGCCAACGACCCCCTGCGCACTCAGGTAGCCCAAATCAAGGGCGGGCACTTTGCCCTGGTGCAAGCCTTCCTGGCCAAGCACTACACCGGCGTGGTGGGCAGCGATCTGCAAGACCCCATCGGCACGGTCACCAGCGTGGACCATCACAGCCTGGTGACGGCACACATGACCAAGTTTCGGGTGGGCAGTGTCGGTACCGCAATGGATGAACCGGTGCACACCATCAGCGCGCAAGGCACCCATCACGGGGAGGTACGCGCCTTCTTGGTGAAGTACTACGGCAATGACAAGGATGGCCAAGACCTGCCAGACCCGCTGCACACCATACCTACCCGGGACCGCTTCGGGCTGGTGATGGTCAAAGGTGAGTCATACGCCATCGTAGACATTGGTCTTCGAATGCTTACCCCGCGTGAGCTGTACCGCGCCCAAGGTTTTCCTGACAGCTACGTCATCGACACCGGTGCAGCTGGTGAGCCAATTACCAAGACAGCCCAGGTGCGCATGTGTGGCAACAGCGTATGCCCGCCACTATCTCGCGCACTTGTGGCAGCCAACTACAGCGAGCAGCAGGCATTGCGCCTAGCAGCCTAACAACCAGCCCCGCTAAGTCGGGGCTTTTTTACACCTGAATGAATATGAGCCTTCACCTCACTGAACAAGAAGTCAATGAGCTGTGTGCGCCTAGAAAGCAGCGCGCAGCACAAATGCGCTTCATTGAAAAAGTTCTTGGTATACCTGTTGCTGGCCGACGCCCAGATGGCCTACCGCTTGTAGGCAGAACTGCTGCCGAACAGCGACTAAACAGTAAGCAAGCACTAGCATCGAACCAAAAATCCGGATTTAAATGGAGTAAATGATGGGAAGAAGACGCGAACGCGCCTCAGGCTTTGGCCTCCTGCCACGCATGGAGGCACGCCCGCGCAAAGATGGGAAAGTGACATACCGCTATCACCCTTTGGGTGGTAAGCCGGTAAACCTTGGCACTGATCGAGAAGAAGCAATTCGCCAAGTCCTTGGTGTAAATGCAGAAGCGCACCACCAAGGAACAGTGAGAGAGCTTTGGGGGCTGTACCAAAAGACTCAAAAGTGGTTAGACCTTAAACCTCGCACACAAAGTGACTACCAGCAGTACAGCATGAGACTCATGGAAGTTATGGGCGATGTGCCAGCAGCCGTTATCAGGCCAACAGACATTGCACGCTACCTGCGAGTCGAGCGCGCAGATGCTCCGGTTCGAGGAAATAGAGAGATCGCACTACTCTCCAACCTAATGACACTAGCCATTGAGCGCGGTGAGATAGATGCAAATCCATGCAAGCAGGTTAAAAAGAACAGTGAAAGACCGCGTACAGAAGCTCCTGAGCCAGAGGAATTGCGCGCATTCTTAGATTGGCTTTTTAGATCAGGACCTGCACGGCGCATGCTAGCTCTTATGGCTGAATTTGCTGCTTTAGCTGGGTCACGCCGTGTTGAGTTCTTGACTTTGCAAACACCACAGATTGATCTACAGGCTGGGGTTATCCGTTTAATGCGCGCCAAGCAGCATGGTGGCACCAAGAAAGCCGAAAGCATTGTCATGGGTCCAGCAATGGTGGATTTAGCCAAACGCCTGCTTGCCCTGCCGCGCCCTGATGCATCGCTGAATGTATTTATCAATCAGCAGGGCAACCCTTTAACTGAATCTGGATTTACCACCGGATGGCAGCGCGCTATGGTCGAAGCCCTGGGTGAAGGCGTGATTCAACGAAGATTTACTTTCCACGACTTGCGGGCTTACTACACGACGCAATTCAAGGAGCAGCACGGAACGCTGCCAGAACTGCATGCAAACACAGCCACTACCGCCCGCGTCTACGACCGCTCAAAGATCGCAAAGAGAGCTTCGTTGAAGTGATGAATATTCCCACGGTGGGAATATAACGAGAAAAGCGCTATAGCCTTTATAGCTATAGCGCTTTGAAATCTCTGGTGGGTCCTGAGGGATTCGAACCCTCGACCAACGGATTAAAAGTCCGCTGCTCTACCGACTGAGCTAAAGACCCAACCGACTAATTAAACAAGCTGTCTAACTAGCGAATAAATGAATTCTAACATTGCTTTTTTGGCGTTTTCCCAAATTCGTGCTATTTTTTCGGATTGCTCGAAATTTGGTCCAGCACCCAACCTGCCGCGCATTGACCAAAGGTGGCAGTAACCGCCACGACAGAGCCATAACCGCTGCAGTTCAAACTGCCATCACGGCCTTCCACGTTGCAAGAAGCATCGGGTTGCGCCACAGCCTCACGGCTGAAAACTGCGGTCACACCCATTTTTTTGCCATCCTTGGGGGCATTGAACTCTTTGCGCAAACGGTAGCGCAGTTGTGCCAGCAAAGGGTCATGGGTGGTTTGCGACAGGTCGTCTATTTCTACCTTGTGGGCCAGTCGTTTACCGCCCGCGGCGCCAATGCTGATGAACAAGCGCTTGTTACGGCGCGCCCACTGCGCCATGGCCAACTTGGCTTTGATCTGGTCACACGCATCAATCACAGCGTCGACACCCTCAGGCAAAATGCCCGGCCAATTCTCAGGCTCGGCAAAATCTTCCACGCAATGCACTGTGCATGTGGGGTTGATCTGCGCAATACGCTCGCGCATGGCATCCACCTTGGCCTGCCCCACCGTGCCAGTTAGCGCATGAATCTGGCGATTGATATTGGACTCTGCAATGTTGTCCAGGTCGATCAATGTCAAAGCGGCCACGCCACTGCGTGCCAGCGCTTCGGCTGTCCAAGAGCCCACGCCACCAATGCCAATCACAGCGACGTGCGCACGCCGGATACGGGATGCCCCCTCGACGCCATAAAGGCGCTCGAGCCCACCAAAGCGACGCTGTAGATCCACGTCACCCAAAAAATCATCGCCGGCAGAGCCGGCGATGATGTTGCTTACATTGTCAGCAGAAGTCATTACTTCAAACGTTGCAGGCGTTCTTTCGCCGTGGTGGCAGCTTCGCTGCCAGGGTAGTCTTTCACCAAGTCCTGCAATGTTTTGATTGCACCCTTGGTGTCTTTCAGCTCAAGCTGGCAGTTCGCAATGGATAACGATGCATCGGCTGCACGCGCATGCTGCGGGGCAGCCTTGAGCATGGAGCGGAAATTCGCAATCGCCTCTTTGTAGTCGCGCCCGGCATACTGCGTATTGCCCAGCCAAAAGCGCGCAGAAGGCATGTAGCCGCTGCTGGGGTAAGCATTCACAAAACCTGCGAATGCCTTGCGTGCGTCGGCAAATTCACCAGCGCGAAACTTCTCCAGTGCTGCATCAAAGTCCCGCTTTTCAGCAGGATCTGCCACAAACTCCAGACCATCCATTTGCACACGTGTGGGCTCGAACTTGCGCAGGCGATCGTCCATGCCGGCAGCCAAATCTTTTTGGCGGCGCTGCATTTCAGAGACGTCACGCTCCAGCTGTTCCTTGTTGCCCGTCAGCTGGGCAATCTCACGACGCATGGTTTCAATTTGCGACTGCAAATCCAGCATGCTGCGGCGCATCTGTGCCGCTTCTTCCGCACTGCTGTCAAAGCGCTGGCGCAGTTCCAAAATGGCACGCCGCGCTTCAGCGTCTTCCAGAAAAGCGTGAGCAGGATGAACAAATGCCGTGCACAGACCAATCACGGCCAGTGCACGGCAACTCATCCGCAAATATCCATTGCGAACGTTCATGCTTTAACGGTAAGAGATTTCAGCGCGACGATTCTGCGAGAAAGCAGCTTCGTTGCTGCCAGTAGCAGCAGGCTTTTCTTCACCAAAGCTCACGGCTTCGACTTGGCTGTCGCTCACGCCCAGCAGTGTCAAAGAACGACGCACAGCTTCTGCACGCTTTTGGCCCAGAGCCAGGTTGTATTCACGACCACCGCGCTCGTCGGTGTGACCTTCTACAGTCACCTTGCGCGAAGCATCAGCCTTTATGAAACGCGCATTAGCGTCCACCAGGCCTTGGGCTTCTTGCTTCACAACAAAGCTGTCGAAGTCAAAGTGCACCACGCGACCAACGCCCTTAGGGCCGCCGTCTGCGTCGATTTGCGAACCGGTCAGGTCCACACCAGCCACGCCGCTGGCGGAGCCGGAAGTGTTTGCGCCGTTACCGGCAGCATTCGCGTTTTCATCCAGCTTCACGCCGGAAGAGCAGCCTGCCATCAAAGCAGCTACGGACAATGCGATAGAAACTCGCTTGAAAGTCATCATTAAATTCTCCTTGCCTAGGGATGCTAGGTCACTAATAGAACGCAAGCCAGACACAAAGGTTTACGTAAATTCAATATTTTTGATAAGGGCCCCAATCCGGCTCTCGGATTTCACCGCCTTGACCCGCCAGACGCGCTTTGATTTTGCCGTCCAGCGTGGTGGTCATCAGCGCCTCGCGCCCACCTTGCTTGGTTGCGTAAGCGATTAGACGACTATTTGGCGCAAAGCTGGGGCTTTCATCATCGGAAGTGTCGGTCACAGCAGTGGCATTGCCCGTCTCCAGCTCCATGACGTAGAGCTTAAAGGCGCCGCCAACGCGGGAAATGTAGGCCAACCACCGGCCATCAGGACTGACCGAAGGCGAGATGTTGTAGTTGCCCGAGAAGGTAACGCGCTGTGCGCTACCACCCGATGCAGGCACCTTGTAGACCTGCGGCGAGCCGCCACGGTCGCTGACAAAGTAGATGGTCTTGCCGTCTGCAGAAAATGCGGGCTCGGTGTCAATACCGTTGCTTTGCGTCAGGCGCGTGGGCTGGCCGCCATGGGAGCTGATGCGGTAGAGCTGAGAGAGACCATCGCGCGTCAGGGTCACGGCCAAAGAAGCGCCGTCTGGCGACCATGCTGGCGCACTGTTCGAGCCACGGAAATTGGCCACCAAGCGGCGGCGGCCACTGGCCACCTCGTGCACGTAGACCACGGGCTTGCGGGCTTCGAACGACACGTAGGCCAGCTCGCCCCCATTGGGCGACCAGGCTGGAGAAATGATCGGCTCGGTGCTCGACAGTGCAGACTGGGCGTTTTCGCCATCGGCATCGGCCACCCACAGCACGTAGCGCTTGCCGGCCTTGGTAACGTAGGCAATGCGGGTCGAGAAGATACCGCGCTCGCCCGTCAGCTTTTCATAGATGAAGTCTGCGATGCGGTGTGCCACCAGACGCAGGTCGGCTTGAGACACTGCAAAACCTTGGCCACCCAGATCTTGGGTTTTCACCACATCCCACAGGCGAAAGCGCACGTCATAGCGGCCATCGGCCAAGCGCGTGATGCTACCGGTCACCAGGGCATCTGCAGCACGCTGGCGCCACTGCGCCATGTCTGGGCGAGAGGTTTCGTCCAGCTTTTCGCCTGCCGCATCAATGTTGCGGAATTGACCGCTGCGCTCCAAGTCGGCGCGGATGATCTGTGAAATTTTTTGCGGTGCGCCCTCTTCCCCACGGAAAGCAGGCAAGGCAATAGGCAACTGGGTCAGGCCAACGCCGGTGACTTCCACACGGAATTGCGCCAGAGCAGGCAACGCAGGGGTTGCGACCATGGCCGCAAGCAAGGTGCGGCGCGAGGCAAGCGGCATAGCCGCTTGAAGGGAGGAAATGAGGGATTGGTGTTCAGTATTCATGCGCAGCCAATATGTGCCGGAAGATGCTCCGGGTACGCCCTAGGATGTTACACATACTTCTCCCCATTAGGCCGCTTTGTTGCTGTGTCAATGTGTATAACAGGGAGTTGTTAACGGCCACGTAGAATCCTAAGCCACATGCACAACACCGACAAAAAAATCCGCATGGCGGCCCCGGCCACCACCGAGTTAACCCTGCGCCAACGCTTGGCACGCGTTGCACCCTACTTTGGCAATCAACGCCTGGCTTGGGGCCTGGCAATATTTGCCACCCTGATTGGAGCGATCACCGAGCCGCTGATCCCCGCCCTCTTGCAACCCTTGCTTGACAGTGGGTTTACCCAAGGAACGCTGAACCTGTGGATGGTGCCGCTGTTCATCATTGGCTTGTTCTTGATCCGCGGCGTTGCCCAATTCGCCGGCCAGTACGCACTGTCGCGCATTGCCAATGAGGGCATGCTGCGCCTGCGCAAGGATTTGTTCGAGCGCGTGCAGGTCGCGCAGATGGATCTGTTTTCCAAGCAATCGGCCAGTGCCTTGTCCAACACCGTGGTGTACGAGGTGCAAACCGGCGCCACGCAACTGGTGCAAGCGTTCTTGGCCATTTCGCGCGATGGTTTTACCTTGGTGGCCCTGCTGGGTTACCTGCTGTATTTGAACTGGCAGCTGACCTTGGCGGTGGCCTTCATCGTGCCAGCGGTGGGCTGGATCATGAAAACGCTGTCCAAGCGCCTGTACCGCATCACCAAAAGCAGCCAGCAGTCCACCGATGCCCTGGCCTATGTGGTGGAAGAGAACGTGCTGGCCCACCGCATGGTGCGACTGCACGGCGCGCAACAGGCACAGGCCACGCGCTTTGTGGAACTGAGTCGCCAACTGCGCAAACTCAACATCAAGTCCACCATCGCCTCTGCGGCCATGACACCCACCACCCAGCTGATGGCCGCCGTGGCTCTGTCGGCCGTGATTTGCATTGCGCTGTGGCAAGGCCGCAGTGAGAACGTCTCCGTTGGCAGCTTTGTGGCCTTCATCAGTGCCATGCTGATGCTGATTGCCCCCCTGCGCCGCATGGCCGATGTGGCCAACCCGATCACCCGTGGTGTGGCTGCACTGGAGCGTGGCCTGGCCCTGATGGAAGACAGCAGTGCCGAACAAAGCGGCACGCAGCAACCCCATCCTGTGCAAGGTGCCATTGAGTTGCGCGATGTGGGCGTGTCCTTTGGCGACGACAAAGCGGCCGCACTGGCGGGCGTGAATTTACAAGTGCGCCCTGGCGATGTGGTCGCCCTGGTGGGACCTTCCGGTGCGGGCAAGACCACCCTGGTCAACCTGCTGCCCCGCTTCCTCAACCCCACCACGGGTGAGGTGCGCATGGATGGCGTCGCCCTGCCGGACTGGGATCTGCAGTATCTGCGCCAGCAATTTGCCATGGTCAGCCAGGACGTGGTGATGTTCAACGACACCGTCGCCGCCAATGTGGCACTAGGCGCTGAAGTAGATGAAGCACGCGTGTGGTCCTGCCTAGAGGCGGCCAACCTGGCCAGCCATGTGCGCCAGATGCCCGAGGAGATTCACACCGAGGTGGGCCACAACGCCGCCCAGCTGTCTGGCGGCCAGCGCCAGCGCCTGGCGATTGCGCGCGCCTTGTACAAAAACGCGCCCGTGCTGATTCTGGATGAGGCCACATCGGCCCTGGACACCGAATCCGAGCGCCTGGTGCAGCAAGCGCTGCAGACCCTGATGCAGGGGCGCACCACCTTGGTGATTGCCCACCGCCTGTCCACCATTGAGCACGCGGACCGCGTGGTGGTGATGGAGCGCGGGCGCATTGCCGAGCAAGGTACACACGCCGAATTGCTGGCGTTGAATGGTTTGTACGCACGCCTGCAGGCGCACACCAGCCACTAAAGCTCAAAAAAACATAGCGCCTTGCGCTGGTCAATCTTCACTTTCAGCATCCAATGCTTTGCAAGTGCAAGAAATACCAGCGCAAGGCGCTATTTTTTTGAATGCAGCGGGTTACCAGCTGCCTTTGGAGCGGCGCGTGGCCTGTTGCGCCGTCTGCAGCAGGCGCACCATGTACTCACGCTCGGAACGCTGGGCAAAATCTACCGCGCTGAGCCCCAGCTGGTTGCGCAACTGCACATCGGCGCCCGCATCCAGCAGCAGTTGCACCATGGCCTGCGAGCCGTATTGCGCGGCCAGCATCAAGGGCGTGCTTTTGTTGGCCGACTCTGCATCAATGTACGCATGGCGATCCAACAGCAGTGTGGCAATGGCCAGGCTGTGTTCATGATCGGCGCTGGCCGCGTAATGCAGCGGCGTCCAGCCGGGCTGATTCACCCGCGCATCCATGGCCAGCAACTGCTGCACCACATCCAGATGGCCTTTGATGCAGGCGTGCATCAGCGCGGTTTCGCCGGAAGGGCTGGCCGCATCAATGCGCACGCCCGGGGCCTTGATCAGCTCTTGCGCCACCCGCAGCGAATCCAGCTGCATGGCCTTGGCCAATGCAGGCCGGCCGTGCTCGTCTGGCGTATTGGGGTCCATCCCCTGCTGCAACAGCTTGCGCACCGTGACGTAGTTATCGCGAATGATGGCGGTTTGCCAGTTCGCTGCCGCATCGGCATGCACCAGCGGCAGCGCGCCGCTCAGCCCTGCGGCCAGCAGTGATTGCAGCAGCGTACGTCGTTTCATCCGGTCACTACCCCTGTAAACAAACGGTCAAAGTTAGTGCTGGTCAAGTGCGCCACATCTTCCACGGTCAGGCCGCGCACCTGCGCCACTTGTTGGGCCACAAAAGGCACATAAGCAGGCGTATTTGTCTTGCCACGATAAGGCACGGGCGCCAGATAGGGACTGTCCGTCTCAATCAAGATGCGGTCGGCTGGCACAAAGGCCGCCACATCGCGCAGGTACTGCGCGCTTTTGAAGGTCACGATGCCGGAAAACGAGATGTAAAAGCCCAGGTCCAGCGCTTGCTTGGCCACTTCCAGGCTCTCGGTAAAGCAGTGGAACACGCCGCCCGCACTGCCCGTGCTGCCGTCTTCACCCTCTTCCTGGAGGATACGAATCGTGTCTTCCTGCGCCGCACGGGTGTGAATCACCAGCGGCTTGCCACACTGCTGGGCTGCACGAATGTGGGTGCGAAAACGCTCACGCTGCCATTCCATATCGGCAATGGTGCGACCGCCCTTGCGGTCTTCCATACCGTAGTAATCCAGCCCCGTCTCGCCAATGCCCACCACGCGCGGCAGCGCCGCACGCTCCACCAGATCTTGCACGCTGGGCTCGGTCATATGCTCGGTATCAGGATGCACGCCGACGGTGCACCACAGGTTCTCGTGCTGGGTGGCCAGGGCGTGCACATCGGGGAACTCTTCCATCGTGCAAGAGATCACCATGGCGCGCGTGACCTGCGCCTGCGCCATGGCCTCCTGAATGGCAGGCAGATTGGCGGACAGCTCCGGAAAATTCAGATGGCAGTGGGAATCGGTAAACATCAGAAATCGATCGTACAAAAAACAATGCCGGCCTGGGTGTGCCCCCAGCCGGCATGGCAAGAAAAACCGTGGTTGGCCTACAGCGTCTGCGTGGGCCGCTCCGAAGCGATTGCTGCGCCCAGCAGTTGCTCAATCTTGGCCTTGAGCTGCGTAGATTTTTCGTCTTTCGGAAAACGCACACCAATGCCCTGGGTGCGATGACCGCCTGCGCCCGCCGGTGTGACCCAGCCGACTTTGCCAGCAATGGGGTAGCGCTGCGTGTCGTCCGGCAAGGTCAACAACACATACACATCATCGCCCAGGCGGAACTCTCTGGGTGTCGCTACAAAGATACCGCCTTCGGCAAACAACGGAATGTAGGCAGCATACAAAGCCCCTTTTTCTTTGAGGGCCAGCTGCAAAACACTGGGACGGGGTGGCGGCGTCTGCATATCCATCACACGAATACCTTGGTCGAGTCGCTTAATGCTTGGAGTGTAGAACCGTGCGTGCCTGTGCCGCAAGGGCCTCTGTCATCAAACCCGCATTAAAAGGATGTTCTGCCGTGCGTGCTTCTTGCGCCAGCGACCTGGCCCAGCGTGCCAGCACCATGGCTGACGGTGCTTTGGGCAAATCAGGCACCGCAAAATAACGCGGTGCAGCGCCCTGCGCCGCACACATCAGGTCATGGCAGAGCTTTTGCAACCATTGCACCACTTCAGGCGGTGCCATGTCGGCAAAAATGGCCACATCACCCGCCGCCACCGCTTTGGGCAAGCGCTGAAACACATCCAGCCCCTTGCCCGCCTGCGCCATGGCCAGGGCATCGAGCGGCCGCCCGCCTGCTGCACGCAACCAAGCGTCAGCCTCCTCGGCAGCCAGGCCCTGCTGCTGCAGCCATTGCTGCATATCTGCCGCCTGCGGCCACTGCATGGTGTGCGCCAAGCAGCGGCTGCGAATGGTGGGCAGCAACTGGTGAGCCGCTTCCGTGGCCAGGATGAAGCGCACATCACCCGGCGGCTCTTCCAGCGTTTTGAGCAGCGCATTGGCCGTGATCGCGTTCATTTGCTCTGCCGGATACACCAGCACCGCCTTACCCCTGCCGCGCGCACTGGTGCGCTGGGTGAATTCCACGGCATCACGCATGGCGTCCACCCGGATTTCCTTGCTCGCCTTGCGCTTTTTGTCGTCGATGTCGCTCTGGGCTTTTTCGCTCAGTGGCCAGCCGCGCTCCAGCATGTCGACTTCCGGCATCAGCACACACAAGTCGGCATGGGCATGCACATCGATGCTGTGGCAGCTTGCGCACTGGCCGCAGGCGCCGTGCTCCGTGGGCTGTTCGCACAGCCAGGCACGCACCATGGCCATTCCCAGCTCAAACTGCCCCATGCCTGACGGCCCCTGCAGCAGCCAGGCATGGCCACGCTGGGCCAGCAAGGCCTGGCGCTGCTGCACCAGCCAAGGGGCCAATTGTCCTGCGCCGCTCACGCCTGCGCTCCTGGCTCGGGCGGCAGGTAGCCGCGCTGCTGTAGCACATTGGCCACCTGCTGCCACACGGCTTCCCGGGTCTGGCGGGCATCAATGCGGGCAAAGCGCTGCGGCGCCTGCGCGCAGCGGCGTGCATAGCCACCCGCCACTGCGGCAAAAAAATCCTGCGGCTGGGCTTCAAAGCGATCCGGCACACGGGCGGCCGCCAAGCGCTGCGCCGCAACTTCGGCGGGCAAATCAAACCAGAGGGTCAAATCAGGTTCACGCATCAAATGGGCATCAAGCCCGCTTCCAGTCTGCGCCATGCGCTCCAAAACTTGAAGCTGCTCCCAATCAAAGCCACGGCCTGCGCCTTGGTAGGCAAACGTCGCATCGGTGAAGCGGTCGCTCACCACCACGTTACCACGTGCCAGTGCAGGCTCAATCACGTTCACCAGGTGGTCACGGCGCGCCGCAAAAGCGACCAGAGCCTCCGTCAATGGGTCCATGGCATCGTGCAGCAGCAGGTTGCGCAGCTTTTCAGCCAAGGGCGTGCCACCGGGCTCACGCGTCAAAGTCACGGTACGGCCTGCGTCCTGAAAGGCTTGCGCCATCGCGGCAATGTGCGAGGACTTGCCGGCGCCATCAATGCCTTCAATGCTGATAAACAGGCCAGTCACGGGTGTGTGGTTCAAAACAGAATCTCTATGTACAGGTTCAGCGGCACGCACGGTCAATCCGCTGCGCACCACTGTCAATGAAGTCTCAGTTGCCACCACGAATGTAGCGGTTGACGGCACGGTTGTGCTCATCGAGGCTGGGGCTGAAGTGGCTGCTTCCATCGCCACGCGCCACGAAATAATAGGCCTTTGTCGGCTGCGGGCGCACGGCCGCCATCAAAGATGCCTTGCCAGGCAGCGCAATCGGTGTGGGTGGCAAGCCTGCGCGGGTATAAGTGTTCCAGGGGGTATCTGTTTGCAGATCCTTGCGGCGAATGTTGCCATCAAACGACTCACCCATGCCGTAGATCACCGAAGGGTCGGTTTGCAAGCGCATGCCCACGCGCAAACGATTGCTGAACACCCCAGCGATCTGACCGCGGTCGCTGGCGCTGCCAGTTTCTTTTTCCACGATGCTGGCCAGAATCAGCGCTTCGTAGGCATTTTTGAGCGGCGTATCAGCCACCCGCTGCGCCCACACCTCATCCAGACGCCGCTCCATGGCATGCAAGGCACGGCGCAGCACCGCCAGTTCGCTGCTGCCCTTGGCATAGGTATAGGTATCCGGGAAGAACATGCCTTCGGCAGCCACACCGGGCTTGCCCAGCGCCGTCATGATGTCGGCCTCGCTCATGGCAGCCGTGTCGTGCTTGAGGAATTCATCCCTGGCGATGAGCGCGCGCATCTGGCGGAAGGTCCAGCCCTCGACAAACGTGATGGCACGCAGGCTTTCTTCACCGCGCACCAGCTTTTGCAGCAGACTGCGCGGTGTAGTCCCCGCCGTTAGCTCATAGTTGCCTGCGCGGATTTGGCGATCCTGCTTGGACAGGCGAAACCAGTAGTAGAGCAAGCGTGCATCGGTGTGCACCCCGGCATTCACCACCGCCTGCGCCACACCACGCGGCGAGGTTCCGGGCTCAATCTCCAGCTCCAGGCTGGATGCAGACATCTGCAGTGGCTGACCCAGCCACCATGCGGCCGCACCACCGACCATGGCGGCCAATGCAGCCCCCAACAACAGCACCATCAAAAAACGTCGCACAACCTTTTGCATCCTATGAAAAAGATCGGGGATCATAATTCACCCATGACCCAGACACTCCAAGGCATTGCCCCCATTTCTCATCTGGGCGTCATTCGCGTACAGGGCGATGACGCTGCCAGCTTTTTGCACGGTCAGATGACCAACGACTTTGCGCTGCTGGATCTGCAGCACGCCCGCTTGGCGGCGTTTTGCTCGGCCAAGGGCCGCATGCAAGCCAGCTTCATCGGCTTCAAGCGCGCGCCCAACGACATTTTGCTGATCTGCAGCCGCGATCTGCTGGCGCAGACGCTCAAGCTGCTGTCCATGTTTGTGCTGCGCGCCAAAGCCAAGCTGGCCGATGCCAGCCAGGAATTTCAATTGCTGGGCCTGCTAGGCAGCGCCGTGCCGCACCCCGAACTAGCCCCCTGGAGTCTGCAAACCGAAGGCGATGCCCACCTGGTGCAGCTGTACCCTGCCGCCGACCAGCCCCGCGCACTGTGGGTGGCCCCCGTGGGCACTCCAGCGCCGCAAGCCGCAGCGCTAACGGCCGAGCAATGGCTGTGGAGTGAGGTTGCCAGCGGTGTTGCCACTGTCTCGCAGCCCGTGTTTGAGCAATTTGTGCCCCAGATGCTCAATTACGAATCGGTCGGTGGTGTGAATTTCAAAAAAGGCTGCTACCCCGGTCAGGAAGTAGTGGCACGCAGCCAGTTCCGCGGCACGCTCAAGCGCCGCGCCTTCATCATGCACGCAGACCAGGCCCTGCAAGCGGGCACCGAAGTGTTTGCCGCCAGCGACAGCGAGCAAGCCACAGGCACGGTGGTGCAAGCGGCGCCAGCGCCCCAAGGGGGCTGGGATGCCATTGTGAGCATGCAGATCAGCTCAACCGATGAGGCGCTGACGGCAGGCAGCGCCAGCGGCACCCCGCTCTCGCTGCTGCCCCTGCCTTATGCGCTGCTGGAAGACATCTGAGCGACCCGGACCGATAAAAAAAGCCACCTTGCGGTGGCTTTTTTGTGGGCGCAGCCCCTGGCTTTACGGCTTGATCGCAATCTTCAGCACCCCGTCGCGCTGATTGGCGAACAGGTCGTAGGCCTCAACGATATCGTCGAGCTTGCGTTCATGGGTCACCAACGCACCCAAATCCAAGCGGCTCGACCCGATGACGTTCATCAGGCGGCGCATCCGTTCCTTGCCGCCGGGGCACAGTGCAGTGCGAATGGTGTGGTCCCCCAACCCAGCCGCAAACGCAGACAGCGGGATCTTCAGATCTTCGGAGTACACCCCCAAACTGGAGAGCGTGCCCCCCGGCTTGATCACTTTCATGGCTTGCTCAAACGTTGCCTGCGTGCCCAGCGCTTCAATGGAGCTGTCGGCACCTTTGCCCCCCGTGAGCTTGAGCACTTCGCTGACCACATCCACATCGCGGAAGTTCAGCGTCACATCGGCCCCCAAACGCTTGGCGATCCCCAGACGGTGGTCATTGCCATCCACCGCAATGATGGTGGTGGCGCCCAGCAAGCGCGCGCCCGCCGTGGCGCACAGGCCAATTGGGCCCTGTGCAAACACCACCACCGTATCGCCAATCTTGATGTGGGCGTTTTCCGCGCCGGCAAAGCCCGTGGACATGATGTCCGGGCACATCAGCACCTGTTCGTCGGTCAACCCACCAGGGATGGGTGCCAGATTGGCTTGCGCATCCGGCACCAGCACGTACTCGGCTTGCGTGCCATCAATCAGATTGCCAAAGCGCCAGCCTGCGGTCGCCTTGTAGCCATGACACCCACACAGGCCGCGCGCAGCCAGGTAGCTCCCGTCCTGACTGGGGTAGCCGTCTTGCGCCGCATAGCTGTTGAAGTTGGGGCAAATGGCACCGGCAATCACACGCTGCCCCTCGGTGTAGCCTTGCACGGCACTGCCCAGTTTTTCAATCACGCCTACGGGCTCGTGGCCCACGGTCAAACCCTGCTCAACGGGGTATTCGCCTTTGAGAATGTGCACATCGGTGCCGCAAATGGTGGTGGTCGTGATGCGAATGAGTGCATCGTTGGGGCCCACATTGGGAATTGGCTTCTCAACGATCTCAATGCGCCCTTTGCCCAAGAATGCAGCGGCTTTCATCATGCCCATACGTGTTCTCCTTGCGGTGTTGTCTGTTTCAACGCAGCGCCACATCCTTGCAACGCAGTCCACACCATCCTAGAACATGCACCTGGAAAACCAAGCCCCGCGCCTGCACCACTTGATGCCCATCAAGATCCCTTCAACAGGCTGACAGCAGCTTCCCCCCACTCACCCACTGACATGCAGAAGTTCGTTAGAATGGTAGGCTTGTCTGGCTCATTGAACTGCTGCATGCAGCACAGGGGCCGGCATGTTGGCCGAAATCCGAAAAGATCGCCGCGACTTCTGATGCAGCATTTTTTCGGCATATAATCTAGGTCTTGTCGGCGTGTAGCGCAGCCTGGTAGCGCACTTGCATGGGGTGCAAGGGGTCGCGAGTTCGAATCCCGCCACGCCGACCATTGATATAGAAAAGGGCTAACAGTTCGCTGTTAGCCCTTTTTGTTTTTCATTTTTATTTTTAGCCTGATCGCACAGGCAGCAAAGAGCAATAGAAAAATGATCGAAGGTTTGATTACCGGACGTTTGACCACCGACCCCAGCGAGCGCACCGACCGTTTTGGCAAGACTTTCATGGTAGCCCGCATGCGCGCTACGGTAGGTGACGGCGGCCTGCGCGCCAATACGGGCGACGGCCCCAGCAGCCTGTTTGTGAACGTGGTGGCGTTTGACCCCGTACCCTGCAGCCAGTTGCGCGACCTGCTGGAAGGCGATGTGGTGTCTTTGGTTGGCCCCATCACCCCCAAGGTCTGGACCGATCGCCAAGACATCAGCTACCCCGCCTTGGACGTGGTGGCCTACCGGGTGATGGCGCTGCCCAAGCCCACCGTCCCCGAGTACAACGTTTAATTGACGACTCTCACAGGGTTGCAGCGCATAGGGCGCCCCGCACTCTTATTATGAATAAATATATAAAAATAAAAATATATTCTCAAAAAACATATGAAAGCCGCATTACAGTGCGGTATCCATTCTTTTGAGAGTTCGAGATGCTCCACAAACGTCTATTCATTCAAGCGACATTGGCTGTTGCAGCTGCTGGCGCATTCCACGTGCAGGCCCAAGATGCCATCAAGGTAGGCGTCACGGCAGGCCCTCACGCCCAGATCATGGAGCACGTCAAGCAAGTGGCCGAAAAAGATGGTTTGAAAATTCAAATCATTGAGTTCAGCGACTACGTGCAGCCCAACGCGGCTTTGGTGGCAGGCGATTTGCACGCCAACAGCTACCAGCACGGCCCCTACCTGGATGCCCAGATCAAGGACCGCGGCTACAAGATCGTGAAGCTGGCCAACACCGTCAACTTCCCCATCGGCCTGTATTCCAAGAAGGTCAAAAAGCTCAGCGACCTGCAGCAAGGCGCCAAGTTCGGCATCCCTAACGACCCCACCAACGGTGGTCGCGTGCTACTGCTGCTGCAAGAGCAAGGCCTGATCAAGCTCAAGCCCAGCGCAGGCCTGAAGGCCACACCGCTGGACGTGGTGGAGAACCCCAAGAAGCTGAAGTTTGTGGAGTTGGATGCCGCGCAGCTGCCCCGTTCGCTGGATGACCTGGATGCCTCGGCCATCAACACCAACTTCGCCATGTCCGCCGGCATGAACCCCAAGAAGGACGCCATTGTGCTGGAGCGCGCAGATGGCCCCTACGTCAACCTCTTGGTCGTGCGTGAAGCCGATGTGAAGCAGCCTTGGGCCTCCAAGCTGGTCAAGGCCTACCAGTCGGAATCGACCCGCGCCTTCGTAGACAAGCAATTCCAAGGCTCGGTGCTGCTGGGCTTCTAGTCCTGCGCATCCGCCAGCCCTGGCATATATGTTGCAAGCCCTTGGCAGCCGCCAAGGGCTTTTTCTTTACAGAAAAAGAGAGCTGCTTGCGCTTGCCCTTGCTTTCATTCAGCAAGAAATTGACCTGGAACCCAGGTTATGCGAGCGCTTGCAGCTATGAAAACAAAGAATCCTTGTGGCCAAACCGTGGACTTTTTGAGACTGTTACATGGCAACACGAGGTGCTAAAATCCGCCCCGAATCGCGCACGCCAGCGCTCTGGCCTTCCGGCCACCGCAGCGGCATGCGCGTGAGCGATTTCAAAAGCCCCGCTATGCGTCACTTCATAGCGGGGCTTTTACATCGCAGCTGCCCAGCTCCATGCCCGCATGAAGCCGACGCCGCTTGCGGTATTTCACGAAGAAAACAGGCCCACAGAGGCCGATTTTTATGCCTGACAGAAGCACACACCGTTTTTCCAACCACGCGCTGCATATGACACAGCTGCCCGATCGCCCCAAGGCGAAGCCACCCGAGTTCACCGCTCCCTGATCTTTCAAGAGGTAGAAGTAAATTGACCACCCATCATGATTCCCATGGAGTCGCCAAACTCCAAAAGACACTTGTCCTGTGGCAAGTCATCATCATCGGCCTGGCGTACATCCAGCCCATGACGCTGCTGGATACGTTCGGCATGGTGTCGAGAGACAGCCTGCAGCACGTACCCACGTCTTACATGATTGCGTTGATCGCCGTGTTGCTGACATCGATCAGCTACGGCCACATGATCCGCAAACACCCTTCCTCGGGTTCTGCGTACACCTATGTGCAAAAGTCCATCCACCCCAATGCGGGTTTCATGGTGGGCTGGTCCTCGTTGCTGGATTACTTGTTGTCCCCCATGGTCAACATCTTGCTGGCCAACATCTACCTCACTGAACTCTTCCCCGATGTGAACCATTGGGTCTGGATCATTGGTCTGTCGCTACTGATGGTGGGCGTGAACCTGCGTGGTGCACGCTTTGTGGCCAACTTCAACAGCCTGATCGTGGTGGTCCAAATTCTGGTCATCGCTATCTTCACCTACCTCATCTACACCAAGCTGTACGCAGGCCAAAACGCCCTGGGCGATATTGCCGAGCAAGGTGCCGATGCGCTGTGGAGCTTCAACCCCTTCTGGAGCGCCAGCACTGAAATTGGTGCCCTGATCACCGGCGCCACCATCCTGTGCTTCTCGTTCACCGGCTTTGACTCGCTGAGCTCGCTGGCCGAAGAAACCAAGGATGTGAAGAAGACCCTGCCCCGCGCCATCTTCCTGACCGCGCTGATCTCGGGCCTGATCTTCATCGCCTCCACCTACTTCATGCAGCTGTACTTCCCCGGCAACCCCGAGCAGTACTTCGAGCTGGTGGACGAAACCCAGCCTGAAATCCTGTTGCTGGTCGGCGGTGCGTTCTTTCAGTCTGTGGTGCTTGCGTTCGCGATCGTGACCGTGATGGCTTCGGGCATCTCGGCCCACGCCGGTGTCTCGCGCCTGATGTACGTGATGGGCCGCGACGGCGTGCTGCCCAAGAAGTTCTTCGGCTACATCAGCCCCAAGAACTTCACCCCTTCGCTGAACATCTGGCTGGCGGGCGTGATCTGCCTGACTGCAGGCTTTATGAGCCTGGAATTCGTGGTTGCTCTGATCTCGTTCGGCGCACTGACGGCTTTCAGCTTTGTGAACCTGTCGGTGATCTGCAGCTACGGCTTCCGTGATGGCCGCCTGAAGACCCCCAAGGACTTCCTGAACTTCTTCGTCGTGCCACTGCTGGGCTTTATCTCCATCGGTGCGCTGTGGCTGGAAGTGGAAGACACCTCGCTCAAGGCCGGTATCGCCTGGGCAGCCATCGGCATCATTTACCTGGCCTGGCTGACCAAGGGCTTCCGCAAGCCCACACCACAGCACCATTTCTCTGACGATCAGGAGTAAATCCGACGTCTTGCCCACGCCGCATCTGCGGCGTGGGCCGTGCACACTGTCATTCTTGACCCGGGCTTTGACCCGGGTCTTTTTTTGCCTGTGCAGTGCCCCCTCTTAAGCCTGCAGACAACACCGCAGTGGATGCTCATCGGGATGTACTCATCCGTGCGAAGCGCACCTGCAGCGCATGCATGCACCAGCCTGAACCCTCACCTCGCCCACTTGAACGCTGTCTGCACCTCTGCCCATGCAAGCTCGTACGTGTGAGTCGCCTCACCACTCACCGTGCCCGCACGCAACACATTGCAGACAACAGCCCTAGCCCGCGCCCAGCGTACAGGCACAAAAAAGCCCGCCAGAAACCTGGCGGGCTGCTTCATCTGCGCGGTGCAGGATTACTTGTGGCTGATGCGGCGCACCACCCAGTCACCCAGGCTTTGAATCGCTTGCACAAAGAAGATCAGAATGATCACCACCGCCAGCATGATGTCGGGCAGGAAACGCTGGTAGCCATAGCGGATACCCAAGTCACCCAGACCGCCACCACCGATGGCACCGGCCATGGCCGAGTAACCCGTCAAGCTCACAAAGCTGATCGTCAGGCCCGCCACGATGCCGGGCATCGCTTCAGGCAGCAACACCTTCCAGACGATCTGGCTGGTGGTCGCACCCATGGATTGCGCAGCTTCAACCAGGCCGTTGTCCACCTCGCGCAGCGAAGTCTCCACCAGGCGCGCAATGAACGGTGCAGCCGCAATGGTCAACGGCACCACAGCCGCCCATGTGCCGATGGACGAGCCCGTGATCAGGCGCGTGAACGGAATGATGGCCACCAGCAAGATGATGAAGGGGGTGGAGCGCACCGCATTCACCACCCAGCCCACCGAATTGTTCAGCGGTGCGTTTTGCAGCACGCCTCCCTTGTCGGTCAGGCGCAGGAACACGCCCAGCGGAATACCAATCACACCGCCCAGCAGGCCGGAGATGCCGACCATGATCAGCGTCTCCCAGAACGAGTCGATGAACAACTCGATCATCATTTCAGAAAAATTCTCGAACATCGCTTAGCCCTTCACTTCCACCACTTGCACCACCACGCCGCTGTTCTTCAAGTGGCTGATGGCTGCGTCAATCTTGGCTGCATCACCGCTGGCATACACCGCCAGCGAGCCAAAGGTTTGCTCCTGAATTTCATCGATCTGCCCGTGCAGGATGGACAGGTCCAGACCCAGGGTGCGAATCAGGTGCGACAAGATGGGCTCATACGCGCTCTCGCCCGCATACGACAGGCGCAGCAGCTGGCCGCTTTGCCCTTCAGGCAAACGCTGGGCCAGGGCACGCACGCGGTCCAGCACGCTGGAAGGCAGCTCCTGGGGCACGATCTCGTCGATCAGGCTCTTGGTGATGCTTTGCTGGGGCTGCGTAAACACGTCAATGACCGAGCCCATTTCGGCAATTTCACCGGCATCGATCACGGCCACGCGGTCTGCAATCTGCTTGATGACCTGCATCTGGTGGGTAATCAGCACCACCGTCACCTTCAGCTCGCGGTTCACCTTGCGCAGCAAGTCCAGAATGGAACGGGTGGTCTCGGGGTCCAGCGCCGAAGTGGCTTCATCGCTCAGCAGCACCTTGGGGTTGGATGCCAACGCACGCGCAATGCCCACGCGCTGCTTTTGACCGCCAGAGATTTGCGAGGGGTAGCGGTCCGCCAGGTGCGACAGGCCCACCAGCTCCAGCAGCGGGTCAATGCGCTGCTGAATTTCGGCCTTGGACATGCCAGCCAGCTCCAGCGGCAGTGCGGCGTTGTCATACACGGTGCGCGAAGACAGCAGGTTGAAATGCTGGAACACCATGCCAATTTCATGGCGCGCGGCGCGCAGCTGCGCGTCACTGAGGGTCATCAGGTCACGGCCGTCCACCACCATCTGGCCCGATGTGGGGCGGTTGAGCAAGTTGATGCAGCGCACCAAAGAGCTTTTGCCCGCGCCAGAGCGGCCGATGATGCCGAAAATCTCCCCCTGCTCAATATGCAGGTTGATGTGCTTGAGCGCTTCGACCGGCCCCTTGGAGCCTTGATAAGTCAGGGACAAATCCCGAATGTCGATCATGTAATTCGCTGCAGCACGCGCCGGGCCAAGGCTGGCCACGTGCTCTTTAAAAAATAAGATGTTGAAATGTAACGCGCAGATATAAATAAACCAAAGAAGCAATACTTAAGTAATAAGAGGCTTTGGTTATATCGACGAGCCTGGGGCTAACCCACAATGATGCCCGAAATAGCGGCACAGCCACGCCTGCGCTGGCGATAACCATGCCAAAAACACATGACTGCCAGTGCAGCAGCTATGTATTCATGAGCAGCAAGCGCCTGCTTTTCAAGCACTTCCTTACCATACCAGCACGAAAAGCTTGAAGTACAGGCGCTAGCTGCTCTTATTTTCCGTAGTTGAGCTCGTAGGGCTTGTCACCAAACAGGCCACTCAGGCCCATGGAAACTTCCTTGTCCGTGCCTTTGTACGCCTCAAACACCAAGCGTTTGAAAGCGTCGGCAGCAGGGCTGCTGCGCTCGCCGGTGTACATCGACTCTTCAATCACGCCGCCGTCCGTGCTCACGCGCACCCAGGCGCTTTTGCCAAAAGCCACGCGCTCCATCGTCTCCATGGGCACCACAAAGGCTGTGACGCCAGGCATATCCGCACCGTCCTTGGCGAGCGAGCGCACACGCAGAGGCGCATACGGGCGGGCATTGAACTCAATCGACTCCACCTTGGCCTGGCCACCCCAGGTGCCCACCAGCAAGGTGGCACGGTTAGGGGTCGCACTGCTCCAGCGCGCCCCCAAAGTGGGGCAACGTGCCGTGCGGCCACAGTCAATCAGCTGCGGCGGGAAGTCAATTGTGGTCACGCGCTGTACGTTGTCGACATGCACCTGCACCACGCCTTGCGTGCCCTCTTTCTTGCCCGAACTGGCACAACCTGCCAGCGCGACCGCTCCGACCACGGCCCACAGCCACTGCTTCATGCGCATTGCCTCACCCCTGTTTTCCAAAACCTTGGATCTTGCCACGAATGGCCCTTCACCCCGTACACCCCATGTGCCTGGTGCCAAGCCCGTTTACACGCCAGCACGCGGGTAATCCGTCAGCCCCCGTGCGCCACCCCCAAAGAAGGTGTCGCCATCCGCAGCGTTCAATGGCAGGCCACGCTGCAGGCGCTGTGGCAAGTCGGGGTTGGCAATATAGGGGCGGCCAAAGCCAATCAAATCCGCCCAGCCCGCCTGCAATGCGGCCTCGGCCTTTTCCTGGGTGTACTTGCCCGCGTAAATCAGCGTGCCGCCGTAGACCATGCGCAGCGCTTCTTTGAACGCCAGCGGCATCTCCGGTGCATCTTCCCAGTCGACCTCGGCAATGTGGATGTAGGCCACACCCAGCCCGTCGAGCAACTTGGCCGCAGCCAGGTAGGTGGCCTGGGGCGTGTCGTCCACCGCGCCATTGAGCGTGGTCAACGGCGCCAGGCGCACGCCCACACGCTCCTTGCCCAGCACGGCAATCACGGCCTGCGTCACTTCCTGCAGCAAGCGCAGACGCTTTGGCAAAGTGCCTCCATAACCATCGCTGCGCTGGTTGGCCTGCGAGTCAATGAACTGGTTGATCAGGTAGCCATTCGCCGCATGCAGCTCAATCCCGTCAAAGCCCGCCTCCAGCGCATTGCGCGCGGCCTGGGCAAACTGCGCCACGATGGCAGGGATCTCGTCTTCACGCAGCGCACGCGGCATGCTGTGCTGCACCATGCCACCCACACCGCCAACGCCCACTTCGCAGCCACGGCGCTCGGGGTCGACAAATACCTTCACGCCTTCGGCCTGCAAGGCGGATGACGACACGGGCGCTGCGCCACCGGGCTGCAAGTCCACGTGCGAGACACGCCCCACATGCCACAGCTGCGCAAAAATGCGCCCACCTTCAGCGTGCACAGCCTCCGTCACGCGCTTCCAGCCTGCCACCTGCTGCGCACTGTAAATACCGGGCGTCCAGGCGTAGCCCTGGCCTTCAGGGCAAATTTGGGTGCCCTCACTGATGATCAGCGCCGCGCCAGCACGCTGCGCGTAGTACTCGGCCATCAATGGCGTGGCCACATCACCCGACGCGGCACGCGAGCGGGTCATCGGTGGCATCACGATGCGGTGGGGCAGCTGCAGCGCGCCCAATTGGTAAGGACTAAATAACATGGGTCTTCCCTGGAAAAACAATACGAAACGAGGAGCAATGCGGGGCCTGCCGCCCCACGGCGTTGCGCCGACACACCACCCTCGCTAGTGAAAGCGTGCAGATGCAAGCTAAGCCAGTCCACATCACACCAAAGCTGACTCCTGCTTTTATCCGTCCAATCACATGCCAGCGCTTATAGAGAAAGCGCTGACAGCTATTAAACTTTCTACGCCGTCTCTGTGCGGGCACCTTCCGCAGTGGAAGCTGCGGGCGCCGCATCGCTGGCCGCAGCGGGTTGCGGCGATCCTGCAGCTGCGGTGCCAACTGGGTTGGCTGGGGCCGAAGCGCGCGGCATGCTGCTTGCGGCCTCTAGCCGTGTGCCGCAGCGGCGGCAAAAACGGGCATCCTCTTCATGGCGCGCCAGGCCGCAGACCTCGCACTCCCCCCCCTTGCGTCGGGCCTTGGTGCCGACGCTGCGCGAGAGCTCGGCCCCCACAATCCCGGTGGGCACGGCCAGTACGCCCCAGCCCAGCAGCATCATGATGGAAGCAAAGATGCGCCCAATGGCCGTCGACGGGGTGACATCCCCGTAGCCCACCGTGGTGACGGTCGAGATGGCCCAGTAAATGCCGATGGGCACACTGGTAAAGCCGTTCTCGGCCCCCTCAATCACATACATCAGCGTGCCCATGACAAACACAATCAGGGCCACCACACTGAGGAACACAAAAATCTTGCGCGCACTGGCCTTGAGCGCCTGGCCCAGCATGAGGTACTCATCCAGAAACTGGCGCAGCACCGGGAAAATATGGAAGGTGCGCACCAGGCGCAGTGCGCGCACGGCAGCCAGGAAATGCGCCTCAGGGTAGAACATGCCCAGATAAGTGGGCACGATGGCCAGCAAATCGACCAACCCATAAAAACTCAGCGCATAGCGCAAGGGGTGGCGCACCGAAATCAGCCGCAGCACATATTCGACCGTAAAACCCAACGTAAACACCCACTCCAGTGCACGCAGCAGGTAGTACAGCTGCCAATGCCCTGCAATGGATGGAATGCTGTGCGCAATGACCACCACCAGACTCAAAATGATGGCCAGCGTCAGACGCCGTTCAAAGCGCTTGCCCATCTCCGAGTTGGACTCGAACACCGTGCGGTAAATACTCTGCCGCCAGCGCGCCACAGGCACGCCAAGTCGCTCAGAAGAAGGATAGTTGTCGCGAAAAAACTCAGGAATGGAAGCAAAAAAACGCATAGCAAAGATGGAGTGTCACAGCGCCATTGCGTTCCCTCAATAGCAACGCAAGCAGTAAAAAGCCTGCGCCACTATCGCGCAATGCCTGTCCATGGGCTCAGCACCGATTGTGGCAGACGGTGCCACCGTCCATGCCGTGCTGCAGCGCCCAGCTCGTTGTCATGGCCTTATGGCCTCTGTGCGCCACACAGCAAAAAGCCTCGCGGGCGGCACACCGGCGAGGCTGTCTTCAGGGTCCATCGTCCCCATTCCCATGGTGAACAGCCATGGCTCACCAGGGCTGGACATCTTGCAGGGTCACCAGCCTACTCACGCATCAGCGCAGCCCGCTGCCTGCATGTCCATCCAGAAAGTCTCCCAGCCGTGGCCGTCCAGATCATCGAATGCACCGCCATACATTCCCTCCTGTGCTTTCAGCGCCCGCGTCTCACGACCGCCTGCAGCCAAGGCCTGGCGATGGATAGCGTCTACAGCCTCCCCGCTGTCAAAGGACAGGCACAGCAAGGCACCGCTGACCTGGTGCGCGTCAATGATGGTTTTGTTGGTGAACGTCGCGTAAAAACGCTGATCCAGCAGCATCACATGGATGGCATCGGACCAGACCATTGCACTGGCCTGATCGTTAGAAAAATGTGCATTCTTCTCAAAACCGAGGGCTTGGTAAAAAACCGTGGCCTTGGCCAGATCTGCTACTGGCAGGTTCACAAAAATCTTCTTTGACATCCGATGGCTCCTTGCGTGTGTGCCCGGTGAGAACAGCTGTGTTGGTATTGTGCTGAGGCACTCACCGACAACGTTGCCTTGGCAGCTTACTACCGCACTGGCAGATGGCCACACCGCAGTGAATGCCTGCATCGATCCTGATGAACGGCTACGTGCGTGAAGTGTTGCAGTCGATGCTGGTCCGAGGAGAAAGCGGCCGCCTGTGTACGAAGCAGTGATCACTGCTGCCACAGAACAGCCGCACGATGCAGGGCAAGGTCAGGCCATTAAAGGCAGGCCACCGCTGACCTCCAGAACCTCACCAGTAATGTAATCCGCCATGCTCGAAGCCAAGAACACCACCGGTCCAGCAATATCAAGAGGCTGACCAACACGCCCCAACGGGATTGCTTTAATACGCTCTGCATATTTATCGGCGACGTTGATGTCTCCGTAAAAGGCAGTATCAATCAGACCAGGTGCAACCGCATTCACTTGAATACCGTAAGCGGCGAAATCCTTGGCGAAAGCTTTGGTCAAAGAGCTGACCGCACCTTTGGAAGCTGAGTAAGCCGACCCACCCACTGCACCACCATTGCGCGCAGCCGTAGAGCTGATATTGATAATTCGCCCTTTTTCAGATTTTTTCAGCAAAGGCAAACAAACTTGCGTCACCAGAAAAACTGAGCGCAAATTAATATTAATTACCCGATCCCAAGCATCTACAGGCAGATCTAAAAAAGGCATTTTATTTGGTGATGCGCCTGCATTGTTGACAAGTACATCCACTTTACCAAAAGCACTTTTTATCTTTTCTATAATAGATTTAACTTCATCCGGCTTGGTCAAATCGCCTTCAACCAAGATGGAACGAACACCCAAATTTTCAACTTCTTTCTGTAACTTCAGCGCCTTTTCTTTCAT
Source organism: Comamonas sp. 14P8.1.4 (assembly GCF_057799285.1). Taxonomy (NCBI): domain Bacteria; kingdom Pseudomonadati; phylum Pseudomonadota; class Betaproteobacteria; order Burkholderiales; family Comamonadaceae; genus Comamonas; species Comamonas sp. 14P8.1.4. The sequence goes on from NZ_JBYOKN010000016.1 coordinate 35,850, forward strand.
GCCAAAGTCATGCAAAATGATATCGGCACCTAGCTTGGCAAACTCTTTAGCGACTTGCCCCCCAATGCCGCCACTGGCACCAGTGACAAAAACAACTTTATTTTTAAAATTAATCATTTTCAATTTCTTTCAAGCAGAACGGTTGATCAGGTAAGATTTTTTTCGGGTGAAACGGTAAATTGAGTCATAACCCAATCTTGACCCAGAGAGGCCTGATTGTTTAAACGCATGCTTTTCAAGCTCATTACCTTCACCAATTGCTGCCGTACCGTACCCCGTCCCATTGATGCTGACGGCGCCTACCTCAAGCTTTTGAGCAATCGAAATCGCATCTTCCGCATGCTTAGAGAAAACTGCTGCGCTTAATCCATATTCTGAATCATTCGCCAAATCAATGGCCTCTTGCAAAGACGCGTAAGCCATTACTGGAATAATTGGCCCAAATGTTTCTTCAGTCATCAAAGACATAGCATGATTGACATCTGTCACAATAGTTGGTGCCCCCCAATAACCGCCATTGATCTCTTGCACATGCCCACCGGATGCAATTTTTGCACCTTTTGAGATGGCATCATCCAGCTGCCTGTTAATGACGCCAACTTGGTTCTCCTGAATGATTGGCCCTATATTTCCATCGTGGATGGTGGGATATGCCAATTTGAATTCCTTGATTTTTTCAAGCAACTTCCCAGTGAATGAATGCACAACTCTTTCATCCACATATACACGTTCAATAGAAACACAAACTTGACCCGCATTCGACAATGCGCCCTTTGCAATAGCCGCCACTGCCAAGTCTAAGTCTGCATCTGCGGTAACAATTGCAGGATCTTTGCCACCGAGTTCCAAACATGCCGGAATAAAATTGCGCGCCGCAGCCTCCGCAACTTTGCGGCCAGTCGCTACGCTGCCCGTAAAACAAATCGCATCCACTTTGGTAATGAGCTCTGCGCCGATGTCCCCATGGCCTTGCACATACTGCAACACGGCCGCCATCTCCGGTACACGCGCGAGTGTGGCCAGCAGTGGTTGAACAAACCGAGGCGTAAATTCACTGGGTTTGACGATGACTGCGCACCCTGCAACCAGCGCTGGAATCGTGTCCAACAAGGAACTCGACAGCGGGAAATTCCAAGGACTGATCACACCTACCAAGGGGTAAGGCGACAAGTCACCTTGAATCTCTACCGCGGGCATCGAACGCAGGTGATGGCTGCGCTGCGCGAACACTTCTTTGGCCAAAACTCCCAGCTTCGCAATGCTCGTGGGCAGTCGCAGCATTTCCATCTCGGACTCAGCAAGCCGCCCTGTATCGCAGATCAGTGCTTCGAGGATGACATCGCGGTCTTTCTTGACCTCTTCACTCCAAGCAGAGAGTATTTCCAATCTTTTTTCAAACCCTATCGCCTGCCAATTCACTTGGTTGTTGCGGAGTGTTTTCGCTGTAGCTTCTAGTTCTTGCTTGGAAGTGCAATTCAGCGTGTAGTCGTAATGCCCGGTACGTGGATTTCTGATATTAATAGACGTATTCATTATTTATTTTCAGTACTTAATCAATTTGAATTCTTGCGTCAGAAATGACCTTCGCCCATTTACTTCTTTCATTCTCAACAAATCCATTAATTTCTTTCAGATTCATTGTTTTAGTGATCATTCCAAGCTTCAACAATTGCTCCATCACCTCTGGTTTCTGCATCACTTGGTTAATAATTTTGTTATATTTTTCATCCACAACTACGGGAGTCCCCTTGGGCAATACCAGCAAATTCCAAATATCTGCTTCATAACCTTCAATTCCTGATTCCGCTACGGTTGGCACATTCGCCAGCGAGGCCAATCTTTTGCTTGATGTAATAGCAATCGCTTTGAGTGATCCTGCACTAATCTGCGACGCAACACTGGCGATTCCAACCACAGCAATATCCACTCGACCGGACGATAAATCGCTTAATACAGCTGAATCCCCTGTATATGGAATATGAGTTAATTGGATGTTTGTTTGATGAGCCAAATATTCTGTTGCCAAGTGTGCGGGAGATGCATTACCAGCAGTTGCTACCGCAATAGACCCCGGCTTCTTTTTAGAAACTTCAATAATATCCTTTACAGAATTCAGTGGCGACGCATTACGCGTGATAAGCACCATACCTGAGGACCCCAAGTAGGCTACTGGATTAATGTCTTTTTTGGAGGAATAAGGTAACTTCCTCCCCAAAAGTTCATGCAAAACTGTTGTTGAAACACCGGATAAGGCACTGGCATAGCCATCGGGTGCAGCTCTCAAAACTTGCGCAACCCCAATCACGCCTGCAGCACCAGCACGATTTTCAATCACTACTGCAGTGCCAATTTGATCCGTAATTGCTTTAGCAACAATTCTTCCAGCCAAGTCTGTGGACCCACCAGGTGCGTACGGAACAACCATCTGCATAGGTTTGACTGGGAATTCTTGTGCTTTTGCATGATTTATTGAAATCGCCAGCAATAATGAAAGCGAAACAACCCCGGAATAATTTCTTTTCCAACTTCTCATGATTTTTGTCTCCTTGGTTTTACGATTTTTTTATAAATCACCATAAAATACTAGATAAATTAGTACTTGGGAGACATTGCTGTTATGCGCTGTGATTTGACTTTTTGTAAAAACAAGAATTACCCACCAGCTCTGGCATGTGATGTCAAGCACATACTTACCCTAAAAGATATCGAATTACTTAGAAAGTAAAAAACCAACAACTACATCAAAAAAATTTCTTTAATTATAAAAACCCACAAACATTATAATTAATTTGTACTTCTTATACTGACACCCAATGATGACAGATAATTTCCTTCAGAAATTGTTTAAAAATATCAAATGTTGATGTAATGACACTTCAAATTGCAAACTTTTCTATTAGCCAGTTTTTGAAAAGCAATGCACCATTTTTAATATTTTTTTCTGGCAAAATCACATAGTATTTAAGACCTGTCTTTACAGGCAAATTAAATGGCGTCACTAGTTTTCCAGAACTTATTTTATCGTTCAGCAATATTGGCTGCCCCATAGCTACGCCCATTCCGCTGATTGCTGCATCCCACGCCAATATGGCATTGGCGAACTGAACTTTGTTTTCTGGATTGAAATCTTCTGCATAATCACATTTCTCAATCCAGGTTTCCCAATCAAAGTCTCTGTAATCCGTTGATATCAGTGTTTTTCTTAGAATTGAAGAAGGGAATTTTTTATTTGGAGCAAATTTATCCAAAAACTCAGGAGAACAGACCGGCTCAATCATATCTTCAAACAACAAGGTGGTTTGATACCCAGGCCTTTCTCTATTCAATATTTGTATAGAAATATCAGCTTCATCTCCTTTGAAATCTATTGACTTAGCCCCCGTTTTAATTGTCAGTTTTATATCCGGATACAAAGCACAAAATTCATTCAAGTTGGGTATAAGCCAATTTCCCGCAAAACTGGTATAAGTTTTTATAACAACATTGGTTTCATTGCTCTGCAAGACTTTGACAAAGTTTTCCGATGATTTTGAAATCAAATTAAAAGCATCTGAAGATGATTGTGCCAGTTCTTTTGCAAGCGGCAGCAACTCCAGTCCATGCTTTTTTCTTTTAAACAATCGGCAACCATAGTACTCTTCCAAAGCCGATATTTGACGACTTACCGCTGACTGGGTCACTCCCAATATTTGAGAGACCAACAATAAACTCTGGTGTTCAGCCACCAATGAAAAAACATAAAAAGGATTCAACGGAGGAATTTTCATCACACCTGCACTTTAGAGTTGAGTTTTTGTAAACCATCATAACTTTTGCGCGCAGCCTGCACAAGAGAATCCCGGAAAATAGTGACGCACATCTCATCGAAAAATGAGCACTAGAACACTGTAACCAACCATACCTTATGAACACGCAGACTCTGAAAGACAAAGCCATCGTTGTGACCGGCGCAAGCGGTGGCGTCGGCCGCGGCATCGCTCTCGAACTCGCCAGAGAGGGCGCAAAAGTTGTCGTGAATGACTTGGGCGTTTCTTTGAACGGTGAGCAGGACAAATTGTCTGCAGCCCAAGAAGTGGTCAATGAAATTACTCAAATGGGTGGTATTGCGATTGCAAATACCGAGAGCGTTTCAGAATGGAATAGCGCAAACAATATTATTAATTCCTGTGCCAATGAATTTGGTCGCATTGATGCGGTCATTAACAGTGCCGGAATTCTCCGTGATTCGATTTTCCACAAGATGACACCGAATGATTTTGAATCGGTCATCAAGGTTCACTTGTTTGGTGCTTTCAACATGAGTCGCGCTGCAGCAGCATATTTCCGCGAGCAAGGTGGCGGTGCACTGGTGCATATGACCTCTACGTCCGGCTTGATCGGTGCCATGGGTCAAGCGAACTATGCGGCCGCCAAGCTCGGTATTGTGGGTTTGTCGCGCTCTATTGCCATGGACATGGCTCGCTTTGGCGTTCGCTCCAACTGCATTGCTCCGCACGCATTCAGCCGCATGATCGAAAGCGTCCCAGGTCTATCGCCTGAAGAGCAAGAAAAATATTTGGAAAAACGCCGCCAAACCACGCGACCAGAGCAAATTGCACCTTTGGCGGCATTTCTTTGCGCTGATGCGGCCAAAGACATTACCGGCCAAATTTTCGGTGCGCGCGGCAACGAAATTTATCTCTATAACCAGCCACGTCCTGTACGTACCTTGCACCGCAGCGAAGGCTGGTCCGTTACATCCCTCGCTGACACGCTGCCCAATGCATTCAAAAACAGCTTGACGCCTTTGGAACGCACCAAAGATGTCATTTCTTGGGAAGCTATTTAAGTCAAGTCTCCTCCTTCTAAGGCCTGCCAAGGCCTTTTTTGCTATTTACGCCTATGCCATTGAATATTGAGAATTTGAAGAATTGGCAGTTTCCCGAAGTTCGCACTACCTACCAAGACAAAGACTGCATGCTGTATGCATTGAGCCTGGGGTTCGGCTGTGACCCGCTGGATAAACAAGAGCTGCCATTTGTCTACGAGCCGCAATTGCAAACTGTTCCGACCATGGGTGCGGTGCTCTGTCATCCAGGTGCGTGGCTGACGGATCCACGCACAGGCGCAACCCGCACCAAAGTCGTACATGGTGAGCAACGCATGCAGTTTCACCAGCCACTTCCAGCCACTGGAACGCTGATTTCCAAAGCACATGTCATGGGGGTACAAGACAAGGGAAGTGAGAAAGGTGCCATCCTGCATCTGCAGCGCCAGCTGTTTGGAGAAGATGGCACGCATTACATAACCATCTTGCACTCTTCATTTTGCCGAGCGGATGGCGGCTGCGGATCCTTTGGTGTCGCCCTGCAGCTGGCGGCCTTGCCCGAGCGCGCAGCTGAGCGCACCATCACACTTGCAACCACGCCGCAGGCGGCTTTGCTCTATCGTCTCAACGTCGATCGCAACCCTTTGCATGTGGATCCTGCCACCGCCCAAAAAGCAGGATTCGCACAACCACCACTCCATGGTCTCTGCACTTACGGCATGGCAGCTCGGGCTATTCTCAAAGGCTGGCTGGATTACCAGCCGCAGCGCCTGCAAGGATTGGAAGCACGCTTTTCTGCCAGTGTCTTTCCGGGTGAAACACTGGTGTTTGAGACCTGGCAGGAAGACCAGCGAATTGCATTCCGTGCATTTACCAAAGAACGTGGCGCTAAGGTGCTGGATAACGGCTGGGCATCGGTTGTGCGGTGATGGCTCCACCCCAGTAAGCGGTAAAAAGGGCACTCTTGGTGCCCTTTTTTGTGTCAATTTTGGTGCCTGATGGGCATCTCACTATGCCCATCCGGTACATCAACTGCGCCGAATAATCAAAGCATCGACCGCATAGCCCCCGTTGGGAAGCGCGATAAAGGGATTGATTTCTACGCTGGCCAAATCGGCAGCATTGTCAAAAACAAAATTCGACAAACTTACCAATGCGCTGGCCAAGCACTCCAGATCTGCTTTCTTTTTTCCACGTGCACCATTGAGTAAAGGGAACCCTTTGATGGCCTGAATCATGGCCTTGGCTTGTTGCAAATTCAGGGGGGCCGTATGGAATTTCACATCCTTGAAAATTTCCACAAAAATTCCGCCCAGCCCAAACATCACCATAGGGCCAAAAACCGGATCATTGACCATCCCCAATACGGTTTCGGTGCCTCCAGTAATCATGGGCGAGACCACTGCGCCCTGCAGCAACGCGTCCGGACACTTGCTACGCACGATCTGCATCATGCGATCCCAACCCTCTAGCACTTCTTGCTCAGACGCCAGATTCAAAAGCACGCCTCCCACATCGCTTTTGTGAGCAATGTCGGGTGACAGTACTTTCATCACGACGGGGAACCCTAAATCTACCGCTGCCTTGGCTGCATCTTGGGCAGTTGCCACCACCTTTTGTGGGGCGAAAGGAATCTGCGCGCCCTCCAGAATCTGCCGCGCCTGCGCTTCATCGATTTGCGCGGCTGGCCATTGCACCTTAGCTCTTGCAGGTGCATGCGCTGGCACGTCGACCACAGGCCAACGCTGTGCTTGCGCAATCCAAGCCAACGCACCAATCGTGCGTGTTGCTACCGCCGTGTCTGGGAAATACAAAATCTGATTGTCTTCGAGCTCTTTGACCACCTCTGGGGCTGAGCGCATGCTCAAGGCGACCAGTTTGTGCGGATACTGGCGGCGTAGTGCCAGCAAATCTTCACGCACCTTGCCCCATTCAATCTGCGTTTTGCCAATATTGGCATTGAAGCTCAGGATGCTGTCAAAGCCATCGAACTCAAACACGATCTTCATGATCTTGTTGAACAACTGGCGGTCGCTAACCACTTGCCCCGTGGTGTCGACAGGGTTCACACCGCTGGCAAAGGGTACGATGGACTTGATTTCATCTTGCAGGGGTTGCGGCAAATGCGGTAGGACCAAACCGCTGCGCTCGCACTCATCAGCAGCAATGACACCGATGCCACCGGAGGGAGTGATCACCCCCAGACGATTCCCGCTTGGCAGTACCGACACAGAGCAGGCATAGGCCACATCGACCAGTTCTTCCATCGTCTGAGCACGCCATGCACCGCACTCCTTGAAGACACTGTCAAAAACGACATCTGCACCCGCCAGCGAGCCGGTGTGTGATGCTGCTGCTGCGGCCCCCTGCTCGGAGGCACCCACCTTCATAACAATGACGGGCTTGGCCTGCTGGCGCGCAGTCTCCAGTGCACGACGCAGGCGATAGCCATCTTGGCAACCTTCCAGGTACGCCAGAATCACTTTCGTATTGGCATCGTGTGCCATCCATTCAATACAGGCTGCAACGTCTACGCCAGCTTCGTTGCCTGTAGCGACAAAGTGACTAAAGCGCACGCCCCGATCACCAGCGAGCCCATACAAGTACGAGCCAATGGCACCGCTTTGGCTGACAATGCCGACATTGCCAGGCTCAAACATTTCATGCTCTAAAGCGCTCATGAACGTGGAGTACATGGCATTGCGTGTGCTGAAAATACCGATGCAGTTAGGCCCCACCAACTGCACACCTGCTTGTGCACAACGGCGTGCCAGCTGCTCCTGCTTTTCCTTACCTTCATGCCCCACTTCTCCGAAGCCGGAGCTGAAGATCACGATGGAGCGTGCCTGCTGGGCCAGTGCTTCTTCGACGGCACTTTCCACCAGCGCACCTGAAACTGCGACGATCACCTGGTCGACAGGGTGCCCCACTGCAGCCAAAGACGTATAGGCGGGTAGGCCTTGAATTTCAGCTTGCTTAGGATTAATAGGAAGAATCTTGCCAGCGTAGCCACTGCGCAGCATATAGGCGATAGGACGGCCGCCAATTTTGCGAGGATCCGAGGACGCACCAATCACCGCAATCGATGTGGGCGTGAATAAAGGGTCAAGAGACTGGTAAGTCATAAGGCAACCATGTTCCAGTGCGGGCACTCTCTGTGCAGCCGCCAAACGCAAAAAAAGGCTGCAACCCATGCTGCAGCCAAATACTCAGGATTTAGGCAAACCCAGCGTGCGGGCTGCCAGCAAATTGCGCTGAACCTGCGCTGTACCACCAAAAATGGTCACCGGGCGCGTAATCATGTAGAGCCATTCAAGGTCTGTTTCCAAACCAGGCACAGATTCTTCTCCCATCAAACCGCCGTGCTGGTTCACCACTTCGGTACATGCTTCCGCGATGCGCTGCAATGTCTCACTGTTGAATAACTTGAGCATCGAGAAATCATCATCGGCATTGCCACCAGCCAATGCGGTTTCACAGACTTGCTCATACAGTGCTCCGGCATCTGCCACATCGCACTCAAAACCTGCCAGCAATTGCTGAAAGCTTTGCTGCGCCGTGATACCCATGGCTTCACCAGCCTGATGCAAAACACGCAAGGCATAACGAATCAGTTCCGGCGATCCATGGCTGAAACGCTCAAAGCCCAGCAAAGCTTTGCCCACTGTCCAACCATCACCTACCTCTCCAACCACGTTGGTACGTGGGACACGGACATCATCAAAAAACACTTCGCAAAAGTGCTCGTCGCCAGCCAAGGTACGAATAGGACGAATCTTGATGCCAGGGGTGCTCAGGTCGGCCAGCAGGAACGTCATACCCTGCTGCTTCTTGGCTTCCTGGCTGGTGCGAACCAGCATAAAGATCTTGCTCGCATCGGTCGCCAGCGTAGTCCAGATTTTTTGCCCATTGACGATGAAGTCATCACCATCCACCACCGCTGCAGTCTTGAGGTTGGCCAGATCCGAGCCTGCGTTGGGCTCTGAATAGCCTTGGCACCACATGTCCTCACAACTCAAAATGCGTGGCAAACAGCTGGCTTTCTGCGCAGAAGTTCCGTATTTGAGCAGCACTGGTGCTAGCAAGCGCAGCCCATGATCGATCGGGCGCGCTACGCCATAAAGCTCCAGCTCTTCTTGGTAGATCAGTTGCTTGTCGAGGCTCAGCCCCATACCACCAAAATCTCGTGGCAAGCTGGGAGCACGCCAACCATCACGCAGCTGCGCACGCAACCATTGGCGCGCCTCATCGCCGGTCAGACGCTTCAGAGGGTTACGTAGGTCAGACGGATAGTTTTGAGCGATCCAGGCGCGCCAGCGGTTGCGAAACTCTGCATTATCGAGAGTGTTGAAATCAAACTGCTGGCTCATATGGACACCTGTTGCACAAAAATTTCCTGCGCCACTTTTTGACGCTGGTAGCTGCTGTTACCCAAGTAGGCAGACAGACGCAACGCGGCTTTCAGATACAGACCGATGTCTGCCTCTGCGGCAAAGCCGATGGCTCCGTGCGCCTGCACACCAAAGCGACCACTCAGTTGCGCAGCCTGTGAAGTACGGGCCTTGGCACGGGCCACGGTAGCGCTGACACCTGAGGTCACTGATGGTGCATCCAGCTCTCGCACCGCCGCTTGCAATGCAGCTTGCGCCAACGCCTGCTGCACACGCACGTCCACAGCCAGATGCTGCAGGCTTTGGAAACTGCCAATGGCTTTACCAAACTGCTGGCGTGTGCCCATGTATTCCACAGTGATGCAGAGCGCCTGTTCTGCAATCCCTTGCAGTTGAGCACTGGTCAGAACAATAGCTTCTCGGTGTGCCTGGTGCAGCGCTTGCAGCACTGCATCACCACGGCCCAAGCACTGGGCTTGCGCCAATGACACATGGTCCATGCACACGCGTGAAACGCTGCTGCCGTCGCTGCCCAAGGTGGTTTCCAGGGTCAGCCCCGACGTGTTAGTCGGTAGACTCCACAACTGAATTTCTGCGCCCTCTACGGCTGTCACCAACAAGTGATCCGCCATATCTGCCGCTATCACAGCGTGCTTGACCCCATCTAGGTACGCGATACCTTGTGAATCTCTTTGCAGTTGCAGACACGGCACTACATCCACGGCCTGCATGCTTTCCTGCCATGCAGGCACGATCCACGCATTGCCAGTCAGCAGAGCTTCTGCGATCGCTTGCCAGCCTCCAGGATTGCTCGCATGAAGGTGATTGGCCAGCGTTGCGACCATGATGGCACTGCTGACAAACGGTTCTGGCACGACATATTTACCCAACTGTTTGGCAATCACTGCTGCATGGCGGGGCTGCAGCCCTGATCCACCCAGTTCTTCGGCCAGACTGATAGACAGCCACCCCTGCTCTGCCATTTCGCGCCACAGCGTGCGGCTATAGGCATTGCGGCCTTGGTATATCTCACGCAGGCGCTCTTTTTCGTGGCGATCCTTGAGCATGACCTCTGCGGCATCTGCCAACATGACTTCAGTTTCGTCCATGTTCTTCTTTACAAGAAATTGAAGGCCGCTGCTGAAGCGGCCCAGACATCACAACGTAGCCGCACTACCCAGAATCACGGTGCTTTGGCTCGACAGAGCACCACCGTTACCGTGCGCCAGAGCCACGTCGCAACCAGCTACCTGGCGTGCACTGCACTCACCGCGAATCTGCCGTGTGGCCTCAATCAGCAGAAACAACCCATACATGCCGGGGTGGCAATAGGACAGTCCGCCGCCATTGGTGTTTGTTGGCAAGGCGCCCCCGGGGCGCAATTTGCCGTCAGAGACAAACACACCACCTTCGCCTTTTTGGCAAAAACCCAAATCTTCCAAAAACAACAAGGTGGTGAGCGTGAAAGCGTCATACAGCTCGCGAACGTTCACATCCTTGGGACCCAGGCCTGCCATCGCATAGGCTTTTTCACCCGACTGTTTGGCGGCTGTCACCGTCAGGTCCGCCATATTCGAGATGGACTGGTGGCTATAGGACTCCCCACAGCCCAGTACAAAAGCTGCAGGTTTTTTCAAGTCCTTGGCGCGCTCCGCCGAGGTCATGACAATGGCACCACCGCCATCAGTGACCAAGCAGCAATCTCGCACAGTGAGGGGATAGCTGATCATGCGTGCACTGAGCACGTCCTCAATGGTGAGTGGCTTCTTCTCCCAAGCCGCAGGATTGAGCATGGCCCACTGACGCGCAGCAACCGCAATTTCTGCCAGTTGCTCGCGTGTTGTGCCGTATTTGTGCATGTGCTGAGATGCAGCCAATGCATAGGCAGTAGAAGGCATGAACGGTTTGTAGGGCGTCTCATAGGGATTGGTCTCGCGCCCCCCGGTGGCTGCTCGCCCATCACTACGTTGCGTGCTGCCATAAGTAATGACTGCCACTTCGCACAAACCTGCCTGAATGGCTGCCTGCGCATGTGCCACATGCGTCATGAACGATGAACCACCCAAATAGGTGGAATCGCCATACCGAGGCTGAATACCCAGGTATTCACGCAAAGCCAGTGTCACCATGCGGCTCTGTGTCGCTGCCCCAAACAGACCATCCACATCCTTGAGCTGCAGGCCGCAGTCATCCAGTGCACGCACAATGCCTTGTGCCATCAAATCCACAGGTGTCATTCCTTGAGCGACTTGCCCCAGGTCCGACTCAGCCACCCCTACGATGGCGACGCTGCCACGGCGATTAGTCATTGCGTGCGCCCTCCTGCAGCACAAACACCGGCAAAGGTGCTGGAGTCCCCTCTTCCACAACAAACTTCACGCGTACGCGCTGGCCAATACGCACGGCATGGGGGTCAAGCTCTTCCACGCGGCTCATCATGCGAAAGCCCTCATCCAACTCAATCAGGGCGACGTTGTAAGGATCGCCATCACGGGGGTAAACCACGGTCGTTGCATGCACCTCACCCATTCCGGCACTGACGCGCCACTCCAAGGTGGTGCTTCCGGTGAAGGGGCACACCATTCGTGGGAAAAAGACGGCCCGGCCTGCTGCAGGGCTGTATTGATAGGCCAGCTGCTCCTGCTGCAAATAGGTGCGGTAGGTTCCCAGCGGGGAGTTTTCACATTGCTTATTCATGGCACATGACTCAGTTTCACGCAGGCTTCAGGTTCACCAACTTGGCGATACGTTCCCACTTTTGCTTTTCTTTCACGACAAACGCCTGTGTTTGCTCCAGCGAATAAGGTTCGAAATCAATGCTTTGCAACTGCAGCTGCTTTTGCACTTCAGGGTGTGCAAATGCCTTGTTGATCGCGGTATTCATGCGCTGCAGCAATTCACGGTCTGTGCCTTTGCGACACACCACCAAATTCCACAAAGTGGCTTCAAAACCTGGGTAGCCAGACTCCGCTACCGTGGGGATATCGGGCAAGCTGTTCGAGCGCTTCGCACTCGTCACAGCCAGCGCCTTGAGTTTTTTGTTTTTGACCAGCTCCTGCGCCTGAGGCAGTGAGACGATGCCCATGTCAATCTCACCAGACAGCACGCCATTGAGAATTTCTGTGTGTCCCTTGTAGGGCACGCCCAAGATCTTGATTCCAGCGGCATCCTGCAAATACTCCAGCGTCAAATGGCTGGGTGATCCGCCAGGCGGGGTGCCAAAAGACAGGGTTTCAGGCTTCTTCTTGGCGTGGGCGATCATGTCCTGCAGGCTTTGGAATGGGCTGCTTGACCGTGTCAGCACCAAGCTGCCAAATGCGCCCAAATGGCCGACTACCTCCAGATCGCGCTCAAACACGTAGGGGGGATTCTTCTGTGTGACCGACACCAGCGAGGTTGTTCCAATGCCACTCACACCAAAGACCGCGCCATCCGGCTTGGAGCGCACCACTTCCTGCATACCAATCAAGCCCGCAGCACCGCCCTTGTTTTCAGGAACGATCGTGACGCCCATTTCCTGGCCGACTGCATGCGCAAAGATGCGGCCCACAATATCTGTGGAACCACCAGGGGTGTAGGGAATGACAAGCTTCAAAGCACGAGCTTGTGCCCAAGCCATGGAAGTACCCAGCCCCCAGCTGGCAGCAGCTGCCAAACCACCCTGCATCCATTCACGCCGTGCAATTAATGCCTTGGTCGATGTGTCTTTAGCCATCTATGTCTCCTTGAATTTATGCATTCAATTTTGAGCATCCACCATCCCCTTCAGCTCGCCATTAAGTTCTTATGATTTGCAAAAAAATCAACTTTCATAGTGCAAAGCACACCAACCGCACTTTCAGATGTGCCCAAAACTCATGCCTGTCGCGGCAATCTAGCTTGGAGTGAAGGGCGCAAACACAGGTGGCATCTGAATCACGCTAGCAGGCCTTAATCAAGTTAGCCTGCGCCATAGCCAGCAGGCCCTCCTCGCCATTGCGGATGGCAGATTGGATGCAGGCAGTGTTGCGCCCCAGTCGCATGGGGATGGCTTCAATCAGCGCATAGGGGCCGCCAACGGGCTCCAGATACTGCACAGAGATATCGCTCAACGCAAAAGCGTCACGGGATATCGCTTCAGACGCACTGGCCAGCAGCGCCATGAGCACTCCACCCTGCAGATGCCCTACGCGATTGCTGTTGTGCTTGCCGATGTCAATGCGCCGACTTATGCCGCCTGCGCATACGTCTTCAGGCATGCAAGGCAATGACCAAAAAGACTCCAATGCCGCCGCTCCACCAGATTCACAGGCTTTGGCTCTGCGCCACACTGTTCGCTCGGTTTCATCCAGCTCCGAACTATCTAGACAACCATGCAACGTAGACTGCCTAGGCAGGGGATGCTGTGCGGTGCCTGTTTTGTTGGGCAGTGCAGCAAATGTTGACTCCCCCGTCACACACACACTACCAGCCTGATCTTCGATGCGCACAGACACAATCGCTGTCGCAACCACCCGATCGCTGGGTAAAAACTGCACATGGGCTACAGCACGGAGCCGACCATGCAGCGGCAGCTGATTGAAAGACAAACGCATGGTCACTGTAGCGACACGCACGCTTTTTCCAACATACCCACGAACCGCTGCAGCCATGCAAACATCAGCCAGCAAAGACACGGCAGCCTTGCTGACACGCCCTGACATATCCCGACAGTGATCACCAATCTGCATCAGCGCAATCGCGCCTTGCTCAGAGACTTCGTGCTCGAAATACACATCCATCAAGTGCGCTGGAAACATCCAGCCCGGCGTTCTGGCCGCATGCAGCGCGCGCAACACCTGATCAGAGAAAGATACAAAGGCCATGGTTGGACTTCCCCATACACAAGGGAAGCCAGCTTCCCTTCTAAATCTGCTGCCGCAGTGATGCGATGCCTAAAC
>NZ_JBYOKN010000017.1:0-41244 GCF_057799285.1 Comamonas sp. 14P8.1.4
GTCCAATGGTTTTGGATTCGGCGGGGTCAATGCCAGCATCGTGCTGAAAAAATTCAAACTTTAAGTGCTGTGTTGGATGCGGACAGCGCTTTATGGTCAGTGAGCAACACACTTGCCAATGCACCTCCCCCCTAAGTTAGCACTGCTTAACTTGCTGTAGGGGCATTAATGCCATCGCCAGACAAGATGCAGGGCATCGCCCAAAATCGCAAGCCATACGGAACACAGGGCCGCAGTACTGCGGCCTTTTGTTTGTTTGGCATTGCGGCGCATGCACGCTGCAGTGCTTTCAACTGAATTTGCAACGCGTTTATGTCTTCTGACTCGCAAGTGTCTTCTTTGCGCCGTGGCCTCAAGGCCCGGCACATGTCCATGATCGCCATTGGCGGCTCCATCGGCACCGGCCTGTTTGTGGCCTCCGGGGCCACCATCTCCCAAGCTGGCCCTGGCGGGGCATTGCTGGCGTACTGCGTCATCGGCTTGATGGTGTATTTCTTGATGACCAGCCTGGGCGAGATGGCCTCGCACCTGCCCGTCTCGGGCTCGTTTGCCACCTATGGTGCCAAGTATGTCGATGAAGGCTTTGGCTTCGCGCTGGGCTGGAACTATTGGTACAACTGGGCCGTGACCATTGCGGTGGACTTGGTGGCCGCACAGTTGGTGATGGCTTACTGGTTCCCAGAGGTCAATGGCCTGCTGTGGAGTGCCATTTTCCTGGCCATCATGTTTGGTCTGAACTCCCTGTCCTCCAAGGGATTTGGTGAATCGGAGTTCTGGTTTGCAGCCATCAAGGTGGTGACGGTGCTGGTGTTCATCGGCATCGGTGTGCTGATGGTGTTCGGCATTTTGACGGGCGGCGCGCCCGACGGGCTCTGGGGCAATATTGCCAACTTCACCGCTGGTGATGCACCGTTTGCAGGCGGCTTTGCCGCCCTGATCGGTGTGGCCATGATTGTCGGCTTCTCCTTCCAAGGCACCGAGCTGATCGGCATTGCCGCGGGCGAATCGGAAGACCCCGCCAAGAACGTGCCACGCGCTGTGCGCAAGGTGTTCTGGCGCATTTTGCTGTTCTATGTGTTTGCCATTTTGATCATCGGCTTGCTGATCCCCTACACCGATCCCAAGCTGCTGCGCAATGAGCTGGGTGACATCAGCGTCAGCCCCTTCACCCTGGTGTTTGAGCGTGCAGGCCTGCTGGGTGCTGCCGCCGTGATGAATGCGGTGGTGCTCACTTCGGTGCTTTCGGCGGGCAATTCGGGCATGTATGCCTCGACCCGCATGCTGTATGCCCTGGCACGCCAGAACATGGCTCCCAAGATTTTTGGGCGCGTCAATGCCCAGGGCGTTCCCATCATGGCGCTGCTGGCCACCACCGTGATTGCGGCCCTGTGCTTCTTCACCAATGTGTTCAGCCCTGAGGCGGTCTACATCTGGCTGCTGAATCTGTCGGGCATGTGCGGCTTCATCGCCTGGTTGGGCATTGCCATCAGCCACTATCGCTTCCGCCGCGCCTGTGAGGTGCAAGGCTTTGACACCCACAAGCTGCCCTACCGTGCGGCCGCCTTCCCGCTAGGCCCGATCTTTGCGTTTGTACTGTGCCTGATCATCACCTTGGGCCAGAACTACGAGGCCTTCCTGGCAGACAAGATTGACTGGGCGGGCGTAGTGGCCACCTACATCGGCATTCCCCTGTTCCTGGCCATCTGGTTTGGCTACAAGTTCAGCAAGGGCACCCGCTTCGTCAAACTCGAAAACATGGACATCAGCGGCGCACGTTAAGCACTGCCCGCTTCTTTCCAGCCTCGGCCATCTGCTTGCAGATGGCCTTTTTTATGGCTTGAAAAAGTGAGCTGGTTGCGCTTGCCAATGCTTTTCTTCCAATAGTTTTACCTTCGAAAGCATTATTTAACAAGCGCTAGCAGCTCACTTTTTTACAGCCGCAGCCGGCAGGTACAAAAAAAGCCCGTGACGCAGGCCACGGGCTTGGGGTGCCATCCGCGCACCACGCGCGGGTGTTGCAGTGCTTAGGCCCGCAAGGCCGACAGCACCTCATCGAGCATCTTCTTGGCGTCGCCAAACAGCATGCGGTTGTTTTCTTTGTAGAACAGCGGGTTGTCCACCCCGGCATAGCCCGAGGCCATGGAGCGCTTCATCACGATGGACGTCTTGGCCTTCCACACTTCCAGCACCGGCATACCGGCGATCGGGCTGCTGGGGTCGTCCTGCGCCGCGGGGTTCACGATGTCGTTCGCACCGATCACGATGGCCACATCGGTCTCGGGGAAGTCGTCGTTGATCTCATCCATCTCCATCACGATGTCATAAGGCACCTTGGCTTCGGCCAACAGCACATTCATGTGTCCAGGCATGCGGCCTGCCACGGGGTGAATGGCGAAGTGCACCTTCACGCCGCTGGCGCGCAGGGTCTTGGTGATTTCGTTGACGGTGTGCTGCGCTTGTGCCACAGCCATGCCGTATCCGGGGACGATGATGACGCTCTTGGCGTCGCGCAGCAGCTCGGCGGTTTCCGTGGCGCTGACGGGCGTGACCTCACCTTGGGGCTCCGCTGCAGCGGCCGCATCACCCTTCTTGGCGGGGGCCCCCGAGCCGAAGCCACCCGCGATCACGCTGATGAAGTTGCGGTTCATGGCCTGGCACATGATGTAGCTCAGGATGGCGCCGGACGAGCCCACCAACGCACCGGTGACGATCAGCAAGTCATTGCCCAGCATGAAGCCGGTGGCCGCAGCCGCCCAGCCGGAGTAGCTGTTGAGCATGGAGACCACCACGGGCATGTCGGCGCCACCAATGGCCATGACCATGTGCACGCCAAACAGCAGCGCAATCACCGTCATCACCGCCAGGGGCAGCATGCCATCGGCCACGGTTTCCGCGTGCAGGAACTCACGGCCGAACCAGATCACCACCAGCAGCGCCAGCAAATTCAGCCAGTGGCGTGCAGGCAGCAGCAGTGGCTTGCCACCGATTTTCCCGTTGAGCTTGCCAAAGGCAATCAGCGAGCCCGAGAAGGTCACCGCGCCAATCAAAATGCCGACGTAGATTTCCACTTCGTGGATGGCCTTTTCTGCGCCCGCCAGCTGGATGGAGGTGTCCACATAGCTGGAAAAACCCACCAAGCAGGCGGCCAGACCCACCAGGCTGTGCATCAGGGCCACCAGCTCTGGCATCTGGGTCATCTTCACGACCTTGGCCGCATACAGACCAATGCCGCCACCGATGACCAGCGCACCAACAATCCATGCCACACCGTTGCTGCTGACGCTGGGGCCAAACACCGTGGCCAAAATGGCCAGTGCCATGCCCAGCATGCCAAACAGATTGCCGCGGCGCGACGTTTCCGGGTTGGACAGGCCACCCAGGCTCAAGATAAACAAAATAGCGGCGCCCAGGTAGGCGACCGTTGCGAGACTTTGGGACATTGGATGCTTCCTCTTGTAGTTATTACTTGCGGAACATGGCCAGCATGCGACGTGTCACCGCAAAACCACCAAACATGTTCACCGCCGTCAGTACCAGCGCGGCAAAAGCCAGCCAGGTAATCAGGCTGTCAGGGCGACCCTCGGTGCCTGCGGCAGGCGATGCAATCTGCACCAGCGCACCGATGGCGATGATCGACGAGATGGCGTTGGTCACACTCATCAGCGGTGTGTGCAGCGCAGGGGTGACATTCCACACCACCATGTAGCCGATGAAACACGCCAGGATGAACACTGTGAAGTGCCCCAGGAAGGCCTCGGGTGCATAAGCGCCGATGAACCAGAAGGCCACGGCAGCCACCGCAAAGATGATGGCCAGTGTCTTGGCAGGCAGCGGGCCGGCCGAGCCATGTCCATGGCCGCCTTTTTTCTGCTCCACAGGGGCTGCCGCTGGCTTGGGTGCAGGTTTGGGCGCTTGCACAAGGGGCGGTGCAGGCCAGGTGATCTCACCTTGCTTGACCACCGTCAGACCACGGATGGCGTCGTCTTCCATATTGACCACGGCCACGCCATCCTTGGCCTTGCACAGCTCTTCGGTCAGGCGCAGCAGGTTCGTGGCGTACAACGTGGACGACTGCTTGGCCAGGCGCGAAGCCAGGTCGGTGTAGCCGATGATGGTCACGCCATGGCGCACCACAGCTTCGTTGGGCACGGTCAGCTCGCAGTTACCGCCCTGCTCGGCGGCCATGTCCACGATCACGCTGCCGGGCTTCATGCTCTGCACCATCTCGGCCGTGATCAGCTTGGGCGCGGGCTTGCCGGGGATCAGCGCGGTGGTGATGATGATGTCCGCTTCCTTGGCTTGCTCGGCGTACATGGCACGCTGCGCAGCCTGGAAGCCTTCGCTCATGACCTTGGCGTAACCGCCGCCGCCCGAGCCGTCTTCCTCATAGTCCACCTTCACAAACTCACCGCCCAACGACTTGACCTGGTCGGCCACTTCGGCGCGTGTGTCGTTGGCACGCACGATGGCGCCCAGGTTCGCGGCCGTACCAATGGCGGCCAGACCGGCCACACCGGCACCAGCGATGAACACCTTGGCTGGAGGCACCTTGCCTGCGGCCGTGATCTGGCCGTTGAAGTAGCGGCCAAAGGCGTTGGCCGCTTCAATCACGGCGCGGTAGCCCGACACACCGGCGGTCGATGTCAGCGCATCCATCTTTTGCGCACGGCTCAGGGTGCGCGGCAGGCAGTCAATCGCCAGCACGGTGGCTTGCTTGGCGGCTAGCTGCTGCATCAACTCTGGATGCTGGGCAGGCCAGATGAAGTCAATCAGCGTGCCGCCTTCGCGCATCAGCGCCACTTCTTCGCTGCTCGGTGGACGCACCTTGAAGACGATGTCTGAACCGGCCCACAGCGCTGCTGCGCTGTCCACAATCTCAGCGCCTGCGGCGCGGTAGGCGTCGTCGCTGAAGTTGGCGGCCTCACCGGCACCGGACTCCACCGCCACGGTGAAGCCCAATTTGATCAGTTTTTCCACCACATCGGGCACGGTGGCCACGCGTTTTTCCAGGGGGAATATTTCCCTGGGCACGCCGATACGCTGCGGCGGCTGGGCATGAATATCTTGCATTCGAGGAATCTCCAGAAGTTTTGAATAGGGGGCGATTGCTGGTGCGCGGGGCCATCGCGTGTGGCCGGCGAACTCTTATGGAAAGCGCAGGCCTTGCAAAATGGGGTAGGCACAATCTGCAGACGTGGTGGTGCCTGCAGGCTGGCGACTGAGTCAAATAGTATCGGACATCTCAGCCCCGCCTTGGCGTTCATGCACCACAGAGGTGCGCGAAATCGGCACAAATGCCGCAGAAATTCCTCAATTTGGTGCAGCGCTGGGCACCCAAAGCCTGTCGCTGCCTGCGCTGCTGCCCAGCGCAGCCACTGCCCACGTACATGGGCACGGCCCCACTCTTGCCTGTTGAAGGGTGCGCAGCAACAGCGCGCCTGCAGCGCTGGGCCAGCGTGTGTGCATGCCTGAATTCCTTTTAAAAAGAAGCAGCTAGCGCTTGCCAGCCATGAGTTTCAGACACTTTTCCCTATAAAAACCAGGAAAATTCAGCGCTGACAGCTCACTTTTTTAACAAACACCTGCACAAACCACTGCCATTGCGCGCCCACACACGCGCCGCACCAGCCCCCTGCCCTCAATCCCCCAAAGGCATTTCGGCCCGCTTGAGGGTGCGCAGCACAAACATCGACTGGCTGTGCTGGATGCCTTTGATTTTGTAGAGCTTCTCGCGCAGCAAGCGCTCGTAGTCGCGCGTGTCCTTGACCATCACGCGCAGCAAATAGTCATAGGTGCCGGAGACCAGGTGCGCCTCCACCACTTCCGGAATGGTGGCCAGTTGCTCGCCAAATTTTTCCAGCGTGTTGTCGCTGTGGCTGTTGAGCGTGACCATCAGCAGCACCGTATCGCTCAAGCCCAGCGCCTGCGGGTTCAGACGCACCGTGTAGCCCTCGATCACACCCTCGTCTTCCATGCGCTTGATGCGTGTCCAGCAGGGCGAAGGGCTCAGGCCCACGGCCTGCCCGATCTCTTGCAGGCTGGCACGTGCATTGCGCTGCAATTGCGCAATGATTTTTCTATCAATTTTGTCCATACAGCAAATTTTGCTGCAAAAGCAAATTTGAAAGAATTATTTTTTGAATTCACCCCAATTCCATAGCAGGACAGCAGCATTTTTTGCGCTGCAACATGCACACTTCAAGGCATGGAAGCAGCGCCCACCGGCGATGTTCAACGCCATTTCATCGCCACGGCAATTTACCGTTTGCCCGCCGCTGTGTGACCCGCCCCTTGAGGCACTGCGCAAAAAGGCCGATCTGCAATACCCCTCGCAGATCGGCCTTTTTGTTGGGCACGTGGTCACTACCAACCCCATGCCTGATTCGTCAGCAACGCTTGCTGGGCAAGCGCTGACTGCGCTTAGTTTTTCACCGCTTCCGCGGCAGCGTTGGCGGCCACTTCCTGCCCGCCCAGCGCCTTCCACAGCGTGACGCGGTTGGTTTGCTCGGCCAGGCGCAGGCCAATCCAGGTCTGCTGCGCCGCGTACAGACTGCGCTGGGCGTCCAGCACGGTCAGGTAGTTGTCCACCCCGGCCTGAAAGCGTGCCTGTGACAGGTCAAACGCTTTTTGCATGGCGCTGACCATGGCCTGCTGCGCACCCAGGCGGTTGTCCCATTCAGCACGGTCCGCCAGCACGTCGGCCACTTCCTTGAAAGCGGTTTGCACGGCTTTTTCGTACTGCGACAGCGCAATGCGCTCATTGGCCTTGGCCACCTCCACACCAGCCCGCAAGCGCCCGCCCGAGAAGATGGGCAGCTTGATCTGCGGCATGAAGCTCCAGGTGCTGTTGCCGCCGTCAAACAGCCCATTCAGCTCGCGGCTGCCGGAGCCCACGCTACCCGTCAGCGTGATGCTGGGGAACATGGCGGCACGTGCCGCGCCAATGTTGGCGTTCATGGCGCGCAGATTGTGCTCGGCCGCCTGCACATCAGGGCGCTGCAGCAGCACGCTGGAAGGCAAGTCCTGCGGCACGGGCAGCAAGGCCAGCTGCTGGGCATCGCCTGCTGCAGCCAGGATCTGCGCCGTGGGCAGCCAACGTGCATCCACCACCCCGCCCACCAACAGTTGCAAGGCATTGCGGTCACGCGCCACCTGGGCTTTGTAGGCCGCCACATCGGCACGCGCGGTCTCGACGGTGGAGCGGTTTTGCGCCAGCACCAGGCCGGAGGTGGAGCCAATCTCCAGCATGCGCTCTGTCAAGGCATAGGCTTTTTCACGGCTGGCCAGGGTGTCCTGCGCCAGCTGCAAGCGCGCCAGATCGGCAGCCAGCGTCAGCCAGGCATTGCTCACATCAGCCACCAAGCCGATTTGCACATTGCGCTGGTTGTCTTCCGACTGCAAAAAGGCCTGCCACCCGGCTTCGTTGAGGTTGCGAATGCGGCCCCAGAAGTCGATTTCGTAGCTGGTAAAGCCCAACTGCGCGGTGAACTGCTCACTGACCGTGGACTGACCATTGCTGCTCAGGTCGGCACTGCTGCGGCTGCGCGTGCCCTGGCCCTGCGCAGCCACGCTGGGCAGCAAGTCAGCCCGCGTGATGCCGTACTGGGCACGGGCCTTTTCCATGTTGTCCACGGCCACGCGCAGATCGCGGTTGTGGCTCAGTGCCAGCGCCACCACTTCACGCAGCTGCGCGCTGTGGATCCAGGTCTGTGCCTGCGCCACGCTCAGCGCGGCATCAGCAGCCACCGCCGGCACACCGGCTTGCGGCTGCACCGCATCAGCCACGGGCAACGCAGGCTGCGCCAGCTTGGGTGCCAGGTTACAGGCAGACAGCGCCAACGCTGCCATGGCGGCGGCCACCACGGGCCGCAGTGTCAAAAAGGGGGTCATGCGGCGGATTCCTGTGTGTCGTCGGTGGCGGTGGTGGTCTCGTCATTGCGGCCGCGGCTCTTGAACCAGCTACGCACCAGCAAGAAGAACACGGGCACCATGAACAGGCCCAGCACCATGGATGCGACCGTGCCGCCGAGTACGGCGGTACCGATGGCGTTACGCCCACCCGCACCCGCACCCGTACCAATGGCCAGCGGCACCACGCCGAAACCAAACGCAAACGATGTCATCAAGATGGGGCGCAGACGCATGCGCACCGCTTCCACGGTGGCATCAAATACCTGCTTGCCCTGCTCTTGCAGCTGCACGGCAAACTCGACGATCAAAATCGCGTTCTTGGCCGCCAAACCGACGGTGGTCAGCAAGCCCACCTGGAAGTAGACGTCGTTGGTCAGCCCACGCGTATACGTGGCCAGCAGCGCGCCCACCACACCCAGCGGCACGGCCAGCATCACCGACATTGGCACGGTCCAGCTCTCGTACAGCGCCGCCAGGCACAGGAACACGAACAGGATCGAGATGGCATACAGCAGCGGCGCCTGCGCACCCGACTGGCGCTCTTGCAGCGAGGCCCCCGTCCACTCGTAGCCAATGCCGTTGGGCATGTCTTTCAAAATGTCTTCCACCACCTGCATGGCCACGCCCGAGCTGATGCCCGGCGCGGCATTACCGACGATTTCATAGGTGGGCGCACCGTTGTAGCGCAGCAGCTGCGGCGAGCCATAGGCCCAGTGTGTGGTCGAGAAGGCACTGAAAGGCACCATCTCGCCGTTCTTGTTGCGCACACTCCACTTGGCAATGTCTTGCGGCAGCATGCGGTGCGGCGCATCGCCCTGGATGTAGACGCGCTTGACGCGGCCGTTGTTCAAGAAGTCATTGACGTAGGTGCCGCCCATGGCGCTGGAGAGCACGCTGTTGATGTCGCTGTACGACAGGTTGAGCGCTGCGGCCTTGCGGTCGTCGATATCCAGGCGCAGCTCGGTCGCATCGTCCAGATTGGTGGTGCGCACACTGGTCAGCTCAGGGTGCTTGCGCGCTTCTGCCAGGAACTTGTCCTTAGCGGCCAGCAAGGCCTCGTGCCCCAGACCGTTCAAGTCCTTGAGCATGAAGTTAAAGCCTGCATTCGAGCCCAGGCCGCGCACCGCAGGCGGCTGCATCACGAAGATGCGCGCATCGCGGATGGAAGCCAGCTCCTGCGTGGCACGGTGCGCAATGGCTCCAGCCGATTGCGAGTCCAGTGGGCGATCGGCCCAAGGCTTCAGGCGCACAAAGCCGCGTGCCGAGCTTTGGTCACCGCTCAAGCCCGAAATCTGGTTGAAGCTGATCACATCCGGCTGCGCCGCAAAATACTCGCGCACCTGGTCCAACACTTCCTGCAGGCGGGCATCGGCGGCACCGGCGGGCAAGTTCACGTTCACGCTGACAAAGCCCTGGTCTTCATCGGGCAAGAACGAGGTGGGCAGGCTGCTCATCAGCAACCACACCGCAGCCAGTACCGCGATAAAGATCAGCATCATGCGTTTAGCACGGCGCAGGCCCCAGGCCACGCCTTTTTGGTAGCGGTCGGCCGTGATGTCGAAGTTGCGGTTGAACCAGACAAAGAAGCGATCAGTAATACCCAGCAGGCCACGGCGCACATGCTTTTCATGGCCATCGTGCGAGGGCGCCTTCAAGATGGTGGCGCACAGCGCGGGGGTCAGGGTCAGCGCCACAAACACAGAGAACGCCATGGCCGCGACGATGGTGATGGAAAACTGGCGGTAAATCACGCCGGTCGAGCCGCCAAAGAAGGCCATGGGCACAAACACGGCAGACAGCGTCACACCGATACCGACCAGAGCAGGCGTGATCTCGCGCATGGATTTGCGCGTGGCTTCCTTGGCCGACATGCCCGTCTCGTGCATCACGCGCTCAACGTTCTCGACCACCACAATCGCATCATCCACCAGCAAGCCAATGGCCAGCACCATGGCAAACATGGTCAGGGTGTTGATCGAATAACCCGCCACAGAGAGCACACCGAAGGTGCCCAGCAGCACCACCGGCACCGCAATCGCAGGAATCAGCGTGGCGCGGAAGTTCTGCAGGAAGATGAACATCACGATCACCACCAGCACCATGGCTTCGGCCAGCGACTTGACCACTTCATGGATCGACGCACGCACAAACGGCGTAGAGTCCGAACTGACGAAGTAATCAATCTCGTTCGGGAAGAACGGTTTGAGTTCTGCCAGCTTGGCATTGACTGCGTCCGAGACTTCCATGGCATTGGCGCCGTCGGCCAGCACAATGCCCATACCGGCACCTTCCATGCCGTTGAGCTTGGCTTTCACGCTCAAGCCGTCGGCAGCCAGCTCGACCCGGGCCACGTCTTTCATGGTGACCACCGAGCCATCGGGGGAGGCCTTGAGCACAATGTTCTCAAACTGCTCCACGGTCTGCAGCTTGGTGCGCGCCGTGATGGTGGCGTTGAGCTGCTGGTTGTCCACGGCGGGCAAAGCGCCCAGCTGGCCGGCCGAGACCTGGGCGTTCTGCGCATTCAGCGCACTGACCAGGTCCGACGGCATCAGCGCGTACTTTTGCATCAGCGCCGGGTCCATCCACATGCGCATGGCGTAGTTGGTACCGAAGACGTTGATGTCGCCCACACCATCCAGACGGCCAATCACGTCCACCAGGTTGGAGTTCAGGTAGTCACCAATGTCCACCTGCGTCATGGACGGATCGGTGGAGTAGAAGCTGTAGGTGACCAAAAAGTCCTGGCCGCCCTTGTTCACAAACACGCCGCGGCTTTTCACGGCCTCCGGCAAGCGGTTCATCGCCGCCTGCAGCTTGTTTTGCACTTGCACCTGGGCCACGTCAATATTGGTGCCGGGGGCAAAAGTCAGCGTGGTGCGGGCACGGCCCGACGCATCGGAGGTCGAGCTCATGTAGAGCATCTGGTCAATGCCCTTGAGCTGCTGCTCAATGATCTGGGTGACCGAGTTCTCGACCGTCTCAGCCGAGGCACCGGTGTACTGGGCACTGATGGTCACGCGCGGTGGTGCAATATCCGGGTACTGCTCCAGCGGCAAGGTAAAAATGGACAAGGCCCCCGCCAACATGATGACGATGGCAATGACCCACGCAAAAATGGGTCGGTTGATAAAAAACTGCGCCATGTGCTGCGATCTTCTCGATTACTTGGTAGGTGCCGCTGCACGCAAGGCGGCTGCCGCAGCTTGTGGATCTACCACCTTCGCGCCCGATTTGGCATTGGGATCCATCTCCTGCGCACTCACGGTGTCACCGGGCTTGATGCGCTGAAAACCATCGATCACGACCCGCTCTCCGGGCTCCAGGCCCTTGTCCAGCAACCAGTTCACGCCAATGGCGCGACCCAGCTCCACCGTGCGCTTTTCCACGGTGTCATCGGCTTTGACCACCATCACATTGGGGCGGCCCGTCAAATCACGGGTCACCGCACGCTGGGGCACCAAGATGGCTTCCGGTGCCAGCCCTGTCGGTAGCTGTGCCTGCACGAACATGCCGGGCATCAAAGCACCATCGGGGTTGGGCACCACGGCACGCAAGGTGACCGTGCCCATGGTGGTGTTGACGATCAGGCCCGAGAAAGCCAGCTTGCCCTCGTGGGCGTACTCGCTGCCATCTTCCAGGCGAATGCGCACGGGCACCTGCTCGCCTTCCACTTTCTGAAAGCGCCCTGCCGCCCAGTCATTGCGCAGTTGCAGCAAATCGGCAGTGGACTGGGTGAAGTCCACGTACATCGGGTCGACCTGCACGATTTCGGTCAGCGGCGTGGCCTGGTTGGCCGTCACCAAAGCACCCGGCGTCACGCTCGACAAACTGATGCGCCCGGCAATCGGCGCTTCAATGCGGCTGTACTTGAGGTTGATGCGCGCATTCTCGAGGCTGGCCTTAGCCACTTCGACATCGGCACGCGCTTGTTTGACCGACGCCTGGCTTTCTTCATAAGCCTGCTGGCTGATGGCGGTGATCTTCACCAACTCGGCATTGCGCCGGGCGGTGGCTTCCTGGGTCTGCAAGCTCGCCTGTGCTTTGGCCAGCGCCGCCACCGCACTGTTTTCTGCAGCTCGCAAGCTGGCGGCATCCAACTGGTACAGCGGCTGGCCTTGCTTGACCATGCTGCCCTCGGTGAACAAGCGCTTTTGCACAATGCCGCTGACCTGCGGGCGCACCTCGGCGCTCAGGTAGGCGCTGGTGCGGCCTGGCAAGCTCGTGTCCAGCATCTGGCTTTGCTTTTGCAGCACCACCACGCCCACTTTGGCAGGGCCGGCAGCCGCTGCTGCGGGTTTGTTATCCGACGGGCTGCAACCGGCAGCCAAAGCCACCACCAAGGCGGCAGCGGCCCCACGGGCTGTACGTCGCGGCAGTTGGCTCACTGGGAAGCATCGATCCATCCAACGAGAGCTGGCGCGAGAAAAAGCGTGGGGGTACGTCATGAAAAGAGCAATCAGAAATTCTGGAAAAACAGCGCCATTGTCGACCTGCAATGTTGCGCTTCTGTAAAGCAAGGGCCTCAACCCGGCAAATCCATAGCAAATTACGCAAGCTGCAAGCGGGTTCACCGCGGTTTGCACCACGATTCCCTGACCCACCTGCGCCTGCGGCCCGCCATTTTGTAACATCTTGCAGCCACTGCGCGACTGCGCACATACGCCAATGGCGTTGCAATTGCTGTGCCCAGCAACAAAACAGCCCCGCCAAGCGGGGCTGGTTCCACCACGCAGCCAGCGGTCAGGCTGGTGCCGTGCCACGCAAGGCCGCCCGCAGCTGCGCCCCGACTTCGGGGCGATCTGCGAACGCATCCGTGGGGTTCTGCAACTGCAAGATATCGTCCATCCGCGCCTTCACATTGCCCAAGGCATGCGGGTGGCTGAAGATGTAGAACTGGTTGTCGGCCATCGCTGCAAACACCTTGCTGGCAATGTCCTGGGCCGAGACTTTGCCGGAATTAACGGCTTTTTGCGTCATGGCCCGTGCAATTTTTTGGCTGGCAGTGAGGCTATTCATATCCACCGCATCCGGGCGGTTGCGTTCGCTGTTGGCTATGCCAGTGGGCACAAAATACGGGCACAGCACGCTGCAGTGCAGTTGCTCGGTCACCAGCCGCAGGTCTTGGTACAGCGTCTCGGTCAGGCTGACCACCGCATGCTTGCTGACGTTGTACACCCCCATATTGGGCGGGGTCAGCAGGCCCGCCATGCTGGCGGTGTTGACGATATGCCCCTGCCACGCAGGGTCCTGGGCCGCAGCTTCCAGCATCATGGGAGTGAAAACACGCACCCCGTGGATCACGCCCCAGAGGTTGACATTGAGCACCCACTCCCAGTCGCGCACCGACTGCTCCCACAGCAGCCCGCCCGAGCCACCCACGCCCGCGTTGTTGAACACAAAGTGCGGGGCCCCGAAGGTGGCCTGCACCTCGGCCGCCAAGGCATCCATGGCCGCTGCATCGCCCACATTCACCAGGCTGGCCATGACCTGCCCAGCGCCCAGGCTGCGCGCTTCTTGCGCGGCCTGGGCCAGCGCATCCGCCTGCACATCCACCAGCACCAGCTGCATGCCGGCCTTGGCCGCAATGCGCATGCACTCCAGCCCAAAACCCGAACCCGCGCCGGTCAGCACTGCGGTTTTGCCTGCCAATCCATTCAACATCGATGTCTCCTCTTGGTTTGATGAACACGCCGTGGCATGAAAAAAGGCAGCCACAGGCTGCCTTGGAATGGGGGCTTAGATCAGCTTGACCAGCTGCTTGCCGAAGTTCTTGCCCTTGAGCAGGCCCAGGAAGGCCTCGGGTGCGCTGGCAAGGCCTTGTGCAATGGTCTCGCGCGGGCGCAGCCGGCCTTGCGCCACCAGGGTGCCCAGCTCGGTCAACGCCTCGGGCCACACCTCCATGTGTTCGCTGACGATAAAACCTTCCACCTTCATGCGGTTGATGAGGATGAGCGCCGGGTTATTCAGGGGCAGGGGCTGGCCATCGTAGCCGGCGATCATGCCGCACACCGCCACACGTGCGAAGGCGTTGGCGCGCAGCAGCACGGCGTCCAGGATGTAGCCACCGACGTTCTCAAAGTAGCCATCAATGCCGTTGGGGCAGGCCGCTTTCAGGGCCTGGCTCATGGCTTTCACATCGGCATGCTGGCGGTAGTCGATGCAGGCATCAAAGCCCAGCTCGCCGGTGGCATACGCGCATTTCTCAGGGCCACCGGCAATACCGACCACGCGGCAGCCACGGGCCTTGGCCAGGGCCGCAAAGGCGCTGCCCACCGCGCCGGTAGCAGCGCTGACCACCACGGTCTCGCCCGCCTTCGGCTGGATGATTTTGACCAGCCCGTACCAGGCGGTCACGCCCGGCATGCCCACGGCCCCCAGGTAGTACGACAGCGGCACATGCGTAGTGCTGACCTTGCGCAGCATGCCAGGCGCATTGCCATCGACCACGCTGTAGGACTGCCAGCCACCCATGCCGACCACCGGGTCGCCAGGCTGGAATTTGGGGTGGCGGCTTTCCACCACCTCCCCCACGGTGCCGCCCAGCATGACTTCGCCCAGCGCTTGGCTGGCGGCGTAGCTTTTGCTGTCATTCATGCGGCCACGCATATACGGGTCCAGGCTCAGGTAGTGGTGGCGTACCAGCACCTGGCCCTCTTGCAGGGCCGGGGTATCCACCTCCACCAGCTTGAAGTTGCTGGCCGTGGCTTCGCCTTGCGGGCGGTTGTCGAGCAGGATTTGCGAGTTACGTGGCATGGACTGTCTCCTTGATTGATAGCTGTCAGCGCTGGATACATCAGCGCTTCAAGCCTTTTTTCACTGATAAACCAGGCACCACCAGCCCCCGCTGGCTGTGCCCTCAATCCGTGGCGATCACGGTGTCTGTTCCGCCTTTTTTCTGACCGGGTCTGACCGTGCGCGGCATGTACTTGAAGGTGCCCGTGGCATGGGTGCACAGGCGCCCTTCGCTGTCAAAGACCTTGCCTTCGCAGTAAGCCATGGTTTTGGTGCGGTGCAGCACCAACCCCTTGGCCACCAACGCACCCCGCGCGGGCTGCATGAAGCTGGTCTTCATCTCGATGGTGACGCAGCCAAAATCATCGCTCTCCAGGCTGCGCGCTGCCACGGCCAT
Organism: Comamonas sp. 14P8.1.4; assembly: GCF_057799285.1. Classification (NCBI taxonomy): domain Bacteria; kingdom Pseudomonadati; phylum Pseudomonadota; class Betaproteobacteria; order Burkholderiales; family Comamonadaceae; genus Comamonas; species Comamonas sp. 14P8.1.4. The sequence continues at coordinate 15,041 of NZ_JBYOKN010000017.1, forward strand.
GGTCACATCCAGCAGCGTCATGCTGGCGCCACCGTGTGTCACTTCAAAGGTGTTCAGGTGCTCAGGCTGGGCGGTGTAGTGCAGCTCAGACTCGCCAGCGGCCATCTTGTGCAGCGTAAAGCCCAGGTGGTCAACAAAAGGAATGGGGTGTTCGCCAAAGCTCAGCATGTGCAGTCTCCAAAGGGGGGAAATATTGATCTGCGGCAAGCATAGCCTTGCCAGCGGCCCCCGGGCCTTAAAAAGCTGTCACATACGAGCAAGAGCGACAATGTCATGCGCGCATGCGCTTCAACAATCAACCCAGCACGGCGCTGACGCCACCGTCCACCGCCATCCACTGGCCGGTGATGTGCTTGCCCGCATCGCTGGCCAGCAGCACGGTCAGGCCCTTGAGGCCTTCGTCATCGCCCAGGCGGCGCAGGGGTGCGCGGCTGGCCATGTTGTCTTCGCCCATGGTGTCGATCAGCACCTCGGCCATCTTGGTGCGGAAAAAGCCCGGGCAGATGGCGTTCACATTCACTTGGTGCGGGCCCCACTCGGCTGCCAGTGCGCGGGTGAAGTTCAGCACCGCGCCCTTGGACGTGTTGTAGGCAATGGTTTTCATCTCCACAGGATTGCCGCCCAGCCCCGCAATCGACGCCAGATTGATGATGCGCCCGCCGTGCGCCAGCATGCCCGCCTTGGCCACCGCCTGGCTGAGCAGGAAATAGCCGCGGATATTCAGGTTCATCACCTTGTCCCAGGCAGCCGTGGGGTGGTCCTCGGCCGGTGCACCCCAGCTGGCGCCGGCGTTGTTGACCAGAATGTCAATGCGGCCCACCTGCTGCACGGTCTCGCGCACCAGGCGCTGAATGTCCGCCTCATCTGCGCAATCGGCCGCCACCCACAGCGCATCAATGCCCTGGGCTTTCAGCGTGGCAGCGGCCTGCTCCAGGTCGGTGGCCTTGCGCGATGTCAGCACCACCCGCGCACCCGCTTCGCCCAGCGCCTGTGCCATCTGCAGGCCCAGCCCGCGGGAGCCCCCCGTCACCAAGGCAGTTTTCCCGGTCAGATCAAACAGTTGTTGCACGGTGCGTGTCATGAAGCGTCTCCAGCCAAATAGTTGCTATGTATGCGCTGCATTGTGCGGTGGCACCGGCTGGCGCCCTGTCGCAAGTGCGAAGCCGAAACCTAGTGATTGCACCAAGAAAAAAATATGCGCAGCCTGGCTCAAAAAGCTGTACATTCATACAGTCACTGTTGTTATATACATACCTATGTTTGCAACCGATCTTTCTACAGAACCTTGCTTTACCGTCGCTCTGTGCGACTACCCCGGCTTGCCCGATACCGAGCGCCAGCGCGCCGAAGCGCGTTACGCGCGCACCCTGGCGCGCCAGCTGGGTGGCGAGCCCGAAGTGGCCGATGCCCTGCGCGCCATTGAGCGCCTGGAAGATGCGCCGCCCGAAGAAATCACCGAAGATGCCAAATCCGTCTACCAGCGCTGGATGAAAGCCGCGCGGGCCGCCGCCGAAGCCGGCATGCAGGGCCTGGGCGGGGAAGAAGGCTGCTATTTCGAGGTGCGCCACCACTAAATCCGCAGCAACGCCGCATCTGGCGCACGCTGCGCTGCTGCTGCCGGGTCTGGCTGGGCCTGGCAGCAGACGTTCACCCAATAAAAGAGCAGCCAGCGCTTGTTGTCCTTAGATTTCAAAGACAAAACCCCGTGAAAAACAGCCATCACCAGCGCTAGCCGCTCATTTATTGATACAGCTGCATGGCGGCTTTGCCGCCTGCACAGCGCCACGCTCTCCTGCCGATCGCAGTACCTGGGGCGCGCAGCTTTCGCACCACAACCCGGCGCGACAAGCACGACAGCGCCCCCTAGAATCATTGCAACTACTGAGTTGGAGGATTCGCTTATGCCCAGTGTTCCCGCGGCCGAAACCGACGCCATCGACACGCCCCTGCACGCCTTGCACGAAGAGTTAGGAGCCCGCATGGTGCGTTTTGCGGGCTACCGCATGCCCGTGCAGTACCCGCAGGGCCTGGTGGCTGAGCACCGCCACACCCGCGAGAAAGCCAGCCTGTTTGATGTCTCGCACATGGGGCACATCAGTGTCAGCGGCCCATCTGCCGCCGCCGCGCTGGAGCAGATTTTGCCCATCGACGTGCTGGATCTGGGCCTGCACCGCCAGCGCTACGCGCTGCTGCTGTCCGACGATGGCGGCATTCTGGATGACCTGATGGTCGTCAACCGCGGCGAAGACTACCTGCTCATCGTCAACGCCAACCGCAAGCACGAAGACCTGGCCTGGATTCAGGCACGCATCGGCCATGAATGCACCGTGCGCGCCCTGCCCGACATGGCGCTGGTCGCCCTACAAGGCCCCCTGGCCGGGGCGGTGCTGCAGCGGCCTGTGCCCGCCACCAGCTTGCTGAACTTCATGCAGGGCACCCCGTTTGATTTCAAAGACGCACGCGGCTACATCACGCGCAGCGGCTACACAGGCGAAGATGGCTTTGAAATTTCGCTGCCAACCAGCCACATCGACGCCTTTGCGCGCTGGGTGCTCAAGCAGCCCGATGTGCTGCCCGCCGGCCTGGGCGCGCGCAACACCTTGCGTCTGGAAGCGGGTCTGTGCCTGTACGGCACCGACATGGACAGCACGACCACCCCCACGCAAGCCGCACTGAACTGGAGCATTCCCAAAGTGCGCCGCAGCGGTGGCCAGCGCGCCGCAGGTTTTCCGGGCGCCGATCGGGTGCTGGCGCAGATAGAAGGCCGCGCCCCCGTGGACAGCGCGCGCGTGGGCCTGCATGCCATGGAAGCCGTCCCCGTGCGCGATGGCACTGCACTGCACGTACCCGGTGGCGAGGCCATTGGTGTGGTCACCAGCGGCTCCATCGCGCCCAGTTTGGACCGCCCCGTTGCCATGGGCTATGTGACACCGGCATACGCCGCCAGTTGCACGCGCATCAACGCCATGGTGCGCGGCAAGCCCGTGGCCATGGAGGTTGTCCCTCTGCCTTTTGTAGGCACCCGTTACCGTAAAAGCTAGGCGAGATGGGCACAATCCACGCCACAGCCGCAGCAAGCCGCTACAGTGTCAGCCATCGCGTGCGCATGCACCCGCATGCCACGGCCTGAGAGTTATTGTTTGAGTACCGCGTACCGGAGTTTCACCCCATGAGCATCAAGTTTTCCAAAGAACACGAATGGATCAACGCCGCCAACCCAGCTGCCGCTGTGGTGGGCATCACCGTGCACGCCCAGGATGCCCTGGGCGATGTGGTGTTTGTCGATCTGCCCGCTGTGGGCACCACCTTCCAGCAAGGTGACGTGACCGGCGTGGTGGAATCGGTCAAGGCCGCCGCCGATGTATACATGCCGGTGACCGGCGAGATCGTGGAAGTCAACGAAGCGCTGCGCGCCGACCCTTCCCTGGCCAATACCGACCCGCTGGCCACGGGCTGGTTCTTCAAGGTCAAGCTGAGCGACCCCAGCCAGCTTGACGCGCTGATGGACGAAACCGCTTACGGCGATTTCGCAGCCAGCAACTAAACACTGACACCGCACCACGCTCCCCAGCTGGTGCGGTTTTTTTATCTGCGGGCGTCAGCGCGCCCTGCACCCGCCAGAGACAGGGCCGTCACCCCCCAAGCCCCCTGTCTCTGGCCGCAGCGCCGCCGCCACCCAGGCCTTGGGCCGGGCACAGTGATGAATGAGGGAGTTGGATGATGAATCAGCGACTGCAAGCACCCTTGTCTGAATTGCACGAGAGCGACGCCTTTGCGCGGCGCCACATCGGGCCGAGCACGCCCGATGAGGCGCACATGCTGCGCGCCGTAGGTCAGCCCTCACGCCAGGCGTTGATGGCGGCCATCGTGCCCGCCGACATTGCACGGCCCGCCCCCATGGATTTGCCCCCCGCAGCCACGGAGCACGAAGCGCTGCAAGAGCTCAAAGCCATTGCCAGCCGCAACCGCGTTCTCAAGAGCTTTATCGGCCAGGGCTACTACGGCACGCACACCCCGGGCGTTATCCAGCGAAACATCCTGGAAAACCCCGCCTGGTACACCGCCTACACCCCTTACCAGGCGGAAATCTCCCAGGGCCGCCTGGAGGCTTTGCTGAACTTCCAGACCCTGGTGTGCGACCTCACGGGCATGCCCGTGGCCAACGCCTCCATGCTGGACGAAGCCACGGCCGCCGCCGAAGCCATGGCCTTGGCACGCCGCAGCGCCCGCTCTGACAGCCCGGTGTTCCTGGTGCACCCCGACGTGCATCCCCAGACCCTGGAAGTGATTCGCACCCGCGCCGAGCCGCTGGACTGGGTGGTCACCGTCCCCGCCGACCACACCGCTTTTGTCCAAGCCCTGCAAACCCCGCACTTTGGTGCACTGGTGCCATACCCGCGCAGCAGCGGCGCCATCGATGACTGGCGCGACGCTGCGGCGCACTGCCACAACCAGAAAGCGCTGCTGATTGCCGCCACCGACTTGCTGGCCCTGACGCTGCTGACACCCCCCGGCGAATGGGGTGCGGACATCGTTGTAGGTAACAGCCAGCGTCTGGGCATGCCCATGGGTGCCGGCGGCCCGCACGCGGCTTTCATGGCCTGCCAGGAGACACACAAACGCGCGCTACCCGGCCGCTTGGTAGGCGTCAGTATCGACGTAGAAGGTGCGCCAGCCGTGCGCTTGGCGCTACAAACCCGCGAGCAGCATATTCGCCGGGAAAAAGCCACCTCCAACATCTGCACCGCGCAGGTGCTGCCCGCGGTGATGGCCAGCATGTATGCGGTCTACCACGGCCCCGAAGGCCTGCGCGCCATCGCCCAGCGCATTGCCCGCTTAACGGCCGCACTGGCCCAGGGGCTGGAGCAGCTGGGCTGCACACTGGTGCATACCACCGCGTTCGACACCCTCACCGTGCATGCCCCAGGCAATGCATTAAACATAGCTACCCGCGCTTTACTAGCGGGCGTTAACCTGCGAAAAGTCTCTGATTCTCAGTTGGGCATTTCGCTGGACGAAACCAGTACACCCGCCGACATCGCCCTGCTGCTGCGGCTGTTTGGCGCCACGCATGCCCCGGTGGTCGAGGCCGATGCGCCCACGCGCCTGCCCGCACCGCTGTTGCGCACCAGCGCCTTCCTCACCCACCCGGTCTTTCACAGCCACCACAGTGAAACCGCCATGCTGCGCTACATCCGCAGCCTGTCCGACAAGGACCTGGCACTGGACCGCTGCATGATTCCACTGGGCTCGTGCACCATGAAGCTCAACGCCACCAGCGAGATGATCCCCATCACCTGGCCCGAGTTTGCGCACATCCACCCTTTCGCACCGGCCGACCAGCAGCAGGGCTATGCCCTGCTCGATCAGCAACTGCGTGACTGGCTGTGCGCCATCACCGGTTATGCCGGGGTCAGCCTGCAGCCCAATGCGGGCTCTCAGGGTGAATATGCAGGCCTGCTGGCCATTCGCGCCTGGCATGCATCGCGTGGGCAAACCCAGCGCACGGTGTGCCTGATTCCATCCAGCGCCCACGGCACCAACCCCGCCAGCGCGCAAATGTGCGGCATGCAAGTGGTGGTAGTGGCCTGCGATGCCCAAGGCAATGTCGACATGGCCGACCTGCAAGCCCAGTGCGAGGCCCACAGCGACAGGCTGGCCTGCATCATGATCACCTACCCCAGCACGCACGGCGTGTTTGAAGATGCCGTGCGCCCGCTGTGCGCACTGGTGCACCAGCACGGCGGCCGCGTTTATGTGGACGGCGCCAACATGAATGCGCTCGTCGGCCTGGCTGCACCGGGCGCTTTTGGCGGCGATGTCAGCCACCTCAATCTGCACAAAACCTTCTGCATTCCCCATGGCGGGGGCGGCCCCGGTGTCGGCCCCGTCTGCGTGGCCGAGGACCTGGTGCCCTTTCTGCCTGGCCATGCCAGCACAGGCCGTGCCTCCCCCGTCGGCGCGGTATCGGCTGCGCCCTACGGCAATGCGGCCGTGCTGCCCATCAGCTGGATGTACATCCGCATGATGGGCGCCCACGGCCTGCGCCACGCCACGGAAGCCGCCATCCTGAATGCCAACTACATCAGCACACGCCTGAAAGACGCCTACCCCACGCTCTATGCCGGGCCCGGCGGCTTTGTGGCGCACGAGTGCATTCTGGATCTGCGCCCATTGAAAGAAACCAGCGGCGTCACGGCCGAAGATGTGGCCAAGCGCCTGATTGACTATGGCTTCCATGCACCAACGCTGTCGTTCCCGGTGCCCGGCACCTTAATGGTCGAGCCCACGGAAAGCGAACCCCTGGAGGAGCTGGAGCGCTTCATCGCGGCCATGCTGGCCATCCGTGCAGAGATTCAGTGCATCGAAGACGGCCAGTGGCCGCGCGAGGACAATCCGCTCAAAAACGCCCCGCACACCGCGGCGCAATTGCTGCAAGCCGAGTGGGAGCGCCCCTACAGCCGTACCCAGGCCGCAGGTGGCCAACAGCTGGCCACCAAATACTGGCCGCCCGTGGCGCGCATCGACAATGTGCACGGCGACCGCAACCTGGTGTGCACCTGCCCGCCGCTGGAGGCTTACCTGAGCTGAGCCGCCAAGCTTCGAGCGCGGGGTTTGTCGTCTTGCCAGTCCAGCACTTACACTGCAGACCCAGCTCTTGCCCCGCGCTGCTTTATGAGCCGTCCAGACCTCTCCTTCCTGCTCCACCGCGAAGACGCCCCCGAATCGCCACCGCGGCCTCCTTCGGAGACGGCGTCTTTGGGTGTTTTGCCATCGTTTGAGATGCCGCAGGACTTGCCCAGCGACGACCCGCTGGCGGCCCTGATTGCCGAGCTGCGCAATTACCAAAATGAGCTGGAAATCCAGAACAAGGTGCTGGATTACAGCCAGGCCGTAGCGGAAAGTGCTTCCGAGCGGTTTGAAGCGCTGTTTGCCAGCGTGCCCCTGCCTTTGCTGGTGCTTGACGAGCATGACATGGTCATCCAGGCCAATGCCATGGCCCACAACGCCTTCCAGGCGCAGGGCCATGACCGATTACTGGTCTCCTTCATGCCCTACGTGTGCCCCAACGACACCGAGCGTGTGAACCAGGCCTTCATGGCCGCCCGCCAAGCCGGGCACAGCGAGGCGCAAGAAGTGGTCTTCACACTGGGCACCGGCCAGCAGATCCAGGGTGATCTGCACATTGCGTGTATCCAGATCCCGCAGCGCGAAGGCCCGGCCATTGCGCAGTTCATGTGCGCCGTGGTCGATCAAGGCCCCTTGTTGGCGGAGCGCCACCAACTACAAGAGCGCAATGACCAGTTGCACACCAGCGAATTGCGCCTGGAATCGGTCATTAACTCCTCGCTGGATGCCATCATCTGCGTGGACAAGGACCAGCGCATCACCGTCTTCAACCCCACGGCTGCAGCCCTCTTTCTGTGTCCGGTCAACGATGCGCTGGGCTGCCGCCTGGAGCGTTTTTTGCCCGATGCCGTCCACGCACTGGATCTGGCCCCGCTGACCACCCAGGCCATGCTGGGTGAAATGACCGCCCGCACGGCCACCGGCAAGACCTTGCCCGTGGAAGTGGCCATGTCGTTCGAGCGTCTGGCCGGCGGCGAAGTCACTACCGTGTTTGCACGCGACCTGACCAGCCACAAGCGCGCGGAAGCGCAGCGCAGCGAACTGGAAGTGCAGCTGCGCCAATCGCACAAGATGCAGGCGCTGGGCACCATGGCCGGCGGCATTGCCCACGACTTCAACAACATCGTCGGGGCCATCTTGGGCAATGTGGAATTGGCCAAAGCCGATTGCGGGCACAACCCGCTGGCGCTGGAGAGCCTGCTTGAAATCGAAAAAGCTGGCCGCCGGGCCCGTGATTTGGTGCGCCAGATTCTGACCTTCAGCCGCAACGAGCCCCCCAAACGCTTTGCCGTGCATGCCCACGAGGTCATGCGCGATACCGAACGCCTGCTGCGCGTGACTTTGCCTCCAGCGATTGAGCTGCAGGTTTATGCCTCGCACGAGCTGCCTTGCATCCTGGCCGACCCCACGCAGGTGGAACAAGCCCTCTTCAACCTCACCACCAATGCCGTGCATGCCCTGTGCGATGCACGTGGCACGATCCGCATGGAAGCCGCTTTGAGCCTGTCGGAGCAGCGGCTGTGCGATCGCCTAGGCTTGGCGCTGGGCGATTACGTGGTGATTTCCGTGCAGGACAATGGGCCCGGCATTCCCCCAGACACCTTGCAGCGCATTTTTGAGCCGTTTTTCACCACCAAGCCCGTCGGTCAAGGCACCGGCCTGGGGCTGGCCGTGGTGCACGGGGTGATGCGCACGCACGGCGGTGCAGTGGATGTGACCAGCCGGGTCGGCAGCGGCAGCCTGTTTGCCTTGTACTTTCCGGTCTTGACGGCTGCGGACATGCAAGCGCACCCACCGGCCCCGCCCATCAAGCGGGACATCTGCGCGGTTCCCTCCCATGCCATGGCGCCCACACCCGAGGTGCGCAAGCACGTCATGTATGTGGACGATGACCAGGCGCTGGTTTCCCTGGTACAGCGCCTGCTGCGGCGCAGGGGCTACCAAGTCACTGGTTTCCTCGACCCCCGGGAAGCCACGGAGGCCTTGCGCCAAAATCCCTTGGACTACGACCTGGTGGTCACCGACTACAACATGCCCGGTTATTGCGGGGTGGACTTGGTGCGCGACTCCAAATCCATCCGCCCCGACTTGCCCGTGGCACTAGCCTCGGGCTATGTCACGGCTGAAATCGAGGCCCAAGCCATTGCAGCAGGGGCCCTGGCATTGATCTACAAACCCAATGATGTGGATGAGCTGTGCGAGACCGTTGACCGCCTCATCCACCCGAAGTTCTAAGCATTTTGTTGCCTCCCCGCCCCCTCTGCCTGTATGAAGACGAGTACCTGCTGGTACTCGACAAACCCGCCGGCCTGCTCTCCGTACCAGGGCGTGGCCCTGACAAGCAAGACTGCCTGATCCACCGCGCCCTGCACTACTGGCCAGATGCCCTCGTCGTGCACCGCCTGGACATGGCCACCTCCGGGCTGCTGATCTTCGCGCGCACCAAAGATGTGCAACGCACGCTGGGCGACGCATTTGCAGCCCGTGAAATCGACAAGCGCTACACCGCCATCGTGCACGGCCACATCACGGCAGATACGTGGTGCACGGTGGATGCCCCGCTGATCTGCGACTGGGAACGCAGGCCGTTGCAGATCGTCGACCCCGTCAACGGCAAGCCCAGCCAGACCCAATACCTGCGCCACCCCGACCAGGGCCAGTTGCCTGCGCAGAGCACCCTGCTCTGGCTCAGCCCCATCACCGGGCGCTCGCACCAATTGCGCGTACACATGACCCACATTGGCCACCCCATGCTGGGCGATGCCCTCTATGCGCCTCCAGCCATTGCTGCGCAATCGCCCCGACTGTGTCTGCACGCCACTACCTTGGATTTCGCCCACCCCATGCATGGCCAGCCACTGCACATCGAAAGCCCCGCACCATTTTGAGACTTTAGGCGTCCAGACGCCCGCGGCAACTGGCGCCCACCACGCAGCTTTGTTGCGAAACCATTCACGCATTTATCTTGATTTTTCGCAGCAATCCATCAAATTTTCTGCGACTGTCCACGCCCTAGAGACAAACCCGATTGCGCCCTCCCGGAACTCATTTTTAAGCTTACCCCCTCAGCATCAGGCATGCAATTTGCAAAGACCTCCTACAGCAAGTGCTTGGTGCAAAAATTTTACTGAGAGGACATTCAACAATGCGCGCTTCGTTCCGTTTGAAAACTGTAGTGGCAACTTTGGGTCTGCTGGGTGCAGCCGTAGCCAGCCAAGCTCAGGCACAGAACATCAAGATCGCCATGGTGATCCCAACCACCGGCCCCCTGACGCAGTACGGCGACATGGTCAAGGAAGGCGTATCTACCGCCGTCGAACAGATCAATGCTGCAGGTGGCATCAATGGCAAGAAGATCGAAGTGACCACCGTGGATGACGCTTGCGAGCCCAAGCAAGGTCCTGTCGCGGCCAACCGCGTGGTCAACAGCAAGATCGGCTACATGATTGGCCCAGTGTGCTCAGGCGCCGCCATTGCTGCTGCACCTATTTATGACAACGAAGGTGTGGTGGTGGTCACGCCATCGGCCACTTCGCCAGCACTGACGGAAGGCAAGAACTTCCACTACATCTTCCGCACCATCGGTCGCGATGACCAGCAAGGCCCATCGGCCGCCAAGTTCATCTTGGAAAAAGCCAAGCCCGCCAAAGTGGCCGTGCTGCACGACAAGCAGTCGTATGGCCAGGGCATCGCATCTTCGGTGCGTGACACGCTGGAAAAAGGCGGCATGAAGGTTGCCATGTTCGAAGGCATCAATGCCGGCGACAGCGATTACTCGGCCATCATCACCAAGCTCAAGAGCGCTGGCGTTGACTTTGTCTACTACGGCGGCTATCACCCTGAAATGGGCCTGCTGCTGCGCCAAGCTTCCGAGCAAGGCCTGAAAGTGCGCATGATGGGCCCAGAAGGCGTGGGCAACCCTGAAGTGAACGCGATCGCTGGCAACGCGGTAGAAGGCATGCTGGTCACACTGCCCGCAGACTTCTCCACCAACCCGCAAAACGCGGCCATCGTCAAGGCGTTCCAGGACAAGAAGCGCAATCCTTCCGGCGCATTCCAGCTGACTGCCTACGCTGCGACCCAAGCCATCGCCGAGAGCATCAAGGCCGTGGGCGACGATCCCAAGAAGGTGGCAGACCATCTGCACAAGGCCAAGATCAACACCGTGATTGGCCCTGTGGCATGGAACAAGCAAGGCGATCTGACGTCCTTCGACTTCCAAATTTTCCAATGGCATAAAGACGGCAGCAAAACTCCTGCGGCCAAGTAATCCATTGCAAGTTGCAAGCCCACAGCGCTTTTTTCTAAGCCTGTGGGCTTTTCAGTTCACAGCTTGCTTTGCTGCGCCTTTTCATTTCGCTAGGTCCTCGCGCACATGAATGACTTTCTCCCTCAGCTGATACAACAGCTATTCAATGGCCTCTCTCTGGGAGCCATTTACGCCCTGATCGCCATTGGCTATACCATGGTCTACGGCATCATCGGCATGATCAATTTTGCGCACGGCGATATCTACATGATTGGCGCCTATGTCGGTTTGGTCACCCTCTCGGCCGTCGGCATCCAAGGCGCCGTTCCTATCTGGATGGTGATCGGCCTGATGCTGATCGTGGCCGTTGTCATCACCGGCATCTACGGCTTTGCCGTGGAACAAGTGGCCTACAAGCCCGTGCGCAACAGCCCGCGCCTGGTGGCTTTGATCTCGGCCATCGGTATGTCCATCTTTTTGCAAAACTGGGTCGCCCTGGGCCAAGGTGCGCGCGACATGGCCGTGCCTTCGCTGCTGCCCGGTGCTTTCCAGTTTGAAATGGGCAATGGCTTTGAAGTCTTTGTGCCCTACACCCGCATTCTGATCATTGCGGTTGCGGTGGTGCTGATGATTTTGCTCACGCTCTACATCAAGCATTCGCGCATGGGCCGCGCCTCGCGCGCCTGCTCGCAAGACATGCACATGGCCAGCCTGCTGGGCATTAACACCAACCGTGTGATTTCTTTCACCTTCATCTTGGGCGCCATGCTGGCCGCCGTCGGCGGGGTGCTGATTGCACTGGCCGTGGGCAAGCTCAACCCCTTCATTGGCTTTATCGCTGGCATCAAGGCCTTTACCGCAGCCGTGCTGGGCGGCATTGGCAGCATTCCCGGCGCCATGCTCGGCGGCGTGTTGCTGGGCGTGGCCGAAACCCTGGCTGCTGCCTATATCTCCTCGGAGTACAAAGACATCGTGGCATTCAGCCTGCTGGTGCTGATTTTGCTGTTCCGCCCCACAGGTCTGCTGGGCAAGCCTGAAGTGGAGAAAGTCTGATGCAGCGCCTTCTCCTGAACCTTGGCCCGGCGTTGATGGCTGCCGTCATCACCGCCCTGGTCGTTACCCCTATTTTTGGTCTGCAACTGGAGCGCGTGGGCGGGCAAATGAGCCTGGAGCCGCACTGGAGCTATGTGCTCTGGGCATCGCTGATCGTCTTTGCCGTGCAATTGCTCAAACCTGCACTCAAGGGCGCAACCCGTGGCATTCGCCTGCCGCGCATTCCTGACATCTCACCCAAGCTGCGCAACGCCCTCATGTTTGCGGCGCTGCTGATGGCCGTGTCCTGGCCGTTCTTTGCGGGCCGCAATGCGGTGGACATCGCCACCCTCGCCATGATTTACGTCATGCTGGGGCTGGGCCTGAACATTGTGGTGGGCTTTGCCGGCTTGCTGGATCTGGGCTTTGTCGGCTTTTACGCCGTCGGTGCCTATACCTACGCCCTGCTGTTCCACTGGGCAGGCTGGTCATTCTGGGAAGCACTGCCACTGGCAGGTGCCGCCTCGGCCTTGTTCGGCTTTGTGCTGGGCTTTCCCGTGCTGCGCCTGCGCGGTGACTACCTGGCCATCGTGACCCTGGGCTTTGGTGAAATCATTCGCCTGCTGCTCATCAACCTGAACGACTGGACCGGCGGTCCTGACGGTATCTCCGGCATTCCCAAGCCCACCGTGCTGGGTTTTGAGATGACCCGCAACCCCAGCGTCGAAGGTGGCACCACTTTCCACCAACTCATGGGTCTGGAGTTCAGCTCCGTGCACATGGTCATCTTCCTGTACCTGATGGCGCTGATGCTGGCGATTGTCACGCTGTGGATCTCCAACCGCCTGATTCGCATGCCAATCGGGCGCGCCTGGGAAGCTTTGCGTGAAGACGAGATCGCTTGCCGCTCGCTGGGCCTGAACCCCATGCACATCAAGCTATCCGCCTTCACCCTGGGGGCCATGTTTGCAGGTTTTGGCGGCGCTTTCTTTGCAGCACGCCAAGGCATTGTGAACCCCGAATCCTTCACCTTCATTGAGTCCGCGCTGATCCTGGCCATTGTGGTGCTGGGAGGTATGGGCTCTCAAATGGGTGTGATTGTGGCGGCCATCTTGATCACGGTGCTGCCCGAGCTGGCCCGTGAGTTCTCCGAATACCGCATGATGATTTTTGGCCTGGTCATGATCTTGATGATGGTGTGGCGCCCGCAGGGCCTGTTCCCTGTCACCCGCCCCCATGTGGCAGTGCCGCCCAAGCGCAGCGCTTGACCTCCATCCCATGCACACATTGAAGAAGAAATTCCAGCATGCATAGCAGCCATTTATTGGACGTGAAAGACCTGAGCATGCGCTTTGGCGGTTTGCTCGCGGTCGATGGCGTCAATCTTGAACTGAGCGAGAAACAAATTCTCGCCATCATCGGCCCCAACGGGGCCGGTAAAACCACTGTTTTCAACTGCATCAGCGGCTTCTACACCCCCACCAGCGGCAGCGTTGTGCTGCAAGGCGAAAGCATCGCCGGTCTGGGCAGCCACACCGTGGCACGCAAAGGCGTGGTGCGTACTTTCCAGAACGTGCGCCTGTTCAAGCGCATGACAGCGCTGGAGAACCTGCTGGTGGCACAGCACCAGAAAACACGCGGTTCGGTGCTGTCAGGCCTGTTCAACACACCGAGCTTTCGCCGCAAAGAGGCCGAGGTGATCGAGCGCAGCCTGCACTGGCTGGACTATATGGGCCTGCGCGAATTCGCCAACCGCGAAGCGGGCAACCTGGCCTATGGCCACCAGCGCCGTCTGGAGATTGCGCGCTGCATGATCACCGACCCCAAGGTGCTCATGCTCGACGAGCCCGCCGCCGGTCTGAACCCCCAGGAAAAACTGGATCTGCAAGCGCTGATTCGCCAGTTGCGTGACCAGTATGGCGTGGCCATTTTGCTGATCGAGCACGATATGGGCCTGGTGATGGGCGTCTCAGAGCGCATCACCGTCATGGAATATGGCAAGCCCATTGCCCATGGCACACCGGATGAAGTGAGAAACAATGAGCGGGTCATCAAGGCCTACCTGGGAGAGGCCTGAGATGACAGCAACAACCCCCATGCTCAGCCTGCAGCACATCAGCACCCATTACGGCTCCATCTGCGCCGTCAACCAGGTGTCTTTGCATGTGAACAAGGGCGAGATCGTCAGCCTGATCGGCTCCAACGGCGCAGGCAAAACCTCGCTGCTGATGACAGTGTGCGGCAATCCACGTGCGACCAGTGGCACCATCCACTTCGAGGGCGAGGACATCACCCACCTGCCCACGCACCACATCATGCAGCGTGGCATTGCCATCTCGCCCGAGGGGCGCCGGATTTTCCCCGACCTCACCGTCGTGGAAAACCTGCAGATGGGCGGCTTCTTCCTGCAAAAGTCAGACATTGAGTCGGGCATCGAGCACGTGTTCCACCTGTTCCCGCGCCTGAAAGAGCGTGCCCACCAGCGCGCCGGCACCATGTCGGGCGGCGAGCAGCAAATGCTGGCCATTGGCCGCGCGCTGATGTCCAAGCCGCGTCTGCTGCTGATGGACGAGCCCACGCTGGGCCTGGCCCCACTCATCATTGCGCAGATTTTTGACATCATTCAGACCATCCGCAACGAAGGCGTGACCGTCTTCCTGGTGGAGCAAAACGCCAACCGCGCCCTGCAAATTGCCGACCGGGGCTATGTGCTGGAAACCGGCAAGCTGGTGCTGGAAGACACAGGTGCCAATCTGCTCAAGAACGACGCCGTGCGCAAGGCCTACCTGGGCGGATAAAGCACCTGCGCAAAAACAAGAGCTGCCAGCGCTTGTCAATGAATGCTTTCAGCATATAAAGAGGCTGAAAGCAAACAAAGACGGTCGCTAGCAGCTCTTTTTTTATACACAACCAAGCAGCCACCCCAGCCACATTGAACACCAGCCGCCGCGTTGCGCACGGTACGATGGTGGGCATGAAACCTCAGCTCTACATCCTCACCGGCGGCTCGCGTGGCATGGGTCTGGCCATGGCACAGCAAATCCTCAGCCAGGGCCACCACCTGCTGACCATGGCGCGCCAGCGCAATGCCGATCTGGAGCCACTGGCCGTTGCCCACCAGGCCAATTTGGAACAGTGGCAGCACGACCTGGCAGCACCCGCTGCCGCCGCCGAGCAACTGCGCACCTGGCTGGGCACCCACAGCGCAGCCGACTTTGAGCGCGTGGTGCTGATCAACAATGCGGGCGCCATCCCACCGATTGCCCCGCTGTCCAGCAGCGACTGGAACGCCATCAGCCAGGCCCTGCGCGTGGGGCTGGAAGCCCCCATGCTGCTGACCTCCGCCTTTTTGCAGGCGACGGAGCATTGGGACATTCCACGCCAGGTGCTCAACGTCTCCTCCGGGCTCGGCCGCCGCGCCATTGCTTCGCAAGCCACCTACTGCGCGGCCAAGGCCGGCATGGACAATTTCTCGCTGTCCGTTGCGCTGGACGAAGCCGCCAAACCCAACGGCGCCAAGGTCTGCGCACTGGCACCCGGCGTGATTGACACCGACATGCAGCTGCAGCTGCGCAGCGCCAGCGAAGCTGCATTCCCCGATGTCGCACGTTTTGCTGGGTTGAAGCACAGCGGCAACCTCACCTCGCCCGAGGAAGCTGCTGCACGCGTGCTGGCCTGGCTGGATCGGCCCGACTTTGGCCAGCCTGTGCTGGCCGATGTGCGCCAAAGCTGATTACCTGCACAGATGCCGAATCGGAATGCATTTTTTGCTAACTTTGGTCACATTCTTCGCATTCCAGCGCTAATATCAGGGCATCCCAAGAACCTGTTTGTGCCAAGTGGGCCACACAGCGCTGCGCCATCTGATCGATGCCGCAGACCGTGATCAACCCGTAGGCAACCCCTACGGGCTGTGCGCAAACTGGGTTACATACAGGTACTCCATGCCTGGTGGTACAGCACCCCTGTGCCATCAATCGGCCCACAAATTTGCTCGAAAGCGAGAGCTTGTTCTGCATGGCAATGGCAGAACCCTCGGCTGTTTTAGATATCTGTGTTTTTGGAGACCTTCATGTACCGCAAACTGATCACCTGCACCACATTGGCTTTGGCTGCAGGTGTTGCAGCACCCGCCTTGGCCGAAAGCGCCAGCCAATATCCCAGCAAACCCATCCGCCTGGTGATTCCATTTCCTCCAGGAGGCGGCACCGACATCCTGTCGCGCGTGGTGGCCAACAAGCTGACCGAAGCCACCAAGTGGACGGTCGTTCCTGAGAACAAGGCCGGCGCGGGCGGCACCATCGGTATTTCCGAAGCCGTCAAATCCCCCGCCACGGGCTACGACATGGTCATGGGCCAAAAGGACAACCTGATCCTGGGCCCCTATCTGTACAAGAACCTGCCCTGGAACCCCACCAAGGATCTGACCCCAGTGGCCCACGTGGCCTACACCCCGGTCATCATCGCCACCAGCGTCAACTCGCCCTACAAGTCCATGGCCGACGTGATTGCTGCCGCCAAGGCCAGCCCCAACAAGGTGACCTACGGCTCGCCCGGCAATGGCACCAGCATTCACATTGCGGGCCACATGTTCGAAAAGGCAGCGGGCATCCAACTGACGCACGTGCCCTACAAGGGCTCCAACCCCGCTTTGATGGACGCAATTTCCGGCAACGTGGATCTGCTGGTCTCCTCCATTCCTTCGGCCATCAGCCAGATCAAGGCAGGCAAGCTGCGCCCTCTGGCTGTGACCTCGGCCCAGCGCGCCACTTCTTTGCCCGATGTGCCCACCATGCAAGAGCAAGGCATGAAGGGCTTTGACGTCAGCACCTGGTACGGTCTGTTCATGCCTGCGGGTACACCAGCGGACATCGCCGCCAAAATGAATGCGGAAGTGAACAAGCTGCTGGCCTCGCGCGAAGTGCAAGAAGCCATCCTGGCTCAGGGCGCAGAGCCCAAGGCCATGAGCATTGCGGAATTCGACAAGATGTACCGTACCGACTTCACCAACTCCAAGGCTGTGGTGGAAGCGTCTGGTGCCAGCATCCAGTAATGGATAACTAATTGATAGCTGTCAGCGCTGGCTACATCAGCGCCAAAGGCAGTTTTCACTCCAAAAAAAGCCCGGCTCGCAGGAGTCGGGCTTTTTTCATGGTGCAGCCACGCAGGCGCGGCAGGTGGCTACGGCGGCGCCTCACCCACGGCCTGACGGGCCCAAGCCTGCAATTGCGCAGTGTGCTCTGGCAGGTGCGTGCCGGCGCGCAGCGCGATCAGTGCTTGCCAAGTCATGGTGCGTGCCGGCGCGCAGCGCGATCAGTGCTTGCCAAGTCATGGTGCGGTCCGCCACCTGCTGCAACTGGCGGTTGTGCAGCAGCACCCGCACGGGACGCTGCCACAGATCCCAATCCCAGCCGCGCAAGTGGTGCAGCAGCACAGCAGCCCGACCCTGCACACATCCTGCAGCTGATTGAGCGGCTGACGCACCACGCACTGGAGCACACAGCGCTGCACCGGCTGGTCTATGGCTCAGCAGATGCCCCAGCGCTGGCGCTGTGCAAACAGTCTGACGAGCGCATCTTGCAGCGGCTGCTGCGTTCGATGGAACACAACCTGCCAGCGCCACAACCTAGCGCTGCCGCCGCGTATACGCTGTCCGCCTCACTGATTTTTCACGGGCTGGACGGCGCCCTGCACCGCGCCATCATGCCCGATGAAAAAATTGACCGCCCTGCCTTTGTGCGCTCGGTGCGCCAGTTCGCCGCCAATGTGTTGCAGCTCGACACCTCGGCGGCATCCCCCCACATGGGCTAGCTGCACCCAACACCCTGGCGACCTGGGTGCGAGCGCAACGCTGATCGGTGCACGTGCTAGATACGCTGACCGATGTGTGCGCCGTGATCGGCTGGCTGAGGGAGCCCCGCGCCAGCGCTCTGCGGCCAGGCAATCACATGCTCAATCAAGGCGCGCAGCTTGCGCGGCTGGTTGCGGCGGCTGGCGTAATACAAATAAAAGCCTGGGAATTCCGGCAAATAGCGGTCCAAAACAGACACCAGCTGCCCGCGCTCCAGGTATGGCGCAAAGGTTTCTTGCATGCCCATGGTGATGCCGCCATCCGCCAGCGCGGTGCGAATCATCAGCAGCATGTCGTTCGTGGTCACGCAGGGTGCGACGGCCAGGCTGAAATCACGGCCCTTTTCCTGAAACTCCCAGCGGTAAGGCGCAGACTGCAGCGCAGCGCGCCAGCCAATGCAACGGTGGCCCAAAAGATCATTCGGGTGCTGCGGGGTTCCATGCGCTGAGAAATACGCAGGCGTAGCCACCACCACTTGCCGCTGTGGGCCCGTCAACGGAATGGCAATCATGTCTTGCTCAATGACTTCACCCAGGCGCACACCGGCATCAAATCCCGCCGCAATGATGTCTGACTCATCATCCGTCACCGTGATATCCAGGGTGATTCCAGGATGGGCTGCGGCAAAGGCGCTGATCAGCGGCCCCGAGAGGAATCGCTCGGCAATCGAGGTGACCGCCACGCGCAAAAGCCCGCGTGCCGGTCCATCGTGGGCCGCCTCTTCCAGCGCCGCATGCACCACCGCCAAAGGCCCGCTGATTTGCTGATAGAGCGCCTGGCCAGCCTCGGTCAAGCGAACATGGCGCGTTGTGCGATGCAGCAAAGTCGTACCCAGGCTGTCTTCCAACCGGCGCATGGCCTGGCTGACCGCAGAACGCGTCACGCCCAGCTGGTCTGCAGCTGCGCGAAAGCTTTGCGCTTTGGCCACCGCCAGAAAGCTGTGCAGCAAATAGAGTTCATCTTTCATTGGTTAGACACTCTAACCAAATTGATCGAAATTAGGGGGCTTATCCAATCCAATCGGGCTGCATACAGTTCGGGCTTTCCATCCCCCGCCGCCTTGGCGCGCAGAAAGCTCCCTATGACCAACCCACTCAACAAAGTTATTTTGATTACCGGTGCCAGCAGTGGCATTGGTGCATCCACCGCACGGCTGCTGGCCGCCAGCGGCGCCACCGTGCTGCTGGGTGCGCGCCGCATCGACCAGTTGCACGGCATCGTGGCCGATATTGCACGTGCGGGGGGTATGGCAGAAGCCCACGCATTGGATGTGACCGAGCGTGCGCAGGTGCAAGCTTTTGCAGACCACGCCATGGCGCAATTCGGGCGCATTGACGCCATCATCAACAACGCGGGCGTCATGCCGCTGTCTCCGCTGGCAGCACTGAAAGTCGATGAATGGGACTGGATGATCGATGTCAACATCCGCGGCGTGCTGCATGGCATTGCAGCCGTGTTGCCTGTCATGCGCCGCCAAGGCTACGGCCAGGTGGTCAACATCGCCTCCATCGGCGCCCACGCGGTATCTCCAACCGCCGCCGTCTATTGCGCCACCAAGTATGCCGTATGGGCCATCTCAGAGGGGCTGCGCCAAGAAAGCGCAGATATCCGCGTCACCACCATCAGCCCCGGCGTCACAGAGTCGGAATTGGCAGAAACCATCTCGGATGCAACAGGCCGCCAAACCATGAAAGAGTTTCGAAAGGTTGCCATCAGCGCATCGGCCGTAGCCCGCGCCATCCTCTTCGCTATCTCACAGCCCGCAGATGTGGATACCAGCGAAATCATTGTCCGCCCTACTGCCAGCCCGCACTGAACCTGCGAAGCGCTGATCCACTTCAAGCGCAGCATGGCTGCACTGCCAGAGGGCCAGGCACGCACGTCAGTCACTGAACACGCCTGCAGCCGCCCCAGCAGTTTCCAGCGTGCTTGCTGGCCGGCGTAGATATTCCTGTCGTGGCCATCAAACAGCAAATCCGCTGCAACTTTCATCGCTGCGGCGGTTAGCTGTCATTGGTAGCCCCCATGCCACCCCACATGGGCAGCAGCGGCAAACCCGGCCACCCGGCGCATTCCGCACTGTGTTTGTGTGATGTGCGGGTAGTTTAATATTTGAATTTAATAGCTACTAGCGCTTACTGCATAAGCGCTAAACGCCTATTTCATTTAAATTTTTCATGTAAAAAAACCCCTGCCGGTTTGCACTGGCAGGGGTTTGGTGGGTTGCGCTCAGGCAGTAAGGCTTAATACGCCCAGCGCATCTTCACATTCACTGCGTGCTCACGCGTGCCACTGCCATATTCGCCTTGGTAGCCCAGCTCCAGTGCTGCGCGGCGGCTTAGTTCCACCTCGGCTTGCAGGCCCACCAGCGCCGTGTTGCGCGCCAGTGGTGCGCCCGTCATGGTAAAGCTGCTGCTGCCTTCAAACGCCATGGTGGCCGTTCGCTTCACATCACCAAAGGCGTGGCGCCAGCCCAAAGTACCTTTGAGGCGGGCATCTTTGCCTGCCAGCTTGATGTCACTGTGTGCCCGCACGCCCAGCGTGGTGCTGGTGGTGGTGTCATTGCTGCTGCTGCCGCGCAGTGCGGCAAAGCCACCTGTTTCCTGGAAGCTGCCCACGCGCTGCTGCGTGATGTTGATGCCGGCAAACGGCTCCACCCCCTGCTTGCTGTACTGCCCCATGGCGTAACCCACTTCACCAAACAACTGCAGCGTGTTGGCGCTGTACTTGGCCTTGAGGTTCTGGCCCAAGCCCGCCACGCTGCGTTCGCTGCTGATGCGGTGGTGCGTATACGCCAAACCACCCATCACGTTCACACGATGCATGCCGTGCCTAAACCCCTTGCCGGTGTAGACCGATGCGCTGTAGCTCTTGGTGTCTGCCGATGCATCACGCGCCTTCACCTTGGCATCTGCCGTGGTAAAGCCCAGCGAGCCACCCACGCGCCAGCCATTGCGACCCACTTCCTCATCAGCCCCCACAAACAGGCCGTACACGTTTTGCGTCAACTTGGCGGCGTTGCCATCACCATCTACGCTTTGGCGGTGGCCCACCACCTCCGCCCATGCAGGCAGTGCTTTCGATGTGGGCCAGGCCGATGCTGGCAAAGGGCCATCAGACTGTGCAATGGCAGCGCCTGGGCGGTAACCAGCCGTCAGGTTGCTGTGCATGCGCTGCGCCCCCAAGCCTGCTGCACGGGCACTTAATGCCTGCAAGCCAGATTGCCAGTTGGCGTGTGAATCACCAGACAGGCTATTGAACGCTGCCGCTGGCGCCCCAGCTGGCAAAGTTGCAATGTACTGATGTACGGGATGGCTGCTGGGCAAGATTTCAATCGCATTGGCTGCAGCCACCTGATTGGTGGTGCCTGCCTGATCGGCAAAACCCACATTGGCCTTGCGCTGCAGCGTCAGAGTGACATCGGTGGCATCCAGCGCCGGATCGGTGACAACCTGCCCACTATCCAGATAGCCGAGCGTTGCATTCAGATATGCGTAATTCGTCGCAACAGATTGGAATCGGCCGTTGATCTGATAGGCCGTCAAGATCGTGTAAGTCACACCCGTTTGAAAATCAGAGGCTGCTTTAACGACATTGCCCACATGCTGCACGCTGCTGCCTGTCAGGGTGGCTATACCGTTAACTTTCAGCAAGCTGGCTTGGGTTGTGGATGGATCCACCCGTACCTGTAGTGTGGAGCCAGACGCCATCGTCAGGTCACCATCCACCTTCAGCGGATCGTAGGGGCGATCGTTATCTACCCCACCTGGCGCTATGGTGCTGCCAGCCAGCGTCGTGAAACTGCCTTTGACAGTGCCAGTCCCCCTCAACGTGCCGTAGTTCTCGAATGTACTGCCGAACCTTAACTCTAAGTCGCCATGATTAACTAGCGTGCCACCCGACGCATTGGTCAGCGTGGCATTGGTGGCGTTGATCAGCGTGCTATTGGTGGCGTTGGTCAGCGTGCCCTTGTTGGTCACCCCCCCAATACTGAGCAGCTCGCGATTGTTAGTCAGCTCAGCGCCAGACTCGTTGATCAGCGTATGCTCGTTTATCAGCAGAGCGTTAGACGTCAGATCCCCATTATTTGTCAGCACGCCACCATTGACCATGCTCACAGTATTGGTCAGCACGCCAACATTGGTCATGTGTGGCGCCAGACATTATTTGCATGTTCGCATTATTGGTCAGCGTAGCGCCAGACTCGTTGCGCAGGGCCCCATAATTGACAAACCAGCCAGCGTTGGTCAGCGTGCCACTACTGATAATGTTGAGTTCACCGGTAGGATCGATAGTCCCACCATCGTAGTTTCTAGAATTGGCAATAGTTTCACTGACTCCAGCCCCAACCGTAAGCGAGACTGCTGATGCCTCTTGCACGCCTGCACATGCCAACAGTGCGGCCAAACACAGCGCTGTGGGCTGCCAGCGCGCACCCTGAAAACCGGCAAACGCATTGGTCACTGTGGCCTGTAGCACGCAGTGTTTATGCCCACCGCCAGCGGCGGCACGTGCTGTTTCAGGGCCTGCCACCCAGCAGCCCAGCGCGGCGTTCCAGATGGAGCGGTAAATGTGGTTCATCAGCGAATCCTTAGCACGTCAACGTATGGGTGCTGCCAAGCGTGCTCGCACAGTCGCGCAGCCGCCTGACAGCAGAAAGTTCTAAATTGATACAGATGCTAAACAAACTTACCAAACCAAGCCAACGATAATTTTTGGCAATCAGGCTGCAGCAGTCATTGCCTGTAGCTTTGGCGCTACAAACTTTGAAGACTCTACGAAGTCAGCAGCCCCGCCCGTGGTGAACCTGGGTGGATCAGCGGTCAGCAGCGGGTTGACGGGCAGAGGGTTGCACCCATGACCGCGCTGACCCGCTACATCATCCAGCACGACATTGCGCCCACCAACACGCAGTTGGCCGCCCTTGCCACCCAACACTGTGATGTGATGCGCGATTAATTGAATAGCATCTAGCGATTGCTGTATAAGCGCTAGAGGCCTATTTCATTCAAATTCTGCATGTAAAAAACCCCTGCCGGTTTGCACTGGCAGGGGTTTTCAATGCGGGGGCACAGTCAGTTGCGTTCGCGTGCAATAGCGACATTCAAAGAACGACCCTCCGTCGGTTGACCATGCAGGCCCTGAACGGCAGCAGCCGCCGCTTCGGGCGTGGACATTTCGACGAACGCGAATCCGCGCGAGCGGCCCGTGTCACGATCCAAAATGACCTGAGACGATGTCACGGTGCCGTAGTTGGTAAACAGCTTGCGCAAAGCATCGCTGTCAATGGAAAAAGCGAGGTTGCTGACATAAAGCTTGTTTTGCATGGTGTGCTTTCCGAAAAAATGGGCTGGCGAGCCAAGACAAAAGTGCTTAGTTGGGGCGGCGCTTAGGTGCGCCGAAATTGCTGGAGCGCGTTTCCAGGTGGCGGAAAGTCACGCGCCCTTTATTCAGGTCATACGGTGACATTTCAACCGTCACCTTGTCACCTGCCAGAACTCGAATGCGGTGCTTGCGCATCTTGCCGCCGGAGTAAGCAATCAGTTGGTGTCCGTTCTCCAGAACGACGCGAAAACGCGAATCAGGCAATACCTCTTCAACACGGCCTTGCATTTCAATGAGTTCTTCTTTGGACATGAGTCTCCTGTGTCAGTGGATTCACAACGTGTGCCGTATGCACGCGCTTAATTAAGTTGGTTAGACAACACCATCGTGCGTGCCTGCGCCAATGCGTAGCTGTTAGCCAGTGTTTCGCTATCAAACTGTGGAATAAAGCGAAAGATGCGGTCGTACATGCCGCGTCGGATTGAAACGGATGAGGAAAACTGACCCGAAACGTCTATGTGACTGAATGGTGTAACAACGTAGTTGCCCACCTGCTCTTTGATTTTTTGTTGCAGCATGGAAATATGGACGAGCTTGGTCACCCGCAGTGACACTGTCGTCAGAAAAAAAGGAAGGTGCCCTTGTAGAGGGCAATGAGAGTGCAGGCCAAGAAGATGCCTGCAAGAATTCGCCGTGGAGTGTGGCCGTCACGCGCTTCGATATCAGTCGAAGGGAACTTCCCGCAGCCAAGGGGCTGAAAGGGGCCAGTCACGCACTAGAGTGGGCGAACAACAAATTTAGTGCAGAAAAACAGTATATCCGCCATCTCACAATCACACTAGCGGCCAGCGCCATGCCCCTAGTACCGCTCCCGTTGGAAGGTCAAGATATCCCAAAGCACGCGGATGGGCTGGTTCACATACACTGCCCCCAGATGCCACATCCCCGTTACCGGCATCTTGTTAAAGGCAGGCCGTTGCCAATGCAAGTGAGCCCAAGCCTACATGGACAGTACGTTCCAACATCTCGACAAACACGCTGACTACTTCTGGAGAGTCCTAGCGTCGTCACTTCTCAATCCACCTTGGCGGGAATCATGGTGGATCTGATCTCAACCTATCGCAGTGGATGCTGCATAGGTGGTTTTTGAAAGCAAGCAATGAACACCAAACTCTACGTAGGCAACCTCTCTTACGCCGTACGTGATGCTGACTTGGAGCAGCAATTTTCACAGTTTGGACAAGTCACCTCTGCCAAAGTCATGATGGAACGCGACACCGGTCGCTCCAAAGGTTTTGGATTTGTGGAAATGTCTACAGAACAAGAAGCGCAAGCCGCAATTGCTGGGTTGAATGAGCAGCCTTGGAGCGGCCGCAACATGATGGTCAATGTTGCACGCCCTCGCGAAGAGCGTCCATCGGGATTCAGCGGCGGCTACCGCAACGATCGCAACCGCTACTAAACAGCTCTGCGCCAAGAACTTTTTCACATACTGTGAAAATTCAAAAAGCCCACGTGGAAGTTTCCATGCGGGCTTTTTTGCTTATCTGTGGATTTCGGCGTAATTTCCGACCTACTTAGCCGGCCCCCTCAGGGCACTGACTGAGCGATCAGGCCACCAAGACGCCGCAGAACGCCTTTGCTTGGCTGGGAAAAACCGCAAACCCACAAAAGAAAAGCCCCATGCATTGCTGCATGGGGCTGTAATCTTTGGTGGGTCCTGCGAGATTCGAACTCGCGACCAACGGATTAAAAGTCACAAAAACCATAGCATCACACTAAGTCATCAACGGTCAATCTTCATAATAACCAATTGATTTATAATGAAAAATTGAATCAACAAAGCTTTTAAACCGTCATACAAGATCAGTTCAGATGGTAGAAATTTGGTAGCAATTAGCTTGTCCAGTAGCAATTCAGTAGCAACAAACATCCATCCGACGGTCGCTGGTCACGACGGTTTTTGACCACCATGACAAGCCCCACGAACCGCATCAATTTCACCAAAGCAAGCATAGACAGCCTCCCTCTTCCCGAGTCCGGTTGGAAGTATTACTACGACACCAAGGTCTCCGGCTTGGCGGTTGGTGTTGGTTCCAGCGGCGTCAAAACCTACGTTCTGTATAAAAAGATCAACCGTCGCCCCGAACGCATCAAGATCGGGCGTACCACCGACCTTACAGTGGACGAAGCGCGAACCAAGGCCATTGAGCACAACGGCAAGGTGGCGCTGGGCAGTAACCCTGCCGACAAGAAGCGCCAGCAGCGTGCGGAGATCACCTTCGGCGAGATGTTCAAGCTGTACTACGAGCAACACAGCAGACCGCGAAAGAAAACACACAAGGAGGACTTGGCCAAGTTCACCAAGTACCTGTCGAACCGGAAGTACGGCGTCAACCTCGCAAACCACCGTCTGTCCGAGATCGGTATCGGGGAAGTTAAGGCAGTCTTCAACAAGATCACGGAAGAGCATCCCATCACCGCCAATCGCGTCTTGGCCCTGATTAGCAGCGTCTTTAGCGAGGCCGTTCGCGCTGAACTCTATTCGGGGCTGAACCCGTGCCGTGGAGTCCGGCGCAACAAGGAGAACAAGCGATCGCGTTTCCTGACCCGCGAAGAACTCCCCGCTCTTTTCAAGGCTCTGGAAGAATGTAAGAACCCTATTGCCCGCGACTACATCAAGATGAGCCTGGTCACTGGTGCGCGCCGCTCCAACGTGCTGGCGATGCGCTGGGACCAAATCAGCCTCGTCCGCAACGAATGGCTGATCCCCGAGACAAAGAACGGCGAGCCTCAGACCATCCCGCTGCTGCCTCAAGCGCTGGAAATCCTTAAGGCACGCAAAGCAGACCCCGGCGCAGCCAACAGCGAGTTCGTTTTCCCCAGCACTGGAGCAAAAGGCCATCTGGTCGAGCCCAAGCGCGCGTGGGACACGATCCGCAAGAAAGCTGGCATCGAAGACGTGCGGCTTCATGATCTGCGACGCACATTCGGTGCCTGGATGGCAGGTAGCGGAGCCAACCTGTCGATCATTGGGAAGTCGCTCAACCACAAGTCGCTAGACACCACAAAGACTTATGACCGGCTGTGGATTGATCCGGTACGCGAAGCAATGGA
>NZ_JBYOKN010000018.1:0-25320 GCF_057799285.1 Comamonas sp. 14P8.1.4
AGCAGCGTCCTTCACAGCGTGCGGCAGGTGCGTCGCAGCGGTGGTGAAGACTAAAAAGGCGGTGTGAGCTTGTTAAAGCTGCACCGCTTTTTTTCGTTGTAACAGTGCGCAGGGCTTAAGTTTTTCAATACTTTGCCGATAGAGGGGTAACAGTAGTTATGAATTGGGTGAACCCTGCGGCATAGAGTAAGTCTGTGCTTCTGTCTGGTGCTCACCTTTTTATTCTGGCTTTTGACTTTGTCCGCAGTGCTTCACAATATGTCATTCCGTGGCATGGGCTGAAAGCACTGTGCGGTTTGTTCTTCAAGGAGCGTGTGATGGGTGTTTCTTCTATCGGTGTTGGCAGCGGCTTGGATGTAGAAAGCATCATCACGCAGATGGTGGCTATCGAAAAGCAGTCTGTTACGACCTTGCAGACCAAAGCGGAGACGATCCAGAGCAAGATCTCGGCCTATGGGCAGATCAAGTCGCTGGTGGATGATCTCAATTCCGCCGTCCGTGATTTGACGCTGGATAGCGGCTTCAGCTCCGTCAAGATCAACTCGTCCAACAGTTCCGCGGTGTCGGCCACGATGACGGGCTTGGCATCTGCCGGCTCGTACAACATTGCCGTGCAAAATCTGGCGCAGAGCCAGACGTCTGTGAGCGAAAAGCTCAATGCTGGCGATAAAGTCAATGCGGCGGGTGTCATGCGTTTTGTGCTGGGTAATAGCACCAACACCAGCGCGACCCTGACGACGGTTGATTTGAATATTTCTGCGACGGATACGCTCACAGATATCGTCGCCAAGATTAACGGTGATTCCACACTGGGCAAGTCGGTGATCGCCAGCGTGATTACCGACAGCACCGGGAAACAGCAGCTGATGGTGCGCTCGCGCGAAACGGGGCTGGACAACCAGTTCAGCGTGACTGTAGGTAGCGGTGTATATACCGAGGCGGAAGCCACTGCAGCGAATGACCCGGCTTTGGCAGGGACGGTCAAGGCCGCTGATGCTGGTAGCAACTTGGCGAAGCTGGCTGTGACCCAAACGCAGGCGGCACAGAATGCGACGATGACGCTCAATGGCGTGCAGCTGGAATCCAACACCAATACCTTTAAAGATATTGTTCCTGGCTTGTCGATCAATGTCTCGCAGGCGAACTCGACGTCGCTGCTGACACTGAATCAAGACAAGGATGCGACCCAGGAGAAAATTCAGAAATTCGTGGATGCCTACAACGCGGTCAACGAATTGCTGTCGGCATCGACCAAATACGACTCGGAGTCTGGCTCCGCAGGTATTTTGCAGGGGGACAGCAGTACGGTGAGTCTGCAGAACTCGCTGCGTATGCTGACGCAGAGCATCGTCGGAAATACCACGGGAGCATTCACACGCTTGTCGGACATCGGTATTCAGATGGAGCAGGGCGGGAAGCTGTCGGTGAACACCACCAAGCTGACCACTGCTTTGGAAGATATGGATGCAGTGAAGTCGCTGTTTTCGACCAAGGCCAATTCTTTGGGAACTGGCGGCGGCATTGCTGTCAATTTCAAGACGCTGACAGACAGTTTGCTGGCTTGGGAAGGCGCGCTCAACAACAAGACCGACTCTTTGGAGGGGCAGCTGGAGAGCAATCAAAAGCAGCAGGATAAGGTCAATACGCGCGCTGAAGCGGTGGAAGCGCGTTTGCGTTCGCAGTACACGGCATTGGATACCAAGATGGCTTCTTTGAACTCACTGAGCTCTTATGTGGAGCAGATGGTGAATTCGTGGAACAAGTCGGACGATTGATGTAATAGATTTAAGTTGCTGTGTTTGCTGTCGATGCATCACGGGACACATAGAAAATTGTAAGGACTCACATGTTTGCTTCTTCGGGTTACGGCGCGGCCAATGCATACCGTCAGGTGAGTGCCCATTCGGGGGTGGAGAACGCATCCCCGCATCAACTGATTCAGATGCTGTTTGATGGGCTCTTTCAGGCGCTCAACGCTGCGCGTGGGGCGATGGAGCGTGGCGAAGTAGAGGAAAAAGGTCGTCAGATCACCCGTTCTGTGCGTATCTTGCAAGAGGGCCTGGTGATGGGCTTGGACATGGAAAAGGGCGGGGAATTGGCGGCTAATTTGAAGCTGCTGTATGACTATTCTGTGGCCCAATTGACCAAGGCCAACATCCACAACGATGTGGTGGTGGTGGAAGAGGTCATCAAGGTTCTGCAACCTGTGGCACAAGGCTGGAAAGAAATTGGTTCCACTGCCAATCAAACAATGTGAAGGGGTGGCTGTGCAGGAGAACAGATTGCTCGATTACTACAAGGCGATTGAGGCGAAGAGCTCAGAGATGCTCTCGGCGGCTTTGCAACAGAACTGGGATTCTGTGGTGGAGTGCGAGAAGTCTTGTGCGGTGCTGATTGGGGAGTTGCGCGTGCAGTCCCTGGACGTGACGCTGAGCGCTACGCAGCGCAAAGAGAAGACGCGCATCATGCAGAGCATTTTGCGCAATGATGCACAAATTCGTGTACTGGCGGAGCCTTGGCTGGCCACGCTTGAACACATGGGCAAACTGCCTGCAAGCTCTGTCTTGCACTAGGCGGCAAGCCCCACCGGTTGCGCTGATCCTCCAAGGTTTGGCCAAAGCCCACCAGTCGCAAGGCTGGTGGGCTTTTTTATGGCGTGCGTTTTATTATTTTTGTAGCTGCAAGCGTTGATATTGTCTGAATTTCAATGTGTTTTTGTTTTGGATTTCAATGAATGCGTGCGCTACGTGCTCACTTTTTTGTAAGACTTTATGTGTTCGCGGTGTGTTGATGGCATCGATGTTGCACGCTGCAGCGGTGGGTGATGGGTAGTTGGCGCGGTGCATGGTGAATTGCGCACGCAAAAAAAGACCGCAACCCGAAGGGTGCGGTCATTAAAGGTTTTTTTGAAGGGTGAGCGTTCGAGCGTGGCGCAGGCGTGCTGCCTGCAACCACGCACAAGCAGGTGCTCAGACCTGCATGTTCATGACGTCGGTGTAGGCCTGAACCAGGCGGTTGCGGACATGCAAAGTGGCTTGAAAGCCGATTTGTGATTTTTGCATCGCAACCATGGTTTCTTCCAGGCTGACCGAGGGGTTCTCCAGCTGCACTTCTTTTTGCAGGTGGGAAGAGTGATTCTGTGCAGCGCTGACGGAGCGCAGTGCATTTTCCAGTGCAGAACTGAAGCCATGGCCTTCGGCTTCGGACTTTTGCACAGGCTTGGTCAGGCGTTGTGCCATGTCGCTGGACATGGTGGTCAACGGAGAAGTGGCGCTATGAAGGCGAAGGTCCATGATGTATTTCCTTGAACTTGTAATGTGTTCGATGGGTGCAATCGTAGGCAATTGCAAAAAATGCATCTGGGGAAATAAGTGGGGAAACGTGCGCCTTATCCGGCGAACGCGCCAACAGGAAGTTTGAATAATCGGCACCACGTTGGGTTCCGTGTCGAACCCAAGCACCCATTTGGAAAAGAACATGTCCGCAGTTGCTGAAATTCCTGTTGAACAAAACCTTCCCGCCGCAACCCCTGCCACCTGGCAGCAACGCGTGGCGGGACTCGACCGTAATCAACGCATCTTGATTGGCGCCGTTGGCGCGCTGGTCGTTGCCGGTGTGATTGCGGCCATGATGTTCAGCCGCCAACCTGACTACCGTGTACTGTTCAGCAATTTGAGCGACAAGGACGGCGGTGCCATCGTGTCGCAGCTGTCGTCGATGAACGTGCCTTACAAGTACACCGAAGGTGGCGGCGCGATCATGATTCCTGCGGACCGCATCCATGATGTGCGTCTGAAGCTGGCCACCCAGGGCCTGCCTAAGGGCGCGGTCTCGGGTTTTGAGATCATGGAAAGCAGCAAGTTTGGTATCACGCAGTTTCAAGAGCGCGTGAACTACCAGCGTGGCCTGGAAGGTGAGTTGACGCGCTCCATCATGGGTCTGTCTGCTGTGCAAAACGCACGTGTGCACCTGGCACTGCCCAATCAGAATGGTTTTTTCCGTGAGCAACAAAAGCCATCGGCATCGGTGTTGTTGACTTTGTACCCAGGCCGCATGCTGGATCGCACCCAGATTGCGGGCATTGTGCATTTGATCTCTTCCAGCGTGCCCGAGATGCTGCCTGGCGCCGTGAGCGTGGTGGATGACTCTGGCAAGCTGCTGTCGCAATCGACCAATCCGGAAGACAGCCCTGTCAATGTGCAGCAACTGATGTATCAGCAGCAGCTGGAAAAGCAGTACACCGAGCGTATTCTGGAAATTCTGGAGCCTGTGGTGGGTAAGGGCAATGTCAAGGCGCAGGTAACGGCAGAGCTGGATTTCTCTCGCTCGGAATCCACTTCTGAATCGCATGGCCCCAACCAAGGTCAGGCTCCCAGCTCGGTGCGCAGCCAGCAGGTGCTGGAAGCGACCGGTGAAAAAGAACCTGTGCCTCCTACAGGTGTGCCTGGCGCGGTGAGCAACCAGCCGCCACAGACCGCTGCAGCGCCTATCAATGGCCCTGCGCCTACGCTGCAAGCTGCGAATGCGCAGAACACGAACACTTTGACCATTCCTGGCAGCAAGCGTGAGTCGGTGACGAATTACGAAGTGGACAAAACCGTCAAAGTGACGCGCAACAGCACGGGCTCTATCAAGCGCATGACCGCTGCAGTGGTGGTGAACTATTTGCCTGGAACCCCTGCAGAGCCAGGTGCTGCGGTAACGCCGCAGGCCATGACGGCTGCTCAGCAGGCACAGATGGTGGCACTGGTGCGCGAGACGATTGGCTTTAACGCGCAGCGCGGCGACTCGGTCAATCTGATGAACACGCCTTTCCAGCAGGAACAGCGACTGGCCTCCGATTTGCCCGTGTGGCAGCAGCCCGAAACCATTGAACTGGTTAAGACCATTCTGTGGCCCGTGGGCTTGGTGTTGGCTGCGTTGATTTTGATGTTTGGTGTGGTTCGCCCCATTCTCAAGGCGCGCAAGAAGAAAGAGCTGGCACAGCTGGATCTGCTGGAAGCCGAAGAGTTGGAACGCCCCGCACTGGCACTGGCCAAGCCCGGCGAGCCCACGCCAGAAGAACTTCGTTTGCAGCAAGCGCGCGCGCTCGCCAAGCAGAACCCGATTGCGGTGGCCAATATCGTCAAGACCTGGGTCAATGGCGAAAACAACCATTAAGCATTGCCTGCGTGCACTTAACTATTCACAGAACACAAAGAGTTTGTTATGGATGATCGAGGTCTGAACGACGCCGCCATTTTGCTGATGTCCTTGGGTGAGGAAGAGGCGGCTGAGGTTTTCAAGCACCTGTCGCCCAAAGAAGTGCAAAAACTCGGCGAAACCATTGCGCGGATGCGTGGTGTTTCCAAAGAGAAAGTGGACTTTGTGATTGCGCGCTTCACGGATGACTGCGCTGCACAGAGTTTGCTGGTGGAAGACGCCAGCGATTACGTGAAGTCGGTCTTGCGCCGTGCTTTGGGTGATGACAAGGCGGCGCTGCTGCTGGATCGCATTTTGCAAGGTGGCGATGTTTCTGGGATCGAAAGCCTGAAGTGGATGGATCCTGTCTCGGTGGCTGAACTGCTGCGCAACGAGCACCCACAGATCGTGGCAGCCATCCTGGTGCACCTGGAGTTTGACCAGGCTGCAGCGGTGTTGATGCAGTTGCCAGAGCGCTTGCGCAGCGAAGTGGTGCTGCGTGTGGCTACGCTGGAAGGTATCCAGCCGTCGGCACTGAAGGACCTGAACGAAGTGCTCTACAAGGTGCTGGCAGGCGGCGACAAGATTCGCAAGACATCGCTGGGCGGCGTGAAGACCGCGGCCGAGATGATCAACTTGCTGGGTGGCAATGCCGATGTGGCAGTGCTGGACACTATTCGCAACTACGACGCAGACTTGGCCCAGAAGATCATGGACAAGATGTTCGTGTTCGACGACTTGGTCAAGCTGGACGATCGTTCGCTGCAGCTGGTGCTGCGCGAAGTGGCTTCCGAGACACTGATCGTTGCGCTCAAGGGCGGTTCCATGGAAGTGCGCGACAAGATTTTGGCCAATATGTCCATGCGTGCCGCTGCTGCGTTGCGCGAGGACCTGGAAGCCCGTGGCCCCATGCGTTTGTCCGAAGTGGAAACACAGCAAAAGGAAATCCTCAAGGTGGTGCGTCGCCTGGCCGACGAGAACCAGATCACGCTGGGTGGTGGCCCGGAAGACAGTTTTGTCTAAGGCGTACCCACAGACTACGAGTAGACGAACATGACACGTTTTATTCCCAGCGAAGAAATCGACAACCAGCGTGTGCGCCAGTGGCATTTTGGTGGGGTGCGCAGTGGCCCTCGCCAAGGCTTTGCAGCCATGCCCGAGATGACCGTGGATCCTGCGTTGCTTCCGCCGGTGGCAGAGCCAGAGGCTGAAGAGGCGCCAGAGCTGGAGGAAGAAGCGCCAGCCGAGATGCAGGTAGAGGATGTGGTGCCCGCAGCACCGGTCTTCTCCGAAGAAGAATTGCACCAGCAACTGGAACAAGCACGCCATGAGGCTTACCAGCAAGGCCTGGAGCAAGGCCAGCAGCAAGCGGCACAAGAGTGGCAAACACGCATGTCGGACTATCAGAACAACCTGGGGCGCGAAACTGCCCAGCGGTTGAGCGAAGTGCTGCATGCAGCGCAGACCGATGTGCAGGGTTTGCAGCAGCAAATGGCACCGGATTTGCTGCAGCTGGCGACCGATATTGCACGCCAGGTGGTGCGCCAAGAGCTGCGCTGCAATCCACAAGCTTTGCAGCCGGTGGTGGCGGAAGCCCTGGATATGCTGGGTGCGGAAACCAAACCTGCTTTGGTGCGTTTGAATCCTGAGGACTTTCAGCAGCTTGCCGCGCATTTGCGTGCGGCTTTGCCGAATCCGAAGGTGGAGTGGCTGTCAGATCCGAGTGTGCCAGCGGGTGGTTGCGTGGTGGAAAGTCAGGGTGCCCAAATCGATGGCAGCCTGGAGCGCCGCTGGCAACGTGCGGTGGCTGCATTGGGCCTGGTTTCTACATGGTATGAGGGCGCGCCTCATGGCAATTGAGCACACACCACCCTCCAAGCCCATCGCACAGCTGACCGAGATGCTGCGCGTGGGGCGTGAGCGTGTGAACCAGCCGCTGCCTTTGCACACCCATGGCACTTTGACGCGCTTGACCGGCTTGGTGCTGGAAGCCAGTGGTTTGCGTGTGCCCGTGGGCTCGCAATGCCATCTGCAAATGCCGGGCGCGGAGCCTGTGCTGGCAGAGGTGGTGGGCTTTGCAGGTGATAAGGCATTTCTGATGCCTGCAGGTGACATTCAAGGGTTGTCGTGTGGCGCGACCGTGACGCCCGCAGAGCCTTTTGTGCCACCGCTGCGCTTGGGGGATACCGAAGCGCCGTCGCTGGCAACTGGTGTGCTGCGCTTGCCAATGGGTGATGGCTTGCTGGGCCGGGTGGTGGACTCGCAAGGCTCGCCCCTGGACCATTTCGGCACGTTGGTAGATGTGGTTGCCGAGCCTCTGGATCGCGAGCCCATCAACGCGATGGAGCGTGCGCCGGTGCGCGAGACGCTGGATACCGGCGTGCGTGCCATCAACAGTTTGTTGACGGTGGGGCGTGGCCAGCGCTTGGGCTTGTTTGCTGGGTCTGGCGTGGGTAAATCGGTGCTGCTGGGAATGATGGCGCGCTACACCCAGGCGGATGTGATTGTGGTCGGCCTGATTGGTGAGCGCGGTCGCGAAGTCAAAGAGTTCGTGGAAGATATTCTCGGCGCGCAGGATCGCTCGCGCGCCGTGGTTGTGGCTGCACCTGCAGATGCACCGCCTTTGCTGCGCATGCAAGGTGCGAGTTATGCGACAGCAATTGCCGAGCATTTCCGTGACAAGGGCAAGCATGTGCTGCTGTTGATGGATTCGCTCACGCGTTATGCCCAGGCGCAGCGTGAAATCGCACTGGCGATTGGTGAGCCCCCTGCGACCAAGGGTTACCCGCCATCGTGCTTTGCCAAGTTGCCAGCACTGGTGGAGCGCAGCGGCAATGGTTTGAACGGTGTGGGCTCGATCACGGCGTTCTACACCGTGCTGTCGGAAGGCGATGACCAGCAAGATCCGATTGCAGACGCATCGCGCGCCATCTTGGATGGCCACTACGTGCTCTCGCGTGCCTTGGCCGAGCAGGGGCACTACCCCGCCATCGATATTGAGCAATCTGCGTCGCGGGTGATGCACAACGTGGTGAGTCAAGAGCACTTCGAGCTAGCTAGACGGTTTAGGGCGGTCTATTCGCGCTATCAAAAAAGCAAGGATTTGATACAAGTAGGGGCTTACGTCAACGGCTCTGATCCCCAGGTGGATGAGGCCATTCGCCTGCAGCCCGCCATGGCGAATTTTCTGCAACAGACCATGTTTGAGTCGGCAGGAATGGAGCAGAGCTTGGCGGACATGTCGGCGGTATTGAATCCGCAAAGTTGATAACCAGAGGGATGTGGAATGTCGTCGCTCAATGCACTGATGATCGCCATTGAAATGGCGGTACGTAAACGCGATGAAGCACGCAATGCGTTGCTTGAGCGTCAGCGTGCCCATGAGGCAGCCAAATCCCAAATGCAGCAGCTGGAAGGCTATGCGCAGGAAATGCAGCAGCGCTGGGGTGCGAGCGAAGGTGCAGCCATGAAGCCTGAGGTGATGTTTCACCACAGCCAGTTCATGGGCCGGCTGCAGCATGCCATTGACTTGCAGACCAAGGTGATGGCGGATCAGGCCATTCGTCTGGAGGCAGCGCAAAAAGCATTGATGGCGACAGAGCTGCGTTTGAGCAGTCTGAACAAGGTGGTGGAAACGCGCCGCCGCGATATCGCTTTGGCGCAAATGCGCCGTGAACAAAAACAGACGGATGAGCGTGCGGCATTGCAGTTCATCGGTCGTACTTTCGGGATGCAATTCCAGGAGGCATAAATCATGGATATTCAGCAAACGATTGCGCCCGCTGTCGCCAAGCCCCAAGCAACAGACAAGCCTGAGAAAGCCAAAGATGTGCTGGACGGTCAGGTGTCTGCGCCGGACTTCTCCCAACTCTTGCAAGGTTTGCAGGATGTGCCAGTGGAGTTGCCTGAAGGTTTGGCAAGTCTCCAGCCAGAACTGCCAGATATTCCGCAAGCATTGCTGGAGGCCACATTCACCCAGCCTGAGCTGGAAGCACTGCCGGTGGGTCTGAGTGTGGAGAGCCTGGTGGGCCAGACGCAGCGACTGGATGTTACGGATGCCGATGCAGCCGTGCAAGACGGCAGCTTTTTGCTGGCCAGGCAAGAGAGTGGTTTGACGGCGGCAAGAGGCGCGCTGTTTGCGGGCACGCAGCCCCATGTGGCCATTGGACAGCAGATTGCAACGGTGGCAGCTGGCGTGCAGTCGGTGGCCACATCTTCTTTGCTGCCTGAGGCGAATGCCGCAGTGGCGGCGGCATCGGCACTGGTGGCTGAAGCTGCAGATGTTGCGGATACCGTGGCACAAGCGGTGTCCAGCGCCTTGCAAACAGACCAAGATGGCGAAGGCCGCGTGGCACTGCACGGTGCGTGGAAGCTGGAAGATCCGCAAGCAGCGGCCAACCCCGCCTTGCAACGCTTGATGGGGCAGGTTGAGCAGTGGGCCGCAGCCACGGCTGGGGTGCAAGCCAAGCCTTCGGAGCGGCTGGAAGGCAGTAAAAATGCCGCAGGTGCTGCAGATGTGCTGGCGGTGGGACAGGGCAGTGGCACGCGCTTGACGGATGTGGCCGTGCAGGAAGCCAAGTCCACACAAGACGCCGTGCTGGATACCGCACCCGAGGCAACGGTCGAAGATATGCGCTTTTGGCTGCAGGGCAAACAACAGCGCGCAGAAGTCGTTTTGGAAAAAGATGGCCAGCCTGTGCGTGTGCAAGTTTATGTCCGGGGGAATGAAGCCCACGTAACCTTCCGCGCAGATCAGGCGCAGACGCGTGATCTGCTGGATGCCAGCTTGACGCAGTTGCGTGAGATGCTGGCGCAGCAGGGGGTTGAGCTGGCTGGCGTGGCGGTGCAGGCCGATGCGCAGGGCAACACGTCCTCTTCTGGTGGTGGGCAGCGCAACCCTTGGGAGGCTGCACCCATGCGCCAGGCGCAGGTGACCGTGCCTGTGGCAGATGCTCTGCCTGTGCGTCCGCAGCGTAACCAGGGCCTGGATTTGTACGCCTAAGGCATGTCAGTGAGCACTTCGAACTCGCCGGGAAGGGTGAGTCGAAGGCTCAGACGATCGATTTACTGGATGTTTGAGCCTTTTATTCTGGCTATGATTTCCGGCTTATCAAGAAATAATGTGACCATTCGTACTTTTGTGTACGAGCGCTCAGCAAAGATTCAGTTCAAGGTTGGCTTGCCAACTGTATTCATCCATCAAGGGAAACAACGTGGCCGCAACCAATTCTGCCGCCGCTCCGGCGCAAGCCAAGAGCAAGAAATTGATCATCATCGGTGCTTTGGTCGCCTTGCTCGTTGTCGCGGTCGCGGCTGCCTTGCTGGTGATGACCAACAAGTCGCACGACGATGCGTACGGGGAAGAGGCCCCCGCCAAAGCCGCTGCGTTGGTACCTACCTTTTTGCCCCTGGAAAACATGGTGGTGAATTTGGCAGATCAAGGTGGTGACCGCTTTGCCCAAATCGGTATCACGCTGGAGCTGCAAGATGAGGCGACTGCCAGCTTGGTCAAGCAGTACATGCCCAGCATCCGTAACGGTATCTTGATGCTTGTGTCACAGCGTACGGCCGATGAGCTGTTGCTGCGCGAAGGCAAGGAAAAGCTGGCCGCCGATATCTTGCGTGAAGTGACCCGGCCTTTGGCTGCCAGCACGCCAGCGGCCCGCGCACAGTCCGAAGATGAGGAAGAGCGCCCACGTCGACGCAATGCCGTGCGCCGTGTGCTGTTCTCCAGCTTCATCATCCAGTAAGCGTTAGGAGTTTCGGCATGAGTGATTCTTTCCTTTCGCAAGAGGAAGTCGATGCCCTTTTGGAAGGTGTGACGGGCGAGCGTCAGAAATCGGACTCCGAAGATGTCGATGAAAGCTCGGTACGTAACTACGACATCTCCAGTCAAGAGCGTATCGTGCGTGGGCGTATGCCCACCATGGAAATTGTGAATGAGCGTTTTGCGCGCAATTTCCGCATCGGCTTGTTTAACTTTATTCGCCGTAGCCCAGAGGTTTCGGTGGGTACGGTGAGCGTGCAACGCTACAGCGCTTTCTTGCGCCGTCTGGCGGTGCCCACCAACTTCAATATCGTTGCGATCCGTCCTTTGCGTGGCAATGGCTTGATCGTGTGTGAGCCTTCGCTGGTCTTCGGCATTATCGACACATTGTACGGTGGTGCCGGGCGCTTGCAAACACGCATTGAAGGGCGCGATTTCTCGGCCACAGAGCAGCGCGTGATCAACCGTCTGGTGGACGTGATCAGCGAGGAATACAAAAAAGCCTGGCACGGCATTTATCCCTTGGAGCTGGCCTACCAGCGCTCGGAAATGCAGCCGCAGTTCGCCAATATCGCGACCCCCAGCGAAATCGTGGTGTCTACCGCGTTCCAGCTGGAGATCGGTGATGTGTCTGGCTCGATCCATGTGTGCATGCCTTACGCCACGATGGAGCCTATCCGCGACATCTTGTATTCATCGACACAGGGTGATTCGATGGAAGTCGACCGCCGCTGGGTCAAGGTGCTGACGCGTGAGATTCAATCCGCAGATGTGACCTTGGTGGCTGAGCTGGCACGTGCGGATGCCACGGTGGAGCAAATGCTGGCGATGAAGCCAGGTGACTTTATCGAGCTGGACCGACAGCCACGCATTCGTGCGTCGATTGGCGGCGTGCCCATTTTTGAGTGCCAGTACGGCACGCACAACAACAAATATGCCGTGCGCATCGAGCAGTGTTTGCGCGGTGTGGATGGAAATTGGACCGGAGAGAAGAATGGCAACTGACGCGAACAACAACGGCAGCATCCAGGGAGATGATCCCTTTTCGGACTGGGCGGAAGCTTTGGACGAGCAAAAGACCACCGATGGCGATCAAGCCGCACTGGATGCCGAGCAAGGTGGCCCGCTGAGCGGCAACCCCGCGTACAACAACGGCGCTTCCGGCACGGAAGTGCCTGTCAATGACATCAACATGGTGCTGGACATTCCCGTTCAGCTGTCGGTGGAGTTGGGCCGTACCAAGGTGCCAATCAAGTACATCTTGCAGCTGGCACAGGGTTCGGTGGTGGAACTGGACGCCCTGGCGGGTGAGCCCATGGACGTGCTGGTCAACGGCTACCTGATTGCCCAAGGTGAAGTGGTGGTGGTGAATGACAAGTTTGGTATCCGCCTGACCGACGTGGTGACACCTTCCGAGCGCTTGCGCCGCGTCAGCCGTGGATAACGCAGGCTTCACTTCTTCGCTGCTGGTGCTGCTCATCATGGTGGGCGCACTGGCCTGCTTGCCCTGGCTGCTCAAGCGCTGGCAGCAGCGCCAGCAAGCCGCACGCAATGTCTCGGGCATCAGCGCGCAAGTGTTGTCGTCCGTGTCCGTGGGCCCCAGCCAGCGAGTGGTGACCATCGAAGTTGGGCAAGGCGCGCAAAAGACCTGCCTGGTGTTGGGCGTGACTGCCCAAAACATTCAGTGCTTGCATGTGCTGGGGCAAGCTGCTCCTGCACAGCAGCTAGAGGCGGTCAGTTTTGCTGGCGCCATGGCACAAGCACAAGAGGGCGTGTAACCCGCTGCAATCATGAGAGCACACATGCGATTAGGCTTTCTGGCCTTAATGAAGGCCCCCTGGGTTGTTTCAGCCGCCGTTCTGGCGGCTTTTTGCTGGATGCCCGCAGTGGCGAATGCCCAGAGCGCAGCCGCGCCCAGCTTGCCGATCTTGGTCGGATCGAGCGGTGGTGGCAGCAGTTTTTCCGTGCCCATTCAGACCTTGCTGTTCTTTACAGCGCTGTCTTTCTTGCCGGCTATTTTGCTGATGATGACGGGTTTTACCCGGATCGTGATTGTGCTGAGCCTGCTGCGTCAGGCACTGGGTACGCAGTCGTCGCCGCCCAACCAGGTGATCATCGGACTGTCCTTGTTCTTGACGCTGTTTGTCATGGGCCCGACGCTGGACCGTGTGT
Organism: Comamonas sp. 14P8.1.4; assembly: GCF_057799285.1. Taxonomy (NCBI): domain Bacteria; kingdom Pseudomonadati; phylum Pseudomonadota; class Betaproteobacteria; order Burkholderiales; family Comamonadaceae; genus Comamonas; species Comamonas sp. 14P8.1.4. Next base: position 13,121 of record NZ_JBYOKN010000018.1, read on the forward strand.
ATGAAGAGGCCTATGTGCCCTATACCAAGAACACCATGCAGTTTGAAGAGGCCGTGAAGAGGGCCGAGGCGCCCATGCGCGACTTCATGGTGCGCCAGACACGCCAGACCGATTACGCCCTGTTTGCCCGCCTGGCCAAGCTGGAGCCCGGTACCAAAATTGAAGATGCACCGTTTCGCGTGGTGGTGCCATCGTTTGTTATCAGCGAGCTGAAAACGGCCTTCCAGATCGGGTTCATGATCTTCATCCCGTTCCTGATCATTGACATGGTGGTTTCCTCCATCCTGATGTCGCTGGGCATGATGATGCTGTCCCCTGTGTTGGTGGCGCTGCCCTTCAAGATCATGCTGTTCGTACTGGCTGATGGCTGGAATCTGTTGATCGGCTCGCTGGCTTCCAGCTTTGCCATCTAGGCTTGAAAGGTCGATGCGATGACTCCCCAAGCAGTTCTCACGATCGGGCGCGAAGCGCTCACCTTGCTGCTCATGATTTCGCTGCCCGTGCTTTTGACCGTGCTGGCCGTCGGCCTGGTGGTCAGTATTTTTCAGGCAGTCACGCAGATCAACGAAAACACCTTGTCTTTTGTGCCCAAGTTGATTGCGGCGGTGCTGGTGTTTGCTGTGGCCGGACCATGGATGCTGAGTACGGCGGTGGATTTCATTCGCCGCACGATTGAAAACATCCCCAGCGCCCTGGGCTAGTGGCGCGTCGTTTCTTCTCAAGGGCATTGCTGTGATTGGCATCTCCGAAGAGCAGTTGATGGCGTGGTTGTCGCCCATCATCTGGCCGTTCTTGCGTACCTTGGCCATGTTCACGGCTGCGCCCGTGTTTTCGCAAAAAGCCATTCCCATGCGGGTGAAGGTGGGTCTGGCCTTTTTGGTGGCGGTGTGCGCGCAGGCGGTGCTTGACCAGCCCATGATTGCGGTGAACTCGCCCCAGGCCGTGACCTGTGTGATTCAGCAGGTGGGGATTGGGTTGGCGATTGGTTTTTCTGCGCGCCTGATCATTGCGGTCATGGAGGTGGCGGGTGAGGCCATCGGCCTGCAGATGGGCTTGAGCTTTGCCTCTTTCTTTGACCCGACCAGCGGCGCGCAGCTGAGTGCGGTGTCGCGCTTTCTGGTGCAGATCTTCACCTTGTTCTTCATCGTGGTGAATGGGCACCTGGTGGTGCTGATGGCGGTGATCAAAAGCTTTCAGACATTCCCGGTGGATGGCTCATTTCTGCAGGCGGTGGCGCAGATGCGCATCCATGAGCTGGGCAGTGCGGTGTTCTCCAGCGCATTGTGGATTGCGCTGCCCATGATGGCGCTGCTGCTGTTTGTGAACTTGACCATGGGGGTGATTGCGCGCATTGCCCCCCAGATGAATATGTTTGCCGTGAGCTTCCCGGTCACGCTGACGGTGGGCATGCTGGGCATTACCGCCACGTTGCCGATGATGGAGCAGCCCTTTTTGAGCATGATTGACCGCACTTTGTCGATCTTTGGGGTGTAGCTTTTATAAAAAGTAGAGCACTTAGCGCTTAAATAAAAAGGACTTCAAGATGTTTTTCATCTGAAGTCCTTTGTTTTTAAGCGCAAGCAGCTATGTTTTTAGACCAAGTTGTTGCGAATGGCATAAACCGTCAGCTCGGCGTTGTTGGTCAGCTGCAGCTTTTCCAGCACGCGGGCGCGGTAGACACTGACGGTTTTGGGGCTAAGCATCAGCTCCTCGGCGATGTCGGTCAGGCGTTTGCCGGTGGCGATTTTTTGCAGGGTCTGCATTTCGCGCTCGGACAGCGACTCATGCGGCACTTCCGCCGTCGGCTGCGACAGGCTGTCGGCCAGCATCTGGGCCACTTCGGGTGTGAGAAATTTGCGTCCCATGCTGACCACACGCACCGCTTCCACCAGTTGCAGTGGATCGCCCGCCTTGTTGGCATAGCCGTGAGCACCAGCCTTGAGGCAGCGCAGCGCGTACTGGTCTTCCGGGTACATGGAGACCATCAATACCTTGATGTCCGGGTAGCTCTCGCGCACGCTGACCAGAACCTCCAGGCCATTGCGCCCGGGCATGTTGATGTCCAGCAGCAGCACCTGGCAGGGCGTGGTCCGGAGCGTTTCGCGCAATTCGGTGTAGCCAGCCGCTTCACCGCGGACCTGAATGTCCGTGGCTTCAGATAGCGTGTCTCGAATTCCACGGCGTAAAACGGCGTGGTCATCGCAAATCACAACATGGATCAATGTTTCTCCTCGTAGCCCTCTGAGTTTGGCATCTTACGTGAGTGGGACGGAAACAATGATGCTCGTGCCGCGACCAACCTGGCTGCTGATGTCCAGCCACCCGCCTACGGTGCGCGCCCGTTCGGCCAGGCCGCGCAGGCCAAAGGCCTTGGCTTTGTTGCGCTGTGCGGGGGCAATGCCGCAGCCGTTGTCGCGCACTTCGAGCGTCAAATGGCCCTCTGCGCCTGACAGCTCAATGTGTACCGCCGTAGCTTGCGCATACTTGCTGATGTTGGTCAGCGCCTCTTGCGCCGTGCGGTAGGCCACCACCTGGAGCTCTGCCGGAACGTCGATGTGCGGCGGTGTGTCCACGCGAACCACGATGCCGGTGCGGCGCTCAAAATTATCTGCCAGCCACTGCACGGCCGCGACCAGGCCCTGGTCCAGCACTGGGGGGCGCAAATTCATCATGATGCGCTGGCTGGCCCCCAGCGCGTGCTGCAGCATCTCCAGCGCCGCGCGGGCGTGGCTTTGAACATCGGGGGCTGTGGCATTTCGGTCAATCCATGACAAGTCAAATTTGACTGATGTCAAAGAACCGCCGATGTCGTCATGGATCTCGCGGGCAATGGCGGCACGCTCTTGTTCGATAGATTGCTGTAAGTGTTCTGTCAGCTCTGCCAGTTGCTGCTCGGACCGCTCCAGCTCCTGCATGGCTTGCTCCTTGGCTAGACGGGCCTGGTGCACCTCCAGGGCGCGCAGCAGCACATGCGGCAGACGTGCCATGTCGTCTTTGAGCAGGTAGTCTGCGATGCCGCGGCGAATGGCCTCCACCGCTGCGGTTTCCCCAATGGCGCCAGAGAGCAACACAAAGGGCGGGCATCCTGCCAGCGAGCGCGCCTGCTCCCAGGCATCCAGCGCGGTAAAGCCCAGAAGATGGTAGTCAGCCAGCACCAAATCAAAGCTTTGCGTCTGCAGGAGCTTGATAAAGTCTTGCAAGTTATCAGTGCAAGTAATGCTGCAAATCGTGCCCGCTTTACGCAGTGTGATTTGCGCCAAGCGCTGATCGGCCGCTGAATCTTCAAGGTGAAGCAAAAGCAAAGGCTTATGTGCTGGATTATCAGAGCCGTTGGGCGCTATCATTGGATACATCTTGGAACAAAATTTCCGGGTATGAATGCCTTCATGCCGTGAGTCAGCTCTCCATCGCGCAAAAAAGTCAGTGTTTCACTGCTTAGTGCTTGGAAAGCTTGCTTCGGGCGCCCCATCTTGGAGAAACAATGCCATCAATGCAAACACCATCTACAGAGCCTGTTGTACAGGTTCCTGTCATGGTTGCGGCTGAGTTACAAGATTCTTTGCTGGTCGTGATGCGGGATTTGCACCGTTTGGAAGGCTTGCTCAATCATGCCACGACGAATTTGCTGGAGCGTTTCAGCGAAGCCAATGTTTTGCTCTCGAGTGAGATAGCAGCGGGTGATCCTGGCATAGATGCTGCACGTGCAGCCTTGCGCAGTGCGGTCACCGAGTTGCAGTTTCATGACATGGCCACGCAACTCATTACGCATACAACCCAGGTTTTACAGGGTTGTGCGTTTCGACTGGCTTCGGAAACCATGGGGCGCGATGAGGATGAGCTGGATACGCCTGTCATATCCATTCAGCCAGAACGCCCGAACCCCGTTACTCAAAGTGAGATGGATGCCGGTTCAATTGAACTGTTTTGATCTCTAGAGCCTGAACACACACAAAACTTAAAAGTCCGTTGGAGCTTTACATGCATACGATCCTCGCTGTTGATGATTCTCCATCCATGCGAAAAATGGTCTCCTTCACATTGACCGGGGCCGGCTACAAGGTGGTCGAAGCAGTTGACGGTTTGGATGCTTTGGAAAAAGCCGAGGCGTACCAGATTGACCTGGTGCTGGCCGATCAGAACATGCCCCGCATGGACGGTATTGGTCTGACGCGCCGTCTGCGTGAACACCCTCGATTTAAGAGCACGCCGATTTTGATTCTGACCACCGAGTCCAGCGATCAGATGAAGCAGGCCGGCCGCGCTGCCGGCGCAACAGGTTGGTTGGTGAAGCCGTTTGATCCCAACCGGTTGATTGAAATATTGCAGAAGGTGATTCGCTAAGACAGTTCAGCGGATGCTAATAAAAAGATAGGAACCGACATGGCGGATACACATCAAGGCGGGGCAGAAGCGGACTTCGACCTGACCCAGTTCTATCAGATCTTCTTTGAAGAAGCAGGGGAAAACCTCGACCAGATGGAGCAGATGCTCCTGGATCTGGATCTGAACGAGGCCAACGACGAAGAACTCAACGGCATTTTCCGTTGCGCGCACTCCATCAAAGGGGGCTCCGCGACGTTCGGCTTCTCGGATGTTGCCGAGCTGACGCACAAGATGGAGTCCTTGCTGGACCGCCTGCGTCGCCACGAGATCACCCCCATCCCCGAGATGGTGGATGTCCTGCTGGAGTCGGCCGATGCATCTCGCAGCCTGCTGGCGCGTCACCAAGCTGGTGGCGAAGGTGAGGTGTTGCCGACCGCAGATCTGGTTGCGCGCATCAGCCGTCTCGCCGCAGGCGATGGTGCGGCCATGCCGGTGGCTGCTACCCCTGCGCCCGCACCTGTCGCTCCCGCACCTGCACCGGTGGTGGAAGTTGCACCTGAGCCTGTCGCAGCACCTGCGGTGCCCGGCGGTATCCGCCATCTGCAGATCAAAATTGGTCCGCTGGATGTGCCGGAGTCTGTGGATGCCGTCAAAGAGCTGTTCCGCGACATTCCAGGCCTGGGCAGCATCGAAGACTTGCCGTGCGAAGAGAGCAAGATGCGTCTGTTCGCTGTGCAAACGCATTCGACAGACGATGATTTGCTGGATTTGATGGCCTTCCACGTGGCCAAGGAGCAGGTGCAGATCACCGCCCAAGGCGCACCGGCGGCCGCAGTGCCTGCTGCCACTGCACCTGTGGAGGCCGCTGCAGAACCGGTTGAGCCTGAAGTGCTGACCCCCGCTGCGGTGCCGGACGGGGAGGTGTATGGCATTTTTGACGGTGCGCCAGGTGCTCCTGCCGTCAAGCCTGTGGCCGCTGCTGCCAAGACCGCCACACGCCCCAATATGGCGCAGATGGAGTCCACCAGCATCCGCGTGGAGGTGAAAAAGGTCGATCAACTGATCAACCTGGCCGGTGAGCTGGTCATCATCCAGGCCATGCTGGCGCAGAACAGCCGCACACTGGAGCCATCGGCCAACCAGCAACTGCTGGCGGGTCTGGCGGATCTGGATCGCAACACGCGCGATTTGCAAGAAGCCGTGATGTCGATCCGCATGATCCCCATGTCAACGGTATTCAGCCGTTTCCCACGCATGCTGCGTGATCTGGCGAACAAGCTGGACAAGAAGATCAATCTGGTTACCCAGGGTGAGGCGACCGAGCTGGACAAGGGGTTGGTCGAAAAAATCACCGACCCGCTGACCCACTTGGTGCGTAACAGTCTGGATCACGGTATTGAATCGCCAGAGGATCGTATCAAGGCGGGCAAGCCTGAGACGGGCACTTTGATCTTGGCGGCTTCGCACCAGGGCGGCTCCATCGTGATTGAAGTGCGCGATGACGGCAAGGGCATGAGCCGCGAGAAGATTCTGCGCAAAGCGCGCGAACGCGGCATGGACGTGTCGGACAGCATGCCCGATAGCGAAGTCTGGATGCTGATTTTTGCCCCCGGTTTCTCGACGGCCGACGTGGTGACCGATGTTTCGGGCCGCGGTGTCGGCATGGATGTGGTGCGCAAGAACATTGCAGCGCTCAACGGCTCGGTGGAAATCGACTCCGTGGAAGGCGTCGGCATGCGTGTCTCGATCCGCTTGCCGCTGACATTGGCCATCATGGATGGCATGTCGGTCGGGGTGGGCGATGAGGTCTACATCCTGCCGCTGTCCTCGGTGGTCGAGTCCTTCCAGGTGAATGCTGCCGACGTCAGCAGCGTGACCCAGGGCTCTCAGCTGGTCAAGGTGCGTGACGAATACATGCCTGTGATTGAGTTGGAGCGTGTATTTGGTGTGCCACGTGCCGAAGGTGAGTCACGCAGCGACATCATGGTGGTAGTGGAGTCTGACGGCAGCCGTGTGGCGCTGCTGGTCGACGAGCTGCTGGGTCAGCACCAGGTGGTGGTGAAAAACCTGGAGAGCAACTACCGCAAGGTGACCAATGTGTCGGGCGCCACCATTTTGGGTGACGGCACAGTGGCGTTGATTTTGGATACGAGCAGTTTGGTGCGCCGCGCGCGTTAAGCGTAGGTCGAGCGTCTGTAGACAATCATTTTTGACCGGTTCAGGGGCACTGCGAAAGCCCCACCGCTCTAGGAGAAAACTATGAACATGGGAAAGAATGCAGAGAGCAAAGCCTCTGGCGCCCGCGAATACCTGACCTTCCGTTTGGGAGATGAGGAATACGGGATCGACATCCTGAAGGTCCAGGAAATCCGTGGCTATGAGCAGCCCACACGCATTGCCAATGCCCCGGAGTTCATCAAAGGCGTGGTGAATCTGCGCGGCACGATCGTGCCGATCGTGGATATGCGCTTGAAGTTCAACTGCTCGGCCGTGGAATACAACAGTTTCACGGTGGTCATCATCTTGAACCTGCGCAACCGCGTGGTGGGCATCGTGGTGGATTCGGTGAGCGATGTGATGGAGCTGGCGCCGGAGGCCATTCGTCCAGCACCCGATATCGAAAGCGCCATCGACAATGGCTGCATCTTGGGCCTAGGCTCGGTGGGCGACCGCATGCTGATTTTGTTGGACATCGAAAAGCAAATGTCCAACGTGGACATGGGCTTGGTGGCACCTGCGGAATAAGCACCGCGCTGCTGCAGGTACCCAACGGTCCGCTGTGATGCGGGCATGGGGGCTTGAAGCAGCTTTGCCATCCGCTTCAACGGAGTGTCACTATCCATGCTTCGCACTGCACAACACGCTGATATGGAACATGAGGCAGCGCCTGGCGCGCAAGGGCGTGAGTTCGCGTGGACTTCCGCAGATTTCAGTCGCGTTCAAGCGCTGATCTACAAGCACGCGGGCATCAGCCTGCACGATGGCAAACACGCCATGGTGTACAGCCGCCTCTCTCGCCGTCTGCGTGAGATGGGCTACGACAGCTTTGATGACTACCTCACCTGGCTGGAAAAGCAGGGGGATGCGCGGGAGTGGCAAGAGTTTGTCAATGCTCTGACCACCAACCTGACATCCTTCTTCAGAGAGCAGCACCATTTCGATATCTTAGCGCAGCACCTCAAGAGCAAGCCCGCAGGGACGCCATGGCGCGTTTGGTGCAATGCTGCATCGACCGGTGAGGAGCCTTACTCCATCGTGCTGACCGCGCAAGAGGCCCTGGGGGCGAATGCGAACTTCAAGCTCATCGCCAGTGATATTGACTCCAAGGTGCTCAATACCGCTTCCAACGGGGTGTACCGGATGGAGAGCGTCAAGAACTTGAGCCAGGAGCGCTTGCACAAGTTCTTTATGCGCGGCAAGGCCTCGAACGCGGGCATGGTGCGGGTCAAGCCTGAGCTGCGCCGCATGATTGACTTCCTGCAGGTCAATTTGATTCGGGACGACTGGCCGTTCAAAGAACCGTTTGATCTCGTGTTTTGCCGCAACGTCATGATCTACTTTGATGCGGCCACGCAGCGCAAGGTGCTGGAGCGCATTCACCGGGTGATGAAGCCGGGAGGCCTGCTGTTTGTCGGGCATGCGGAAAACTTCAGCGAATCACGCGACCTGTTTCTTTTGCGCGGCAAGACGGTCTACGAGCGGGTCTAAATGCCAACCATGCCAATTTCTGCCCCCCGCTGGAGCGTAAAGGCGCAGCCATGAGTACACAGTCATTTGGAGTGCAGGGCAGGGCCAGCCCATCCTGGGCTGCGTCGCGCCAGCCGCTGAGCACGGCGCTCGAGTCCTCTGGGCTGGATGCGCTGCGCAAACGCCCGCGTAAACCGGGTGAGGCATCGTTTTTCTATTTTGATCACCATTTCCAGTACGACGCTGTCAAAGTGCTGCCCGGCGAGTACTTTGTGACGGGCGAGAACATGGTGATCTGCACGGTGCTGGGCTCGTGCATTGCAGCATGTCTGTGGGATCGGACGCTGAACATTGGCGGCATGAACCATTTCATGCTCCCGGAAGGCGACAGCACGGATGCCAGTGGCCGCTATGGCTCCTACGCCATGGAAGTGCTGATCAACGAGATGATCAAGCTGGGCGCGCGCCGCGAGACCATGCAGGCCAAGATTTTTGGTGGCGGCCAGGTGATGGCCAATTTCACCACCATGAATGTGGGCGAGCGCAACACCGATTTTGTGACCCAGTATTTGCAAACTGAGCGTATTCCGATCGTTTCGCAAGATGTGCTGGATATTTACCCACGCAAAGTGGTTTACTTTCCCTCCACCGGCAAAGCCATGGTCAAGCGTTTGGCCCATGCGCACCCAGAAGCCTTGGTGGAGCAGGAGCGTTCACGCGGCAGTGCGGCGCAATTGGCCAAGACCAATGCTGGCGGCAGTGTGGACCTGTTTTGATAGAGGATGCTGAAAGAATGAATCGCAAGACTCGGGTGATTGTGGTGGATGACTCTGCGCTGGTGCGCAGCCTGCTGGCAGAAATCATCAATCGCCAACCTGATATGGAGTGCATCGGCACGGCCAATGACCCCCTGGTCGCGCGCGAGATGATTCGTGAGCTCAATCCCGATGTGATCACGCTGGACATCGAAATGCCCAAGATGGATGGCATTGATTTCCTGGGCCGCATCATGCGTTTGCGCCCCATGCCGGTGCTGATGATTTCAACGCTGACCGAGCGTGGCGCTGAAATTACCATGCGTGCGCTGGAGCTGGGCGCGGTCGATTTCGTCTCCAAACCGCGTGTGGGTGTGGCCAATGGCCTGAGCCAGCTGTCCACAGAGATTGTGGAAAAGATACGCATCGCCGCTTCGGCGCACGTGCACCGCATGGTCAAGCCCGCACCGGCCGCTGCAGAGCACGGCGCCGCGCCGGCCGCCAAGGCCCATGTCAGCAGTGCCACGTTGCTGGGCAAGCTCTCGACCGAGAAGCTGATTGCCATTGGCGCTTCTACGGGCGGAACGGAAGCCATCAAAGAAGTGCTGACGCATATGCCTGCCGATGCGCCGGCCATCGTCATCACCCAGCACATGCCGCCCGGCTTTACCACCAGTTTTGCGGCGCGCCTGGACAGCCTGTGCCAGATCACGGTGAAAGAAGCCAGCCATGGTGAGCGTTTGTTGCCCGGCCATGCGTACATTGCGCCGGGTGGCAAGCAGTTCGCCATTTCGCGCAGCGGTGCCAACTATGTGGCCGTGGTGGATGAGCAAGCGCTCCCTGTGAATCGCCACAAACCGTCGGTAGAGGTGCTGTTCAAGTCGGTGGCGCAGTTTGCGGGCCGCAACGCCACAGGCGTGATGCTCACCGGCATGGGCGCTGATGGCGCCGCAGCCATGCGCGAGATGAAAGACGCCGGCAGCTACAACTATGTGCAAGACGAAGCCAGCTGCATTGTGTTTGGCATGCCACGCGAAGCCATTGCCCATGGCGCGGCGGATGAGGTGCTGCCGCTGACGCAGATTGCCCCCGCATTGCTGGCCAAGCTGCGCTCATCGCCAGACGTGCGCCACCGCATTTGATGCCATCCAATTAAAAAAGGAGCTGCTAGCGCCTTTCAAACAAGGGTTTCAGATAGTTATGTATCTGAAACCCTTTGTTTTTGGGCGCTAGCAGCTCCTTTTTATTGGTTGGCGCTTAGTTGGACAGCAGTTCCCAGCGTTCCAGCGCTTGCATCAGTGCTTCGTCGATGACGCCGTCACGGGCATGCAGCTGCATGGCGCGGGCATTGTCCTGGGTGTACAGCGTGCCGTCTTCCAGGGCTTGGCGGATTTCGGCCTGCTCTTTTTCCAGCGCTTCAATCTGTGCAGGCAGCTGATCCAGCTCACGTTGCTCTTTGTAGCTGAGCTTGCGCTTGGGCGTGCTGGGTGCCGCAGCGGGGGCAGCGGCCACTGGAGCGGCTTCCTTGGCAGGTGCCTTGCTGTTGGTGCCGTTTTTCTTAGCTGCTTGCTCCTGCAAGGCCTTGGCACGTTTGGATTGCAACAGCCAGTCTTGCACGCCACCTTCATATTCGCGCCATTTGCCATCGCCTTCGGAGGCAATGGTGCTGGTCACCACGTTGTCCAGGAAGGTTCGGTCGTGGCTGACCAGAAAGACGGTGCCGTCATAGTTTTGCAGCAGCTCTTCCAGCAGCTCCAGCGTATCGATGTCCAGGTCATTGGTGGGTTCGTCCAGCACCAGCACGTTGGTGGGGCGGGCAAACAGTCGTGCCAGCAGCAAGCGGTTGCGCTCACCACCTGACAAAGAACGCACGGGCGAGTTGGCACGGGCGGGCGAGAACAAGAAGTCCCCCAGATAGCTTTTCACGTGCTTGCGCTGGTTGCCAATCTCAATCCACTCGCTGCCGGGGCTGATGAAGTCTTCCAGCGTGGCATCCAAGTCCAGGTTGTTGCGCATCTGGTCAAAGTAGGCCACGGTGACGTTCGTACCCAAACGCACGGTACCCCATGGGCTGTTGCCGGGTTCGGGGGCGGGCGCATTGGCGGGTGGTGCATCGGGCTCTAACTGGCCCAAGATCATTTTGAGCAATGTTGTCTTACCAGCACCATTGGCGCCCAGCAAACCAATCTTGTCACCGCGCATGATGGTGGCGCTGAAGTCATCGACGATCACGCGGTCGCCAAATGTCTTGCTCACATGGGTCAACTCGGACACCAGCTTGCCGCTCTTTTCGCCGCTGCTCACGTCCATCTTCACACTGCCTTGGGCGGTGCGGCGGGCCGCGTGTTCAGCACGCAACTCTTGCAGTCGCGTAATACGGGCGGTGGCCTTGGTACGGCGGGCTTCTACGCCCTTGCGAATCCAGACTTCTTCTTGGGCCAGCAACTTGTCGGCCTTGGCGTTGATCACTGCCTCTTGCGCTAGCTGTTCTGCCTTGTTGGTCACATAAGCGGCAAAGTTGCCGGGGTAAGACATCAGCAGACCGCGGTCCAGCTCCACAATGCGTGTGGCCACGTTGTCCAGGAAAGAGCGATCGTGCGTAATCAGTACGATGGAGCCCTTGAATTCTTTGAGCAGCCCTTCCAGCCATTCAATGGAGTCCAAATCCAAGTGGTTGGTTGGCTCATCCAGGAAAAGTACATCGGGCTGCATCACCAAAGCTTGGGCCAATGCCACACGCTTGCGCACACCACCCGACAAGCTGCTTACCTTGGCTTCAGGGTCCAAGTGCAGGCGCTGCAGCGCTTCTTCCACGCGCTGCTCCCAGTTCCACGCATCCTGCGCTTCAATGCGGGACTGCAGGGCATCCAAATCCACACCTTCCGCACCAGACAGGTACAGATCACGGATGGCGGCAACTTCTGCCAAACCTTCCGAGGCCGATTCAAAGATGGTGTGCTCTGGATTGAGATTGGGCTCCTGGGCCACATAAGCAATGCGGATGCCCGTTTGCACCTGCAGCGTGCCATCGTCCGCATGTGCCATGCCGGCCAGAATTTTCAACAGCGAAGACTTGCCGGTGCCATTGCGCCCGATCAGCCCCACGCGTTCGTTGGTTTCCAGAGAGAAACTGGTGTGATCCAGCAATGCCACATGCCCGAATGCGAGCTGTGCGTCTAGTAAGGTAATGAGTGCCATGTTGCCGCCATTATCCAAGGCAGCGCGAAGCGCTGCCTGACTCAAAGCCTTCTTCGAGGCTTTGAGTGAAAAGATTTTTTCCAAATCTTGTGTTGGATGGTGCTATAGTTCGCTCTCTTGCTAGTGCGGAAGCGAATTTTGCGCAAGAAGCTGAAAAATTCTTTGCAGGACTTCAAGCGAGACGCCAAAAATCGTTGTACAATGCAAATCTTCGCTGAACACGGTGTGCTTCACGAG
>NZ_JBYOKN010000019.1:0-23754 GCF_057799285.1 Comamonas sp. 14P8.1.4
GATTACGACCTGGCCCCGGCCGTCTCACTGGACCACATCGTGGACCAGATGCGCCAGGCCTTTGCCTGGGTGGTGCGCAATATCGCCATTTATGGGGGGGATGCCCGCAATATCTGCGTGTGCGGCAGCTCTGCCGGCGGTCACCTGGTGGGCATGTTGCTGGCCAAGGGCTGGCAAGAAGACTATGACTTGGCGGCGGGCTGCATGCCCGCGTCCGCCTTCCCTTTGAGCGGCCTGTTTGATCTGCAGCCGCTGCTGTCCACCCATATCAACCAGTGGATGCAGCTGGACGATGACTCTGCGCTGCGCAACAGCCCGCGCTTTCACCTGCCGGATGCCAGCACCCACAGCGCTTGCCAGCTGCGCGTGGCTTGTGGGGAGTTTGAAAGCCGCGAGTTCCACCGCCAAAGCCGCGAATACCTGGCCGCCTGGCAGGCGCGCTGCCTGCAGGGCCAGTGGGTGGAGGCCCCCGCCACCAACCACTTTGACCTGCCGCTGCAACTGGCCGACACGCAATCGGCCGTGTACCAGACGGCGCTGTCGCTGATGGGCTTGCCCCTGCGCGGCTGAAAACGGCGCGCGGGGCTGTGGCGCAACGCCGCGGATTAGCGCTGGGGCTTAGAAGTGGTAGCCCAGCTGCAGCCCGACGGCTTTGACGGTGTTGCTGCCAAAGTGGGCCTGCGTCGTCGTCGTCGTGGACACCTCGGCGCCGCCTAGTTTTTGGTAGCTGATCCAGGGATTGATCTTGACCACCTGGTTGTCATACACCAGACCCAGGGTGTAGCCCTGACGACCGCTGCTGGGGCGCAAGGGCGACAGCGGTGTCTCCTTGCTTTTCTTGTCATAAGCCAGGGCAATGAAGGCCGTCCATTGCGGTGCCAGCTTCTGGGCCAGGCCCACGGTGTAGCTGAAGGTGTTGTCCAGATTCGTCAGGCTTTGACCACCGGTTGCTGCGGCAAAGTATTGGGGCCGCAGCTGAAACTCTGCCCAGTTGCCCCAGCGGATCTGGCCAAAGAGCAGGGTGCTGGCGGTGATGCCGGTTTGCATGTCCAGATTGAAGGTCTGCGGCGAAGTCGATGCAGTCTCCGTCACAACGCCTGCCAGCTTGTTTTCTGCCGTGCCCAGCTGGTGCTTGATGGCCGAGTAATAAGTGCCCACCACGCGCAGTGCAATCTCTGGGCGCTCATAAGCCACGCCCAGCAGATAGCCTGGCTCTGTGCTGCGCGCAAACTTGGCGTGGTAGCCGTTCAGGCCGCCATACGCCACGCCGCTGAGGGTGACTTCCCCGTGCGACTGCTGCAGGCGCAGGCCGCCGTGCGCGCTCCACTGCGTATTGAAACGGTAGCGCGCTACGCCCTGCAGCTCACGGGTAGACAGGCTGACGTGTGTGCCTGCAAACAGAGGCGAGCCCGTGCGGGCATAGTCAATCTCCAGCCCAAAAGGGCGTGTCAGCATCACCGCCAGCGACAGCTGGGGTGTCAGGTCCTGCTTGTAGCTCAGGCCAAATTGCGCATAGTTGGGGGCCACATTGCCAGAGGCATTGCCCAGCACATCGCGCCCTTGGATGGAGGGGCGGGCGGCGTAGCCATCCACCGCCAGGTAGCTGCCTTTTTCAAACAGCGCGCTCAGGCTTTGGGAGGTGCGATCCAGTCCGCTGGCCGATGCGGGCAGTGCAGCGCCGGTGAGCAGAAAAAAAGTGAAGCAGCCAATGGCTTGCGCCAACGGATTAGTGCGGTACATGAAGGGGTTTCCTCTCGTCGCTTGCGGACGTCTCTATTTTTTGCCTAGTTGGCATTTTGTAATCAAATGCAACTATAAGTGAGCACACCCTTGGCATGCTGTCGCCTAGCTGGCAGCGTGGGGGGCTCAACGTGGCCTGGGTGCAACACTGCAGCACACGGCGCAGGGGGCGCACAGCGGCCCAGCAAGCTTGCACAAAGCTGAAGGCCTGTGAGCATGCATGCAACACGCACCGGGCAGAAGCTCCACAAAGCAGAGCAGGCTGTGTAGGCTGTACGGCGTTGCGCCTTGCGTGCCGCCCTGTGCGCACAGCCCCATTCCACACCCAGAGACAAGCACCATGACCTTCGCCCGCCGCCTGTTCCCCTTGGCTCCTTCTGCCTTGGCCGCCGTTTTGCTGTGTATGGGCAGCGCTGCCGCTGGTGCGGCCCAGCCCATCAAAGTGGGCGTGGCGCTCGATATTTCTGGCCCCTTTGCCGGCCCCGGTGCAGAAATCAAAGACGGCCTGAACCTGGCCGCCAAGCTGCTGGATAACAAATTGGGTGGTGTGCCCGCTGAATTCATTCAGGCCGACACCGCAGGCAACCCCGAAACCGCGCGCCAGGTGGTCGATCGCTTTGTGAAGCGCGACAAGGTGGACTTTTTCACCGGCCCCGTCGGCTCCAACGTGGTCTTGGCCGTGGGCCCCACCTTGTTTGGCGCGAAAGTGCCGTTTCTCTCGGCCAATCCCGGCCCCAGCCAGCTGGCGGGCAAGCAGTGCAACCCGTACTTCTTTGGCACCAGCTACCAAAACGACGCCATGCACGAAGCCGCAGGCAAGCACGCGGCGGATAAGGGTTACAAAAAGGTGGTCGTGCTGGCCCCGAATTACCCCGCAGGCAAAGACGCGGTCAACGGCTTCAAGCGCGCCTATGTCCAGCCCGTGGCCGATGAGGTCTACACCAAGGTCGGTCAGCTGGACTTTGCGGCAGAACTCGCCCAGCTGCGCGCCGCCAAGCCTGATGCGGTCTACATCTTTCAGCCCGGCGGCATGGGCATCAACTTCATCAAGCAGTTCATGGGCGCGGGCCTGAACAAAGACATGGTCTTGATCTCCTCGCCGTTCACCGCCGACCAAGACGTGATCGCTGCCGTGGGCGCGCCCATGGTGGGCATCTACAACGCATCCAGCTACGCGCACGACTTGGACAACGCCGCCAACAAGCAATTTGTGGCCGAGTTCCAAAAAGCCTATGGCCGCCTGCCCACTCTGTACGCCGCGTTCGCTTATGACGTGGTGATGAACCTGGATGCCGCCGTCAAAGCCACCGGTGGCAAGGTGGATGACAAGGCCGCCGTGGCCAAGGCCATCAAAACCGCCAAGTTTGACTCGGTGCGCGGCAACGTGAGCTACGGCAAAAACCAGTTCCTCACCCAAGACTATTACCTGCGTCAGGTGGTCAAAGCCAAGGACGGCAGCATCACCAACGCCTTGCAGCCCGGCAAGATCTACAGCGCCCATCAAGACAGTTTTGTGGCCGAATGCGGCATGCAGTAAGCGCTGGCAGCTATCAAAACAATGGAAACCATTGCATGGAATGACTTCACGCGCGTCGAGCTGCGCGTGGGCCGTATCGTGGCGGCCGAAGTGTTTGCCCAGGCGCGCAAACCCGCGTACCTGCTGCAGGTGGACTTTGGCCCTGAGCTGGGCATCAAAAAATCCAGCGCACAAATCACCACGCACTACACGCCGGAGAACCTGATCGGCAAGCAGGTCGTGGCAGTGGTCAACTTTCCCAATAAACAGATTGGCCCGGTGATGTCGGAATGCCTGGTCACCGGCTTTCACGATGAAGCCGGTGGCGTGGTGCTTTGCGTGCCCGACCAGGCCGTCCCGCTGGGCACCAAGCTGCTCTAAACCTCTCGCGTTTGTTTATGGATTCCGTTTTTCTTCTGGAGCAGCTGCTCAACGGCCTGGGCTACGGCCTGATGCTGTTTTTGCTGGCTGCGGGCCTGACCTTGGTGTTCGGCATCATGGACACGCTCAACCTCGCCCACGGCGCGCTGTTTATGGCGGGGGGCTATGTCTCCGCCTCGGTGCACACGGCCAGCGGCTCTTTCTTATTAGCCATTGCCGTCGGCATTCTGGTGACCGTGGCTTTGGCTGCGGTACTGGAGGCCGTGCTCATTCGCCGCCTCTATGTGCGTGACCACCTCGCCCAAGTCCTCGCCACCTTTGGTGTGATCTTGATCGCCGACGATGCCGTCAAAGCCATCTGGGGCCCATCGCCCATCATGGCGCCCACACCGGCTGCGCTGTCTGGCCCGGTGGAGTTGTTTGGTTTTTTGCCTTACCCCAGCTACCGCTTGCTGATCTTGGCAGCGGGCTTGGGCGCTGCGCTGGCTTTGTACCTGCTGGTCAACCACACCAAACTCGGCATGTGGGTGCGCGCAGGGGCATCCAACCGCCAGATGGCGGAGTGGATGGGCATTCGCGTCAACCGCGTGTTTGCCATTGTGTTTGGCATGGGCGCAGCGCTGGCAGCGTTGGCAGGTGCTTTGATGGCCCCCATCAGTGCCGTGCAAGTAGGCATGGGGGAGAGCATTTTGATCCCTGCGCTGGTGGTCATCGTCATCGGCGGCATTGGCTCCGTGCGCGGCGCGCTGATTGCGGCATTGCTGGTCGGCTTGGTGGATACCGCAGGCCGCGCCTTGCTGCCGCCGTTGCTGCGCGAAGTCTTGAATCCTTCATTGGCAGCGGACATTGGCCCCGCCGTGGCCAGCATCGCTATGTATGTGTTGATGGCAGGCGTGCTGGTGTTTAAACCTTCGGGCCTGTTCCCGGCGCGTGGCTAAAAGGGTGGTTTTTTCTGTGTCTGATAACGAAACTGTAAATTCATACAGCGCTCCACAAAACCCACCCGCCATGACTTCCAGCGCCCATGCGCGCTGGGTCAGCCACAGCGTGTTGGCGGTGTTGGTATTGCTGCTGGGCGCTTTCCCGTGGGTCGCGCCCGCGCTGGGGCTGGACTATTACGTGGACTTTGTCCGCCGCATCCTCATCGTCAGCATGGCCGCGCTCAGTTTGAACTTTCTCATTGGCCGCGCAGGCCTCGTCGCCTTGGGCCACGCCGGTTTTGTGGGCGTGGGCGCGTATGCCGTGGTGGCCATGGTGGAGGGCGGCTTTAGCAACGCATGGCTGATCTGGCTGGTGGCCTTTGTCGCAGGGCTGGTGATTTCCGCCCTGATAGGGCTGGTCGCCGTGCGGACCCAGGGCGTGTACTTCATCATGATTACGCTGGCCTTTGCGCAAATGCTGTACTACCTGGCCGTGTCGCTGCGCTTTTGGGGCGGGGACGATGGCTACACCATGTATGCACCCTTGGTGCTATGGGAAAGTGTAGATGCAGCAGGAAATTGGCTTTTTACCCTTGTCCTGCTTGCGCTAGCAGCTATCTTTTTATTAATTTCACGCATCGAGCGCTCGTATTTTGGCCGCGCCTTAGAAGGCATTCGCGACAACGAAACGCGCATGCAAGCCATGGGCTACCCCACGCTGCGCCTCAAACTTTTGGCCTTTGCGCTGGCTGGTGGCATTGCTGCCCTGTCCGGCGCGCTGCTGGCCACGCAAAACCTGTTTGTCAGCCCCAGCCTGATGCAATGGAACCAGTCGGCCCTGCTGATTGTGATGGTCGTTATCGGCGGCATCGGCCTGCGCTGGGGCGCGCCACTGGGCGTGGTGGTGTGGCTGGTGCTGGAAGAAGTGCTCAAGCAAACCACCGACTACTGGCACGCCCCCATGGGCCTGCTGCTGGTAGCGGTGGTGTTTCTGGCACCCAAGGGCTTGGCCGCTTTCTTCGCCAAAAAGGGGAATGCCGCTAAAAACAATAGCTGCCAGCGCAAGGAGGGCACGGCATGAGCCTGCTTTCCATTCACAACCTGGTCAAACGCTTTGGCGCGCTAACTGCCACCGACCATGTCTCGCTGCAAGTCGAGCAGGGCGAAATCCATGCCCTGATCGGCCCCAACGGCGCGGGCAAATCCACGCTGGTGCATTTGATATCTGGCTTGCTGGCGGCGGACGAAGGCTCATTGAAGCTCGACGGCCAAGAACTCATCCACCTCGCCCCCCACCAGCGCGTGGCGGCGGGCTTGTCGCGCTGCTTTCAAATAACGAGCATCTTCCCCAAGCTGACCGTGGCCGAGAACCTGCTTTTGGCCGTGCAAGCCCACCACAGCAACAGCTTTCGCTGGTTCAAGGTGCGTGACAAAGATGCGCAGCTGAAAGCCCAAGCGTGGCAGCTGGCCCAGCGCGTGCAATTGCAAGACAGCTGGAACACCACCGCCGGCACCATGCCCCACGGCGCACAGCGCAAGCTGGATGTGGCCTTGGCCTTGGCCGCAGACCCTAAATTGCTGCTGCTGGACGAACCCTTGGCAGGCATGGGCCCCGAAGAGTCGGCTGAGATGACCGCGCTGATTGCCGAACTGCGCACGCGCCACCCCCACATGGCTATCTTGCTGATTGAGCACGATATGGACGCCGTCTTCCAACTGGCCGACCGCATCACAGTGTTGGTCTACGGCAAAGTACTGGCGCAAGGCTCGGCAGAGCAGATTCAAAACGACGCCCGCGTGCAGGCCGTATATCTGGGGCAGGAAGAAACAGAAGTACAAGAAGCTGAGGGCGCAGCATGAGCCAATCCACCCACACCCCCTTGCTGGAAGTGCGCAATATCGAAGCAGGTTATGGCGCCAGCCAAGTGCTGTTTGGCGTGAGTTTGACGATTGCGCCGCACCAAGTGGTCAGCCTTATGGGCCGCAATGGCATGGGCAAATCCACCACCATCAAATGCATTACCGGCGCTTTGCCCGTGCGCAAGGGGCAGATTTTCTTTGAGGGCCAAGAGATTACCAACCGGCCTGCGGACGAAATTGCCCGCCGTGGCATTGCGCTGGTGCCCGAAGGGCGCATGTGTTTCCCGAATTTGACGGTGCGAGAGCATTTAATCGCTTTTGCAAGAAAGCCCGAGGAAAAACAAGCAAGCGGTTGGGATTTGCCGCGAATCTATGAACTGTTTCCGCGTCTCAAAGAGCGTGAACACCATATGGGCAACCAACTCTCTGGCGGTGAGCAGCAGATGCTGGCGATTGGACGGGCTTTGTCTACCAATCCGAAATTACTGATTTTGGATGAGGCGACGGAGGGGTTGGCGCCGGTGGTGAGGGAGGAGATTTGGAAGTGTTTGGCTCTACTTAAGGAAGAAGGGCAAGCAATTCTGGTTATTGATAAATACTTTAAAAAAGTATTAGATATTTCAAATATATTATTTGAGATTAAAAAAGGTTTTATTTGAAAAATATTTAGGAGAATTTAATTGTCATACGATGCTAAAGTCTTTAGTATATTAATAGCTTCTCCTTCAGATGTAATTGAGGAAAGAGAAATAGCTGTCAGAACAATTCAAGAATGGAATGACTTAAACTCTAGTAATCGTCAAATAGTTCTTTTGCCAATGCGTTGGGAAACACACACCTCTCCAGAATATGGGACTAGACCTCAAGAAGTTATTAATAGGCAAATAGTTGATCAAGCGGATTTGTTGATTGGCATTTTTTGGACTAGATTAGGTAGTCCTACTGGCATTCAAGATAGTGGAACTTTAGAAGAAATTGATAGGGTTGCATCTTCTAGTAAGCCAGTAATGCTTTATTTTTCTAAAAAAAATAAAGACCCTGATGAGATTGATACAGAGCAGCTTATCAAGCTTAGAGATTTTAAGAAAAAAACTTATCCTAATTCGCTGATTGAAACTTTTAATAATCAAATTGAATTCAGAGATAAGCTTTCACGTCAAATTGAAATGCAGTTGAGGAAAATGCTTTCAAATGGTGGGAACTCATCGGGGAAGATTTCAACTGAGATTTTATTGGAATTTCTTGATTTTAAAACTGGAGCTCAAGGAGGAGTTGTTAATAATCTAGAAACGGCGTATATCGAAGTATATGATGCTAGTGAAATTCCAGATTACTCCTCAAAGAAAAATAAGACTATTGAGGATGATGATCTCATTCTTGAGGAGGATAATAAAGACTACTATAGAGAGCTCATTGCATTCAATGTTAAAAATAAACTTTTTACTCCAGTCGATTTTTGGCTTGCAAACCAAGGATCGCTAGGGGCAAAAGATATATATGTTGTTCTTAAAATAAGCTCAGAAAATAATGACCTAGATATTGTCTCTAACAACGACTTCGAGAAGGAGACGCCAAGCAAATCACATCATAGATATTTGAATAGATATTTCTTGAATAAAAATCAAGACGATATAGTAGATGTTAAAAGAGTTTCTCCAGGTGAGTGGGTTGTGAGTTTTGAGCTTAATGCGCTTCAACCAAAACGTGAAATAGCGCTGGGTGATCCGTTATTTATTGCATCAAAAAAGCCTTGTCAAATAAATCTAGAAGCAAAGATCTATGCAGATTCGCTTCCCGAGCCAATAGTTCATAATTTGAAGATTAATTTAAATGTCAAGCATGAAAGAATATCATATAAAAAACTAATAAAAAATGACTAATTATTTAGCTACGAAAACCGCCATCATCATCGCCGCCGGTTCCGGCATGGGCGCAGCCACTGCCCGCAAACTCGCCGCTGACGGCTACCACGTCGGCATTCTTTCTTCCTCCGGCAAAGGCGAAGCGCTGGCCCAGGAGCTGGGCGGTGTCGGCGTCACTGGCTCTAACCACAACCAGGCCGATATCCAGAAGCTGGTCGATCTGGTCATGGAGCGCTGGGGCCGCGTCGATGTGCTGGTGAACTCCGCTGGCAAAGGCCCGCGTGCGCCGGTGCTGGCGTTGAGCGACGACGACTGGCATGCGGGGCTGGATGCGTACTTTCTGAACGTGGTGCGCGCCGCGCGCTGTGTGACGCCGATTATGGTGAAGCAGGGCGGTGGGGCGATTGTGAATATCTCCACCGCTTGGGCGCTGGAGCCGGTGGATTTGTTCCCCACCTCGGCTGTCTCGCGCGCAGGGTTGATGAGTTTTACCAAGCTGTTCGTGGATGAATACGCCAAGCATGGCGTGCGCATGAATAATGTGCTGCCCGGCTGGATCAACAGCCTGCCCGAAAAAGACGAACGCCGCGCGGCCGTGCCCATGCAGCGCTATGGCACGGTGGAAGAGATTGCGGCGACGATTGCGTTCTTGGCCAGCGAGGGCGGCGCCTACATCAACGGCCAGAACATTCGCGTGGATGGCGGCTTGATGCGCTCGGTGTAATCACCGGCGGCGCAACGCAGTGCCTTTATGTGCCAGTTGCCACTCCGAACCGTGTGCCGCTCACCGTTGATTGGGCAGCGGTGCAACAAAAAGCCCCTGATCTGAAAAGTTCAGGGGCTTTGGTTTTTTGGGGGCGAGCTTGCCGCTCAGCTCAACACAGCGCTGTTCTGCGCTTTGCGCAGCAGGACAGCCAGCCGCCCTCAGTCGCGCTTGGTGGAGATTACTTTGCCGTCGGCGGCGTTGATTTTGACTTCCATGACGGTGTGGTCGGCTTGCAGCACATCGACTTCATAGGTGGTGGTGCCAAAGTGGCTGTCCAGCTTGGCCTGCACAGGCTTGCCAGGGGTGTGGGTCGTGGCGGCGGCAATGGCTTGCTCGATGCTGATTTTGGCGTCTTGCACGCGCTGCTTGTCTTTGCGGTCGGCAGCGCCGTCGTTTTTGTGCAGGCTGGCCTGGCCGGTGGTGGCATGCACCCAGACTTCGGCTTCATCGCCGGTGGGGGTCAGCAGCTCGGCCTCGTAGCGGGGGCCGCTGGCGTCGCCTTTGTCGATGTCAATCTTCAGCACGGTGCTGCCGGGCACGACCTGGGTGCTGGCTTGCACGGCCTGCGTCAGGCTGACGGAGACCTGGCCTGTCAGCGCCTGCCATTGCGCAGGGGTTTTGGCATAGGCAACGACTGTGAGCGTGGCAGCGGCCAAAGCGGTCAAGGTGGTGGAGAGCAGACGGGGCATAGGGCACATCACTTTCTACAAAGTTACAGCGGTGGGAGCGGCCAGGGCGTTGCGCAGCGCGGTGCCAGCAAGACCCCTGCGCCGGGTGCCATGTGCCACCCGACAACCGCTCAAGCATAGAGGCTTGGCGGTGCCGATGGCGGTGCATGGCACCGTAACGTGGTGTAAGCCGCAGCGGGCGGCACAGTTGCCGGGCAGCCGCCTGGGGCAGGGCGCGGGTCGAGGAAATTACTACCCATTCAGGAGCTGCTAGCGCAGGTACGTATTGGGTGAGAGGCCTGTTTGGCTGTGAAAGTTCCACTGCTTGGGGCACAGGTGGTACGTACAGCCATCGCCAGCCCGCATGGGCGCGGCGTGCGGCTTACGCGGCTGATTTGCTGTGGTGCCAGTACAGATAAGCCAGGCCCAGCGGGGCTATAAAAATGGCAAACACAAAGCACAGCAGCATGGTGAAGAGTTTGACGATCAGCACCAGCACGGCATTGATGAGCCAGACGCTGTCGCCCAGCACAAAGTTGACGGTGCTTTCATACACAAAACGGGCGTACGGGTACAGCAGCGTGCTCAGCCCAATAAACAGCAGCGGGCCCACAGCCAGTGGCCGGGGTGATTGCAGCGCGATGACGAGGTAGAAGGCGGCAATGATCAGCGCGAAGAACAGCTGGCGAAAATAGTACTGCCGGGACAGGCCGCCCAGAGTTTTGGCAATCACGGGATGCACGGGGTCTTCTCCTTGGTCGAAAGCCTTTGAGCATAAAAGAGGAGGCCGGTGCGGTGGCCCGCCCCAGCAGGCTGGGCAGGTAACACTGCGTAAGCTGTGCACGGTGGCAGCCGCTTCTGGGCTTGGGCGCTGGCCACGCCACAGGGCATGGGGGGAACCCGTCGCACTGGGTGCCGGTGGGCACGCTGCTTTTTGCCTGCAACTGCCAAGTTAGTGCATCTAGCCACTAGCCTGCGAGACCGGTGCTTCCCTAGGAACACGGCATGCACACATATATAGAGAGAGGGTGCGTGCGTTCCAGGGAAAGTGCCCAAGCTACGGCTGCGGGGGCGCGGCCTCGCCACGCTGGGCCACGATGCTGGCCAGCAGGTGCAGCTGCTCGCGCTGCAGGGCGATGAGTTCGCTCCACTGGTTGTGCTGCAGCTGGTCGATTTTCTCGTGTAGCAACATGATTTCGACCTCGGCCTTGAGGTTGACCTCGTAATCGTGCTCGCTGCGCACGCGGTCTTTGTCGGACTGCCGGTTTTGCGACATCAAAATCACCGGTGCCTGGATGGCCGCCAGCATGGACAGCACCAGGTTCAGCAAGATAAAGGGGTAGGGGTCAAAGGTGTGGCCGCGCCAGGCCATGAGCAGGGCGTTGACACCAATCCAGGCCAGCATCGTCACGCAAAACAGCAGCACAAAAGTCCAGGAGCCGCCAAATTGCGCCACCGCATCGGCGGCGCGCTGGCCCAGCGTGCCCTGGCCGCCATCCAGCTCTTGGCCCAGATTGCGTGAAATATGGCGGCGGTGGGTGATGTGTTCGGCCACCTTGCGCGCTCGCGCATCCATGTCATCCAGCGTGGTGGCTTTCGCTACGGGGTGGGGGGCGTGAGGGCGCTGCGGCATGGTGGGCACTCCGAAAGAGCCAGCGGGGCTGTGCGGGCGGGTGGCAGGCAAGCACGCCACCCGGTCTGCTGCCCATGCTAGTGCGTGGCTACCGTGCGATCAATCCTCATCCATCAAATGCGCGGCCTGGTTGTGGATGACCGATTCCGCCCGGAAGTAGCCCAGCACCGTGGTCACACTCTGGTGGCCGGTCAGCGCCATGGTTTCGGCCAGCGGCACATTGCGCTTGCCGGCTTCAGTCACAAAACCGGAGCGCAGTGAGTGCGCCGAAAAATCACCTTCCACCCCGGCCAGTGCGCAGCGCTCTTTGACGATGGTGCGAATGGCTGGGGCTTGCAACGGCTCGCCCAGGTGGCCGCCTTTGCGAATGCGCCGGAAAATCGCGCCTTCTGTAATGCCGCTGGCGGCCAGCCAGGCGCTCAGTGCCTTGCCTGCCGCACCCAGCACGGGTTTGGTGTTTTCCGGCAGGTCGGCGCCGCTTTGGTTGGTTTTGGAAAAAGCCAGCTCATACAGGTACTGGTCCGGCCCAATGGGTTTGAGGTACTGCATATCGGCCGCGCTGACTTCCGAGCGGCGGCGCCCACCACTGCTCCAGGCAAACAGCAGCAGGGCGCGGTCGCGCACGCCGCGCAGGCTGTCGTCACACGTGGCCAGCAGTTGCTGCAGCACATCTTTGGTGATGGCCGATTTTTTCTGCGCCCGCTCGCCCCGCTTGGCGTAGGCCTTGCGCGTGCGCGAGAGCAGCTCACGCACTTTTTCATCGTGACAGGGGTTGGGCAGGCCCCGGTTCTGGTGCGCCTTGCTCATCACGGCCACACGGTGCACCAGCGTGTTGTGCGAGGGCGCGCCCAGCTTGGCTTTGCAGCCCGATTGCACCAGCGCCGCGTCAATCGACGGCGGTAGCTCACAGCGCAGGCCATACGGCGTGCTGCGCTGGGCGTGGTCCGCAATGAACAGCAGAACGGTTTCCACCGACAAGGGCAAGGCAATGGCTTGCCCCTGGCGGAACTGGTGCCAGCCCGCCCAATAACGCATGGCGCTTTGGTAACTGCGCACGGTGTTTTCGGCTTCCCCCTCGCGCAGCAGCTCACGCAGCGCATTCAGCGTGCTGTCGCTGAGCTGGGCAAGTGTTTTTGGCGCTGAAACGACGGAAAGTTGGTTTTCACTCGACATAGCGTATATTTTTTCTTTGTTACGTATTAAATACTACATGTTATGTATGTTGTTATATAATAATATTTAACAACTCGCGATAACAATCTCTTATCGATGGTAATCTACTTCCCATGCAATCCATAGCACCAAAAACTCCCCGCGGCATTCAAGAGAGCGATGTCTGGGCCGCTGCAGACGCCTTGTTGGCTGAAGGCCAGAAGCCCACTATTGAAAAAGTCCGTTTGCAGATGGGGCGGGGCTCACCCAACACCGTGGCACCCATGCTGGATGCCTGGTTCAGCACGCTGGGGGGGCGTTTGGGGCTGAATCAGCAAACCCAGGATTTGCGCAACTCTGTGCCCACCGAGGTGCTGGAAGCCGCCCAGGCGCTATGGGGCCATGCGCTGCAACACGCCCAAGAAGCGGCCCTGCAAACCCTGGAAATCCGTGAACAGGCTGCGGCAGCCGCAGAACAGTCGCTGCAAAGCCAGCAGGCCAAGCTGCAGCAAAGAGAAGAGGGCTTGCAGCAGCAAAAAAATGCCATGGATGCGGCATTGAAGCTGGCCCAGGCGCAGCGCGAGGATTTGTCGCGCCGCCTCGATGAAATGCACTTGCAGCTGACCGAGCGTGACCAATCGCTGGAGAAACTGCGCACTGAAAACACGGAGCAGCGCAAAGCCCAAGAAGCCTTGCGTGAGCAGCATTCACGCGAGCTGGAATCGGCCGCGCAAGAGCGCCAACGCCTGGCCGAGCAATTTGCCGGCAATGAACGGCGCATGCTGGCGGACCTGGACCGCAGCCGCCAGGACGCCGAAAAAGCCAAGAAATTACAGCAAGAGTCAGAGCGCACGGGCGCTACACGCTATGAAGAATTGCAAACCCGCCACCAGCACAGCGAAGAAGAGCTGCTGGGTGCACGTGCCGCGCAAATCCACCTGCAGCAGGCGCTGGACATGGCCCAGGAGCGCGTTGCAGAACTTAAAACCCTGCTCAAGGCCCAAGCCCAGGCGGGTACACCAGCAGGAGAGGGCGCTGCCGCCACAGACGCCAATGCGGACAAATCGCGCGCAGGTCGATCGCTGCAGCGCCGGGCCTTGTCGCAACGCGCGCTGCGCATGCCGCGCAAGTAATACACCCATCGACTGCGGGGCAGTAACGCCCCACACCTCCGGTCGATGCACCAGAGAGTGCGCAAACATGACCAAAGCGCTTGTGGGGTGCCCGGCATCTCTTCATCATGGCGATGAGGAGATGCCATGGGAATACAAGACAGAGACTACTGGCGCGAGCGCTACAACCAGTCCACGATGGGCAACACACACCAGCAGCCGCCCGGCAAGGTCTATGGTGATTCAGGGGACCCACGCGCCCAGCAGCGCAATCCCTCGCATTGGCGAGAAGATGAGCTGTACGCCCGGCGTGCAGGAGCTTCCTCAGGCCCCGGTGAGCGGGTGCTGGTCATCACCACCATCATCGCCGTGCTGTGCGTGACTGCTGCACTGGGCATCAAGGCGCGCAACGACCACCGTGCCCAACGGGCCCACGCTGTGGCCCAGCAACAAGTACATGCAGCGCAGCAGCAAGCTGCAGAGAAAGCCATGGCCCTGCAGGCGCAGCGGCAAAACCAGCTGGCCCAGCAAACCGCGCGTGAACAGGCACAGCGTCTGCAGCGCGCGCAACTGGACGCGGATCGACAGATTGCCGCGGTGCTGCAGGCCCAGCGTGCAGCCACTTGGGACAAGTTCTACCAGCCTTCGGCGCGTTGCCAGCGTGACGCCACGGTGGAATGCGCCAATGCCTATATCCGTGCGAAGCGGCAGTTTGATGCCCAGTACCCGCAATCTGCGGCAACCGCACCAGTTGGGGAGCGTTGAACGATGTCCAACAGCATGCCCGTGTCCAGCAACGGAGAATGGGCGTGGGTGGCCGATGTGGCCAAAACAGCGCTCGGTGTTTTTATAGGGTGCATGGCCGCAGTTTTCACCTACGAAGGCATTCTGAGCTGGCGCGCAGAACAAGCAGCCCAAGCCATCGCCCGCAGCGTGCAAACTCAGCAGCACCAGCAACAGCTTGCACAACAACAGCGCCTGCAGCAGCAGAAAACCCAGGACGACCAGCAACGCAGACGCGCGCTGGAAGCCGATTGGCAACGCCAGCAGCAGGTGCTGGCACAGCAGCGCAAGCAGCAAGCCTGGGCGAATTTCTACCAGCCCAGCGAAATCTGCCGGGCAGATCCATCACGCGGAGATTGCGCCGACCGACACATTCGCGTCCGAAAAGCTTTTGAGGCGCAGTACCGTGACTAGGGCTCTAAGCGCTCCATCTACCAAAACCAGAGGGTGTGCCGTGCTCCTAAACATCGCATTCGAACTGATAAGAAGCGTAGAAGGAGCACAGCTGCCTATGCCTGTGTTTTAGTTATTTAACATAATATACATTGTATTTAATATGGAAAGATTTCAATCTCAGCCCACAACACCACACACCGCAGCAGATGGCGGCAGCTTTATGCACAATACACCGCATGAGAATCCTCCACACGATGCTGCGCGTTGGCAATCTTCAGCGCTCGATTGATTTCTACACCCAGGTGCTGGGCATGCAACTGATCCGCACCTCCGAAAACCCCGAGTACAAATACTCGCTGGCGTTTCTGGGCTATGAAGGTGGCAATCCTGGCCAGGCCGAGATTGAGCTGACCTACAACTGGGGCACAGAAAGCTACGACATGGGCACGGCCTATGGCCATATTGCCTTGGGCGTGCCCGATGCTTATGCGGCATGCGACAAAATTCGCGCTGCCGGTGGCCAGATCACACGCGAAGCCGGTCCCGTCAAAGGCGGCACGACGGTGATTGCATTTGTGACCGACCCCGATGGCTACAAGATTGAGCTGATTGAGCGCAAGGACGACCACGGCGTGGGTACCGGCTTGCGTTGATGCTTTTCGCAGGCGGCTCGCTTCGCTAGCCTGCACCTGTAAAAAAGCCTGGGTCTTCTTCAAGCCCAGGCTTTTTTACATCTGCGCTGCAGTGTCGGCGCGCAGCCGCCTTTAATTAAGGCTGCAGCTTCACTTCCACACGGCGTGCCTCGGAGTGGCTGCCGACGCTGGCCACCATGGCAGGCTTTTGCAGCTCAATGGCCTGTGCCGGTGCGCCCAGTGCGATCAGGCGTTTGCGCACCACTTCCGCACGTTTTTTGGACAACTCGATGTTCTGCTGCGCATTGCCAGTGGTGTCGTGGAAACCAGCAATCTGCGCCCGCTGTCCGTTGTGCATGGCGCTGACGATGTCTTGCAGCGCGCTCTCGGCGCTGGGTGGAATGTCGGTCTTGCTGGGGGCAAAAAAGAATTTCACCATGCCCTGCTCTACGCGAAATGTGGGCACGCCATTGAGCACGATGGCCGATGGCGCCAAGGTGGGCAGCTCTTGCGCTTCGGGGGTGTAGTTCAGAGCCACCAGCTGTACCGGGGGTACGTTGCGGCTGTCCAGCGGCTCGGCATCAACAGAGTACGACACCGTCAACGCGATCAACGCAGCAGAACCCGCCAAAACGAGCATGGAGGACTGGGCGTCGCGCATGGTGGACATGTTGGGTTTCTCTCTCTGGTGTAGTTGTTGTCTGTGCAAGGCCTGCCGAGGCTTGGCCCCCAGCGCTGTGGGGCCGTTGGTGCAGGTCCCGCAAGGCGCTTGAAAACGCCATGCCGTGGAATCTGTAACAAAATAGATATTTTTGCAAGCGTTTTTAGCACCAAGCAAGCAAAAAACTTGCATAAAACGCGCTTTTTCTTGCTTTGCAGCGGGTGCACAATCCTTGTATGAGCACCATTTCTGCCGATATTGCCGATTTGCGCAAAAGTTATGAGCGCGCGCAGCTCAACGAAGACGCCTCGCACAGCGACCCGCTGGCGCAGTTTGACCAGTGGCTGCAAGAAGCTGTGAATGCGCACGTCAACGAGCCCAATGCCATGACGGTGGCCACCGTGGGCAGCAATCTGCGCCCAAGCACCCGCGTGGTGCTGATCAAGGGTTACGACGCGCGCGGCATCGTTTGGTACACCAATTACGACAGCCGCAAGGGCCAAGAGCTGGCGGGCAACCCGTTTGCGGCGCTGCAATTTCACTGGGTGGAGCTGGAGCGCGTGGTGCGCATTGAAGGCCGGGTGGAACGCGTGAGCGACAGCGAAAGCGACGCCTACTTTCACAGCCGCCCGCTGGATTCGCGCATTGGCGCCTGGGCCAGCCCGCAAAGCCAGGTGATCAGCGGGCGCAGCGTGCTGGTGGCCAATGCGGCCAAGTATGGCGCGCAGTTTCTGCTGAACCCGCCCCGCCCTGCGCACTGGGGCGGCTTTCGCCTGGTGCCTGACCGTTGGGAATTCTGGCAAGGCCGCAAAAGCCGTTTGCACGATCGCCTGCGTTATGCGCTGGACGACGGCGCATGGCTGCGCGAGCGGCTGGCGCCTTAAGCGCGCTTGCTTGGCATGCGCTGCCACGCCGAAGCAGCGTTTGATTGTTTGATTGATGACCGACCGCACGGCCTAGCTGGTAGCCCGCACCGGCTTGGGCGCTTCAGCTGCGTCCAGGCCTGAGGCAGGAAGCTTTAAAAACCAGAGCAGCTTGCGCTGGTTGAATCTATGGATCCGCACTCAAACACGCTGAAGTGCAGCCAATACGAGCGCAAGCAGCTCACTTTTTATGAGCAGTCTGCCTCAGAGGCTGTAGCCATGCATCCAACAAGATGGCAGTAGCTCCCCCTGCCCCGTCTTGCTGCCGCCCTGGCTTGCACCTGCGTGGGCGCTACCAGTGCAACTTGTCCAGCCCCAGCAACACCAGCGGCAAGGTGAACAGGCACACCCCGGTGGAGATGGCAATGCTGGCCGTCACCTCTTCCTGCGCAACCCCGTAGCGCTGCGCAAACATATAGACATTCGCCCCCACGGGCAGCGAAGCCGCCAGGGCCATGGCCGCCAGCGGCACGCCGCGCAAGCCAAACAGCCAGGCCACGGCGATGAACACGATGGGGTGCACCACGGTTTTGACCACGGCAATGCGCACAGCGGGCCGAATCAGGCTGCCCAGCTTGCTGTAGGCCAGCGTCACACCCACCAGCACCAGGGCGATGGGCCCCAGCGCCTGGCCCAGCAACTGCATGGGGGTGTCGATCACGGTGGGAATGCTCAGCCCCGTCTGTGCAAACAGCAGCCCGGCAATGATGGGCAGCGGCACCGGGTGAATCACACTGTTTTTGATGGCCTGCACCAGCGTGCGGCCCAGCGCCTGCGGCTGGCCCTGGGCGCTGGACTGGCGGGCCTGCGCCAGCTCAAACACCAGCGTGCCGCAGCCCAGCAGCACCAGCGCATGCACGGAGATCAGTGTCAGCAGCGTCACCAGCCCCTCTTGCCCGTAGGCCAGGCCGACCAGCGGAATGCCAATCATGATGTTGTTGCTGAAGGTGTGGCCCAGCGCGCGTGCGGCGGCCAGCGTGGTAAAGCCGTAGCACAGCATGGTGCCTGCAAACACCACACCCGCCGCGACGAAATACAGCACGATGGGGCTGAAATCCAGCGTACTCAGCTGCACACCGGCCATGGTGCGAAACAGCAGTGCCGGCGTGAGCACGTAAAACACCAGATTGGACAGATCCTTGACCGCGACGGCGCGAATCCAGTTCAGCCGGGCTGCCACCAGCCCCGTCACAATCAAGATAACCACTGGCAGCAAGGCCGATAGCGCTGGCGACTCCACGTGTTGGCACCTGTCAAAAAAATCCGAAGCCAGAACCGCCCCCTGCGGGCCTGTGCTTCGGATGGGCATCATAGGCCCTGCAATGTCATCTGCAAGGCTTGGCCGCTACAAACTTCAGAAGTCCATGCGCAGGCCCACGGTGATGTTGCGCCCCTTCAGCGGCGCAGCCCGCGAGATGGCCGAGGTGTGGGCGTAGCCCAGCCGGTCGGTCAGGTTCTGGGCTTTGACCGTCAGGCTGACGGGGCTGCCCGCAAAGCGGTAGCTGGCCGCCACATGGAGCATGCCGTAACCCCCGGTGGGCGCTTCATGCGCTGCCGTGCGGTTTTGGCGCAGCACCTGCACCCATTCCACCTGCCCTTCCCAGCCCTGCCAGATCGCGTCCAGGCGCAGCCCCATGCGGGCGGCCGGTATGCGTGGCAGATCACCGCCGCTGGCCAGCCTGGCGCGCACCACGTCACCAAACAGCGTCACGCCCACTGCACGGTGGATGCGCTGGCGCACCTGTGCCTCCAGCCCCGTAAAGCGGGCATTGGCCTGGGTGGTGTGCTGCAGCTGAAAGCCATCGTGTGCATCCACCGTGCGGCCATAGATATAGCCTTGCATGCGATGGTGGTAGAGGTTGCCGCTCCACGTCGTGGCACCGGTGGTTTTGCGCAGGCCCAGGTCCCAGGCGTTGCTGGTTTCAGGGCGCAGCTGGCTGTCCCCCACCTCCCAGCTGTTGGTGGCCATGTGCGGGCCATTGGCAAACAGCTCTTCGGCGGAAGGCAGCCGTGCAGCATGGCTGAACGAAGCACTGGCCTGCCAGCCTGGCTGAAAGCGCCAGACCGTGCCCAGCGATGCAGAGCTGGCATGGTGGTTGCGCTGCAGTGCGCTGGTGTGTGCCTGAATGCGCTGGCGGTCATGGCGCAGCGCAGCCTGCCAACGCCAGTTACCGTGCTGCAGCTCCTCCAGCCAAAACAAGCCCCAGTGGCGGGTGGTGGTGGGCTGCACATAGGCTTCTTCGCCCTCAGCGCTGAAACGGCGCTGGCCGCCTTGCACACCCACCAAGCCGCGCCAGCCTGCCACGGGGCTGTGCTGCACTTCCACCCGCGCATCGTGGGCGCGGTTGCGAAATTGCGTGGCCACTTCGGCCCCCTTCAGCTCATCGTGGCCGTAGCGGGTGTGGCTGCCTTTGAAGCGTACCGCCTCCATGCCGGCCGCCGGATTGCGCCATTCGCCGCGCACATCCCAGCGGTGGCTGGTCATATCGACCACCGGCGGAGCCTCTTCATCGTCGTGATGGTGGTGGTGGCCATGGCCGCCGTGGCTGCCGCAGTGCAAATGGTCGCCGTGAGGGTGGCAGTCACTGTGGGCGTGGCCGGGCAGCCCATATTCCGCCCGCTGGCGCGTGTAGGCCGCGCCCAGGTAGCCCTCACTGCCCACCCATGACAGGCCCACGGTGCCGGTATGCCCTTCGCTGAAGCTGCCGGGCACTTTGCGCCCGCCCTCTTCGGCTTGCCAGCCCCGGCCCACGCGGTAGTCGCCGGCATGGCGGCCTGCGGCTTCCACGCGCAGCACCAGCGGGCCACGGCCTGCGGTCAGGCCCATCGCCCCGCTTTTTTCATGGGCGGCACTGCCCCAACGGATTTCGGCGCTGCCTTGCACCGGCTTGTCCGGGCGCTGGGTGGGCACTTTCTCGTCGACCAGATTCACCACCCCACCCACGGCGCCGCCGTGCACCAGGGCGCTGGGGCCGCGCAGCACTTCCACTTGCTGCACCAGCAGTGGCTCGGTGACCACCGCATGGTCGGGGCTGATGGTGGAGGCATCGTGCAAGGCCACGCCGTTGCTCAGCACGGCAATGCGTGGGCCGTCCATGCCGCGAATGATCGGGCGGCTGGCGCCTGCCCCAAAGTGGCTGGCGTGGATGCCGAGCTCGCCGTCCAAGCTCTCGCCCAGAGTGGCGCCGCGCCGCAGCTGCCAGACTTCGCCGTCCAGCACGCTGACGGGGGCAGCCATGTCTTGCGCTGTCAGGCCCAGCCCGGTGGCGGTCACGGTCACGCTGGGCAAGGTGGCCGCGTCGGTGCTGGCAGGGGCGGCAGCATCAGTGCTTGGCGCTGGCGTGCCACCCTGCGCAGGCGCAGAAGCGGGTGCTGCAGCAGGCGCAGCGTTGGCTTTTTCTTGGGCCTGCAGCGGTGCGCTGTGCAGCAGACAGCAGACGGCAGCCAGGGCCACGGGCTGCAAACGGGGCCAGTGGCTGGCGGTTGAAGGCAAAGACTTCATGTTCTCTCTCTCAAAGGGCACAGACGCGCAGGCGCTGGCGGCCCACGCAGCGATTGCGCAGGCAGCACACAGCGGCTGCAGCACGGAAAAACCGTGGCAGCGCATGCCCATCATTGGAATAAAAACAGCCTCTAGCGCTTATGTAGCAAGCGCTGATAGCTCATGTTTTGATAATTGCGAGATCAATGGCCGGTTCAGGCCATGAAGCTTTGCGGCGGTGCGCGCGCAAGAAAAATGCGGGTGGGTGCGGGCAGCAAGTGCGCGGCACATTTCCACGGCGCAGGGGGTGCAGGTTGCAGATGCTGCAAAGCCTGCAGGGCTGGCGTTGCGCTGGCGCCATGCCCCAATTGATCGAGCACCAGACACGCCAGGGCATCGTGCCCGTCAAACCACGCGCCCACGCCCGCATGGGGTGCGGTGGCCGGCGCAGCATGGGCATTCGCCTGTGTCTGCAGTTGCGGTGCGTGCAGCACCTCGTGCATGCGCCCCAGGGCTGGTGCCAGCACCAAAGCCATGGCCAGCCACCACCCCAGCCAGGGCGTGCGCACAGCGTACATGCGGGAAAACAATCTCATACCTCGGTCGTCAGCAGCTCATTGCTTGGGGGAAAGCTGCGTGCTCAGTGCGCGTGGCGCATGCCGCAGTTTTTGCCCAGGGCCAGACCTTTGCAGCTGGTTTGCAGCTGTTTTTGGCAGTCTTCATAAGGCTTGCCGGCAACCAGGCACTGCGCCGCTTGTTCGTGTGCACGGGCCATGCCGCGGTGGCGTTCCACGTCTTCCTGGGTGTGGGCATCCAGCTTGGGGGCCGCAGCGGTGACGGGGGTCGCAGCCACCGGCGCGGCGGGGTGTGCATGGCCGTGGCCCTGTTGGGCCCACACGGGGGTGGCCAGCACCATGGCGGCGGCAGCTGTACAGATCAGCGATTTCATCAAACTCTCCTAGCTTGGTTGGGGAAAAACGAAATTACGGGGTGGCGGGCGTCAGTGCGTGGCCGGTGCAGTGGCCGCACTCGCCCTGCACAGACACATCCAGCTGGGGGTTGGCCACGCCCGTGGCCTGCTCCACCGCCCGGCGCAAGGCCTGCAACGCAGCTTGCACGCTATCGGTGCCTGCATCCAGCGGCATGGGCTGGTGACAGGCGGCGCATTCCATGTGGGCAGACAGCGGCGTTGCCTCTGTTGGGGCCACCCAGTAACGGGTGGTGCGCTGCGCATCGACCGTGCGTTGCAGCAGCCCGGCATCGGCGAGCCGATCCAATGCGCGGTAGACGGTCACGCGGTTCACGGCCAGGCCCTGCCGCTGCAAGGCAGCCTCTACCAGCGCCTGCGTCCAGCCCCCGGCCGGTTGTGCGGGCAGCAGCGACAGCATCGCCTGCACAGCACGCGTGGCACGCAGGCCATCAGGCAAACGCAAGGGAACAACGGGAGTGGATGCAGACATAGGCTGCAATCTTAACGCAACACAGTT
Organism: Comamonas sp. 14P8.1.4; assembly: GCF_057799285.1. Lineage (NCBI taxonomy): Bacteria > Pseudomonadati > Pseudomonadota > Betaproteobacteria > Burkholderiales > Comamonadaceae > Comamonas > Comamonas sp. 14P8.1.4. Next base: position 21,974 of record NZ_JBYOKN010000019.1, read on the forward strand.
GCGTTATTGCATAAGCCGTGCAGATGGCCAGCAAAAGTGCGACGTGCGCCCTATCGCCAGATCACTGGCGGATGGCCTGGTTTATTGCGGCTTGGCGTAGGCCGCAAACGTCTGAAGAAACTTGTGAACCTTGGGGCCCACCACATAGGCGCAGTAGCCCTGGTGCGGGTTGCGGGCAAAGTAGTCCTGGTGGTAGGCCTCGGCAGGCCAGTAGTTGTCCAGTGGTTGCACCTCCGTCACCACGGGCACACCAAACACATTCTGCGCAGTCAGGGCCTGCACAAAATCCTCGACCAGCGCTTGCTGCGCCGGGCTGGTGGTGTAGATGGCGCTGCGGTATTGTGTGCCGACGTCGTTGCCTTGGCGGTTGGGTGTGGTGGGGTCGTGCGTGCCAAAGAAAATCTCCAGCAAGGCTGGCAGCGCAATCTGGTCGGGGTCAAAAGCTACCTTCAGCACTTCGGCGTGCCCGGTGGTGCCTTCGCACACCTGCTCATAACTGGGCTGCGGCACGTGGCCGTTGGCATAGCCACTTTCCACGTCCACCACGCCTTGTACGCGGTCAAACACCGCCTCGGTGCACCAAAAGCACCCGCCGCCGAAATAAATGGTTTCTTGCATGCCGTGTTTGTACACTTTTTGGATGGATGAGGCCGCAGCCGATAACGCTATCGACAGGGCTCAGCCTAACAACATGTCTACGTAACATATATATGTCCACGGACCTTGTGGCAGCCGTGGAGTCAAGCCACGGGCCCCAATTTTAGAAAGCGTGGCGAATACCAACTTGCAGACCTTGCTGCGTGCCATTGTCCTTCACATTTACTCGAGTTCCCAGCGTCATGGCGTAAGCGCTGAAACGGCTGTTCTTGATATGACTGTAAGTGCCGTACAAAGCAGTGCGCTTGGACAGATTCTGCACATAGCCCAGGGACCACTGGTTGACTTTCAGGCTCGGCCCGTTGTCCTTTAAGTCGTAATGATTGTGCGACACCTTCACTTCGCCAGCCGCACCTATGGGAGCCGACAAACCTACGTACAGGCCACGTTCTTTTTTGGCCAGCCCAGCCACGGGCTTCTGGGTCTCCTTGGTGTAAGACGAAGACAGCTTCACGGCACCGAAGTCATAGGAGCCACCCAAGCCCCAGCGGTTCATGTCTGTGTCCCATGCATTGGCACGATTCCGGCGATCCAGGCCCAGTCCCAGACTCAAGGGGCCGTGGTCATACGTCAGTGAAGCGCCCACATAGCGACTAGCGCGGTGCTCACCCGCCACTTCACCGAAGCCGTAGTTCAGGCCAGCCTTGAAGCCGGAGAAGTCAGGGGTGTAGTAGCTCACCATGTTGGAAACCAGTTTCGATGCACTATATTGGGTCGAAGCACCGATACCGAAGTTATCGAAGTTGTCGTAACGGCTCACTGCGTCATTCGCTGCGGTCGCTGAACGCCCCAGACGCAGTTCACCAAAGTTGCCCAACAGGCTCACGGTGGAACGACGGTTGAATGTCCGTTCAAATGCCGAAGTAGTACCGTTGTCAGTCAAAAGTCCCGCTTCCAGCCAGAACTGGGCCTTCAGGCCGCCACCCAGATCTTCCACACCACGAAAACCAATGCGGCTGGCAGAGTTGCCCCCGGGTTGCAATAAGTACCCGTTGGAATCGCCAGTGATGTAGGTCACTGCGTTATCTACCACCCCAAACAACTGCACGTTGCTGTTCTGGGCCAACACTGGGACTGCGCTGGTGCACAAAATGGCGGCTGCCATCGCTACGATTTTCTTGGAC
>NZ_JBYOKN010000020.1:0-23648 GCF_057799285.1 Comamonas sp. 14P8.1.4
GTGGTACACGCACAGATGCACTCGCACGTCGGGTGCTGGCGCGCCTTGCGCATACATGGCCAAGGCCACCTCAAACAGCGGCGCAATATTGGCCATGCGAATCAAGCCGAAGCTAACGCGCTTGCCGCTGACCGGATCGATGCTATTGTTTTGCGTATCCTGATGCAGAATCCATGCTCTCTGCAGCATGAAAATGCCTAATTTTTTCGACGCTGCTGGTCAGACAAACCTACTTCGCGCAATTCATCCACGGGCACGATTTGGGCCAAACGACGTGGTGCCTCTTTGGCTCCTTTAGCCAGCTGTGCCGTGCGCTTTGCTACAAACTCGTCATGCGCTGCATTGAAGTCGGTGTTCTTCGCGCAATCTGCGCTGCACTGATGGAACTCGTCCACCCACAGGCAGCAGACGTTAACGGGTTCCTGAGGCCGCTCGCTGCGATGCCGTTGAAACACTTCACGCCCAGCTCGATAGGCGCGAAACAACCCTTCAACCAATGCCGGCGGCAAAGTGGCCGATGACAACAAAACACGGCTTCCCAGCAAGCCCGCCCAGTGCACCAAACGCGTGAGCGCGGGCAAGTCGGCCATGTCAAAGTCATCGGGCTCGTCCAGCACCAGATCGCCGGTGAGCAAGCGCAGCATGGGCGCAATCTGGCGGCCACCGCGCAGGCTTTCGGTGGCGGGTGTCAGGTGATCGACCGTGCAGACCAGCAGCGGTGCGGCAATCAGGCGGCGCACCTGAGCGTCGTCCGTCAAGCGCTCCAGCAGCGGGTGCTGGTCATTGCCTTCAAACAGCACTTGGCCGCCTTCGTCCAGCAATGCCTGGCTGGAGGCGGAGCCGGTGGCGTCGGCCTGCTGCTCCCAATATTCAAACAGCGCACGGCTGGCGGCTCCGCCCACCTTGATGGCCAGTTGCTCATCGTTCAGCCCCAGATCATGCTGAAAGCTGCGGCCGGTTTGCAAGGTCAAGGTGCGCAGGCCAATGGCAAATGCACAGCGCATGCCCAAGGCCGGATCGGCCAGCGCATTCATGATGCGCGCGTTGCCCAGGGTTTTACCACAGCCAGTCGAGGCCATGTTGACGATGAACGCCCCCTGACTGGCAGCGCGCTGGCGCACGCTGGCCGCCAAGTCCGCTGCCTTGTCTTGCCACTGAAAGCGCGTATTGCTGTTGCGCTTTTTCAGGCCCTTGTGGTTTTGCAAGGCTGGCAGGCTGCGCGCCAATGTGGGCAGCGAATGCGTGATCAGGCTAGCGTGGGCCTGCACGCCCAGCAGGTGCTCGTCCAGCGTTTGATTGAAAAATGGCGGTTTGATCCCGCCCTTCAAGCGCTGTTCGCTACTGTTTTTGAGAGTGTTGGCATGCAGCGGATAGCCATCGTTGCGGAACAGCTTGCGCGGTGCCTCGTCTTCGATGCTGGAATAGTGGTGGTCCGCCAGCATCAAACACATGCGGCTGATGTGCATGGCAAATGGGTCGTGCAAAACAGACGTCTGTGGGTACTGCGGCGCCAGCTCCTGCAACTTGCGCGCATAGCGGGCGGCTTGTTTGCACCAGCTCAGCTGGCTGACGGGCAGACCATACGGGAAATGCCAATGCGCCCGCAGCTTGGCGACATCCACAGCTTCGCGCGGCTCGTTCCAGTCGGCATTGATGCGTGCCAGCAGGCCGTGGAGCAAGCGCGGCGATACATCGGAAGGACGCGAACCAAAGCGCTTGAAAAGCTGTCGCCCCTCTTCGGCATCGTCGTCAAACCCACTCGCATCTTGGCGATTGGGCAGACAGGGCAAGCGGTGGTGGGTCAGCACCAGCCACGCCACGGCCTGCGCCAAAGGCGGTAGACCAGCAAATGGGTTGCCGGCTTCTTTTTGATCGGCACTCCAACCCGCATCGCTCAAACCATCGCGCACCAAACGCCCACCGGCGTGATCCAGCCAAAATGCCTCAAACGCCTTGCCGTCAGTATCCGAATCAGCGCAAGCCGCCAGGCGCTGCAGCCAATCAGCGTCATCGCCCTGTCCCACAAAAGCCTGAAACAGCCGCACCGACACCCATTCATGCCGGTAGTGGTTGCGCTCGCGCATTCCTGGGTTGCGCAGCCGGTCTTGAAACGCTTGCGTGGCCTTGCCCAAATCGTGCAGCAGCGCGGCCAAGGCCACCAATGCGGTAATCAGCGGCAGGTGGTGCCAGGTGTTCTCGTCCTCGCTGCGCAGCACATTGCGGGCCGTGGTGTTAGTGGGCACCGCACCTTCGGCATTGAACTGGCGACCATCGCCCACCACCCAGAGCAGCTCGCTGTGATCGCGCCCGCGAATCCAGTGGCAGGCCACGGCGGTGTTCTTACGGGCGCTCTGGCGCAGCAATTTGCGCACCGTGTCCAGCCCGGCCTGGGTGATGGGTGTTTGCCAGGTGCGTTCGCCGCGCCGCTCAGCAAACTGGTCCAGAATGCGCCGCGTTTCGGTCAACGCGCGTTTGCTGCATTGCGAGACAAACAGCACATTCATGCCAGCCCCGCTTGGTTCGCATTGGTTTGCTGGGCCATGCGCGCCGTATTGGAGGCAATGGCTTTGAGGCTGTCGATGATGAAATCCAGCGATTCGCTGCGCGTGAGCACTTCAATGCAGTTGCGCCGGAAAGCCTGCTCATCATCACCGCGCATGGCCGACAAAAATGCCTGCGGCAAGATAGCCGCATCTTTGACCAGATCGGCGGCATCAAACACCAGGCCGCCGCGCCGGGTTTTGCCGTGCAGCACAGCAAGGCCATGCGGCAAGCCCAGCACCCAGGTGGCGGTGGCGCCCAAGCCATAGCCCAAGTAGTTGCCGTGGTCCAGGAAGCGGTTGGCGGAATCGGTACCTGTGCCGCGCTTGGCACGGGTGAAGTCGCCATAGCCTGTGGCATCCACCGCCAGCTTGAACAGCGCCTTGGTCAACCGGGCTTCATCGGTCAGCAGCGCCGTGACATCTTGCGCCTGGGCTACCAAGGTTTTGAACTGCTGCACCAGCGCTTGCAACCGCGCCAAGTCCACCGCAAAGCCGGCTTCGCGCAAAGCGCGGGTGCTCCATTCTTTGAGCAAGCGCTCCAGCCGCAGGCTTTGCAGCTGTTTGGCGGCTTCCAGCCTCAGCTCATCGTCAAACCAGAACTTCACCCAGGCTTGCAGGTATTCGGTGGGCCGGTATTCGCTTTGCGGCGTGAGCCAAGCCACTTCTACATCCACCTCATTGGTGCTGAACAGCGGCGTGCCACCGCCGCCGCAAAAACCCACCAATACGCCCGCCTTGGCCAGCTCGCGCATCGCCGCCTGGGTGATGGATGTGCCCGTACCCAGCAAGATGCTGGTGGTGTTGGCGATGGGAATATTCCAGTACAGGCTGCGCTTACCGGCATCGGTCACATATTCAACGCGGCCCCCGTTCACAAGGACACGGCAATGCTCCAAGTAATAGATCTGCGCACGCGCGGAATGCAGAATGGTTTTGAGATCTTGGCTCGCAATATCCTTCACAGGCTCCTTCAGCTAAAGCGCATAGCGATGTATATTTTTGTTACAAACTATCGTGCTTTGCTGTCACCAAGCTTGCACCAATCACTTCCGCCGCTGATTTACAGCGTGCGCCGCACCAGAGTGCTCTTGCCAAACAGACTTTCCATCAAATCCACCACCAGCTCGGCCGTCTGGTTGCGGATGTCCAGTGCCGGGTTCAGCTCCACGATGTCGATGGAGCCCAGCCGGCCCGTGTCGGCAATCATTTCCATGCACAACTGGGCTTCACGGTAATTGGGGCCGCCGCGCACGGTGGTGCCGGTGCCGGGGGCGATGTCGGGGTCCAGAAAATCCACGTCAAAACTCAGATGCAAGTGCACATCGGCGCCTTCCGGGCCATCCAGCCCGGCCAGGGCCTGCTGCATCACGGCGCGCATGCCTTGTTCGTCGATGGCGCGCATATCGAACACTTCCAGGCCCAGGCGCTGGATCATGCGTTTTTCCACCTCATCCACGCTGCGCAGACCGATCTGGCAGATGTCCGGCCCCTGCAGCGCCGGCGTAAAGCCAGCCATGGACGCCAGCGGTTCTGGGCCGTGGCCGCACAAGCTGGCCACCGGCATGCCGTGCAGATTGCCGGTGGGGCTGATGTCGGGCAGGTTGCAGTCGGCGTGCGCATCCAGCCACAGCACGCGCAGGCGCTTGCCCGCAGCGCGGCAGTGGCGCGCCACGGCGCTGATGGAGCCGGTGGCCAGCGTGTGGTCGCCGCCCAGCATGATGGGCATGCGCCCGGCCTGCAGCTGGGCATAGACGGCGTCGTGCGTGGCCTGGTTCCACGCCAGACATTCGGCGTAGTTGCGCAGGCCCTGCGCATCGCGGGGGCCACGCGGGTTGGGCGGGCCAGCCAGGTTGCCCAGGTCTTGCACCTCCACCCCAAAGCGACCCAAGGCCCGGCCCAGCTGGGCCACGCGCAGCGCATCAGGCCCCATGGCGGCGCCCAGGCGGCCAGCACCCACATCGGTGGGCACCCCAATCAAGGTGACAGCCTTTTTGGCATCTAGCTCTTGCTGCTCTTGCGCCAACAGCTCTGATTTTTGAATATCCTGCATTCACGCCACCTTTTGAAAAACGGTTGTACCCGTGCCCGCAGCCTGTTGCAGCAGCGCAAACAAGTCCTTGGGGTCGGCCAATGTGGGCACCAGCTCAATCGCCGACAGCAGCCCGGCCTGCCGCGCCAGGGTTTGCATGCTGCGCAGGGCGGCATAGTCTTCCAGTGCAAAGCCCACAGAGTCGAACACGGTGATCTGCGCATTGGAGGTGCGCCCGGGGGCCTGGCCGGCCAGCACACGCCAAAATTCGGTGACGGCAAAATCCGCCGGCATTTGCTGCAGCTCGCCCTCGATGCGGGTTTGCGGCTCGTACTCCACAAACACACTGCTGCAGCGCAGCACCTCGGCGGACAGTTCGGTTTTGCCAGGGCAGTCGCCGCCCACGGCGTTCAGGTGCATACCGGGCTCCAGCATGCTGGCATCCACAATCGTGGCGTTGGTCTTGTCGGCAGTGATGGTGGTGACGATGTCTGCGCCCTGCACGGCAGCCCGCACGCTGTCCAGCGCCACCAGCTCGGCGCCACAGCGCGCGGCCCACGGTGCCAGATTGCGCAGCAGCTTGGCGGTGGCAGCGGCGTCCACGTCAAACAGCTGCAGGCGGCGCACGCCCAGCAGCGCCATGAAGGCCACGGCCTGAAATTCGCTTTGTGCGCCGTTGCCAATCAGCGCCATGCAGCGGCTGTCGGCACGCGCCAGGTGCTGGGCGGCCAGCACCGAAGTGGCCGCCGTGCGCAAGGCCGTGGTCAGTGTCAGCTCACTGACAAAGCGCGGTGTGCCGGTGGCCACATCGGCCAGCGCGCCAAAGGCCATCACCGTGGGCAAGCCGTGTTGGGTGTTGATGGGGTGGCCGTTGACGTATTTGAAGGCGTAGTCGTGCGCGTCGGCCACGGGCATCAGCTCGATCACGCCGTGGGGCGAATGCGCAGCCGTGCGCGCGCTCTTGTCAAACTCTGGCCAGCGCGCAAAGTCGGCCGCCAGCGCCTGCACGATCTGGCGCAGGCAGGTGTCCAGCCCCAGGCGCGCGACCAGCCGTGCGGCATCGGTCGCACTGAGAAATTCGGTGTGCACCTGCGGTGTGCGGGGTTGCGGCTGGCGCTGGGTGTGTAAACGTGTGGGCATGGCAGGCTCCGTCCAGAACATATCAGAGATATAGACAGAGCGTGGCACAGGGTGGCAGCAATTCAAATTGCCAATTTGTGCGTTAAATAGTCAAATAGTTGCCATTTAGATAGCCTTAGCGCGCACTATGTTCAACCTTGACCAAATCGACCAGCGCCTGATTGCCTTGCTGCGCCACAACGCCCGCGAAAGCGTGGCCACGCTGGCCACGCGGCTGGGCGTGGCGCGCGGCACCGTCACCAACCGCTTGCGCCGCCTGGAAGACGATGGCGTGATCGTGGGTTACACGCTGCGCCTCAAGCCCGAGGCGGAAACCGGCGGTCTGCAAGCCTGGATGAGCATTGCCATTGAAGGCAACGATGCGCGCCGCGTAACCGCCACGCTGCTGGGCGAGCCCGCCGTGCAGGCGCTGCACGCCACCAACGGCCAGTGGGATCTGCTGGCGGAGCTGCAAGTGCCCAGCCTGCCCGAGCTGGCCCGTGCGCTGGAGCGCATTCGCCTGATCAAGGGCATCAGCCATTCTGAGACCAGCATCCACCTGGAGACGCTGCGCGCGCCCCAGGCTGCTGCGGAAAAAGATAGCTGATTGCGCACCTGTTAAAAGCATTTGCACGCACAATCGCATGCAAAACCCAACAATTCCAGCGCCAGCCGCTCCTGCTTTTACACAGCTGGCGCCCTAACCCCACCCACTGCCATGTATACCGCCCTCAAACACTCCCACATGCTCTTCGCAGTGCTGACACTGCTGCTGTCCATCGCCTACCTGGCCCTGGCCTGGAAGCCCACCCCAGCCGCCAAATCCACGCTGGTCTATGTGTTCACCCGCGTGCTGGGCGGCCTGGCCGCGCTGACGGGCCTGGGCGTCACCTTCATCGGCCCCTGGCAGCACATGATGTACCCCTACATCGGCCTGATCCTGTATGTGGTGCACGGCCTGTGCATCGGTTTTGCCAAGCGCAGCGCCACCCCGGCCCAGGCCGGCAGCCGCCGCGTGCTGCTGGTGCTGCAGCTGGCCATGCTGCTGGTGCTGACCGCGTTGATGGGCGCCAAGCCCTTCTAAACCCAGCCCTGCCCGTTCGCAGGCACAGGCGCGGCGCCGGCCCGCTGCGCTCACCGCGCCCCCGACCTCCTACCACACCGGTGCGGAGGTTTTTTTGTGCCTGCAGCACGCAGGCAGTGCGGCACCCGCATGACATTTCATATATCCAAAAATAATATTTGGCTAACAAAACAATCGTTTGTTTTTATAAAGACCTTGCATACAGTGCGCAGCCATACAGAGGAAAACCATCCGTCGGATGCTCATCCTCCCACGATGACGATAGCGCCATGTACCAATACACAGAATTCGACCAAGCCTTCTTGAATCAACGGGCCGCCCAATTCCGCGACCAGCTGGAGCGCTGGCAAACCGGCAAGCTCGCCGAAGATGACTTCCGCCCCCTGCGCCTGCAAAACGGCTGGTACGTACAGCGCTACGCCCCCATGCTGCGCGTGGCCGTGCCCTACGGTGAAATCAACACCAAGCAACTGCGCGTGCTGGCCAAGATTGCCCGCGAATACGACGAACCCGAAGCCGCTGTCTTCCAAGAAGCCATGGAAGGCCAAGGCAAGCTGGGCACCACCTTTTTGCCCACGCACTGCGCCCACTTCACCACGCGCACCAATGTGCAGTTCAACTGGATTCCGCTGTCCAAGTCCGCCGATGTGATGGACCTGCTGGCCACCGTGCAAATGCACGGCATCCAGACCAGCGGCAATTGCATCCGCAACACCACCACCGACGCACTGGCCGGCGTGGCGGTCGATGAAATCGTCGACCCCCGCCCCTATGCCGAAATCCTGCGCCAGTGGACCACGCTGCACCCCGAGTTCGCTTTCCTGCCGCGCAAGTTCAAGATCGCCATCAGTGGCGCCAAGGAAGACCGCGCCGCCACGGGTTGGCACGATGTGGGCCTGCACCTGCTGAAAAACGACGCCGGCGAAGTCGGCTTCAAGGTATTTGTGGGCGGCGGCATGGGCCGCACGCCGGTGATTGGCACCGTGATTCGTGAGTTCCTGCCCTGGAACCAGATCATGAATTACATCGAAGCCATCGTGCGCGTCTACAACGAGCTGGGCCGCCGCGACAACAAGTACAAGGCGCGCATCAAGATCTTGGTCAAGGCCGAAGGCCAGGCCTATATCGACGCCGTGGAAGAGGAATACCGCCAGATCGTCGAGATCGACGGTGGCCCCCACACCGTGCCCCAGGCCGAGTTTGACCGCGTGGCCGCCATGTTCCAGTCGCCCGATCTGTCGGGCCACCCTGCGGTATCGGCCGATCAAGCCAATGCCGAGCTGCAGCAGCAAATTGCCGCCACCCCAGCTTTTGCCCGCTGGGTGCAACGCAATGTGCATGCCCACCAGAACCCTGCGCTGCGCGCCGTGACCCTGTCGTTCAAGCGCACCGGCCAAGCCCCGGGCGACGCCACTGGCGACCAGCTGGACGCGCTGGCCGATCTGGTGGATGTGTTCTCCGCCGGTGAAGCCCGCGTGACCCACGACCAGAACGTGATGCTGCCCTGGGTGCACGCCGCCGAGCTGTACGCCCTGTGGCAAAAAGCCAAGGAACTGGGCCTGGCCAGCACCAATGTGGCGCTGCTGACCGACATGATTGCCTGCCCCGGCGGTGATTTCTGCGCGCTGGCCAATGCCCGCAGCCTGCCCATTGCCGAAGCCATCACCCAGCGCTACCAAGATCTGGATGAGCTGGACGATATCGGCGAAATTGATTTGCACATCAGCGGCTGCATCAACAGCTGCGGCCACCACCACAGCGGCCACATTGGCATCTTGGGCGTGGATAAGGACGGCAAGGAGTGGTATCAGGTCACGCTGGGCGGCTCCGATGGCTCAACGCTGTCGGGGGATGCCGTCGCCGGCAAGGTGATTGGCCCTTCGTTCTCGGCGGCCGAAGTGCCCGACGTGCTCGAAGCCGTACTCAACACCTACCGCGATCTGCGTGAGCCCGGTGAGCACTTCATCGACGCCGTGCGCCGCATTGGTCTGGACCCCTTCAAGGAAGCAGGCAAGGCCGCGCGCCACCCCGCCCCCGAAGTGGAAGAAGCTTCCGCCTAAGCCCAAGAACCACAAGGACTACATGATGAAGATCTTGGCCCATACCGATTATCAAAGCCCTGCCGAAAGCGCCAATGGCGTGCTGGTGCTGGCCAACGATGTGAATGCCCTGGAAGTGAATCTGGACGGCATCACGCAGATCGACCTGCACTTTCCCGCCTTCACCGATGGCCGCGCCTTCACCCAGGCCTACTGGCTGCGCCGCCGCCTGAAGTTTGCCGGCGACATTCGCGCCACCGGCGATGTGCTGATTGACCAACTGGTGCAAATGCAGCGCACCGGCTTTAGCTCGGCCGTGCTGCGCGAAGGTGTAGATCAGGCCGATGCCCAACGCCAGTTTGAGCGCTTTGGCGGCTACTACCAGGCCGATGCGGTCAATCACCAGCCCCACTTTGTGGCGGAGCACGCATGAGCACCCTCGACCTTGACCGCATCAATGCCGAGCTGGGCCACAACGCGCAAGCGCTGGTGCAGTGGGCGCTGGGCCTGAACAAGGCCGCCATCGTCACCACCAACTTCCGCCCGTTTGAAGCCGTCATCTTGCACATGGTCAGCCGCGTGCAGCCCGATGTGCCCGTGGTGTGGATGGACAACGGCTACAACACCGAAGCGACCTACCAGTTTGCCGACGCGGTGACCAAGCAGCTGGGCCTGAACCTGAAGATTTATTTGCCCCTGCGTAGCCGCGCCCACCGCGAAGCCGTGGAAGGTGCGACGCCCGCACTGGACGACCCGCGCCACGCGGCGTTCACCGAAGAAGTGAAGCTCGAACCCTTTACCCGCGCCCTGCGCGAGACCGCGCCGCAAGTCTGGTTCACCGCCCTGCGCGCCACCGACAGCGCCGTGCGCGCACAGATGGAGCCCGTGAGCATCAACCCCGATGGGCTGATCAAGGTGGCACCGCTGCTGCACTGGTCGTCCAAAGACTTGTACGACTACTGCGAAAAGCACGGCCTGCCCAACAACTTCGACTACGTGGACCCCACCAAGGGCGAAGAGCAGCGCGAGTGCGGGCTGCACTTGAGCCATTAAAAATATAGCTACTAGCGCTTACTAGATAAGGGCTAGAGGCCAATTTAGCTTGAAAGTATTTGTATGAACGCCCGTGTGGAATCCCAAGTGCTGAGCCAACTCAGCAACCGCCACCTGGATGCGCTGGAAGAGGAAACCATCTTCATCCTGCGCGAAGTGGCTGCCGCTTTTGAACGCCCTGCGCTGCTGTTTTCGGGCGGCAAGGATTCGCTGGTCATGCTGCGCTGCGCCGAAAAAGCCTTTGGCGTGGGCCGCATCCCCTATCCCTTGCTGATGATCGACACCGGCCACAATTTCCCGGAAGTGACCGATTTCCGCGATCTGCGTGCCAAGGAACTGGGCGCCGAGCTGATCGTGCGCAGCGTGGAAGACTCCATGGCGCGCGGCACCGTGCGCTTGGCCCACGCTGAAGAGCCGCGCAATGCGCACCAGTCGGTCACACTGCTGGAAGCGATTGAAGAATTCCGCTTTGACGCGTTGATTGGCGGTGCCCGCCGCGACGAGGAAAAGGCCCGCGCCAAGGAACGCATCTTCAGCCACCGCGACAGCTTTGGCCAATGGCAACCCAAAGCCCAGCGCCCCGAGCTGTGGACGCTGTTCAACACCCGCATTGCGCCCGGCGAGCACTTCCGCGTGTTCCCCATCAGCAACTGGACGGAGCTGGACGTGTGGCAATACATCGAGCGTGAGCAAATTGCCCTGCCCAGCCTCTACTACAGCCATAAGCGCAACATCGTCGAGCGCAAAGGTCTGCTGGTACCGGTCACCGAGCTGACCCCACCCAAAGATGGCGAGCAGGTCGTGGTGCGCGATGTGCGCTTTCGCACCTTGGGCGACATCACCTGCACCTGCCCCGTGGAAAGCACGGCGGCCACAGCCGCTGACATCGTGATCGAAACCTTGTCCGCCGAAGTCAGCGAGCGTGGCTCCACCCGCATGGACGACAAGACCAGCGAAGCCTCGATGGAGAAGCGCAAGAAAGACGGCTATTTTTAATTCATCCCCCTGAGGCGCTTTGCGCCTTCCCCCTTCTCTTGCAGGCTTCGCCTTTGGAAGGGGGACACCACCAGCGCGGCGGGGCGGCCCTTGCGCGGTGGTTCTGAGGTGGGCCGTGCCTGAGTTGGGGGCACGCCCTGGCTCAATCACTGAAAGCTTTCGATGACTGAAACCATAAATTCCATAGCTACCAGCGCAGGTACAGCAAGCGCTACAGGCAAATTTGATACAGATTCTGCCTCGGCCCTGCGCTTTATCACCTGCGGCTCGGTGGACGATGGCAAATCCACGTTGATTGGCCGTTTGCTGGTCGACACCCGCGCGGTACTGCAAGACCAGTTGGCGGGCGTGACCAAATCGGGCGAGACGGATTTGGCGCTGCTGACCGATGGCCTCTCCGCCGAGCGCGAGCAAGGCATCACCATTGACGTTGCCTACCGCTACTTCAACACCGATGCGCGTAAGTTCATCATTGGCGATGCGCCGGGGCACGAGCAGTACACCCGCAACATGGTGACTGCTGTGAGCAGCGCCGACGCCGCCGTGGTGCTGGTGGATGCCACCAAGCTGGAATGGCAAAACCCCGACCTGGCCCTGCTGCCGCAAACCCGCCGCCACAGCCTGCTGGCGCATTTGCTGCGCGTGCATTCGCTGGTGTTTGCGGTGAACAAGCTGGACGCGGTGGCTGACCCCGCTGTGGCATTCCAAAACATCCAAGGCGCGCTGCAGCGCTTTGCGCAAGAAGCGGGCATCATCGTGGCCGCGACCATCCCCGTGTCTGCACTCAAGGGCTACAACGTGGTCAACCGCGAAATCGGCTGGGCCGGCTACGAAGGCCCGAGCCTGCTGCAACTGCTGGAAAAGCTGCCCAACACGCCTGCGGATACCGAACTGCCCTTGGCATTCCCCGTGCAATGGGTCGAAAAATTCCACGACAGCGCCATCACCACCCAGGGCCGCCGCGTGTTCTGGGGCCGTGTAGCTACGGGCAGTGCCACCGTAGGCGCACAGGTGCAAATTCTGCCCAGCGGCCAGTTGGCCACCATCGCCCAGGTGATTGACCACGCCCGCGCGCCCAAGGGCGTGGCAGCGGGTTTGTCCGCCGGTATTACGCTGGACCGCGAGGTCGATGTCTCGCGCGGCGACTGGGTCGTGGCCGCCCCCGTGCAGGCCGAAGTGGCTGCAGATGACTTTGACACGCCTGCCGCCGAACCCGCTTGGCCCAGCAGCCGCAGCCTGACGGCCACCGTGGCGTGGATGGACAATGAACCCCTGGTGCCCGGGCGCGTGTACTGGGCGCTGCATGGCCACCGCTGGGTGAAAGCCAAGGCGCAGCGCGTGGTGCACCGCCTGAATGTGAATACGCTGGCCGAGGAAGATGCCTCGCAGCTGGAGCCCAACGCCATCGGCGTGGTGGACTTTGCGCTGCAAGAAGCCATTCCCACAACGCGTTTTGCCCAGAGCCGCGCGCTGGGGTCTATGATCTTGGTCGACACCGCCAGCAACGCCACCGCCGCCGCGGTTTTGGTGCGCTGAACACACGCCTGCCATTGATTCCAGTCTAGAAAACACAGGCTGGCAGTCCTGAATCCCCGCCTGCTTGTGGCAGGGATTCAGAAAAAACCTAAAATCGTGGGCTTATTCCGATCCCACTGCATAAGAAGAAATTCCTCATGACACACGTCGTCACCGAAAACTGCATCAAGTGCAAATTTACCGACTGCGTGGACGTTTGCCCCGTGGACTGCTTCCGCGAAGGCCCAAACTTCCTCGTGATTGACCCCGATGAGTGCATCGACTGCGCGGTGTGCATTCCTGAGTGCCCCGCCAACGCCATCTTTGCCGAAGAAGATACGCCCGCCGACCAGCTGGCTTTCATCAAGCTCAACGCCGAGCTGGCTGTGGCCAAGGGCTGGAAGAGCATTACCAAGCGTAAGGCTGCTCTGCCCGACGCCGACGACTGGAATGGCAAGCCCGGTAAGCTGGACTTGCTGGAGCGCTAAACCGCGCCCCCTTTGCGCTTGAAACAGCCCCAGCAATGGGGCTTTTTGCTTTTTCAATGACCGATATGACCACTGCCACCGCCTTGCCTGCTGCTGTTGAAACCGACGTTGCCGTGATTGGTGCGGGTGCCGTGGGCATGTTCGCGGTGTTCCAGCTGGGGCTGCAGGGCTTGCACTGCCACCTGATCGACGCCCTGCCGCACCTGGGCGGCCAGTGCGCCGAGCTGTACCCGCACAAACCGATTTACGACATTCCCGGCATTCAGGCCTGCACAGGGGCTGAGCTGGTGGAACGCCTGCGCCTGCAGATGGCGCCCTTTGCCCCCACGCTGCACCTGGGCCAGCAGGTGCAGACACTGCAGCAGCAAGACGATGGCCGCTGGCTGCTGGGCACCAGCGCTGGCACAGTGCTGTGCGCCAAGGCCGTGGTGATTGCTGCGGGTGTGGGCGCCTTTGTGCCCAAGGCCCTCAAGCTTGAAGGCATCGAGGCCTTGGTGGGCACCAGCGTGCACTACCACCCCGCCCAGCTTTCTGCGCTGGGGCTCAGCGGGCAGCACGTGCTTGTGCACGGTGGCGATGAGCTGGCCGTGCAAGCCGCCATTGATGCGCTGGCCACACAGCCTGCCAGCGTCACGCTGATGCACCGCCGCGAGGTATTTACCGCCCCCCAGGCCCTGCTGGATCAGCTGAAAGCGCACCAGGACGCAAGCCGCATCCGCGTGCTGGCTGCACAGCCGCTGTCTCTGCAGGCAGACGGCGCGCAGCTACTCAGCGTACAGGTCAGCCTGCCCGATGCCAGCACACTGGAGCTGCCTGTGCAGCAATGGCTGGTGTACCAGGGCATCTCTCCCAAGCTCGGCCCGGTGGCAGACTGGGGTCTGGAGCTGGTCAAAAAACAGCTGCCCGTGGACACCGGCACCTTTGTGACGGAAGCGCCAGGCATTTATGCCGTGGGCGACATCAACCTCTACCCAGGCAAGCGCAAGCTGCTGCTGTGCGGCTTCCACGAAGCCACGCTGGCGGGGTTCTCGATTGCGGAATACCTCACCGACAAACCAGTGCTGCTGCAGTACACCACCACCAGCACCCGCCTGCACGAGCTGCTGGGCGTACACCATCCAGCACCCTGAGGCTGCGCAGGCGCTGCGACCAAGCAGCGCACTGGCGCTAAGCGCACGTTTAACGCACCGGTAAAAAAGGCAGAAATGGCCCAGCCACCAGGGCCTGCCCAAAGCCAATGGCGGCGCGCCGCACTCGTTCAGCGCCAAAGCTGGCCACCAGATCCAGGCGGGCAATCAACTTACCCATCTCGCGCTCAAAGCTCAGATTGCGCTCCTGATCTGAGATGTGGTTGGACAGCAAAAGCAGCTGCCCCTGGCCATTTTTGCGCGTGTTCAGCACCCAGTTGGCAATCTCAATATTGCGTGCGGCGTTATAGATATGCTGGGCGTGCACACCATCAACCAAGGTAAAACTGGTTCGGCCACCATGCGCGGTGATCAGCATATCGCCCATAGCGTAGACGAAAGCACCCACGCGATCACCCGCAAAATCCGGGCTGAGTGTCTTACTCAACGCCGTGACATCGCGCTGGCCATCCAAGGCAGGCCATGTTTGGCGCTCCAGCATCGCCGTACGCACCTTGGCAATGGCGGCCTCGCGCGTTGCCGCCGTTTTGCGCCATTCGCTGGGATTGCGCTGGTAGAGTTTGTCCATCAAGCGCATCAGACTGTCGATGTTCTCCGCCATGGCCAATGTGGCAATCCGGTTGCTGTCGGACTGCACCAGCTCCTGCATGGTGAAGCGGTCACTCGTGACTTTGCCTTGCGGGGTGGGCGCAGAGGCGCACCCCATCAGCGACAGGGCGACGATGCCTGTACACAGCCTGAAAGACCAACGCGTTCCCGTGTGGTTTGCAAATGCCATGCACACCAGCATAGCCAAGGCCGACCCGCCTGCCAATCGGCACGCAGCGCCACTGTCATTTCTTGACATATCCCAAGCGAAAACGGGCATCAACCTTGAAATGCGCGCAAAGCGCCGTCTTCGCGCAGCTAGCTGCCAGATAATGCAGTCAGCCGTTGTACCTTCTTCTCATGCCCCAAGACACCCCCAAACGCCGCCAGCGCCTGCCTGCCGAAGTTCGCATCCACCACATACTGGATGCGGCATTGCAGGAGTTTTCGCGCCACGGCTATCGCTCAGCGCGCATGGAAGACATTGCGCTGGCAGCGGGCCTGTCCAAGGGCGGGCTGTATGCCCACTTTCCCAGCAAAGAATCACTGCTGCAGAAACTGCTGGAGCGTGTGGTGGAAGTTCCGCTGCGAGAGAACCTCAACTGGTGGCCTGCCCATGTACGCAACCTGGAAGAGCTGGTCGACGCCTTTGTGCACCACACACTGCAGCGCTTGACCGACCCCGCCATCTTGCCCACCATCCGCCTGCTGCTGGCAGAGGCACCCCGTCTGCCCCAACCCATGCAGGACTGGCACCAGAAAATGATGCGCATGCATGCCGACAACCATGAGCGCCTGCTGCAACGCGCAACGGCCGAGGGCTTGCTGAGCGCGCCCATAAGCCTGCAAGATGGCTCCATCCTGATGGTGCCCATGGTGCACAGCCTGTTCACCATTTTGGCCAGCGGTGCACCGTTGACTGCAGAGCAAATCGAGGCTTTGCGCCCGCAGCACAAGCTCTTGCTGCTCCGTTTGCTGCGCCCCTGAGCACCTGCCTGCAAGCACCCCCGCGGCGTGCCATGGCCACGTGGCCCTACATCTCAGAACAATGGTTTATAGGGTGATTACCTATTAGGTATCATCGCGCTCCTGGTTTTGACGAGCAAAAACTGTCTGGCTAGATATAAAGCACCAAGTCAAAGACCCCAAGTCCCCCGACTTTTTTTCACCCCATATCAGAGATGGTAATTCGATATGAGCGTTTCTTCAGTAAATCCTGTTTCTCAATCTACTAACGAATATTATTTGACTCGCCAAAGTCAGATGGAATCTAGCGTACGTAGTTATCCACGTAAATTGCCGTTAGCGATTGCCAAAGCACAAGGATGCTGGGTTACCGATGTTGAAGGTACGGAGTACCTCGACTGTTTAGCAGGAGCAGGTACCTTGGCCTTGGGCCATAACCATCCTGCGGTTATTCAAAGTATTCAAGATACGCTGACAAGTGGTCTGCCATTGCATACTTTGGATTTAACAACGCCTTTAAAGGATGCATTTACCGAAGCATTGCTGGAGCAATTGCCAGGGGGTAAAGAAGCATATTGCCTGCAATTTTGTGGCCCATCGGGGGCAGATGGCACAGAAGCAGCCATTAAGTTGGCCAAAACATTTACGGGTCGTAGCTCCGTGATTAGCTTTTCGGGTGGCTATCACGGTATGACGCACGGCTCGTTGGCAATGACCGGTAATTTGTCTGCAAAGAATGCGGTCCATGGCTTGATGCCAGGCGTGCAGTTTATGCCCTACCCACACGAATACCGTTGCCCATTGGGTATCGGCGGCCAAGCCGGTGTGGATGCCTTGACGTATTTCTTTGAAAACTTCATCGAAGACGTGGAAAGCGGTGTAACAAAGCCCGCAGCAGTGATTTTGGAAGCCATTCAAGGTGAAGGCGGTGTGGTCACTGCCCCCGTCAAATGGTTGAAGAAAATCCGTGAAGTCACTGAAAAGCACGGCATTGTGCTGATTTTGGACGAAGTGCAAGCGGGCTTTGCACGCTCCGGAAAGATGTTCGCGTTCGAGCATGCAGGGATTGAGCCAGACGTCATCGTGATGTCGAAGGCCGTTGGCGGTAGCTTGCCATTGGCAGTCTTGGGTATTAAGCGAAAATTCGATGCATGGCAGCCAGCCGGTCACACGGGTACGTTCCGTGGCAACCAAATGGCCATGGGCACGGGCATTGCCACTTTGAAAACCATCAAAGAGCAGAACCTGGCACACAACGCGCAAGAGCGCGGTGATTTTCTGCAAGCTGCATTGAAGGAAATGGCCGCGGAATTCCCATGTATCGGTAACGTGCGTGGCCGCGGCTTGATGCTGGGTATTGAAATTGTGGATGAGCGCCTGCCCGCTGACCACATGGGCTCACTGCCTGCAGATTCACAACTGGCAGCCGCCATTCAAACAGCATGTTTTAACAACAAGCTGCTGCTGGAAAAAGGTGGCCGCAACGGCACCGTCATCCGTTTGCTGTGCCCACTTATCATTACGCAAGCTGAATGTGAAGAAGTCATCGTGCGCTTTAAGAAATCAGTGGCTGAAGCGCTGGTTGCCGTGCGAGGCGCTTAAATCATGGTGAATTTCGCAGAACACCGTAAAGCCTTGCTGTGCAACGATGCTGCATCGATTGCAGACTACACATTGGCCATGGATCAAGCCACGAAAGCCGTGGCAGCCTGGTTGCAAAACGACAAGATGTACACGGGCGGCAGCATCAAAGAGCTGCGCAGCGCCATTGCCTTCAATCCTTCCAAAGAAGGCCTCGGCGTTGAAAAATCTTTAGAGCGCATGGTTGAGTTGTTCCTCAACAAGAGCCTCAAAGTACACCATCCGCATTCGCTGGCGCATTTGCACTGCCCCACCATGGTGACCAGTCAAATCGCAGAAGTGCTGATCAATGCCACCAACCAATCAATGGACTCCTGGGACCAAAGCCCTGCTGGCTCATTGATGGAGGTGCAGCTGATTGACTGGCTGCGTCAAAAAGTGGGCTACGGTGCCGGGCAAGCCGGGGTATTCACATCGGGTGGCACACAGTCCAACCTGATGGGTGTGCTGCTGGCGCGCGATGCCTGCATTGCCAAGCACTGGACCGACGAAAACGGCAATCCTTGGTCTGTTCAGCGCGATGGTGTGCCTGCGGACGCAATGCGTAACGTCAAAGTCATCTGCTCTGAAAACGCCCACTTCTCGGTGCAAAAGAACATGGCCATGATGGGCATGGGCTTCCAATCGGTGGTGACGGTGCCTGTGGATGCCAACGCGCGCATGGACATGGATGCGTTGGAGCAAACCATGGCCCGCCTGCAGAGCGAGGGCAAAATCGTTGCGTGTGTGGTGGCGACTGCAGGGACCACCGACGCGGGTGCAATTGACCCACTGCAACAAGTGCGTGCCATCAGCGACAAATATGGCGCGTGGATGCATATTGATGCGGCCTGGGGCGGCGCGTTGATTCTGTCGAATGATCACCGCGGCATGTTGGCTGGCATTGAACTGTCGGACTCCGTCACGCTGGATTTCCACAAGCACTATTTCCAGACTATCTCGTGTGGCGCGTTCTTGCTGAAAGATCCAGCGAACTATCGCTTCATGCACTACGAAGCCGAGTACTTGAACTCGGCTTACGACGAAGAGCATGGCGTGCCCAATTTGGTGTCGAAGTCATTGCAAACCACGCGCCGTTTTGATGCGTTGAAATTGTGGATGACGATTGAAGCACTGGGTGAAGCGCTGTATGGCTCGATGATTGACCACGGTGTGACTTTGACGCGCGAAGTGGCTGACTACATTACCGCCACAGACGGTTTGGAAATGCTGGTTGCCCCCCAGTTTGCATCGGTATTGTTCCGTGTCATTCCTGAAGGATATCCCGCAGAGCTGCTAGATACGCTGAATCAAAACGTAGCGGATGAATTATTCGCACGTGGTGAAGCGAATATCGGGGTCACTAAAGTGGGGTCGATTAAGTCGTTGAAAATGACCACTTTAAGCCCCGTTGCAACGCTGGATAACGTGAAGAACTTGCTCACCCTCGTGGTCAGCGAAGCAAATTGTATTAAAGCTGCCATCGCAGAAGGCACTTATACACCTGCGATTGATTAATTGTTGGTGCCGTAAAAAAGGAGCTCATCTGAGCTTCTTTTTTCATATTCTCAATTATTTTTAATAGAACTCAAAAAGCACTGCAACCCCAACCAAGCTTGAAGCGACATAAATACGCCCTCCTAATAAGATGCTGGAATTTCTGATTGCATAACCCTGAGCGATCCAACATAGGTACGGATTTTCAGTTGTAAAAGGGCTAAAGCTGTTTGATCCAATGCCATGCTCGTCAGTCGTTCACGCGCAACCTGACACAATATGCAGCAAAAATGCCGAAGGCAAAGCAACCTCTCACAAACAGCATCGCTCGATAACCATCTAGATACAGGTACTATGCACTCCTCCAAAGCTTCAATTTGTTACATTTGGAGAGCTTTAAAAAATTAGGGAGTGAGGTTGATATGAGATTTTTGACGGTAACGCTTTTATCCGCAGTTGTTTTGTCGGGCTGCGTTGCAACTGCTCCAAAGCAAAAAAACAAGGCTGCGCTTCCCACTGAAGCGAACACCTCTGCTTTTGGTCACCCCGTCCTTGCCAATGCGCCAAGTCCTGATCAGGCACTGGTTTCAAGCACTCTCATTGATGGAAATGCAAGCTTAGCGAACGCCACTTGGCGAATCGCTAAATTTCGCCCCAATCTCAATATGCCGGAAATGCTTAACAAGGACATCGTCACTGGAAACCTGGCTACCGATAAAGCAGCTGAGATGGGCCGTTTGATTGACCGTGGCGAGGTCATCGTCATGACAACGCCGCGAGTGAAATTGATCCCTTGTGATGAAGGTTGTATTGGTGATAAAGGCTACGAGAAAGCTGCTGCGAAATTCCTCGCGATCTATGACGACATGGCCAGTTCGCCTACCGTTGCCTATCGAGGAGAGATGCGGGTAAAGGTTCGTTGGTTTAGGGAAAAAACATTCATCGAGCGAGCAAACCCACTGTCTCAAGCTCAAAACATTTTCGGCATTGAGTTTCCCATCGAAGGTGTAGCACTCACCCTTGGGTCGACATGCTCCGGTAAAAAAGAAGAAGTCAACCTATGTGTTGAGCAAGTAGCTAACAAATTCAAGATGGGCATCATGTTCCCCCTGTCGTTGGGTTTGCGAAATGACTTCACCTCATCACTCGATCCACAATATGACCCAAAGTTATTGCAGTCAGTGAGCCAATTTGTCGCAAAACCGACTCGGGCGCTTATGTCGCTCCTGGGCAAGACCGACTACAGCTCTCGCATCGAACCGATTGGTCCTCAGCATCAGAAACTCATGCCCGCTATTGATGGGGTGATGACAAATGAGAAGTTCCAGTTGGAAGCACCCAAGCTGTTTGACTGGTTCTGAAGCAATGAACTTCCCAAGCCCGCAGTTGCGGGCTTTTTTCATTGTGGCGGCAATACCTGCACGCTCAGAAAAGCGGGTCGATCGAATTGACGCCGAGGCAGCGCAGATCATGGCTTTTCGACCGCCTCCTGCCCCGCAAAGCGCGCAAAGCGCTCAAAGCCCGGGCCGTGCATGGGCTGGCGCGTCTCCCAAGGCCAGCCACCGAACTGCGTGCGCTGAAAATCGCGTTTGGCCTGGTGCAGCTCTTCGATGGTGTTGGTCACATACACCGTGGAGCGAATGACGGGTTCCTGCAGCGACACGCCTTGCATCACCATCAAGCGCACGGTTTGCGCGCTGCGGTTGGCCAGCGGCAACGCCGTTTGCGCCACCACGCGCACGCGGCGGTTGCCACCCACATCCTGCCCCGCCACCAGCAAGCCGCTGCCTTCATAGGCAAACAAGGTGCGCTGGCTGGCCGCCAGTTGCGCAGGCGGCAAGGTGAGGCTGGCACCGGGTTCCAACGCAACCATCCAGATGGCCACGTCGGACTGCGGGTCTGCGGCCCAGGTGTCATCGGTGGGAGGAATGGGGGTGATGACAGCCCCTGCATCTAGCTCCTGCGGCTGGTAGGCACCGGCAATGATTTGCACGTCGGCACCGCCGTGGCGGTAGTGCGGAATCTGCTCGGCCCACATCATTTTGTATTCGGGGTGCACCATTTTTTTGCGCCCCGGCATGTTCAGCCAGATCTGGAACAGCTCCAGCGGATTGGGCTGGTCCTGGTGCAGCAGCGGAAACATCTCGGCATGCTGAATGCCGCCGCCGGCCGTCATCCACTGCACATCGCCCGGCCCGTAGCGGCCGCTGTTGCCCAGCGAATCAGCATGGTCGATATAGCCCTGGTGCAGGATGGACACGGTCTCCATCCCCCGGTGCGGGTGGTTGGGAAAGCCCGGCATGCCGTCGGCCCCGGCGTACAGGCTGTAGCCATCGGGGTTGGCGTAGTCCTTGCCGGCAGGGTGGCCCTGCCGTTGGTGCTCTGGCACCGCGTAGTGCGCATTGCCGGCCGGGTAATGCTCCACATGGTGGGCGCACAGCAAAAAGGGGTCCACACCCACCCAGGGCCATGTCAGCTCAATGCATTCCAGAATGGGGTTGTCGTGAAGGGGTTGGATCATGGTACAGGCTCTGGGTGCGGTGAGGTACTGGCCCGCGGCGGCGGGGCTGGCACCCACCCTACCGCGGACCTACAGAAGTCAGACTTTGGAATTGCCGGGTGCGTTCGGCACTTGCTGTGCTTCCACGCGGCCGTCCGGCTGCTGGGCAAAGCGCGCCTTGGGGTAATGTTCCTGGTGGTAAGCGCCAAAGATGAACGGAGCAAGGCCCGGAAGGCGCCGGTCCAGCGCCTGGGCGCTGACGATGATGGTGGGATTGTCTTTTTTGCACAGTCGCTCCTTTGCGTCAGGCGATGCATTCAGCATCCAGAATGTGTGGCGGATGAAGCGTGCAGCGGCGTTCATCCTCCCTCCCCGACTTCTGATAGGCGTGCCAGCCATCAGGCCGGCGGCTTACAGGTCAAAACATCAACACGGTCTTGCCACGGCTATGGCCTTCCAGGATGGCCTGGTAGGCCTCGGGCGCTTGCGCGAACGGATAGGTCTTGCTCACCGTCCAGCCGAAGCGCCCCGCAGCCACACCATCAGCCACATGCTGCAGATTGGCAGGATCGCGTTGCACCCAGACGGCTTTGATGCGAGGCGACGACAGCTTGCGCCCGGCGATGGAGCCCATAAAGCCGCCATCGGCCACGGTCTCCAATGAGGCTTGGGTGGCATCTTCGGTGCCCGCCATGTCAATGGAGGCAGCAAACGGTGCAGGATGCACGGCTTTAAGGCGTTCGGTCAGCCCGGCGCCATACACCACCGGGGTGGCGCCCAGCCCACGCAAATAGTCCTGGTTGCTGGCCGATGCGGTGGCCACCACGGCGATGCCACGCTCGCGCGCCAACTGCACGGTGATGGAGCCCACGCCGCCGGATGCACCATGCACCAGCAGCGACGGCACCGGGCCGATTTCATCCAAGATAGTCATGGCTGTCTGGGCAGCGCCTGCCAGCGAACCGGCCACTTCCCACGACATAGCTACCGGCTTGGCCACCAAATTACCCACCGGCACATCGATGACGGTGGCGTGGGTGAAAGCGCCGCCCGACCCCAAGACCGTATCACCAACCACCCACCGGATATTTCCGGGCATGTTGATCGCGACGATCTCGCCAGCGAACTCGGTGCCAAATGTTTGTGGCAGTGCGGCATGACGGAACTCACCCGTCATGCGCCGGGCATCGATGGGGTTGATACCGGCTGCACGTACATGGATGCGCGCCATGCCCACGGCCAGCGTTGGAAGCGCTACACCCAAGAATTCAAGGACATCGGCCTGACCGTAGGTCGTGGCGATCAAAACTGTACTTTGCATGGCATCCCCCATCAGCGGTGAAAAAGCGTCAATAAAAACGAATCGATGACTTGGATGCTAAACAGTGCAAAACCTAAAAAAAGTGCCAAATCCGGCCACCACTATTCCATTTTTTATACAAATAAAGTGCAATATGAACTCTGAATGTCTCCCAGCAGCCCAGCGCTGCGCTGCCCATGCATGACCTCAATAGCCTGAAGATCTTTCTGGATGTAGTGAACGCGGGCGGCTACACCGCCGCCCACCGCCAAACCGGGCAGTCGCGCGCCACGCTCAGCCGCCATATCACCGAGCTGGAAGCCGCACTCGGCGCTCGCTTGATCGAGCGCAGCACCCGCAGTTTCAAGCTGACGGAGCAAGGCCGGATTCTTCACGAGCGCGGTCAGGACATCTTGGCCCAGCTGGACGATGCCGTTGCCATAGTGGAAAACCTGCAGCGCGAGCCCAGCGGCGTGGTGCGCGCCGCCATTCCGCCCTCGCTGATGCAGCTGCACCTGGGCAATGAGATCCTGCGCTACATGCAAATCTACCGTCAGGTGCGCGTGGAGCTGGACATCTCGAACCGCCCCGTAGACATCCAGAGCGAGGATGTCGATTTTGTGATTCGCGCCCGCTCGCAGATGGACTATCCCCAGCATTTTGTGCCCGTGGTGCTGGGGCGCATGAAGCTGTGCCTGGTGGCCCACCCTAGCTGGGCGCAGGCCTTAAAAGCCAGCCTGCGAGAGACGCTGGAGCATGTGCCGGCCGTGGCCTGGAAAACCGCCAGCGGGCAGCCTTCGTGGCAGTTGATCGCGCAGGATGGCTTGCCGGTGGAGTTGCCGCTGCGCCCGCGCCTGCTGGTGAACGATCTGACCACCTTGCGGCAGGCGGTGGAGCAAGGCATTGGCATGGCGATCATCCCGGAGATCTATGTACGCGAAGCCATCGACCAAGGGCAGTTGATCGAGGTGTCCTTAGATTTGCACCCACCGACCAGCGTCATTCATGCCGTGCACCTGGGCAGCAAGAGCATGCGACCGGCGGTGCGACATCTGCTCGATTGGCTCAAAGATGTGACGCAGCATCTGCGATAGATGCGTCCGGCGCCTGCTCGTGAACTGGCGCACGTGCTTGAAAGCATGTGCTCTAGCAATCAATCTCTG
>NZ_JBYOKN010000021.1:0-7506 GCF_057799285.1 Comamonas sp. 14P8.1.4
AACTTTGGTGAAAGGTCCTAGCATCCAGGAAGACGCATCCTCAAATGTGTTGATGGGTGATAGTCTGGTGAGTGGTTATGGTAATAAAACAGGCGCTGATGGGGCCCAAGCGAGCCTTACAGGTGCTAATACTGCCATTCTGTATAAAGATGGTAGCAGTACAGGTACGGCGGTAAACCTGTCTGATTATGGAGCTCTGACTTTGAATGCTCAAAATAAGTGGGTATTTACGCTAAATAATGCTTCTGAGAAAACTCAGTTACTCAATTCTGGAGACATTATTAAAGTTAGTGCTGGATATCAGTTAAAAGATGGTGATGGTGATATTTCTCCAAATAAAATTGAATTTGATATTCTTGGGAAAGATGATTTTACTTATCAAGTAGGTACGCCTGTTAATGACAATCTGCTAGGTACTGGACATAATGATTTTATTGTTGCAGATACAAAAGCGACCATTACAACACCTGGGAAAAATTATAATATAGCAATATTGTTCGATACTTCGGGGAGTATGGGGTCGACAGCGGTCGCTGACGCTAAAGCATCGCTTCTTACAGTTTTTGATCAGTTAATTTTGAATGCTAAGCAATCCGATGCTGGCATCGTTAAAATTCTGTTGCTTGATTTTGATACATCGGCAAAAAGCTATGTGTCGGTCAATTTGACAGATGCTAATGCAAAAGCCATACTTTCAGCAGAGCTGGATAAAATGTATTCTGGAGGTGCTACAAATTATGAAGCGGCATTTAATGTGGCCAAGGATTGGTTTGCTGCACAGGGTGCTGGTGCGCAAAATGTTACTTATTTTGTGACGGATGGTGAGCCTAATGTATCAGTATCCAATCAATATTTTGATTACACAATTCAGAATAAAAGTGTGAATACATTGATGGCTACTGCTCGGTATAATATTGATGGTACTGTGGATGCTAATTTTGGAACAGCAACATCCCCTTCTTGGCAGAGAATATTGAATGCTGATGGCTATTTGGTGATGAGTGGCATTACTTATAATGCGTCAATTCAAAAAATGGCGGATGGAACTTGGAAAGTTTTTAATATTTCTGATTCTGCGGTTGGTAGTGAATCTCAAAGCGCTTTTGATGCGTTGAAATTGGTTTCTGAAGTGAGGGCTATTGGTATCGGTCCTAGTTTGAACTCTACAGTGCTTAGTTATTACGATACAGATGGGTTTGTACAGACCAATGTTAATGCCAGCGATCTTGCTGCAGCAATTCTTGGATCGGAGTCCACCCTGCCTCCAGGAAATGACACTATCCAAGGTGGAGATGGCCGCGATATTATTTTTGGTGACAAAGTTGAATATGGTGGATTGGAGGGGTTGGCTGCACTGCAGAAATATGTGGGAGAAAAAACCAATATTGCTGCTGCGAGTGTGACGGTGGAGCAAATTCACACCTACGTGGCCAATAACCACAGTACTTTGCCGTGGACCAATGTGACTGAAGGAGGCAATGACACCATTGATGGTGGTTCTGGCAACGATGTGATATTTGGTCAGGGTGGTAATGACATTCTGAACGGTGGTGAAGGCAATGATGTGCTTTACGGTGGTACGGGCAATGACACCTTGCAAGGTGGCAAAGGCAACGACACCCTGATCGGTGGTGCTGGTGACGATATCTTCCTCTGGAAAGCTGGCGATGCAGGTACGGTCACGGCACCGGCGCAAGATGTCATTAAAGACTTTGGTACGGCAACCGCGACAAGTACTGGCAATGGCCTTGGAAAAGACGTGTTGAATTTGGCTGATTTGCTGAATGGGGAACACGGAGCAAATAACGGCAGCTTTAATTTGACGCAGTACTTGCGTTTTGAAGTGTCGACCGCATCGGGGCAAACCAACACGGTCGTGAAAGTGCTGACCAATGGGGCTGCAGACGGGGGGGTAAGCGCCACCCACTTCGATCAGCAGATCACGTTGGAGGGGGTGAATCTGCTCGGTTCAAGCACCGATCAGACGGCCATCATCAAAAGCTTGATAGCCAACGGTAAGCTGAGCGTGGACTCGTAATTGCTCCCTTGTCCAGAACGCCAGTGCGTTCCGTATGCGTCAGGGCGCCTGTATCCTACAGGCGCCCTTTTTTATAAGGGCTGCATACCTGCACAATGTGGGGTCCCCATACCGATGAGAGGCTGAATGCCCACCCCGCACTTTGTTTCCACTTCCCCAGGCCTGCAGCGCAGGTCGTTGCTGGCATTGGCGGTGACGGCGCTGGTGACGGTCGGCTGGGGGCTGCGTGGTGCACGGGCCTGGGATGAGTCTCGGCTGCAGAGCCAGATGGCGTCGCGCTACGGTGATCCTGGCGTACGTCGCCTGCAAGCGTGGCTAGAGATGTTGCGTGCGCAGGCCGGGCAAGCCCAGGCGCAGCAGATTCAGGCGGTGAATGATTTTTGGAATCAGCAATTGCTGGCTTCTGACGATATGGTGGTCTGGAAGGAAGCCGATTACTGGGCCACGGTGCTCGAGAGCCTGGGCAAGGGGGCTGGAGACTGTGAAGACTTTGTGATTGGCAAATATTTTTCGTTGCTGCGGCTGGGCGTGCCGGCGCGGCAGATGCGCCTGATCTACGTGCGGGCCCGCATGGGAGGCATTGGCAGCCAGCGCAGCATTGCGCACATGGTGCTGGGTTTGTATGCCACGCCGCAAGCGGATCCCCTGGTGCTCGATAACCTGGTGGGCAGCATATTGCCGGCCAGCCAGCGCAGTGATCTCACCCCTGTTTTTAGTTTTGATGCCGAGGCGGTGTACGTGGGGGGCGCACGTTCGGCGTCGTCAGACCGTATCAACCGTTGGCAAAACCTGCTGGTGCGCATGCGCCAAGAAGGGTTCGATGTATGAAGAAATCCATGTCGTTGCTTCGGCAGCTGTTATTTAGCCTCTCGCTGGCGTTGCTGGGTATTTTGGCGGGCACGTTGGCATTCAATCTGGGTGGCGCGCGCAGCTATCTGAAGGCGCAATTGGAGAGCCAGAGCGAGAACGCTGTGACGGCGCTGGCGCTTTCCCTGTCGCAACCGGGCAATCAAGACCCAGTGGTGCAAGAGTTGCTGATGTCGGCCCTGTTTGACTCCGGGCAGTTTGAATCGGTACGCATGACCGGGCCCGATGGCGCGACGGTGTTTGAGCGCAAGCAACCTGCTTCGACTCATACTGATGGGGTGCCGCAGTGGTTTCACCGGGTGATGCCGCTGCCCATGTTCCAGGCGGAACGTGCGGTCAGCAATGGCTGGAGCCAGCTGGGCAAGGTGGCCGTGGCGGTGGACAACCGGCTGGCCCAGCAGGTGCTGTGGAGCAGCAGCTTGAAGATGACGGCGCTGATTGTGGCGGCTGGCCTGGCGTGGGCGCTGTTTGTGGGGGCCTTGCTGCGCTGGTTCAAGCGCGTGCTGCGCGAAGAAGTGGCTGCCCAGGTCATGCGCATCGGCATGACACAGGAAGAGCGTGTGGTGCATGCCACGCAGGTGTATGAGTTGCAGGCGGTGGCATCTGCGATTGAAAACGCCCATGCGCGGGTGCAAAAAACCGAGAAAGCGCACCAGGAGCGTATTGAAAGTCTGGAGCTGGAAACCAACTGCGACCCCACGACCCAGTTGCCCAACCGCAAATACTTTGTGAACGAGCTCAAGAAGGTGCTGCAGGCGCAGCAGGGTACGCATGGCCATGTGCTGCTGGTGCGTCTGCGCGATTTGCAGGCCATGAACAGCAGCCACCCACGCCAGGTGGTGGACGAGTGGCTGCGCGGCATTTCCCAGCAGCTGCGTGACCAGTTGTCGCAACGCGGTATGCAGCAGGTGCAGCTGGCACGCTTGAATGGCAGTGACTTTGCGGTGCTGTTGCCCCAGATGCAGAGCCTGGCTGCGATGCAGGAGGTGCAGCAGTTGCGCCATCTGCTGCAATCGCTGAGCCTGCGCCTGGATGATGGACGCTGGTCGCGTTGTGCATTTGCACTCACGCCCTATGTGGCAGGTGATCAGGTAGGTGACGTATTGACACGGCTGGACCGCAGCTTGATGCAGGCTGAAAGTGCGGGCCATGGTGAGGTGGAATATGCCGAGCCCACAGGCCCCAACGGCGCGTTGCAGCAAGTGGGGGAAGGGCAGTGGCAGGATGTGCTCAACCACGCACTGCAAGTGCCCGAGCAGCTGCGCTTGGCAGTGCAGATGCAGGCCCAGGCTTCGCTCACCGATACGCAGGTGCGCTACGAAGGGGGGCTGGAGTTGCACCAGGCCGATGGTCAGGTGCTGGGTGCAGCGTTGTTCTTGCCCGCAGCGGTGCGCCTGGGGCTGTCGGCAGAGTACGACCTCAAGGCCGTGCAACTGGGCCTGCAGTGGCTGGCCACCCATCCGCAGAGCACGCTGGTGGTGCGCATTTCCCAGCCTTCGCTGGAACACAGTGACTTTGTGGCGCGCATGCGGTCACAGCTGATGGCCGAAGGCTGGCACGATGTGCTGCCCGGTCTGGTGCTGGAGCTGGATGCCTTTGCACTGGAGCTGGCGCCGCAGCGCGCCCTGGCGTTTTGCAATGCTGTGGTGCAAGCGGGGGCAGGCGTGGGCCTGCGCCGCCTGGATCAATCGCCCAAGGCGCTGGTGCAACTGCCGCAGTTGCCCATCCGCTACGTCAAGCTGGGCGGGCTGTTTGCCGAGCAAGCCATGCACAACATGGGCATGCGCCACCTGTTGGAGGCCATGCTGGGCACTGCCAAAGCGCAAGCGGCGGGTGTTTACATCACCGACAGCGTGGCGGCCGAAGCCGCAGACTGGCTGCGCGTGAAAGGGGCCAGCCTGCCGGTGCAGAGCAACTAAGGCGGCTTCGTCATCGGGGGTCAACAGGCACAGCGGCCATGCAAGCTGGCGGCTGCTGGGACGCCCTGTCTGGCCAGAGGGGCTGCCGCCCCCTGCAGCGCCGCCCCTTCGTGCAGTGCCTGCTACGGCGACCTGGGGTAAAGGTCCCCTAGCCCTTAGCCCGCAATCCGCAGCAAGTCGATGACGGTTGGGCTCTCGCTGCTGCACTCCGGCGGGAATCGCATCGCATGGTTCTGCAGGGCGCGCCTGTATCACTTGGATATGTATAGCTGAAAGCGCAAGTGGTGATTGGGCTAGTGGTGGTTTTAGCTGATATTTTTGGGCCTGCGCTTCGCCCATCGGTCCATAAAAAAACGCCGAGCGCGGGGTGCGCGTCGGCGTTACAAAGAGGAGACAACTTCAGCAGCGCAGGTGGCCGCTGGTCGGGCGCTTAAACCTCTGCGCCAGACTCTTTCACAACCTTGCCCCACTTGGTGGCTTCGGTCTTGATAAAGGCTTCGAACTGGGCGGGGGTGTCGATGGTGATTTCACCGCCTTGGTCGCCAATCTTCTTGATGACGGCAGGGTCCTTGAGCACCTTGGACAGCGAAGCGTGCAGTGTGTTCAGCACAGGGGCGGGGGTGCCAGCAACGGCCCACAGGCCGAACCAGGAAGTGGCTTCGTAGCCAGGCACACCGGCTTCGGCGATGGTGGGCACGTCAGGCAGCTCGGGCGAGCGCTTGGCGGTGGTCACAGCGATAGGGCGCAGCTTGCCCGAGCGCACGTGCTGGATGGCCGAAGGCATGTTGTCAAACATGATGGCGATCTGGTTGCCCAGCAGGTCGGAGATAGCGGGTGCGCTGCCCTTGTAAGGGATGTGGGTGATTTGCGCGCCGGTCATGCTCTGGAACAGTGCGCCCGAGACGTGGGGCGATGCGCCCGATCCGGGCGAGCCGTAGGTCACTTCACCGGGGTGGGCCTTGGCAAAAGCGATCAGTTCCTTGACGGTCTTGTAGGGGCGGCTGGGGTGTGCCACCAGCAAGTTGGGCACGCTGGCCACGCGGCTCAGTGGAGCGAAATCCTTGACGGGGTCATAGGGCAGCTTTTTGTACAGCGCCTGGTTGATAGCGTGGGTGCCCACGGTGCCCATGAACACGGTATAGCCATCGGCCTTGGAGCGTGCGGCTTGCTGCGCACCGATGTTGCCGCCCGCGCCGGGCTTGTTCTCGATGATGATGGTCTGACCCAGATCGACCGACATGGCCTGGCCCACAATGCGCGCCAGGATGTCGGTGGTACCACCTGCCGCAAAAGGCACAACCATGGTGATGGGCTTGTTGGGGTAGCTGTCCTGGGCAGCGGCCCCACTGGCAACAGCCAGGGTGGCGGCAGCGGCCAGCAGCTTCAGGCCATGGCGGCGCGAGAGAGAGCGGGTGGAATCAAACATCAAAGTCTCCAGTACACGAGGGTTAAGTCTCAGCCTGTTCAGCCGGGTGGGCTGCGGCGGCAGAGTTGGTGGCCATGCATGCGTGGCACGGCCATCCAGGGGGTGGTCGAAAAGTGATTGCGGGGCTTACACCGGGGCCACGCCCAGCGTGGTGCCGCCGCACACATACAGCACCTGACCGGTGACAAAACCGTTGTCGGGTGACAGAAAGAACAGCGCTGCGCGGGCCACGTCATCGGGCGTGCCCATGCGGCCTACGGCAATGCTGTTGAGAATGCGCTGCGTCTGCGGTGCGCCTTCGGGGTTGCTTTGCATGAACAGATCGGTCGCAATCGGGCCGGGCCCGATGGCGTTGACCGTGATCTGGTCGCGTCCCAGCTCCATGGCCAGGGTGCGCGTCATGCCAATCAAGCCGGCCTTGGTGGCTGAATAGACAATGCGCTCGCCCTTGCCCAGCGCTGCGCGCGAGGACATGTTGACGATGCGGCCGCGACCGCACGCACGCAGCGTGGGCAAAAAGGCCTGCACCAGCAGCATGGGCGCACGCAGGTGCAGGCCCACCACGTCATCGAGCTGGCCACTGGTGGCGGTGTCGATGGTGCCGGGGCGTGTGGCGCCCGCGTTGTTCACCAGGGCCGTCACGTTGTGCGCTGCCGCAATGTGTGCGGCGGCGGCAGCCGTGGCTGGTGCGTCGGTCAGGTCGGCCTGGTAGGACACCAGGCGCTCATGGCTCCAGCTGGGCAGTACATAGTCCAGGTTGACCACGGTGTGGCCCTGGTCCAGCAGGGCTTGGGCAATGGCGCGGCCAATGCCGTTGCTGGCGCCGGTGACGACGGTGCAGGCGGTGGGGTTCATGCAGTGCCTTGGGTGTGGTGCGTGAAAAGGTTCAGACCTTTTCCAGGATCACGGCAATGCCCTGGCCCACGCCAATGCACATGGTGCACAGCGCATAACGGCCACCTAGCGTGTGCAGCTGGTTCACGGCCGTGGTGGCCAGGCGTGCGCCCGATGCACCCAGGGGGTGGCCCAGGGCGATGGCACCGCCCCACTGGTTCACGCGCTGGTCATCGTCGGCAATGCCCAGGTCGCGCAGCACGGCCAGGCCTTGGGCGGCAAAGGCTTCGTTCAGCTCAATCACATCCATGTCTGCCAGTGTCAAACCGGTTTGGGCCAGTACCTTGCGCACCGCAGGTGCGGGGCCAAAGCCCATGATGCGCGGGGCTACACCGGCGGTGGCCATGCCCACCACACGGGCA
>NZ_JBYOKN010000022.1:0-7133 GCF_057799285.1 Comamonas sp. 14P8.1.4
GCACGTTCAGGCCTGCATCCAGGGCACTGATGGCGATGCCTGTGCCCATGGTGCCTGCACCAATCACCGCGATGTGCTTGAAAGCACGTGGCTCCACATTCCACTCAGCCGACAGCTTCGTGGTTTGACGCTCTGCGAAAAACTGGTGACGCAGTGCAAACGCATCACGCTCAACGCGCAAGCGCTGAAACTGTGCACGCTCTTGTGTCAATGCTTCATCGATGGGCAAGGTGACACAGGCATGCACGGCGTCAACGGCCGCCGCATAGTTGGGGCGATGTTTGCCCTTGCGTAGCCACTGTTGCGCCTGTGTCTCCCAAACGTTTTTGTCTACGGTATCCACTCGCTCATCACGGATGCGCTGCTTGCGACCCTGCAATTGGCGTGCATAAGCCACTGCATGCGCAAGCAAATCTGCAGGTACCACGGCATCTACCAGACGCAGTGTGTGCGCTTGCTCTGCCGTCAATCGTTCTCCACTACACACGAGATCCAGACCTTTGAGCAAGCCCGTGCGGCGTGGCACCCGCTGTGTGCCGCCAGCACCCGGAATCATGCCCAGCGTGATTTCAGGTAAACCTACGCGTGTACCCAGCAGCGCCACGCGGGCATCACACGCCAGCGACAGTTCAAAACCTCCGCCCAATGCCGCACCGTGCAATGCTGCGACGACAGGTTTGCTGCAGTTTTCAATAGCTGCAATCACCACGGGCAATTGCGGCTCTTCCAAAGGCTGACCAAACTCCCGTAAGTCAGAGCCTGCAATGAACGTGTTGCCAGCTCCCATCAGCACTGCAGCCATCAGCGCATCATCTTGCTGCAGCTCTGAAATCGCTTGCAGTACCCCCTGGCGTACACCCAAGGCTCCCGCATTGATGGGGGGGTTATCAATCCAGACGACCAATACGTCGTTTTGGCGCTCAGTACGCACCATGGATCCTGATGACATGCTCTGTGTCTCCTTAAAACGATAAAGCTCACATGTCCGGGTGCCTTGCTACGTTGGTGCACATCCACCTGTCAGCCATATGTCATGACTTACAAGCTGGCACAGCTATACATAACCATTCAAAAATAAGAGCACGCAAAAGACATGAATTGGAAGTAATGATGCCCAGCTGCACCGCTTTACAGGGAGAACAAGAATCCACATACAACAACAAAAAGTCATATCTAAAAGCCAAACAGGAACATCTATTCAGCGATAGAAAAGCCATGATTCATGCATCTTTATTTCATGCACAGGAACACTCATGGACTTCCAACTCTCCGAAGAACACCAATCATTTGCTGATAGCGTGGCCCGCTTTGCGCTCGACAAGCTGGCACCCGGCGCGTTGGAACGTGCGCATCAACCTGGTTGCCCTTGGGATGCTGCGAAGCTGGTTTCCGAGCAAGGCCTGATGGGCATTGCCTTCCCGGAAGAAGACGGCGGCCAAGGCGGCACGCTCATGCATGCCGTGCTGGCAATTCAACAAGTAGCACTGGCTTGCCCTAAGAGTGCCGACCTGGTGCAAGCAGGCAACTTCGGCCCCATCCGCACTTTTGTGGAGTACGCAACAGCAGAGCAAAAGCAGCGTTTCCTACCTGACCTGCTCTCAGGAAGAAAACTCATTTCACTGGGCATGAGTGAACCTGACGCAGGCTCTGCGGTGACCGAGCTGAAAACCAGTGCTGTGATCGAAGGTGACGAGATTGTTATCAATGGCAGCAAGGTGTTCTCCACACACAGCCCAGAAGCAGAGCTGTTCCTGATCTACGTGCGCTTCGGCCCCGGTCTGGATGGCATTGGCTCGGTACTGGTGGAAAAAGGCGCGCCTGGCTTTACGGTGGGCAATCCTTCGAACTTCATGAACGGCGAGCAGTGGTCGCAGCTGTATTTCGAAAACTGCCGCATTCCCAAGGCCAACTTGCTGTTGGGCGAAGGTGGTTTCAAGAAACAGATTTCTGGCTTCAACGTGGAGCGTCTGGGTAATGCCTCGCGTGCACTGGCGCTTGGTCGTTATGCCTTCAACCATGCGCGCGAGCACGCACTCACACGCAAACAATTCGGTCGCGAATTGTGTGAATTCCAAGGTATTCAGTGGAAGTTCGCAGAAATGTGGATGAAGCTAGAGCAAGCCCAAATGCTGCTGTACAAGGCAGCCCTGGAGGGAGAGAACGGACTGCCCAGCGCACAAAGCACTGCCATGGCCAAACTGGCCTGCAATCTGGCAGGCTGGGAAGTCTCCAATGAAGCCATGCAAGTCATGGGCGGCATGGGCTTTAGCCAAGAGGCATTGATTGAGTACTGTGTCCGTCGCACCCGTGGCTGGATGATTGCTGGCGGCTCCATCGAAATGCTCAAAAACCGTATCGCAGAAGGTGTGTTTGAGCGCAGCTTCTCGCAACGCGCAGCCAAGAAATAAGAAACCGGGTATCCACAAGAACCGATTCCAGGGAGACATTCATGAAAAAACGCACCCTTCTAAGTGTGATGACAGCAGCTGCTTTGACCGCTGCAGTGCCCCACGCATGGGCACAGGACCACTATCCTTCCAAACCCGTCAAGATCATTGTTGGCTTTCAAGCTGGAGGCCCCACCGATGTGGTCGCCCGTTTGGTGGCTAAAGCGCTGCAAGATGAACTCAAAGGCGCATTTATTGTGGAGAACCGCCCTGGCGCTACCAGCAATATTGCATCCGAAATGGTGGCAGTAGCCCCTCCTGATGGGCACACCTTGCTGATAGCCGCCGTGCCTTTGGCAATGAACAAATTTGTGTTTCCCAAACAGAAATTTGACCCCATCAAGAGTTTTGAGCCGGTGTCCAAGGTGTCCTCTGCACCCAGCGTCTGGACGGTCAACAACAATTTCCCCGCAAAGACCTTCAAGGAATTTGAGACTTTGGCCAAGAAGTCTCCTGGCAAATTGTCCTATGCAACCACAGGTGCTGGTGGCACACCCCACATGGCCACCTTGCGTCTGGAGCAGTTGACGGGCATGCAAATGCTGCATGTTCCTTATGCCGGCAGCTCAGGGGTGCTGAATGACCTGATCGGTGGTGTTGTGGACTCTGCCTTCCTGACGTCGACCGGCGCCATGTCACACATGGAAGCCGGCAAGATCCGCCCGCTGGCAGTCGCTGGCCCTCAGCGCCTGCCTGGCCTGCCCAATGTGCCGACCTTTGCGGAGCTGGGAATTCCCGAGATGAAATCTGACTCCTGGAATGCCTTGTTTGCGCCTGCAGGCACGCCCAAAGCCATCATCGACAAGCTGGCTGCAGTGGTAGCGAAAGCCGTCAAGAGCGAGGAATTCAAGAAGGTACTGATTCCTCAAGGTGCCGTCCTGATTGGCAATACCCCTGAGCAGTTCAAAGCCGAGTTGAACGCCGAAGTGGCGCACTGGGCTGAGCAGTTCAAGAAATTCAATGTAGAGAAGTAAACCATGCTGATGAACACAGAGACATCCTCCAGCGAGATCTGCCAAGCCCTGCTCTACCCCAAGAGCATCGCCTTGGTTGGTGCATCGGACGATGCCAAGAAAACCGGCGGCCGCCCCCAATTGTTTCTGCGCCGCTCGGGTTACCAAGGCACCATCTACCCCATCAACCCTCGCCGCACCGAAGTACAAGGCGAAAAGGCATGGCCCAGCTTGTCAGCCTTGCCTGAAGTGCCTGAGCATGTCTTTGTGTTATCCCCCACAGACACCGTCGTGGACACCGTCAAGGAATGTGCACAGCTTGGTGTCAAGCTGGTCACCATTTTGGCCAGTGGTTTTTCAGAATCCGGCCCTGAAGGGGTCGAGCGTGAAAACCAGCTGCGTGCGATTGCCGCCTCCTCTGGCCTGCGCATTCTGGGCCCCAGCAGCCTTGGCGTAGTGAATCCAAACAATGGCTTGGTACTGACAGCCAATGCTGCTTTTGCAGAGCCTGATGTTCCCAAGGGCAAGGTGTTCGTCGCTTCGCACAGCGGTAGCATGATTGGCGCACTGGTCTCGCGCGGCAAGGCGCGCGGGGTCGGCTTTGCTGGTCTGGTGTCTGTTGGCAGTGAAGTAGATCTGAGCGTAGGTGAAATCTGCGCTGCCACACTGGATGATCCTTCCATTGAAGGCTATGTACTGTTCCTAGAAAGCCTGCGCCACGGCGACGCATTGCAAGCATTTGCACGCGAAGCCGCGAAACGCGGCAAACCAGTAATTGCTTACAAACTGGGCCGATCCAGCGCTGCAGCCGAAATGGCTGCCACCCACACCGGCGCTTTGGCTGGCGAAGACGATATTGCCGATGCCTTCCTCAAGGATCTGGGCGTCGCGCGGGTCGAAATGCTGGAAACTTTGTTTGAAATATTCCCTCTGGCCAAGAAAATCCCCATGCAAGCAACGGCTGGACAACGCGTAGCCGTCGTGACCACCACAGGCGGTGGAGCTGCCATGGTGGTGGACCAGCTGGGCGTGCGCGGTGTTACCGTACAGCCTCCGTCCGCCGAAACGATTGCCAAACTGCAGGCCGCAGATATTCCTGGCAATGCAGGCCGTGTACTTGACTTGACACTGGCTGGCACCAAATACGAAGTCATGATGAAGGCGCTGGACATTCTGCTGAACGCGCCGGAATTTGACATGGTCATTGCCGTTGTGGGCTCGTCCGCTCGCTTTAACCCGGATTTGGCCGTCAAGCCCATCATGGACAGTGCCGGTCACACCAAGCCACTGGTCACCATGCTGGTGCCCGATGCGCCTGATGCACTGTCGCAGCTGACACTGGCGGGAATCCCTTGCTTCCGCACTCCGGAGAGCTGTGCCGACGCCATCGCTTCGGTGTTTGCACGACGTGCGCTGAGCCAGCCTGCCTCCGTCAAAGCAACGACCACCCACGACGCCCGCGCCCTGAATGAAGCGCAAGCCTACGATTTACTGGACGCCTTGCACGTGCCCCATGCGGCATCGGCCACATTCGCACTCAGCACCACACAGCCCGGTAATTTACCGTTTGACTTCCCCGTCGTGGCTAAAGTTTGTTCTGAGCACATTCCCCATAAAACAGAGGTGGGTGGTGTCGTGCTGGGTATCCGCAATGAAGAAGAGCTGGCGACCGCTTTCGCAACCTTGCGCAGTAACTTGCAAGCACGCGCACCGGGCGTACCGTGCGACCAGGTGCTGGTACAACCCATGCGCAAGGGGCTGACCGAAGTACTGGTGGGCTACCGTATTGACCCTGATGCAGGCCCCATCATCATGCTCGCTGCTGGCGGCATCTGGGCCGAGGTGATGCGTGACCGCAGCATTCGACTGGCTCCTGTGAGCGTGGCCACAGCCAAAGAAATGATTGCAGAAGTCAAGATGCTGCAAACCGTTGCAGGTCTGCGCGGCAAGGCCAAAGGTGATCTTGAGGCACTGGCAGTCGCCATCTCCAACCTGTCCCAGCTGGCCGTGCGAAACGACCTTGCAGTGGTCGAAGCTGAAGTGAACCCTCTGATGGTGATGCCTGAGGGCGAAGGTGTGCTGGCAGTGGACGCACTGGTCATGCAACCACGTTAAGTGGATAAGGCAAGCATGCGAAAACAGGCAGCGCCACCGCAACCATCTCTTTGCGCACAGGCACTGCCTGATTCTCAGGGTTTTTCTTACGCCACTGCGACTACCAACTGGCATGTGTCGGGGCAAGGGCGAGCGACCATACTGCTGCTGGGCACGCATGCCGGCAGTGAAGACTGGATGCCCACCCTCGCACATTGGACCCAATACTTTGAAGTGCTCACACCGCACTTCAAAGCGGACATCGCTGATGACACTTGCTTGCTTGCCCGTGCTTTGCACGCCGACCTCAATGCACGTTTCCCAAAGCAGCCTTTATATGTATTAGGGCTGCACTGGGGCTGTGCGCTAGCCTGTGAGCTGGCAGTGCAATGGCCCCAATTGTCTGGCTTGGTATTGCTGAATGCTGCGGGACATGGCTGTACGCCACCTTCAGCCATACCAAGCACAGACTTTTTTTCAACCAACAGGCCGTGGACAGCGCTGAATGCCCCCATTCTGACGATCTGGCCGCAAACGCCCAACGAGCCAGACCCGACCGATACCGCCATTGCTCTGTCGCAGGGCAATGAACAGCATGAGTGGATGGTTGTCCCAACTTGCTCCGATAGAGCAACCATGGGTCAAATTATTCTGCGTTGGCTGCAGTCGCATGATTGATGCTGGCGACCTACATATCATCCATACGTTGACTCTCTAAAATAGCCGTATGAGTAAGAAGCTGCCACCTTTGAATCCCCTGAGGGTTTTTGACGCTGTTGTCAGAACGCAGAACTTAACCAAGGCCGCGCAGGAACTTCACATCAGCCAGTCGGCGGTCAGCAAGCAGCTGAATGTCTTGCAAACCTATTTGGGCGTAGAGCTTTTCCGCCGCGAAAGGCATGGCATCAGCCTCACGCAATCTGGTCTGCGCTACGCAGAAGCTGTCATTCCGGCGTTTGACGCCTTGTCCAAGGCCACCACGGATCTCATGCGCTCTGGCTCCGACAACACGCTACGGGTACAGACTTACACGACTTTCGCGGCCAAATGGTTGATCCCCAGACTCTCCGACTTCAATGCACGGTATCCAGAAATTACCGTCAAGATCACCAACTCCGTCAAGGCCGTCGATTTTGATCGCGACAACGTAGACTTGGCGATTCAAATAGGTAATGGCGCCTGGGCAGGGCAAGACAGTGACTTCTTATTTGAAGATG
The DNA here is from genome assembly GCF_057799285.1 of Comamonas sp. 14P8.1.4. Taxonomy (NCBI): domain Bacteria; kingdom Pseudomonadati; phylum Pseudomonadota; class Betaproteobacteria; order Burkholderiales; family Comamonadaceae; genus Comamonas; species Comamonas sp. 14P8.1.4. The sequence continues at coordinate 6,712 of NZ_JBYOKN010000022.1, forward strand.
TGATTGAGCCCGTCTGCTCTCCCGATTTCTTCAAGCAGTTTGCACCAGACCCACGCTATCCGCAGGCGCTTTTGCGCGCCCGCTTGCTGGTTTCCCACTTTCGCCCCGACGACTGGGGCACGTGGGCACGGCTGTGCCGCTACAGCGAAGAAATTGAACGTACCGAGCGCATGCGCTTTAGCAGTTCCATTCTGACGTGGCAGGCCGCAGCGGACAGCCTTGGCATCGCCATAGGGCAGACCACCTTGCTGGTCGATGACATCAAGCAGGGCAAGCTAGTGACCCCCTTTCATTTGCCCGTCAAAACAGGACACTCGTACTACCTGGTACGTCCTCAGCTACAGCGCCATTCACGCAAGGTGGACTTGTTCAGAAGCTGGATCCAGGCACAACTCGCGCTGTTGACCCCCACTGCCACATAA
>NZ_JBYOKN010000023.1:0-5454 GCF_057799285.1 Comamonas sp. 14P8.1.4
TATTCTTTAACAAGATACAGCCGATAAGCGTGGGCGTTTGAAGGCGAATTGCCAAGTTCTTTGGAACTAAATCAAACGCTCATGGAAATAGAAGTGAAGTTCACTTCAATTCCGTTTTTATGAGTAATAGTCGCAAGACTTTAAATTCAAGATCGAACTGTAGAGTTTGATCCTGGCTCAGATTGAACGCTGGCGGCATGCCTTACACATGCAAGTCGAACGGTAACAGGTCTTCGGATGCTGACGAGTGGCGAACGGGTGAGTAATACATCGGAACGTGCCTAGTAGTGGGGGATAACTACTCGAAAGAGTAGCTAATACCGCATGAGATCTACGGATGAAAGCAGGGGATCGCAAGACCTTGTGCTACTAGAGCGGCTGATGGCAGATTAGGTAGTTGGTGGGATAAAAGCTTACCAAGCCGACGATCTGTAGCTGGTCTGAGAGGACGATCAGCCACACTGGGACTGAGACACGGCCCAGACTCCTACGGGAGGCAGCAGTGGGGAATTTTGGACAATGGGCGAAAGCCTGATCCAGCAATGCCGCGTGCAGGATGAAGGCCTTCGGGTTGTAAACTGCTTTTGTACGGAACGAAAAGCTTCGGGCTAATACCCTGGAGTCATGACGGTACCGTAAGAATAAGCACCGGCTAACTACGTGCCAGCAGCCGCGGTAATACGTAGGGTGCAAGCGTTAATCGGAATTACTGGGCGTAAAGCGTGCGCAGGCGGTTTTGTAAGACAGAGGTGAAATCCCCGGGCTCAACCTGGGAACTGCCTTTGTGACTGCAAGGCTAGAGTACGGCAGAGGGGGGTGGAATTCCGCGTGTAGCAGTGAAATGCGTAGATATGCGGAGGAACACCGATGGCGAAGGCAACCCCCTGGGCCTGTACTGACGCTCATGCACGAAAGCGTGGGGAGCAAACAGGATTAGATACCCTGGTAGTCCACGCCCTAAACGATGTCAACTGGTTGTTGGGTCTTAACTGACTCAGTAACGAAGCTAACGCGTGAAGTTGACCGCCTGGGGAGTACGGCCGCAAGGTTGAAACTCAAAGGAATTGACGGGGACCCGCACAAGCGGTGGATGATGTGGTTTAATTCGATGCAACGCGAAAAACCTTACCCACCTTTGACATGTACGGAAGTCGCTAGAGATAGCTTCGTGCTCGAAAGAGAGCCGTAACACAGGTGCTGCATGGCTGTCGTCAGCTCGTGTCGTGAGATGTTGGGTTAAGTCCCGCAACGAGCGCAACCCTTGCCATTAGTTGCTACATTTAGTTGAGCACTCTAATGGGACTGCCGGTGACAAACCGGAGGAAGGTGGGGATGACGTCAAGTCCTCATGGCCCTTATAGGTGGGGCTACACACGTCATACAATGGCTGGTACAAAGGGTTGCCAACCCGCGAGGGGGAGCTAATCCCATAAAGCCAGTCGTAGTCCGGATCGCAGTCTGCAACTCGACTGCGTGAAGTCGGAATCGCTAGTAATCGTGGATCAGAATGTCACGGTGAATACGTTCCCGGGTCTTGTACACACCGCCCGTCACACCATGGGAGCGGGTCTCGCCAGAAGTAGGTAGCCTAACCGCAAGGAGGGCGCTTACCACGGCGGGGTTCGTGACTGGGGTGAAGTCGTAACAAGGTAGCCGTATCGGAAGGTGCGGCTGGATCACCTCCTTTCTGGAAAATGAAGCAGTTCAAGTTTGAACGCCCACACTTATCGGTTGTTGGATGGCAACTGTTGGAGCCGTAAGGTTTCGATGGATTGGGTCTGTAGCTCAGCTGGTTAGAGCACTGTGTTGATAACGCAGGGGTCGTTGGTTCGAGCCCAACTAGACCCACCAAACTTCCAATGCGAAAAACCCGATTGGGGGATTAGCTCAGCTGGGAGAGCACCTGCTTTGCAAGCAGGGGGTCGTCGGTTCGATCCCGTCATCCTCCACCAAATACAAGAGATGGAAATAAATTGATAGCATCAAACGGTGCTACAATCGTAGGCTCACCTCAATACAAAAGCAGTCTTGCAAAGACTGCTTTTGTATTGATCGATCCGATCAATAGGCTGTTCTTTAAAAATTCATAGAGTCGAAATCAGTATTGCTGATGGAAAGCACTTTTTGTGCACCGTGCCATCAGCAATTATTTGATTGCGTCAACACGAATTCAACAAATTGAATTCTTGTAATGACGAATATTCTCTAAGCTGCGTTGAAAGACGCAGTAGCAAAGATATTCACATTACGGCATAACGCGTGAGGTGTGAGACCTCACAAGTCTTTGAACTCCAAATATGGCGATGTTTCGATAAGAGACGTCAAAGTTATAGGGTCAAGTGACTAAGAGCATATGGTGGATGCCTTGGCGATTACAGGCGATGAAAGACGTGATAGCCTGCGATAAGCTTCGGGGAGCTGGCAAATAAGCTTTGATCCGGAGATTTCTGAATGGGGAAACCCACCCGCAAGGGTATCGTTAGCTGAATACATAGGCTAACGAAGCGAACCTGGAGAACTGAAACATCTAAGTACCCAGAGGAAAAGACATCAACCGAGATTCCGATAGTAGTGGCGAGCGAATTCGGAAGAGCCTTCTAGTGATAGTCGATGAGTTAACAAAATGGCCTGGAAAGGTCAACCATAGTGGGTGATAGTCCCGTATGTGAAAGCTCATCGGTGGTACTAGGCTAGAGACAAGTAGGGCGGGACACGAGAAATCCTGTCTGAATATGGGGGGACCATCCTCCAAGGCTAAATACTCGTAATCGACCGATAGTGAACCAGTACCGTGAGGGAAAGGCGAAAAGAACCCCGGGAGGGGAGTGAAATAGATCCTGAAACCGTATGCTTACAAAAAGTAGGAGCCTCGTAAGGGGTGACTGCGTACCTTTTGTATAATGGGTCAGCGACTTACATTCAGTGGCAAGCTTAACCGAGTAGGGAAGGCGTAGAGAAATCGAGTCCGAATAGGGCGTCCAGTCGCTGGGTGTAGACCCGAAACCAAGTGATCTAACCATGGCCAGGATGAAGGTGCCGTAACAGGTACTGGAGGTCCGAACCGACTGATGTTGCAAAATCAGCGGATGAGCTGTGGTTAGGGGTGAAAGGCTAAACAAACTTGGAAATAGCTGGTTCTCTCCGAAAACTATTTAGGTAGTGCCTCAAGTATTACCTGCGGGGGTAGAGCACTGTTTTGGCTAGGGGGTCATGGCGACTTACCAAACCAAGGCAAACTCCGAATACCGCAGAGTACAGCTTGGGAGACAGAGCACCGGGTGCTAACGTCCGGACTCAAGAGGGAAACAACCCAGACCGCCAGCTAAGGTCCCTAAAATTGGCTAAGTGGGAAACGAAGTGGGAAGGCTAAAACAGTCAGGATGTTGGCTTAGAAGCAGCCATCATTTAAAGAAAGCGTAATAGCTCACTGATCGAGTCGTCCTGCGCGGAAGATGTAACGGGGCTAAGCCAGTTACCGAAGCTGCGGATGTGCAATTTATTGCACGTGGTAGGAGAGCGTTCTGTAAGCCTGTGAAGGTGTCTGGTAACGGATGCTGGAGGTATCAGAAGTGCGAATGCTGACATGAGTAGCGTTAAAGGGGGTGAAAAGCCCCCTCGCCGTAAGCGCAAGGTTTCCTACGCAACGTTCATCGGCGTAGGGTGAGTCGGCCCCTAAGGCGAGGCAGAGATGCGTAGCTGATGGGAAACAGGTCAATATTCCTGTACCGATCAATAGTGCGATGTGGGGACGGAGAAGGTTAGCTCAGCCAACTGTTGGATATGTTGGTTCAAGCCTGTAGTCGTGCCCGGTAGGCAAATCCGCCGGGCTTAGATGAGGGGTGATAACGAGTGTGCTTGCACACGAAGTGAGTGATACCCTGCTTCCAGGAAAAGCCACTAAGCTTCAGCTATTGACGACCGTACCGCAAACCGACACTGGTGCGCGAGATGAGTATTCTAAGGCGCTTGAGAGAACTCTGGAGAAGGAACTCGGCAAATTGATACCGTAACTTCGGGAGAAGGTATGCCCTCGGTATGTGAAGTTGAACAAACGGAGCAGAAAAGGGTTGCAAAAAATCGGTGGCTGCAACTGTTTAATAAAAACACAGCACTCTGCAAACACGAAAGTGGACGTATAGGGTGTGACGCCTGCCCGGTGCTGGAAGATTAAATGATGGGGTGCAAGCTCTTGATTGAAGTCCCAGTAAACGGCGGCCGTAACTATAACGGTCCTAAGGTAGCGAAATTCCTTGTCGGGTAAGTTCCGACCTGCACGAATGGCGTAATGATGGCCACACTGTCTCCTCCAGAGACTCAGCGAAGTTGAAATGTTTGTGATGATGCAATCTCCCCGCGGAAAGACGGAAAGACCCCATGAACCTTTACTGTAGCTTTGTATTGGACTTTGAACGGATCTGTGTAGGATAGGTGGGAGGCTTTGAAGTGTGGTCGCTAGATCACATGGAGCCGACGTTGAAATACCACCCTGGTGCGTTTGAGGTTCTAACCTAGGTCCCTTATCGGGATCGGGGACAGTGCATGGTAGGCAGTTTGACTGGGGCGGTCTCCTCCCAAAGCGTAACGGAGGAGTTCGAAGGTACGCTAGTTACGGTCGGACATCGTGACGATAGTGCAATGGCATAAGCGTGCTTAACTGCGAGACTGACAAGTCGAGCAGATGCGAAAGCAGGACATAGTGATCCGGTGGTTCTGTATGGAAGGGCCATCGCTCAACGGATAAAAGGTACTCTGGGGATAACAGGCTGATACCGCCCAAGAGTTCATATCGACGGCGGTGTTTGGCACCTCGATGTCGGCTCATCTCATCCTGGGGCTGTAGTCGGTCCCAAGGGTATGGCTGTTCGCCATTTAAAGAGGTACGTGAGCTGGGTTTAAAACGTCGTGAGACAGTTTTGTCCCTATCTTCCGTGGGCGCTGCAGATTTGAGGAAGCCTGCTCCTAGTACGAGAGGACCGGAGTGGACACACCTCTGGTGTACCTGTTGTCACGCCAGTGGCATCGCAGGGTAGCTACGTGTGGAAGAGATAACCGCTGAAAGCATCTAAGCGGGAAACTCGTTTCAAGATTAGATCTGCCGGGGCCTTGAGCCCCCTGAAGGGTCGTTGTAGACCACGACGTTGATAGGCTGGGTGTGGAAGCGCAGTAATGCGTTAAGCTAACCAGTACTAATTGCCCGTGAGGCTTGACCCTATAACTTTGATACTGCTATATGCGGTTCAGACTAGTTATGCCAGTTGTGCGCAATCGAATAAATCTGATTTTGTCTCTATGAATTTGATGAGCAGCTAGCGCTGCTCATCCACAAGTTATGCCTAGTGACCATAGCAAGTTGGTACCACTCCTTCCCATCCCGAACAGGACAGTGAAACGACTTTGCGCCGATGATAGTGCGGGTTCCCGTGTGAAAGTAGGTCATCGCTAGGCTCTTACAGC
>NZ_JBYOKN010000024.1:0-1334 GCF_057799285.1 Comamonas sp. 14P8.1.4
CGGTGTCATGCCCACCGACATGGCCAAGGCTACTTTGGGCGATGAAGTGCCTGATTTCCTGCTGGACCTGCATGCCATCCGGCGCATCGCTACGCTGGAGGAAGTGGCGGGGCTGGTGAGCTTCTTGGTCGGCCCGCACGGCGGCTACATCACCGGTGATGTGATCAGCGTCAGCGGCGGCAGCAATATCTGAGGGTGTCAATCCCTCCCTAAAAAAGCCTGCTTTGCGGGCCTTGGGGTGCCTGCCCCACCGAGTACCGCTCTCTGGCGCGGTCAGGCACTTCCAGCACCCACAGGCCGCCGATATAGTCGCCACCTGCATCGTGGCGGCAGCCACCGGCCAACACAATCTCATCGGCATGGCGGGCCAGATACTACAGGTGCGCCTGCCCGTATTGCGCACGCACCGCCAGCATGGCGGGCGTGTCGGTGAAGATCGCGACCCAGCGCATGCGATCGCTGAGCTTTAACCCAGGGCCGCAATCACATCGGCCGTCGCCTGCACCAGCTCAATGAGTACGCCCTCCCCGGCAATCGGGAACTCGTCATTGCTCTTGGGGTGCAGGAAAGTGATGTCGTAGCCCGCAGCCCCCTTGCGGATGCCGCCCGGGGCAAAGCGCACGCCGTTGGCAGTCAGCCATTCCACGGCCTTGGGCAGATCGTCAATCCACAGGCCGATGTGGTTGAGCGGCGTGGCGTGTACGGCGGGCTTTTTGTCAATGTCCATGGGCTGCATGATGTCCACTTCCACCTTCATCGCACCCTTGCCCATGGCCAGAATGTCTTCATCGACGTTTTCACGCTCGCTTTGGAAGGTGCCGGTTTGCTCCAGCCCCAGCATGTCCACCCACAGTTTTTTCATGCGTTCTTTGTCCGTGCCGCCGATGGCGACTTGTTGGATGCCCAGAACCTTGAACGGTCGTACTTGAGTGCTCATTGATGTCTTCCTTGAAAATTTTTAAGAGAAATGGGTTTGCACCCATGTAAGGTATTCGGGGGTTTGGCGGATGGGGTCTAAGTGCTCATCGTCGCGCCAATGCTCGGCCAATTGATGGCTGGCCCTTGCCAGTTCCAGTTGCTCTACCGCTTGAGGAAGAAGTCCCAATAAACTGTCAATACAGGCCAAGTTGTATGCCAGCTCAGGTGTTGCTTTCGGTAATTTGGCGATGTACTGAGCGGCAAAGGTTTTCGCTTGTCGCAAAATTTCCAAGCTGGTTTCACGGTCACCTGTCGCATGCAGTGCATCCGACTCATCGCAAAAAGCACTCAACCAGTTATTAGCAGCCTCATGCTTATCTGGATTGATACGCAGTGCCTGCTGATACTTCTCACCA
>NZ_JBYOKN010000025.1:0-1286 GCF_057799285.1 Comamonas sp. 14P8.1.4
AGTCGTCGGCGCGGATGCTGGACAGTGCGCCGCCGTAGCGACCAAAGGGGGTGCGGATGGCGTCGCAGATGAAGGCTTCGGGGGTGGTGCTCATGGTGTCTCAGAATAAAAGAATAATTAAAAAGAAGAGCTGCTAGCGCTTACTGCACAAGCGCTAGCAGCTGATTTGGTGCAGAACTGTTAGTTCAGCTGCAGCAACGCCAGATCGCCTTTGGCAAAGCCGTGCCCCACGTGCTGGGCCAGCTCATGCTGCATCTGGGCTTGCTCGGCGGCGCTGAACTGGCTGAGCCAGAACATGGGGCCCCCTTCCCAGCGCGGGAAGCCATAGCCTTGCACCAGTGCCACGTCAATGTCCGAGGGCTGGCGGGCCACGCCTTCGGCCAGCAGCAGCGCCGCTTCGTTGCACATGGCCATGAGCGTGCGGCGCACGATCTCGGCATCGGTCAACCGGCGGCGTGTGAGGCCACGCGCTTGCGAGGCTTGCTCGATCACGGCTTTGACGGTGTCATCCACGGCTGCCGACTTCTTGCCCTCCGCATAGGTGTAATAACCTGCGCCGGTCTTGCGGCCCAAACGGCCTTGCTCGCACAGTTGGTCGAGGATGGAGACATAGCGCTCTTTGGGGTCACGCGTGGCCGCCTGCGACTTGCGCATGCGCCAGGCGATATCCAGCCCAGACAGGTCAGCCACGGCAAACGGCCCCATCGCAAAGCCGAACTGCTGCAGCGCAGCGTCTACCTGCTCGGGCAAGGCACCGTCTTCCAGCATGAACTCCACCTGCTTGCGGTAGGCGTTGTAGATGCGGTTGCCAATAAAGCCAAACGCATTGCCGCACAGCACGGGCAGTTTGCCCAGCTTCTTGCCCAGTGCCATGCCGGTGGCAATGGCATCAACAGCCGTGCCTTGCAAGCGCACGACTTCCAGCAGCTTCATCACGTTCGCGGGGCTGAAGAAGTGCAGACCGATCACATCCTGTGAGCGTGAAGTGGCCTGAGCAATGGCATCCAAATCCAGGTATGACGTGTTGGTGGCCAGCAAAGCACCTGCGCGGGCATGCTGATCAATGGTCTTGAAGACGTTTTGCTTGACGGCCAAGTCTTCAAAGACAGCTTCAATGACCACATCGGCCTGGGCCAGCTGCGCCCAATCCAAGGTGCTGGTGAGCGCGGCCTTGCGGGCTGCGGCTTTGTCTGCAGCCAGCTTTCCCGCCGCAACACGCTGGTCGTAGAAGTCCTGCACACGCTGCACACCACGGTCTAGCGCCGCTTGGTCTTGCTCGAAGATTT
>NZ_JBYOKN010000026.1:0-1240 GCF_057799285.1 Comamonas sp. 14P8.1.4
CGCTGCCGTGATGTTCTCATTCATGATGTCGATGTTCTCAACGGTCTTTTCAAAACGCGTCTGCAACGCACCCAGATCACCACGGGCCGAGTTCACCTGGTCAATCGCCTTGTCAATTTGCTTCAAGGCTTCCCAAGCATCCGACTGTTTCAACACGCTCAGCTTGTCCAAGCCACCCGTCTTGGTTGCTGCAGCAGCCGCCACATTCAAGTCTGTTGCAACCAAGCCGAAGTTGTTATCCGTCAGCTGTGTGGTTCCAGCATTGTCCGTAAACGTGACTGCCAGTGTCTGCGTACCTGCCGTATTGAGTTTTTCAGAGCGTACAACCACTTGGTACGCGGTACCTGCGGTATTTTTTTCCAAAAATGCCGTCACCCCGGTATCTGCAGTGTGCTGATTGATCGCAGCAACTAACTCACCGGCACGCTCTTCGCCCGTACTCGCCGCGTCAAACTCGCCCAGGTTGTAATGCACGCTGTCCACGGTCATGTAGATGCTGTTTTCTTGCGTACCGGCGGTGGTTGTAGGGGTCGTGGTCATGGTGGTCCACGAGCTGTTGCCAACCTTGAGTGCAAGCCCCGCAGCAGTTGTTGTTTCCAAATTGACCGCTGTATTGGCACCGTACGCCACATCCCCCATGGACGCTGCTTTGGCATTCACCAGCGCACCCACAGTGATGTTGTCACCAGCCTGGCTGCCCACCTGGAACACCGCACCAGAGAAAGAGCCGTCCAGAATCTTCTGGCCATTGAACGTGGTGGTCTTGGCCACACGATCAATTTCCGAAGTCAGCTGGGACACTTCCGCTTGCAGTGCTTTACGGTCTGCCGCACTGTTGGTGGCGTTGGAGGCTTGCACCGCCAGCTCACGCATGCGCTGCAGCATGTCGCCCATCTTGCCCAATGCACCTTCAGCGGTCTGCGCCAGCGAGATACCGTCGTTGGCATTGCGTGCCGCCACCGCCAGGCCCTTGGCCGACGCGTTCATGCGCTCCGAAATGGCCAGACCTGCTGCATCGTCCTTGGCACTGTTCACACGCAGACCCGAGGACAGGCGCTGCATGGAGGTCGACAAGGCATTTCCCGACAAGCTCAGATTACGTTGCGCGTTGATCGATACAACGTTGGTATTAATGGTCATTGCCATTTTGCGTTCCCTTCAAAAAAAACTGTGAAAGGCGCTGACAGCCGAGCCCTTAGACAGGGCCTCTGCGCTGCCAGCGGCCGTACTCGGCTTATTT
>NZ_JBYOKN010000027.1:0-1153 GCF_057799285.1 Comamonas sp. 14P8.1.4
AATGGCAATGACCATTAATACCAATGTGGTGTCGCTGAATGCACAGCGCAACCTGAGTTTGTCGGGCAATTCCTTGTCCACGTCCATGCAGCGCCTGTCTTCGGGTTTGCGCGTGAACAGCGCCAAGGACGATGCAGCGGGACTGGCTATTTCGGAGCGTATGAACGCCTCGGCCAAGGGCCTGGCGGTGGCGGCACGCAATGCCAACGACGGCATCTCGCTGTCGCAAACCGCAGAAGGCGCTTTGGGCAAGATGGGCGACATGCTGCAGCGTATGCGTGAGCTGGCCGTGCAAGCGTCCAACGCCACCAACAGCAAGGCAGATCGCGAGGCGCTGCAAGCTGAAGTCAAACAACTGACTTCGGAAATTGATCGTGTAGCCAAGACCACGACATTCAACGGCAAGAACTTGCTGGATGGCTCGTTTGCGGGTGCTGTATTCCAGGTGGGCAGCCAGGCCGGTGACAACATCACCGTGGGTGCTTTGACCAATGCCAAGGCCAGCAGCTTGTCGAATGTTTCTTACGGCGAGCGTACTTTTGGCAGCCTGGATGCAGCTACCTTCAAGGTGACAAGCACGGGCACGGGAACTCCGAGCATTAACGGTTTTGAGCTGGAAGTGGCCGCGGGTACGCTGGAAGTCAATGGCGTCAAGCTGGATGCCCTGGACAGCGCAGCCAGTGCCGAAGAGCGTCTGGGTCAAGTGGTTGCCGCGATCAATGCGAAAACCGCAGATACCGGCGTGACGGCGTTCCTGGAAGCCGATGCGGCAGACGCCAGCAAGTACCAAATCAAGCTGATGTCTTCGGAAGTAGATGCCAACGGTGATGTGAAAGATGTGACGCTGAAGGGCTTCCACAAAAACGTCACAGGTATCGCTGCCGCAAATGCCACTGCTTTCACCACAGCTCTCGCCACAGCAGACGCCATGAAGACCGCGTTGACAACGGCCCAAGAAGGTGCGGTGAACTTTGTGGCCGTGGACGGTGGTACTGCCGCGACGGTCGGCACTGCAGCAGGCAATTCAGATGCCGCAGCAGCTGCAGCAGCTAAAAAGTCACAGCGTGGCATTGATCAAATTTCGGTGGAAACGCAGGCCGATGCTTGGAAGGCGCTCAAGCAGATTGATAGCGCGATTGACCAAGTGAACTCG
>NZ_JBYOKN010000028.1:0-1137 GCF_057799285.1 Comamonas sp. 14P8.1.4
TTCGGGTGCCGGTGACAACATCACCGTGGGTGGTATCACCAATGCCAAGGCCAGCGCACTGTCGAATGTGAACTACAACAAGCTAGAAGTTGCGAACTTTGATCCAACCGATTTTGATGATGCATTGCTCAATCAGGCTGATCTGGATGCGGCTGTTGTGGCAGCACAAGCTGCGGTGGACGCAGACGTGCTGGCAAATCCGCTGCCTGCAAACCAAAATGCTGCTTTGGTGACCGCACTCACTGCAGCAACCACGGCACAAACGGCAGGGCCATTTGGCATCACGATCGGGACTTCTCCAACGGTTACGTTTGACTCCATTCCCGCTGCATCTTCTAAGACGGAGCGGATGGGGCAAATCGTGGCTGCTATCAATGCAAAGACCGCAGACACTGGCGTCACAGCATTTTTGGATGGTAATAAGCTGACGCTTTTGTCTGAAAAGCTGGATGCTTCTAATACGCCAGAAACCGTCACTTTTGTTTCTAACGAGCCAGGAAAAACAGGCATTCCTGCAACGCCAACATGGAGTGCAGTGAGTGCAGCAGACCAGCACGGCATTGAGAACCTGAGCGTGAGTACGCAGGCAGGTGCTTGGGATGCGCTCAAACGCATTGATTCCGCGATAGATCAGATCAACTCAGCACGTGCTAATTTGGGTGCGCTGCAGACGCGTTTTGAAAAGACTGTCGAGAACATCGACATCATGAACGAGAACATCACGGCAGCACGTGGCCGTATTGTGGATACCGACTTTGCGTCGGAAACCGCGAACTTGAGCCGTGCGCAGATCCTGCAGCAAGCGGGTACGGCCATGGTGGCGCAAGCCAACCAGTCGACCCAGAACGTGCTGAGCCTGCTGCAATAAGCACGGGCACTGAAGAGTTAGTTGCATCCGCATGCTGGTTGGACGCAATTTGAACTTTGGTGCTCGTGCATAAAAAGCACTCAAAGCACTGATTTTCAGCGCAGTGTGAATGGTATTGCGGATGCCCCTAAGTGACATAGATGGTGCAAATTTCTTGCGCCACCTATGAACAAAAGAACGCCACCCAGCAGATGAATGAAAGACGGTCGCAATAGCGTCAGACAGAAGTTCGCAGACGAGGTGGCATTTGGTTTTTGAAGGGGAAATCC
>NZ_JBYOKN010000029.1:0-1113 GCF_057799285.1 Comamonas sp. 14P8.1.4
GAAGATGGAGGGGATGGATGCGACAACCGCTGCGACCTACGCAGAAGTGGACGACGGTGACTTCACTTTTGAAGTGGATGGCGTGGAATTCAACCTGGGTGCCATCGATGCTGCCAGCTCTACGACAGAGCGTCTGGGCCAAATTGCAGCGGCGATCAACGCCAAGACCGCCGATACCAATGTGACGGCTTTCCTGGCAAAGGCGGACGATGGCTCTTACGCCTTGACGCTGATGTCGGAAAAAGGCGTGGCTACTGTTGCAGGCTTGGCTGCCGCGTTGACCAGCGATGCTGTGGGTGCTACTGCACTGGAAGCTTCTATCAATGGCGCTACCGCCGTTGCTGTTGCTGATGGCGATGTGGAATCTGTCGCAGGTACCGAAACCACAGGCATTGAAACCCTGGATGTGTCGACCCAAGACGGTGCATGGCTGGCATTGAAGAAGATTGATTCGGCCATCGACCAGGTGAACTCGGCTCGTGCAGACCTGGGTGCGTTGCAGACGCGCTTTGAGAAGACGATCGAGAACATCGACATCATGAACGAGAACATCACGGCAGCGCGTGGCCGCATCGTGGACACCGACTTTGCGTCGGAAACTGCGAACTTGAGCCGTGCGCAGATCCTGCAGCAAGCGGGCACGGCCATGGTGGCGCAAGCCAACCAGTCGACCCAGAACGTGCTGAGCCTGCTGCAATAAGCCAAATCCGCTCTTGCGAGATCCGAAGCCCCTGTCTGAAAAGCCAGGGGCTTTTTTGCATGCCGCAGGCCGGATGGCGTCTGCGGCTCTGCTAATTGAAAGATTTTGTAATAACAAACCCTAAAGATTGGTTCAGGCGCACCGATACATGAAGCAAAGGACAACAAAGTCCTTGTCGAGTAAATAGTCACACACCGTTTAAACCGCTTGTTCAGAGGATTTCTGCCATGGCCATGACCATCAACACCAATGTCGCTTCGATCAATGCACAGCGCAATCTGAGCCTGTCGGGCAGCACACTGTCCACCTCCATGCAACGCCTGTCTTCGGGCCTGCGCGTGAACAGCGCCAAGGACGATGCAGCAGGTCTGGCCATTTCGGAGCGCATGAACGCCCAGGCGAAGGGTTTGGCG
>NZ_JBYOKN010000030.1:0-1063 GCF_057799285.1 Comamonas sp. 14P8.1.4
CACCGAACCCAGCGACGCTCCCAAAAACGGTTGCCATATCGCAGTTGGCGGCTGTGCGTTTGCAAAGCCGCCAACGCCATGTGTAGAAGTAGCGCTTGCTGCGCCAAGGGGGAGGCAGGGCATTAGTGACTGGCATCTGCATGCCTGTCAGCTTGATAAAGATTTTTTTCTTCAAAAAGCCTTCTAACGCTTATTCAGCAAGCGCTAGTAGCTCTTGTTATTGCAGCAGGCTCAGCACGTTCTGGGTCGACTGGTTGGCTTGCGCCACCATGGCCGTACCCGCTTGCTGCAGGATCTGCGCACGGCTCAAGTTCGCAGTCTCCGACGCAAAGTCGGTGTCCACGATGCGGCCACGTGCTGCCGTGATGTTCTCGTTCATGATGTCGATGTTCTCGATCGTCTTCTCAAAGCGCGTCTGCAACGCACCCAGATCCGCACGGGCCGAGTTCACTTGATCGATCGCATCGTCGATGGACTTCAGGGCTTTCCAGGCACCTGTTTGGGTCGACACATCCAACGACTCAATACCCGTCTGGTTGGCCTTGATCGCCAACAGTGCATCGCTATTAGCAGCAGCCGCCTTATCCGCCACAACAAACGGTGTCGTCGTGGCAGCGGCTGCCAGCTCAGCCTTCAAAATAGTGTCCACACCCGCTTGAGAAGTTGCTGTATTGGTGACGGCTGCAGACGTCATACCAAAGCCCGTCACCTTGTTCGAGAAGCCCAGCAATTCAACTGTTTGCGGTGCACCATTCGCATCGACTTGCTCGGACAAAAGTGTCACTTTGTAGTCCGCACCATCCGTCTCCAAGAAGGCCGTCACTCCGGTGTCGGCTGTTTTCGCATTGATCGCGGCAACGACCTGACCCAAACGTTCCTGGGTCGAACTCGCCGATGCCAGACCATCCAGCGTCACCGGGGTTGCTGTCGCCCCGCCCACACGAATTTGCAAAGTGCCCGCATCCACTTCAGTGGCATAGCCCTTGAACACTGCACCAGCCGCGCCAGCTGCATCCATGGTCGTTGCTGTGACCGTAAAGCTGCGCTCTGAATAGCTGATATC
>NZ_JBYOKN010000031.1:0-1033 GCF_057799285.1 Comamonas sp. 14P8.1.4
GCTTTGTTGCACAACTCGAGCACTCAACTGCGGTAGCCTCATCGAATGAGTGAATCGAACTGGGGCCAGCGGCGCTACCGCACCACAAACTGGAAAGCGTACAACGCAGCATTGAAGGCACGAGGTGACTTGACCATCTGGTTGAACCAAGACATGCAATGGTACGCAACTCCCAGCACAAAGCCAGGACGGAGCAAAACCTTCTCAGATGCAGCCATCCAGTTTTGCCTGACCGTTAAATGCCTGTTCAATTTGCCCTTGCGTCAGACCTTGGGCTTGGTTCAATCGCTGTTGCGTTTGGCGGGTTTGTCGTGGGCGGCACCCGACTACAGCACGCTATGCCGAAGGCAGAAGGATTTGCAGGTTCAGGTGCACTACCGTCCAAGCCGCAGTGGCCTGCATTTACTCGCCGACTCTACGGGCATCAAGTTCCTGGGCGAAGGTGAGTGGAAAACCAAGAAACATGGCGCTGAGCGCCGTCGCCAGTGGCGCAAGGTGCATCTGGGTATAGACGCACAGACGCTGCAGATTCGAGCCATCGTCGTGACCACTAACGAAGTGGGTGACTCACCAGTGGCAAGCGAACTACTGGGTCAAGTCCCAGGGCACGAGAAGATTGTGAGCTTCACCGGTGATGGAGCCTATGACACACAGGATGTACATGAGGCGTGCAACCAGCGAGGAGCTGTACCCATCATTCCTCCTCGCAAAGGGGCGAGACTGCGCAAAGGGTTGGCATTTGCACATCGCAATGAGGCCGTCAAAGCATGCAAGCGCTTGGGCCGATCCATCTGGAAACGCTGGAGTGGCTACCACCGACGATCACTGGTGGATACGAAGATGAACTGCTTTAAACGACTGGGCGAAAAAGTGATGACCAGGACGTTTGAGCGTCAAGTCGCAGAGCTCAATGTTCGTGCATCCATCCTCAATCGATTTACCGAGCTGGGTACGCCCCAGACGATGGTCGTGGCATAACTACGTCTGGGGCTGGGGGAGGTTCGGTCTCAAAAAGAGTTGTGCAACAAAGCCC
>NZ_JBYOKN010000032.1:0-973 GCF_057799285.1 Comamonas sp. 14P8.1.4
TGAATCGACCAGAGTTTTGTAGATATTTCACAGCCTCCTATTTCCGTTCAAATAGGAGCCCATATGAACGCACAACGCTACCCAGAAGAATTCAGGATTGAAGCTGTCAAGCAAATCTTGGAACACGGCCACAGCGTGGCCGATGTGTCACGCCGTTTGGGCGTGAGCACGCATAGTCTGTACAAGTGGATTAAGTTGCAGCAAATCCCTGCGGCGCACCGGCAAGAGCATGTCAGCCAAAGCGAAGAGATGCGCCGCCTGAAAGCGGAGCTCAAGCGGGCCACCGAGGAGCGTGACATCCTAAAAAAAGCGGCGGCGTACTTCGCTCGCCAGTGCGACTGAAGTACGCCTTCATAGCCAAGCACCAGTCGATTTACAGCGTCACGCGCATGTGCCGGGTACTTCGTTTGCACCCCAGTGGCTATTACGCCTGGAAAGCACAACCACAGAGCCAGCGAGCTATCGATGACGAGCGCTTGCTGGGTCTACTCAAGCAGGCTTGGCTAGAAAGCGGTGGTGTGTATGGCTATCGTAAGCTGACGCTGGACATGCGTGACATGGGCGAGCAATGCAGCAGGCACCGCGTAGCCAGGCTGCTGCGCTGTGAAGGAATCAAAGCGCAGCGAGGTTATGGCAAACGCCCTCGCGTCAAAGGTGGAGCACCTGCTGTCGTAGCGCCTAACCTGCTCTCACAGCAGTTCACCGTGACTGCGCCAAATAAAGTATGGGTGACTGACATTACCTATATCAGCACACATGAAGGGTGGCTGTATCTGGCAACTGTGATTGACCTGTTCTCTCGCCAAGTGATTGGCTGGGCAACCGGCAGCCGCATTGATACCCAGTTGCCCTTGGATGCATTACACATGGCCATCTGGCGCAGAAGGCCACGAGAGACCGTCATCGTTCATTCGGACCAAGGCTGTCAATTTACGAGCCACGAGTGGCAGCGGTTCTTAGCCAGTCACAACTT
>NZ_JBYOKN010000033.1:0-918 GCF_057799285.1 Comamonas sp. 14P8.1.4
CAAGATGGAGGGGCTGGATGCGTCCCCCGCTGCGACCTACGCAGAAGTGGCCGCAGATGCCATCACTTTTAAAGTGGATGGTAAAGACTTCAGCCTGGGTGCCATTGATGCTGCCAGCTCTACGACAGAGCGTCTGGGCCAAATTACAGCAGCGATCAACGCCAAGACCGCTGATACCAATGTGACGGCTTTCCTGGCAAAGGCGGACGATGGCTCTTACGCCTTGACGCTGATGTCGGACAAGGGCGTGACGGCTGTTGCAGGCTTGGCTGACGCCATGACCAGTGCAGATACTCCTGCAGTGCTTCTGCAGGCCAAGATCAATGGCGCCGCAACGGCAACGGACATTGATGATGCCAATGTGGTTTCTGTCGCAGGTACCGAAACCACAGGCATTGAAACCCTGGATGTGTCGACCCAAGACGGTGCATGGCTGGCATTGAAGAAGATTGATTCGGCCATCGACCAGGTGAACTCGGCCCGTGCAGACCTGGGTGCGTTGCAGACGCGCTTTGAGAAGACGATCGAGAACATCGACATCATGAACGAGAACATCACGGCAGCACGTGGCCGCATCGTGGACACCGACTTTGCGTCGGAAACTGCGAACTTGAGCCGTGCGCAGATTCTGCAGCAAGCGGGCACGGCCATGGTGGCACAAGCCAACCAGTCGACCCAGAACGTGCTGAGTTTGCTGCAATAACAAGAGCTACTAGCGCTTGCTGAATAAGCATTAGAAGGCTTTTTGAAGAAAAACTCTTTATCAAG
This sequence comes from Comamonas sp. 14P8.1.4, assembly GCF_057799285.1. NCBI lineage: Bacteria > Pseudomonadati > Pseudomonadota > Betaproteobacteria > Burkholderiales > Comamonadaceae > Comamonas > Comamonas sp. 14P8.1.4. Next base: position 769 of record NZ_JBYOKN010000033.1, read on the forward strand.
CTGACGGGCTGCAGATGCCTGTCACTAATGCCCTGCCTCCCCCCTGGCGCAGCAAGCGCTACTTCTACACATGGCGTTGGCGGCTTTGCAAACGCACAGCCGCCAACTGCGATATGGCAACCGTTTTTGGGAGTGTCGCTGGGTTCGGTA
>NZ_JBYOKN010000034.1:0-781 GCF_057799285.1 Comamonas sp. 14P8.1.4
CTCGGGTGCGGGTGACAACATCACCGTGGGTGGCATTACCAATGCCAAGGTCAGCGCACTGTCGAATATCAGCTATGGCGAACGTACCTTTGCTGGCTTGGATAGTGCAACGTTTGGCGTGGCTACAGCTCCCGCAGGTGATACCGCGTATGGTTATGCCATTGAAGTGGAGCAGGGTGATCTTGAGGTCAATGGCGTGAAGCTGGATGGCTTCGATGCCGCATCCAGCGCCAGCGAGCGCCTGGGCCAAGTGGTCGCGGCGATCAATGCCAAGACAGCCGATACCGGTGTCACCGCATTTCTGGAAGCCGATGCCACAGACCCCAGCAAATACCAAATTACGTTGATGTCTGAAAAAGTGGATGCCAACGGTGTAGCAGAAGATGTGACTTTGAAAGGTTTTTACAAGTCGGTGACGGGTTTGGCGTCAGAAGCGACATTTACACCTGCTGCTGGTGCCGCAACAGTTGCTTTGACTTTGGCAGCCATTCAAACAGGATTTGATACTGCTGTAGCTGCAGCAGCATTTACAGCTATTGACGGTGGTGCAGTGGCTGCCAATGCCGACGTCGCGGCGACAGCAACGGCAGCAGCTAAGAATCAAGTAGGTATTGAGTCCTTGGACGTTTCCACACAAGCAGGTGCCTGGAAAGCCCTGAAGTCCATCGATGATGCGATCGACCAGGTGAACTCGGCTCGTGCAGACCTGGGTGCGTTGCAGACGCGCTTTGAAAAGACGATCGAGAACATCGACATCATGAACGAGAACATCACGGCAGCA
>NZ_JBYOKN010000035.1:0-765 GCF_057799285.1 Comamonas sp. 14P8.1.4
GCCACTGGCTCATCGTCCACCACACGGATGACCAGATTGCCCGCAGCGCTTGGATCGTTATCGGTGTCGGTGACCAACACTGCAAAGCTGGCCGAGGTGGCATCCCCGGCGCTGTTGTCTGTCAGTGTGTAGCTGTAGTGGATGGTGCCCACACCGGTGGCTTCGTCGAAGGTGTAGTACGCCTTCAACTGCCCCTGCACACCCGTGACCGTCTCTACGGCAAACGTTTGCTCTGTGGTGGTCAGCGCATGCCCACCCAGGGAGACCGAGCCTACGCCGTCTGGGCTGTTAAAGCCGATGGTGCCTGCAGTGGTTTCCGTATCAGCCGCTGCGTTGGTGCCCGCTGGCTCTGTGCCTCGCACTGGCAAGCCCGCTTCGTAGACCACGGTGCCATCGCTGCCCGCGGTGGGCAAGGTAATGGTGGGGGTGCCGTCTCCAATGTTGATGGTCAACGTCGCTGTATCTGGATCGCCGTCTCCGTCCGTGAGCGTGTAGGTAAATACATCGCTCTTGCCGCCTTGCGAGCCTGCGTTGCGCACATAGCTGTAGGTGCCATCGGCGGCCAGTGTCAATACACCGTAGGCGCCGTTGATGGTGGTGGTGCCCGTCGCAGGGACGTCGACGCTGGTTGCGCCAAACGCCACCTTGGTGACGACTGCACCGTCTGCGCCCACCGTGTCCGCCACCGAGCCAGCGCCTGCACCCGTGACCACGTTGCCGTTGGTCTGGGTGCCGCCGGCCGCAATGCTGCCCACGTCATCACGG
>NZ_JBYOKN010000036.1:0-748 GCF_057799285.1 Comamonas sp. 14P8.1.4
CGGGGCACCAGGTTGTATTGCTTGGCGGCTTCGCCATTGGCCAGCAGCAAGGCGCAAGCGCCGTCATTCACGCCGGAAGCGTTACCTGCAGTGACCGAGCCATCGGGGCGGACTACGCCTTTGAGCTTGGCCAGCGCTTCGAGAGTGGTAGCGCGGGGGTGTTCGTCTTGGCTGACGATGATGGCGTCGCCCTTCTTCTGGGCGATGGAGACGTTCACGATTTCACGGGCCAGGTGGCCGGCAGCAATGGCTGCGGCAGCCTTTTGCTGCGAAGCCAGCGCCATGCGGTCTTGGGCTTCGCGCTCGATCTTGAAGTCGTCGGCCACGTTCTCGGCGGTTTCGGGCATGGAGTCCACGCCGTACTGCTGCTTCATCAGCTTGTTCACAAAGCGCCAGCCGATGGTGGTGTCGTACACCGCGTTGTTGCGGCTGAAGGCAGATTCGGCCTTGGGCATCACAAACGGGGCACGGCTCATGGACTCCACACCTCCGGCAATCATCAAGCGGGCTTCGCCGGACTTGATGGCACGGGCGGCAGAGCCAACGGCGTCCAGACCCGAGCCGCACAGGCGGTTGATGGTGGCACCGGGCACGTCAATGGGCAGACCCGCCAGCAGGCTGGACATGTGGGCCACGTTGCGGTTGTCTTCACCGGCCTGGTTGGCGCAGCCGTACAGCACATCGTCCGCAGCCTTCCAGTCCACGCCGGGGTTGCGTTCCATCAGCGCTTTGATGGGCAATGCGCCCA
>NZ_JBYOKN010000037.1:0-690 GCF_057799285.1 Comamonas sp. 14P8.1.4
CTGGATGGCTCTTTCTCTGGTGCGGTGTTCCAGGTGGGCAGCCAGGCCGGTGACAACATCACCGTCGGCTCCATCACGAATGCCAAGACGGGCAGCTTGGGTAAGGCTGAGTTTGGTGAATCCGCTTCCAGCGTGATCAACACCATGGCAGCAGCAGATTTGGCCGCAAAAGCAGGTCTGTCGACCGATACCTGGAAAAGCTCAACGGTGGCAGAAGCCACGGCTGCTTTTGGTACGGTGACCGCAGTGCCTCCTGTAGCCGATGTGTCAGCAACCGACTTTGCGGATGCAGTGACGCTGGCGGTGAATAGCGGCGCATCGACCACCTACTACAACTTGGGTGAGTTCGATGCAGCCAGCACGACAGAAGAGCGTGCCGGTGAACTGGTCGCACGTATCAATGCTTTGACGGCAGATACTGGCGTGACCGCATTTTTGGAAAAAGATGACGGCGGCATTTTGTCGGTGAAAACTGTGTCCGGCAACACCCATGCGGATGCCAATGGCAACCAAGTGACCAATGCCGTCAAAGTTTCCGGATTGGATGCCACGAATTTCGGTGCAGCCACTGCGACAGGCCTGGATATTGCCAATTCCCCAGCCACAAAGGCCACGTTGGATGATGTTGATGTGGGAACCCAATCGGGTGCCTGGAAAGCCATCAAGCAAATTGACAGCGCCATTGATGCA
>NZ_JBYOKN010000038.1:0-588 GCF_057799285.1 Comamonas sp. 14P8.1.4
TTGGATGGCTCTTTCTCTGGTGCGGTGTTCCAGGTGGGCAGCCAGGCTGGTGACAACATCACCGTTGGCAGCTTGACCAACGCCACCGCTGCGGGCTTGAATGGCAAGGATCTCTCGTACGGAAAGTTCACAGCCACGGTGACGCAGGCTGACGATGCAGCGACCGTGGCAGTGGATGAGTCTGATGTGAATGACATCGTGACAGGCTTCGCGACCAAGATCGCGGATGGCGACATCAAGATCAACGACATCAGCATTGGTGAAATCGACACCGCAGCTTCGGCTCAAGAGCGCTTGGGTCAAGTGGTGTCTGCTATCAATGCCAAGACGGCAGATACCGGTGTCACCGCATTCTTGCAAGCGGATGACAACGGCTACCTGTCGATTGAGTTCCGTGGTGACGAAGACGTGAAAATTGAGTTGGCCGGTACGGGTGTTATTGCCAACAGCGGTCTGACAGCTGCGGATGCCACAACAGCGGCTTTGGGTAAGGCCGATAAGGCAGTGGACGGCGTGGGTGCACTGTCTGTGGAAACACAGGCTGGTGCATGGGAAGCCATCAAGAAGATTGATGGCGCCATTGACCAG
>NZ_JBYOKN010000039.1:0-483 GCF_057799285.1 Comamonas sp. 14P8.1.4
CGCTAAGCGGGTTGCCAAGGGTTGCCATCGTGCTAGATGGCTGCCTTTGGTGCGTAAAAATAGTGTGTTTGACAGGCTGTACCTCTGTGGGGTGCAGCCTTTTTTTATGGCACTTTCAGACGGGGAATGTGCCTGACTGCAAAAAATCCTCAAGTCTGCACACCAAGGGCCGATAACTCTCAGGTAGGCGGTGCCAGTTGCTGGCAGTTTCAGTAGCCCAGCAGATGCCGTAACGCATTGAGTAGTGGCGCAGGCGCTCACATTGTTTTAACGAAATACAGGGGATTCACCATGGCCATGACCATCAACACCAATGTCGCTTCGATCAATGCACAGCGCAATCTGAGCCTGTCGGGCAGCACACTGTCCACCTCGATGCAACGCCTGTCTTCTGGCCTGCGCGTGAACAGCGCCAAGGACGATGCAGCAGGTCTGGCCATTTCGGAGCGCATGAATGCCCAGGCCAAGGGTTTGAGCGTGGCA
>NZ_JBYOKN010000040.1:0-473 GCF_057799285.1 Comamonas sp. 14P8.1.4
CGTGCTGAGCCTGCTGCGCTAAGCAGGTAGCCAAGGGTTGCCATCGTGTTAGATGGCTGCCTTTGGTGCGTAAAAATAGTGTGTTTGACAGGCTGTACCTCTTTGGGGTGCAGCCTTTTTTTATTTCCCTTTTTGCTGGAAATGTCTCCAACTGTAAAAAAACACTCAAGTCTGCAGAGGACGGTCCGATAACTCTTTGGTAGGCGGTGCCAGTCGCAAGCAGCTTTCAGTCGCTGCAGTCGATGTTGCAACGCATGGAGGGGGCGCTCGCGCTCGCATTTTTTCAACGAAATACTGGGAGATTCACCATGGCCATGACCATCAACACCAATGTCGCTTCGATCAATGCACAGCGCAATCTGAGCCTGTCGGGCAGCACACTGTCCACCTCGATGCAACGCCTGTCTTCGGGCCTGCGTGTGAACAGCGCCAAGGACGATGCAGCAGGTCTGGCCATTTCGGAGCGCATGAAC
>NZ_JBYOKN010000041.1:0-458 GCF_057799285.1 Comamonas sp. 14P8.1.4
CAGCTTTTGGCCGTTGAACGAAGTGGTCTTGGCCACACGGTCAATTTCAGCGGTCAGCTGCGAGACTTCCGACTGCAGTGCCTCACGGTCTGCGGTGCTGTTCGTGGCATTGGACGCTTGCACGGCCAGCTCACGCATGCGCTGCAGCATGTCGCCCATCTTGCCCAATGCGCCTTCTGCCGTTTGCGACAGGGAAATGCCGTCATTGGCATTGCGGGCTGCTACCGCCAGGCCCTTGGCCGACGCGTTCATGCGCTCCGAAATGGCCAGACCCGCTGCATCGTCCTTGGCACTGTTCACACGCAGACCCGAGGACAGGCGCTGCATGGAGGTGGACAAGGCATTGCCCGACAAGCTCAGATTACGTTGTGCGTTGATCGATACAACGTTGGTATTAATGGTCATTGCCATTTTGTTTCCCCTTCAAAAAACCTATACACCGCTTTTGGAATGCCAGG
>NZ_JBYOKN010000042.1:0-410 GCF_057799285.1 Comamonas sp. 14P8.1.4
CGCCCGTGTGGTGGGCATGGCCACCGCCGGTGTGGCCCCGCGCATCATGGGCTTTGGCCCGGCACCTGCGGTGCGCAAGGTGCTGGCCCAAACTGGCCTGACCTTGGCAGACATGGACGTGATTGAGTTGAACGAAGCCTTCGCCGCCCAAGGCCTGGCCGTGCTGCGCGACCTGGGTATTGCCGACGACGACCAGCGCGTCAACCAATGGGGCGGTGCGATTGCGCTGGGTCACCCCCTGGGTGCCTCCGGTGCACGCCTGGCCACCACGGCTGTGAACCAGTTGCACACACTGGGCGGCCGCTACGCGCTGTGCACCATGTGCATCGGCGTGGGCCAGGGCATTGCTGTGATCCTGGAGAAGGTCTAAGTCACGCCAGCCTGGGGCCATGGCGCCCCAGGCGCCCAGC
>NZ_JBYOKN010000043.1:0-374 GCF_057799285.1 Comamonas sp. 14P8.1.4
ATTCATGCGCTCCGAAATGGCCAGACCTGCTGCATCGTCCTTGGCGCTGTTCACGCGCAGGCCCGAAGACAAGCGTTGCATCGAGGTGGACAGTGTGCTGCCCGACAGGCTCAGATTGCGCTGTGCATTGATCGAAGCGACATTGGTGTTGATGGTCATGGCCATGGCAGAAATCCTTTGAACAAGCGGTTTAAACGGTGTGTAGCTTTTGCTTTAACAAGAACTTTGTTGTCCTTTGCACCGTTTATCGGAACCGCTTGGCGGTTCTTTAGCTTTTTTCGCAAACATTTACAGAAATACCAGCGCACCACCCCATAGAAAAAGCCCCTGGCTTTTCAGACAGGGGCTTCGGAGCTCGCAAGAGCGGATTGGGC
>NZ_JBYOKN010000044.1:0-343 GCF_057799285.1 Comamonas sp. 14P8.1.4
AAAAAGGAGCGCCTAGCGCTTCTGATCTATAGGCTTCAGCTATTTTTCGGCCTGAACCGCAATAAGAGCGCACGCAGTGCGCTCTTATTTTTTTGCCTTCTGGTTTTCAGCGCCGCCAAAAACAAAACCCCTGTCTCTTGCGGAGATCAGGGGTTTGCTGCTGTAAGAGCCTGACGATGACCTACTTTCACACGGGAGTCCGCACTATCATCGGCGCAAAGTTGTTTCACTGTCCTGTTCGGGATGGGAAGGAGTGGGACCAACTTGCTATGGTCATCAGGCATAACTGTCCGCCAGGCAGCCACGCATCGGTGCTACCCAGCTCAAAATTGTGCTTCTATAA
>NZ_JBYOKN010000045.1:0-328 GCF_057799285.1 Comamonas sp. 14P8.1.4
GGGTGATTAGCTCAGCGGTAGAGCACTGCCTTCACACGGCAGGGGTCACATGTTCAATCCATGTATCACCCACCATATCAAGCCTCTTAAATTTCGGTTTAAGAGGCATTTTTGTTGGCGCTTCCACACGCCGTGTGTGGCTCCCATCTTTAATTGCCGCCATTCGGTGATGCGTTGCATGGAACAACGGGCGGTTGCTTTGTTACCAAGCTTAAATCGATAATGCTCCGCTCGTTTTGGTGCGCTGCCGATGCAGTCCAAATCTGCGCTACCGTATGGCGTCGATTTGCGGGGGTATCGCTCTTTAGAGTGCATCCATGGTGTGAAT
>NZ_JBYOKN010000046.1:0-327 GCF_057799285.1 Comamonas sp. 14P8.1.4
GTGGCCGCCCGCAATGCCAACGACGGCATCTCGCTGGCGCAGACCGCTGAAGGCGCACTGGGCAAGATGGGCGACATGCTGCAGCGCATGCGTGAACTGGCGGTGCAATCGGCCAACGCCACCAACAGCAAGGCAGACCGTGAAGCGCTGCAAGCCGAAGTGAGCCAGATGCGTTCGGAAATTGACCGTGTGGCCAAGACCACCACGTTCAATGGCCAGAAGATTCTGGACGGCTCGTTTGCCGGTGGTGTGTTCCAGGTGGGTTCGGGTGCCGGTGACAACATCACCGTGGGTGGTATCACCAATGCCAAGGCCAGCGCACTGTCT
>NZ_JBYOKN010000047.1:0-259 GCF_057799285.1 Comamonas sp. 14P8.1.4
TGAATCGACCAGCATTTCCTAGACAGTTACAAGCCTCATGGAATTGCGTCTCTCGTACTCTATCGGAGACAGGCCATCCGCAGACGAATGTCTGCGGATGGGGTTGTAAAACATTTCAATGTAGCTAAACACATCGCTTCGTGCTTCTTGCCTGGTGGCATAGATATGCTTGCGGATGCGCTCGCGCTTGAGCAATTGGAAGAAGCTTTCTGCTACCGCGTTGTCATGACAGTTGCCTCGCCTGCTCATGCTGGGCTTC
>NZ_JBYOKN010000048.1:0-257 GCF_057799285.1 Comamonas sp. 14P8.1.4
CCCACCTGGAACACACCACCGGCAAACGAGCCGTCCAGAATCTTCTGACCATTGAACGTGGTGGTCTTGGCCACACGGTCAATTTCCGAACGCATCTGGCTCACTTCGGCTTGCAGCGCTTCACGGTCTGCCTTGCTGTTGGTGGCGTTGGCCGATTGCACTGCCAGTTCACGCATGCGCTGCAGCATGTCGCCCATCTTGCCCAGTGCGCCTTCAGCGGTCTGCGCCAGCGAGATGCCGTCGTTGGCATTGCGGGC
>NZ_JBYOKN010000049.1:0-237 GCF_057799285.1 Comamonas sp. 14P8.1.4
TGTGCTGAGTCTGCTGCGATAAAAAGAGCGGCCTGAGTTTGTCAATAAAGCGTTAGAAAGCCTTTTAACGGGATTCTTGCGGAAGGTTACCCGCCAGCAGATGCTGGCGGGTAACGCGATCGGAGGCAGTGCTGCAGGCGCCAGCCGTCAGTGGCGATATGCCAACTGCTTGGGCGGGAAGGGTGGAGTGCCCGACCTGGCATGAAGCGGTGAATGGGTTTTTTGAAGGGAAAACAA
>NZ_JBYOKN010000050.1:0-201 GCF_057799285.1 Comamonas sp. 14P8.1.4
GGGTGATTAGCTCAGCGGTAGAGCACTGCCTTCACACGGCAGGGGTCACATGTTCGATCCATGTATCACCCACCATTTTGAATTTGCAGCAATGCAGATTTAGCGTGATTAGCTCAGCGGTAGAGCACTGCCTTCACACGGCAGGGGTCACATGTTCGATCCATGTATCACGCACCATTTCAAGCCGCAGCAATGTGGTAT